>DAOTUJ010000141.1:0-22488 GCA_034437175.1 Chloroflexaceae bacterium | reverse complement strand
CCGCCATCTGACCCCGCTGACGAGTCTGCAGCAACGTCTGCTGGCGCTGGCAGGCCTGGAGGATACGTGCTATCTGCGGCTGGTTGCGCATTCGTCTGAACCACCTGGATAAATAAGCGAACGGTAAGTGCTACAATAGAAGTACATCACAATGGTGAAAGATGGTGAAAAATATCCCTGGAGGAGAACGGCCGGCATGAGCGCCGCTTCAGAAGAGCTTGCCGCATTACGCGCCGAAAACGGCGCGCTTCGGGCGCGCCTGCGCCAGTTGGAGGCTTCCTTTCGATCCGACGTCGATTTTCGGGAAGATGCCGAGCATGAGCGCCTGCAACTCGACCGCAAACTTCAGCAGGCTCAATATCTCGAGAGTGTCTCGATCCTTGCCAGTGGCGTTGCTCACGATTTCAACAACATTCTGACCACGATCACCGGCCAGGCCGAGTTGATCCTGGCCGGCGCGAGCAGCGATGCGGAGACGCGCGAGAGCGCCGATGCCATCATGGCTGCCGTGCGGCGGGCCACCGATCTAACCAGCCAGCTACTGGCCTTCGCCGGGCGCAGGCGTTACCAGGAAGAGTTGATCGATGTCAACGAGATCGTTTACAACTTGCTGAGCCGCTTGCACGAGACCGTACCGTCCTCGATTGTCGTTCGCACAGAGATAACTACCGCACTGTTGCCTGTGACAGGCAACGAAACCCAGTTGAGCCGAGTATTGCTCAACCTGGTACAGAATGCCGTCGAAGCAATTGATCGGCAAGTCGGCAGCATCACCATCCGCACCGATAGCGCCCATCTGTCCGATGATTGCCTGAGCCGCATGCTGCTTGGCGGCTCGCTGCCGACCGGCAACTACATCTTGCTGGAAGTTGCCGATACCGGCAGCGGCATGGATGCAGCCACGCTACAACGCATGTTTGATCCCTTCTTTTCGACCAGGTTTACCGGCCGCGGTCTGGGGTTGGCCGCCGTGCAGGGCATTGTGCGCAATCACCAGGGCGCCCTCGCCGTCGACAGCCAGCCCGGCAGCGGAACCCGCGTGCAAGTCTGGCTCCCGGCTGTGGGGAACTAAAGAACTAGGGCCTGGTTCTTTTACCCAACTCCTCAGCCTGTTCCACCAGCCGGTGCAGTTCATCAAAGCCACCCTGCCAGAAAGCCGGGTCACGCGCATCGACGCCCAGTTCGGCCAGCAGCGCATCAGGCGCCCGGCTGCCACCGGCTTCGAGCAGGGCAATGTAGCGCGGCACGAAACTGCGGCCTTCCTCGCGATAGCGAGCGTAGAGCGCCAGTACCAGCAAATTGCCGAACACATAGCTATAGCAGTAGAACGGCGAATTGATGAAATGCGGAATGTACGACCAGCCCATGCCGTAGCCCTCCGTCATTTCCAGCGCGTCGCCGTAATAGCGCCCGTTCGCTTCCAACCAGAAGCTATTGAGCTGTTCGGGCGCCAGGCGGCCCTCACGGCGCCCGGCATAGGCCGCCTGCTCGAAGCGAGTTAGCACGTTCTGGCGAAAAATAGTTGCGAAGCTGTCTTCGATTTTGCCGCAGATCAGCGCCAGCCGATTGCGATCATCGTGCTGCGTGGCCAGCAAATGCTCGAAGGTCAGCATTTCGGCAAAAACCGAAGCGGTTTCGGCCAGCGGCAGACTCGGCCCGAAGTTGAGATAACGCTGGTGACGGGCCAGCCAGAAATGAATGCCATGCCCGAGTTCATGGGCTACCGTCATCGTATCGCGTATGTCGTCGGTATAATTGCAGAGAATGTAGGGATGCAGCGACGGCGGGTAGCCCATGCAGAAGGCGCCGCCACGTTTGCCGGGGCGCAACTCGGCATCGATCCAGTTTTGCTCGAAGAACTGCGCCGCCATCTCGCTGAACTGCGGATCAAATGCCCCAAACGCCTCCAGAATGATCCGGCGCGACTGCTCGTAACTCATGGTAGCGCCGCTGTCGCCAAGGGGCGCATACTGATCGTAAATCTCGAGCTTCGGTAGAGCCAGCAACCGGGCCTTCAGGTTGAAGTAGCGCTGAGCAATGTGGTAATTCTGCTCGACCACTTGCATCATCGTGTCGACTGCCTGCGGATCGATCTCGTTAGCCAGATGCCGTGAAGCCATCGGATCTTCGTAGGCACGCAGCCGATCCATCGTCAGGTGATCGAGTATCAGCGTATTGTAAAGGAAGCCCAGCGTCTGGATCTGGCCTGCCATCACACTGTACAACGACTCAAAGGCCCGGCGGCGCGTCTCGCGCTCGGGATGGCGCATCAGCGTTAGCACCTCATCGAGGCTCAGGCGGCGCTCTTCGCCTGCGCTCGGCAACGGAAACTCCAGGCTATTGACCAGCTCGGCGAAGAGGTTCTGCCAGGCCGCACTGCCGGTAACGTCCTTTTCATTGACCAGGCGTTCTTCGGCTTCGCTGAGCCGGTGCGGCCGGTAGCGGCGGGCACTCGCCAGATAGTGGCGGTAAGGCGCCAGGGTCGGGTGGTCAATCAGCACCTGCGCCGCCTCATCGTCAAGCTCCAGCCATTCCAGGTCGAAGAAAAGCAGCAGATTGCGCACCCTGGTTACCTGCTCCTGCATATGCTGTTGCAGATTGCGATGTTCGGTTTTGCTGGTATCGGCGCTGAACAGCAGCATGGCAAACACCAGCGGGCGCGCTATAGCATCCTGGAGTTGCTCCAGTCGCTCGAGGGCGGCGCGCAAATGCTCGGCGTCCGGCCCACCGGCAACATTGATACTGCCACGATAGGTTTCAGCAAAATCTGCGGCACCGGCCAGGCAACGTTCAATTGTCGCCTTGATTGCCGGATCGTCGACGCCGGCAAACAGATCGTGCAGATCCCAGGTTACACCGCTTGCCGTCGAAGTACTGCGCATAAACTATTCCTTTCCCGATCATCAAAAGGTGCCGCCACTGAACAGCAGCCAGGTCAGGTACAGGCTGACGACACAGATTGCCAGCGCAATCAGGGCCAGCGCGGCGACGAGTGCGAAGAGACAGGTATTATTTTCCCGTGCCGGTAGGGTTTGCGGATCAGCGGCGGCCGGCGTCGCCGGCGCCGGATCCGGCTGCGGTGGGGCGGCCGGTACAGCGGCGGCCGGCGGTTGTTGCGCTTCCGCCAGCGCGGCTCGGAGTTCGGCGGCACTCTGGTAGGGCTGGCCGGCTTCGAGCGCCAGAGCCTTCAGCAGCACCTGTTCCACCGACAAGCTGATCTGCGCGTTCAGTGTATGCGGCGCATGCAGCGGCATCCCGGCTCGGCGCTCGGCAATCGTCGGCGGCGCCCGGCCGGTCAGCAACTGGTAGAGCAGGCCGGCGAATGCGTAGAGATCCGCATCAACGGCGGCAGCGGGCGCCGGGTAATCACGCAGCGCAGCATAGGGTGCCAGGTACATACTGCCCGGCAAATCAGTCCAGATATCGGTCGTGCGCAGTTGCGCAAACCGCAACCCGGCTTCATGCACCTGGTGCAACGCGCCGAGCAGTCGGTCGAACTGCACCAGCGCCTGGCTTTCTATCAGCGCAGCACTGCGCTGGCTCAGGAGCCGACCGAGATCCTGGCCGCCGGGATCATTGAATATCAGCAACGGCCCCGCTGCGCCGGCCGGCATATCGTGCAGGCGCAACAATGCTGGATGATCGAAGTCGGCCAGGGTTGCCTGTGCCGCCGCCAGTTGATCCGGCGCAACCGCAGCCAGCACGGGCAACTCGGCAATCAGCACCGAACGCTGTGCCTGCTCGTCGCGGGCCCGCAGCAGCCGCATATTCGGCTGCGCATCGATGACGAAGGTTACCCGGTACCGTCCATTGATGATTGAGTCGATGCTTGACATCATAGAACCTGGTAAATTGAACGGGCGCAGTGCGCCTGCACGCTGACAATGACCGGAGTTGCCTGCGGCAGCAAGGAAGGAGACATTGAGCAAATACCCCGACTGCATCAGTCGTGATGATGGACGTGCCCTTGTCTGCCGCCGGGCGGCAGACAAGGGCACGTCCATCATCACGAAATATCGAGTGCCAGATCCTGGCCGCGGTTCAGCGTCCCGCTGCCGGCGGCGCGGTCGATGCGCTCGACGCAGCGCTTCGCACTGATGACGGCGCCTTCGATGGAGGCCAGAAATTCCTGCTGCGTATAATCACCGGCCAGAAAGAAATTCGTCACCGGCGTGGCCTGGTCGGGCCGATACATATCGACCCCCGGACAAGCCTGGTAGACCGAGTTGGGAATGCGCACAATCGTATGCTTGACGACCTTCGCATCAGCGGCATTCGGGTGCAGGCGTATAAAATCGGCCAGCACATAAGCCACCAGGTCTTCGTCGCTCAAATTGATCAGCTTTTCGGCCGGCGCAACCACAAACTGAATAATGCTCGGCCCGCCACGGTGGTAGTCCGGCGCGACCATCGCCATATCGGCATACACACTGATGTCGGAATGCGCACTGAACAGCAGATTATCCACGCCGGTGACCTGGCGATCAAAGAAGAGCTGTAGCGTGATCACCGGGCGGCCCTTGAGATACTTGAGATTATCGAAGTAAGGCAACTGGCGCAAATTATGCGGCAGCACCTTGCGCAGATTATGCACCGGCATCGCCGAGACGTACAGGTCGCCACTCATGATTGTGCCGTCGTCAAGCAAAAAGCCATTCACCCGATTGCCGGTGGCATCATATTCAATACCGGTGACTTTGCGCCCAAGATCGACGCTGCCGCCCATCGCCGTAAGCTGAGCAATCAGGGGACGCCAGATCCGGGTATCGGGCGAACCCTTGACCAGCGCCATCTCGGGAGCTTTGCGCTCGTGCGCAAAATGCAGCATCGCCGTCAGCAAAACTTTGGCCGAGACCTTGTCGGCGCGTTCGAATTGCAGGGCCAGCGCCATCGTATCCATCACCTCATCGAGGCCGCGCCGGCCCATGCCATGGCGCAGATGCCAGGCCGCATAGCTCTGGGCATCCTGCTGATCGACATAGGCCTGGTTGCCGAAGATCGGCCAGATCAGGCCCAGGCCCATGCGCAACTTGTCGACCAGCGAAAGCGGCTTGAATTTTGCCACGCCGGCCAGTCCATTGAAAGGCGTCGGCAAGCCCGGCACGAAGCGTATCGGCGCCAGGCCGTGCTCCGGCGAGGCAAAGGTCATCTCCGCCGGTTTCCAATCAAAGGTGTCGCTCAGATTGCAATCATCAAGAAACTCGAGCAAATTGTGATAGGCGCCAAAAAAGACATGCAGGCCGCTCTCGATCCAGTCGCCGTCTTCATCTTGCCAGGCCGACACTTTGCCGCCCGGCACCTCGCGCTTCTCCAGCACGTGAACCTCATAACCACGGTTGGCCAGCAACCGTGCCGTAACCATTCCTGCCGGACCGGCGCCGGCGATAATTGCACGCATTGTTGAATATTCTCTTTCTTTTTTGATGTATACTATCCCATCCGTTATAGCACGGCTTGGCATTTCTACGCAAGCACGCAAAGCATTCAAGCGTTGGAGCGTTGGCAGCGTTCGAATGCTCCAACGCTCCAACGCTTGAATGCTTCCTATGCGCACTATTCTTGCCTTCATTGCTATTCTCATTATCAGTGCCCAGTTCCTCAGCCTGCGGCTCAGCCGCCCGCTCGATCTGCCGCCGCCGCAACAGGTCGAAACCGATAACCCGCTGATCGGCGTGCATACCCGGCTGGCCGGCGTCGGTGATGAGGCCTATATTCGGCAGAACCTGGCACAGGTTCGCGAAATGGGCGCAAGCTGGATCGTCGAACTCTTTCCCTGGGCCTATGTTCAGCCCCGCTCGCGCTACGGCTACGACTGGGCCGGCGCCGATATGATCATTGCCCACGCGCAGCGCCAGGGTCTGAATGTCGTCGCACGACTCGATATTGTGCCGGCCTGGGCCCGCCCGACCGGCAGCACCGACCGCTTCCTCGATCCCGAGCATTACGAAGATTATGCCAATTATGTCGCCGCCTTCGCCGAGCGCTACCGACCCTACGGGGTGCGACACCTGAAGATCTGGAACGAACCGAACCTGCGCTTTGAATGGGGCGAGCGCCCGCCCGATCCCGGTGCCTATGCCGCCCTGCTCAAAGTCGTCTATCCGCGTGTCAAAGCAGCAGTGCCCGATGCCATCATCATTGCCGGTGGCCTCTCGCCCGGACCCGATCTCGGCAACGGCCAGGATCGCATGAACGACTTGCAATACATAGCCTCGCTCTACAACGCCGACGCCGGCCCTTACTTCGATATGTGGGCCGTCCACGCCTATGGCGCCCAGTCACCGCCGGATGCACCGCCCGACCCGGCCATTGCCAATTTCCGGCGCATCGAACTGGTACGCAACATGATGGAACAATTCGGCGACGGCGACAAGCGCATTATCATTGCCGAGGGCGGCTGGAACGACCACCCACGCTGGGCCGCCGCCGTCAGTCCGGCGGAACGGCTGCGCTGGACGGTGCAACTCTACGAGCAGGCTCGCCGCTACCCCTGGCTGGAAGCAGCCTGCCTCTGGCAGTTCAGTACCCCCTTCGCGACCCGCTCTTACCCCGACAACTGGAACTTCGTCTTGCCGGACGGCACGCCACGCGCCATCTACTTCGCCGTTCAATCCTACGCCCGCCCGGCATATTCAGGGCAGGCGCCCTGAAACCCCGAAAAGTGCGGAAATGGACGGTTCTTTATTCCTTGCTGCCACAGGCGAAACTCGCCCGTTGCGGCGCGAGCAACCATCCAGCCATCGGATCCAGAGCGGCAGCCCGGCGCAGCATGCGGCGTGGTATAATACCGCGCAACGGTTACCGGCCCAAAACAATAGAGTGGAGAGCTCGCGTGAGTACTGTACAATCGCCGCAATACCGCCTCAGCCAGCGTCTGGCTCAGCTCGCCCCGTCGGCGACGGGGGCGATGAACAGCAAGGTGGCGCAATTGCGCGCCGAAGGCATCAATGTAATTTCCTTCGGCATCGGTGAGCCGGATTTCGATACGCCACTGCCGATCAAGAACGCCGCGATCACCGCCATCCACCAGAATTATACCCACTACACGCCTGTCGGCGGCATCGCCGATCTGCGCAAGGCCATTGCTGCCCGCGCCGGCGCTGAACAGGGCGTTAACTACCGCCCGACTCAGATCACCACCACCACCGGCGCCAAAGAAGGGCTGTTTCTGGCCTTTCAGTCGCTCTGCGATCCCGGCGATGAGGTGATCGTGCCGGCACCCTACTGGGTCAGTTATGTTGAGCAGGTGCGCCTGGCCGGGGCTACGCCGGTTATACCGATCACCACCGAGGCCACCGGCTTCAAGCTCAGCCCCGCGCAACTGGCCGCCCACCTGACACCGCAGACGCGCATTGTGCTGCTGAACTCGCCTTCCAATCCCACCGGCGCCGTCTATAACGCCGCCGAGTTGCGCGCCCTCGCCGATGTGCTCGCCGGCAGCGATGCGTTGATCATTAGCGATGAGATCTATGATGCGATCAGTTATGTCGACTATGCGCGCTGGCTGCGGGCCGCGCCGGAGTTCGCCGAGCGCACCCTGATCGTCAATGGTGCCTCCAAGGCTTATGCGATGACCGGCTGGCGCATGGGCTATGTGGCCGGGCCGCAGCCGATCATCGATGCCATCAAGAGCATTCAGGGCCATGCCTCGACCCATACCTCCTCGATTACGCAGTATGCCGCGCTGGCCGCCTATTCGCCCTCGCCCGAAATCGACGCCGCGATACAGAGTATGGTGGCGGCCTTTCACGAGCGCCGCGACATCATCCTGGCGGCGCTTGCCGAAATCCCCGGCGTAATCTGCAATGTGCCCGATGGTGCATTCTATGTGTTTCCCAATGTCAGTGGCTTGCTCAACCGACCGCTCGGGCCGAGCGGCACGCTCTGCGCGACCTGTGATGATCTGACCTGTTTCTTGCTCGAAGAAGCCCACATCGCCGTGGTGTCCGGCGCTTCCTTCGGCGCGCCCGGCTACCTGCGCCTTTCCTACGCCACAGCCCGAGAAGAAATCATCGAGGGCATGCGCCGCTTCCGCAGCGCCGTCAGCACCGGCTGACCGCCACGCGGCACCGCCGTCTGCCACAGGCATACAGGTGTATTTCATCGAGCTGTGGTCGCGGGTCACCACAGCTCGATGAAAGGAAAATGCTTCAACAATGTTGGCAATTTTGCCACCAACATTGGAAGAAGCACACAAGTGGCTTGTGGTATAATCCACAATCGATGACCTATGCAGCCGATCACTACATGGGAGGAAGGCGAAAGTCGGGGAGAGCGAACATGCACATGTATTCCGAAAATCACCGTAGGTATCGAGTACGCTACGCGCTGATTGCGACTGCGCTACTAAGTATTGGCCTGGCCATTTCGCTGCAAGCCGGTGGTACCTGGTGGTTGCTGCTGCTTGCCGCGATGGCCTGGGTACAGACGCTGGTGTTCCGGCGTGAGATTATGACGAGTGGGCTGCCTTTGCGCCTCTTCAGTACGGTGGCCTGGGCGCTGCTGGGCTTTGCCCTCGCCAGCCTGCTGCCGGATCCGGTCAGACTGGTCGGCGATGTGCTGGTGCTGCTGCTTGCGCTGGCGAGCTTTCTGGTCGGCCCGCATCTGCGGCGCGTGCGGCGCTGAAGCAAAGCATTCGAGCGAAAAACATTATGTCGACTTCTCTGGCGGATGCGGTGCCCTTGCTCGCCGGGCACCGCATCCTGGTGGTTGGCGATGTGTCGCTGGATGAGTATGTCTTCGGGCGCGCCACCCGGCTCTCGCGTGAAGCACCGGTGCCGGTGCTCGAATTTGAGCGGCGCGACTATATTCTCGGCGGCGCCGCCAATCCCTCGCGCAATATCGTTGCCCTTGCCAGCAGCGCCATCCAGGCCGGTATCGTCGGCAGCGATGCCGCCGGCCAGCAGTTGCTCGCCGATCTCCAGACTGCCGGCATCGATAGCCAGGCCATGCTCAGCCTCGCCGACCGTCCTACCACTTGCAAGACGCGTATTCTGGCGCAGGATCCGCCGCGCCTGCCGCAGCAACTCGCCCGCCTCGACCAGCTCAGTCGTGCCGCGCTGCCCCCCGCCGACGAGCAGCACCTGATTGCCATCATCGCCGACCAGATCCCCCAGGTCGATGCCGTCATCTGCTCAGATTATCAGATCGGCTTGCTTTCGCCGTACCTGGTCGAAAGCATTCGCACACTCTGCCGTCGGCATGATGTGCTGCTCTGCGTTGATGCGCAGGGCAATGCCCATTACTACCAGGGCGTCGATCTGTTTCGCTGCAACAATGTGGAAGCGGCAGCCGCAGTTGGCTTTAGCCTGCGCACGGAAACCGACTATCGTGCGGCACTTCAGCGTTTGCGGAGCGACCTGGATGCCCGGCTGGTCATTGTGACACGCGGGCCGGACGGGCTCTCCATCGAGGGCGACGATCTGCCATACACCCGGCTGCCGGCGATCCAGGTCAGTGAAGTCTTCGACACCACCGGCGCCGGCGACACATTCATTGCGGTGGCAACGCTGGCGCTGGCAGCCGGCCGGCCGGCGCTGGCAGCGGCACACCTGGCCAACACTGCCGCCGGACTGGTCGTTCGGCGGCTAGGCAATGCGGTTGTCGGCGCCGCCGAGTTGCGCGCCGCGCTACAACTACCGTGAAGTCGTCGGCTGCACACCGCTGCTTACTGCGCAACAGCCGCTTTCAGCGCCGACACCGCTTCATCTTCATTCTGATAAATCTCGGCATACTGCGCAAGGCCGACCATGCGGAAGATACGCTGAAAGTGCTGAGAGAGCCCGCTGACCGCCAGTTTTTGATTGTTGCGGTTTACTTCGGTAACGACGCCAATCAAGATTGCGATGCCGGCGCTGTTAATGTAATCATTTTGCCGAAAATTCAACAAAATATTGCGGGCGCCCTGGGTAGTAACTTCGCGATAGGCGCTGTTAATCTTCTCTTCAGCAAACGTCGTCACATCACCAACGAGATCAATTATTGAAACACCGTCGCGCTGACGGGTTGTGACGGTCAGCTCATCTTCAAGCATCCTGTGGCTCCTTCATCGGTACGGAACGCACCAGCAGCGGTGGGCAATCGGCCGGGCGTATCGGCATAGCGATCAAAACGATTCCTCCGGCATACACCTGGCTTTCAGGCGAAACGTCAGGCGAAAGCAATTTCCACGATGCTCGCTTTTCACAAAGCCGGCTTCGTCTGAAAGCTCATCAATCAACATCAGGCCCATGCCGCGGAGCGGGCCGAGGCCCAGCACCTTCTCATCGATAGTGAGGGGTGAACCATTCGAAACATAATGTTTCCGGCCCTCATCGATCACATCAATCAGCAACACATTGGCATCAAAGGAACAGAGGATTTCCACTCGCAGATCGGGAACCAGCATATTGCCGTGTTCAATCGCATTGATGCAAGCTTCGCAGAGCGCGGTTTTCAGTTCTTCGATCCGGTCGGGTGCGAAGCCCTGCCGACGCGCAAAGGCGGCAACGGCATCACGGGCCACAACTTCATAGCCAAGTTCACTTGGCAGAGAAAGTTCCATACTGCCTGCTGAGAAACATCCTACGTTCATCGTTCCAGATGAATGACCATACGCACTTGATTGCCGCCGGTGGGTGCAGTCGAAAATTCAACCTCATCCATCAACTCACGAATGAGCCAGATACCCCAGCCGCCTTTATCGTCCTTGCTCATGGCTTCTTCGATCTGCGGTGTCCGGCTGGCACATTCGTGATCAAGCGCCTTGCGCCCCTGGTCGGCAACGCTGATGATCAACTCATCGGCACGCGCCGTCAACAAAATCACGACTTTCATAGCCGCGTCCTGTTGATTGCCATGCTCAATCGCATTAGTCACGGCTTCACTAATTGCCGTCTTCAGCGACTCCACCCGGTCGGTCTGGAAACCCATACGTATCGCTAGCGACGAAGCCGTATCCATGGCAACCCGCTCATAGCCCAGCTTGCTCGGCAAACGCAATTCAATGATCTTTTCAATGGATCGCTGCTCTGCAGGATCTTTGCTCATGGACGCTACCTGCCCACGTATGGTGCCAGTACATTTGAGCCGCTATAACGCATACTCGCCGTCATATTAACACAGCTTCTCAATGCTGCGCAATAGGACGCACGTTCGATACCACGCTACAAATTGTAAAAGAGCATGGGCGTTTATTTTGATTTTTGGCGGCGTAGCCGCCAAAAATCAAAATAAACGCCCATGCTAGAGTGGCATGTTGCCATGCTTGCGGGCGGGCAAGCTCTGGCGCTTGGTGCGAGCCAGGCGCAGGGCGCGTATCAGGGTTCGCCGGGTTTCGCGCGGCTCGATGACGGCATCGATATAGCCGCGTTCGGCGGCGACATAGGGATTGGCGAAGCGATTCTGATAATCTTCGACCAGTTCGGCCTGGCGCGTGACGGGGTCGCTGGCTTCGGTCAGTTCCTTACGGAAAATGATGCGCACTGCCGCGTCAACGCCCATCACGGCAATTTCGGCGGTTGGCCAGGCAAAATTGAAATCGGCCCGAATATGCTTGCTGGCCATCACGTCGTAGGCACCGCCGTAAGCCTTGCGCGTAATTACCGTCAGTTTCGGCACGGTAGCCTCACAATAAGCATAAAGCAACTTGGCGCCGTGGCGAATAATGCCGCCGTATTCCTGCTGCGTCCCCGGCAAGAAACCCGGCACATCGACAAAGGTCAACAGCGGAATGTTGAAGGCATCACAGAAGCGCACAAAGCGTGCCGCCTTGACCGAGCTATCGATATCGAGGGTACCGGCCAGGTGCATCGGCTGGTTGGCGACAATCCCGACCGAGTGGCCATCGAGGCGCGCAAAGCCGATCAGGATATTGCGCGCCCAGTAAGGCTGCACCTCAAAGAAGAAGCCATCGTCGACGACCGAACTGATCACGGTTTTGATGTCGTAGGCCCGGCGCGAATTGTCGGGCACCAGCGTTTGCAGGGCATCGTCCATACGATCGGGATCATCGGACGGCGGCAGGTAAGGCGGATCGTCAAGATTATTCGAGGGAATGAAAGAAAGCAGCGTGCGCAACTGATCCAGCGCCTCGTGCTCATCGTCGGCAGCGAAATGAGCCACACCGCTGCGACTATTATGAGTCATCGCGCCGCCGAGTTCCTCGAAGCCAACTTCCTCACCGGTGACGGTTTTGATCACGTCGGGGCCGGTAATGAACATCTGGCTACTACCTTTGACCATCAAGATGAAGTCGGTCATAATCGGCGAATAGACCGCACCACCGGCGCAGGGTCCGGCGATCAGCGAGAGTTGCGGCACCACCCCACTACTCATCACATTGCGGTAAAAAATCTCGGCATAGCCACCAAGTGAAACCACGCCCTCCTGAATACGGGCGCCGCCGCTATCGTTGATACCAATGCAGGGCACGCCCATCCGCAGAGCCAGATCCATCACCTTGCAGATCTTTTCGGCGAACACCTCGCCCAGCGAACCGCCGAAAACGGTGAAATCCTGGGCAAACACACAGATCGGCCGGCCATCGATGGTGCCGTGACCGGTAATTACGCCGTCGCCGAGCGGTTTGCGGTTATCCATGCCAAAGTTCGTGGTTCGATGCACCGCGAACGCATCGAGCTCGATAAACGAGCCGGGATCCAGCAAGAGATCGATCCGTTCCCGAGCCGTCAACTTGCCGCGTTCGTGCTGCTTCTCCGTTGCCCGTGGATCGTTGTTCAACGCCTGCTCACGGCGCCGCCGTAGCTCTTCAATCTTCTCAGCGGTCGTCGATGACACGATGGTATTCCTCCAGACTGGGGGGGGACTACTGCCTCAATACGCTAGTATAGCAGAAAATCGACGCCTGACAGTTACACCTGTTTTCCTTCGCGAAGCACCACCCACATAAAGTAAGGCACCGCTATCAGGATGCGTCGCCAGCGCCGGGGCTGGCGGGCCAGCCGGTAGAGCCATTCGAGACCCAGCCGACGCAAACAGGCCGGCGCACGCGGCACCCGCCCGCCCAGGTAATCAAAGGTGCCGCCGACGCCGATCGCTACCGGCACAGCCAGGGAGGGTTGGTTGCGGGCGATCCAGAGATCCTGGGCCGGGTGCCCATAGGCCACCAGCAAAATGTCGGGCCGGGCAGCGGCGATGAACTGGCGCAGGAAGGGCTCGTGGCGCGGCTGTGGTGTGCCGGCGAAACAGCCGGCGATCTGCAAGCCGGGGTAACGATCCTGGAGTACCGTAGCGGCAGCTTCGGCCACTCCCGGCGCTGCACCCAGCAAGAACAGTCGCCAGCCGGCCGTTGCAGCGTGCGCCGCAATGCGCTCGGTCAGTTCTACGCCGGTCACCCGCCCGCGCAAGGGCGTCCCTAGCCAGTGTGCTGCCAGCAGCACACCAAAGCCATCCGGCGTTACCAGTGCCGCCTGCTGCAAAACCTGGCGAAAGGCCGGATTGCGCCGCGCCTCCATAATGAACTCCGGATTGGCAGTACTGACCTGGTGCACGCCGCCGGCCGCAATGAACGCCGCGATCCGCTCGACGGCCTCGGCTTCGAGCAGGTCGTCAATCGCAATGCCGAGAATACACACCCGGCGCCCTGCAGGTTCCGGTTTCTGCATAGGACATATTATAACCGAATCAGCTGTCGTGGTTGCGGATCGATTGAGGACGCCAAGAACCAAACAACTAAGGAACCGGGGTGTTGGGGGCAAAGAACCGGAGAATCAGAGAACCAGAAAACCAGGGATTCGATGCTCCAACGTGCGCACGAAACGATTGCGAAAAAAGGCCTTGCCGTCCTTGAGAGCCACCGAGGTCACCAGGACGTCGCCGTCGATGTCGTGATCGGCCCCGATCACGGCATCGTGCTATAATGCCGGAGAGAAAGCTCCCAATCGATACAGGAGTCGCTTCCATGTACCGTACTCATACCTGCGGCGAGCTGCGTCCGGAGCACGCCGGCCAGGAAATTACGCTCGCCGGCTGGGTCAATCGCCGCCGTGACCATGGCCCCTTGATTTTCCTTGATTTGCGCGATCGCTACGGTTTGACGCAGGTGGTTTTCGATTCGCAGCATAATCCGGCGGCCCACGCTGTGGCCAGCGAGTCCCGCGCCGAGTTTGTCTTGCAGATCCAGGGCGTAGTTGAGCAGCGCCCCGCCGAGGCGACCAATCCCGATCTGGCGACCGGCGGCATCGAGGTGCGCTGCACCAGGGCATCCGTGCTCAACCCGGCCCGCGTGCCGCCGCTCTACATCGCTAAAGAGGGCGGCGAAGAAGAAGCCCTGCGGCTGAAATATCGCTACCTCGATCTGCGCCGCGAACGCATGCAGCGCAATATGCTGCTGCGCCACCAGGTTGTCAAGTTTATCCGCGATTTTCTCGACGACGAAGGCTTTGTTGAGATCGAAACACCGATTTTGATCAAATCGACGCCCGAGGGCGCCCGTGATTACCTGGTGCCCAGCCGCCTGCATGCCGGCCAGTTCTATGCCCTGCCGCAGAGCCCGCAGCAACTCAAGCAGTTGCTCATGGTGGCCGGCTACGATCGCTATTTCCAGATTGCCCGCTGTTTCCGTGACGAAGACCAGCGCGCCGACCGCCAGCCCGAGTTTACCCAGCTCGACCTGGAGATGAGTTTTGTCGAGCAGGAAGATGTGCTCCACCTGATGGAACGCCTGTTCACGGCGATGGCGCAGACGATCACGCCGGAACGCAAGCTGCAAACCCCCTTCCGCCGGTTGACGTACGCCGAGGCGCTGGCCCGCTACGGTAGCGATAAACCCGATTTGCGCTACGATCTGGAACTGATCGAGCTCTCCGATATTGTCGCGCAGAGCGAATTCAAGGTGTTTCGCGGCGCAATCGAGCAGGGCGGTTGCGTGCGCGGCCTGCGAGCGCCGGGCTGCGCCGGCTACAGTCGCAAGCAGATCGACGAACTGACCGAACTGGCGAAGATCGGCGGTGCTGCCGGCCTGGCCTGGGCCGCCCTGCCCGAAGACGGCAGCGACATGCGCTCATCCTTCGCCCGTTTTCTCAATGCGCGTGAGATGCAGTCTATCGTGGTGCGGATGGGCGCTCAACCCGGCGACCTGGTGCTGCTCGTCGCCGACAAACCCGCCGTGGTGGCCGCCAGCCTCGACCGGTTGCGCCGTGAATTTGCTCAGCGCCTGAACCTGATCGACCCGAACGAACTGGCTTTTGCCTGGATCTTGGATTTTCCGCTGGTTGAATGGGACCAGGACGAACAACGCTGGGACGCCATGCACCATCCGTTTACCGCACCTCACGACGATGACCTGCCGCTGATGGAGACGGATCCCGGCAAAGTGCGTGCCAAGGCTTACGACCTGGTGCTGAACGGCTATGAAGCCGGCGGCGGCAGTATCAGGATTCATCGTCGCGATGTGCAGCAGCAGCTTTTCGACCTGCTGGGCATCAGCCGCGACACCGCTCAGTCTCAGTTCGGCCATTTGCTGGAAGCCTTCGAATATGGCGCGCCGCCTCACGGCGGTATCGCACCGGGCATCGACCGGGTGGTGATGTTGCTGGCCGGCGAAGACACTATTCGCGAAGTGATTGCCTTCCCCAAAACCCAGCAGGCCGTCGACTTGATGACGTCGGCGCCTGCGCCGGTCGATGAGAAGCAACTCAAGGAGCTGCACATCCAGCTGCGCTAACAGCGGGATATGTGCCGGCTCGTTCCTGACGGATGACGGCTGAGCCTCGCAAAAACCCTGATCGCTACCGGGGAAAGAGCGGCAAGTTTCCGACAGAATCACTGGTATAGCTTTTCGGAGACTCGCAAGGAGTTGCGACCGGGGCACCGGGCGGCTCGCCCGCCGAGAGCCGCCTGCGGGCGAGCCAGCCGTGCTCCCGACAAGTCGGTACGAACTTTCGGCAAGCTATCCTGGCCCGCCGGATCATCAGGTACGCGGAATGCCATGATCAGGCCGACTTTGCAGCCCGATTCTTTTGCCAAAATACGCTGGCTGAACGTTATTATTGTGGAGTATACTATAGAGACCAGCAGTTCCGGGAACTGCCGGTGTCTTCCGTAGCCGATCTTTGAGAAGGGGGCCAGGTCGATGAAAAAGCGTATCCTGGTGGTAGACGACGACCCCAATATTCGGCGGCTCGTTGTACTGGCACTGACTGAAGACTCTACCTACCTCGTCGACAATGTCTCATCGGCCGAAGCAGCCTTGCTGCATATTTCACGCCAACCGGTTGATCTGCTGTTCACTGATATTCGTATGCCCGGCATGAACGGCCTGGAACTGGTCAAACGCGTTCACGACCTCGATCCGGAGACGCGAGTGATTGTCTTTACGGTCAGCCCCGAGGATTTGAGCCCGGAACGGGCGGCGCAACTCAAGATCGACTGTCTGCTGGAGAAACCGGTTGGCCCGGATAAGCTGCGGCTGGCGGTGGATCTGTTGCTCGATCCACAAAATTTGCTGCCTGATACCGAGGCGGCACCCGGTACATCGGCATCGCCGCGGGCGGACACAGCGGCAACGTCCGGTACGCCCGCATCGGAGCGCCCGGCCCGTCATAGCCGCAAAATTACCCGGCCCCTCGAAGAGACCAGGCCACAGCCGGCCCCAATTGCGATGCATATCACGCCCGGTGGCCGCGGCAGCACCCGGCGGAGCTACTCCGACCGCCAGATCGAAGAGATGCGCATGGCGCTCAAAGAACTGGTGCTCTCGCCCGATGTACACTGCGCGCTCCTGGCCGACACCAGCGGCATGGTGCTCACGCACTGGAGCCGCTACCGCGATTTTAATGTGCATGTGGTCGCGGCGCTGGCGGCCGGCAATTCGCACGCCATGTCCGAGATCAGCCGCAACCTCGGTCAGCATCAACCCGGCCATATTATCATTCAGGAGGGGCAGGATCAGAGCATTCTGATGGCGCATATGGATGAGATGCTGCTGCTGCTCGCCGTCGGTCCGAATGCCTCGCTGGGCTGGGCACGCATTGCGACGTTGCGCGCCTGCGAAGAAGTGATCAAAATTGCCAGGCGCAGCGCTCAGGGTTCATGACGATGTGGCCTCGGCAAACTCGGCTATGGCCTCGAATTGTTTAAAGAGGCGCTGAGCTACTGGGAGGCAGGCATACGCCGGTTGCGTCAGCATTCCCGCCAACTCCTTCTGTTCTAGCAAATCGGGAATGATATATGGTTCACGATTTGTTCCTAATCTACCCAGAGCTGGCTGACGGCAACGCTGAGCAGGCGAGCATCGCGGCTGTTCGGGTCGCGCTGCACCGGCACAAAGGTCGGTGCGCGCAGCGTAATATCGAGCACCTGGTTGCCGGCCAGGCTCGCCGGCACCGCGAGGGTGTAAACCCGCCAGCGGTTGCCGGTCACTAGAAACTGCGCCTGGTGGCCATTGCTGAAGCGAACCGTTACCGGGGTACCTTCGGGCATGCCGCCGGCCATGCGTAGCCGGATGACGCTGCCCTCCCGGAGCGGCTCGACCAGCGGCACGCGCAGGTGGCCGGTTTCGCGCATCCAGCGAAAGCTCAATACGCTGCCATCACCCTGCGGCAGCCTCTCACCGAACGAAAATCCCTGCACATAGCCAAAATCAAGCCCATCACCAAAGACCAGGTAATTGACCGGGGCGGGATAGAGCCATTCAAGCGAGAGTTGCTGCACATCCTCGCCGGCGCGGAACTCGGCATCGGTGAAATACGCGATGGCCGCTTCCGCTTTGCCCTGCGCACGCAAAATTGCACCCTTGATCACATCGGCGCGATGGGTGTGGCGATCACCGAGGGCGATCCAGGCCTCGTCGTAGCGTTCCTGGGCCATCAGGATGCGCGCCAGGTCGACGCGCCCATCGACAAACCGGGGATGGCGCTCAACCATAGCTTCGAGTTCGGCCTCAGCCGTTAGCAGGTCACCGCGGGCATAGGCCTGCATCGCGGCAGCGCGGCGCCATTCGCGGTCGATGCCGTCGGCGATGATAGCGGGATAGTTGCGATAGCTAAAGAAAAGAGACCAGAAGCCGAGCAGCAGCCCAATGCCGAGAATGCCCGAGAAACTGCGCACATACCGGTTCAGGCGGACGTGGCCGGCCGGCCGGCCGCGGCGTTCGACAAACCAGTTCCAGCCGCCGGCCAGTGTTGCCGCGCCATAGATGGCCATCATCATCCAGATGGGGAGCAGATAACGCGGCTCAACATGCAACAACATCACGGTGAGTGCCGAATAACCTATCCAGCCGAATGCGACCAGGCGGAAAGGCCCCTCGCGCAGCGGTGCAGTCAGCGCAAGCATACTGGCACTGACGAAGCCAAACCAGATGCCGTCACCGAGCAAACCGAGCGGCCAGATGTCGCGCAGCGGGCGAGTGAAGAAACTGACCTTGACGACAAAATCTTCGAGGAACTGGGCTTTCCAGATATGCTGAAAATGCGGCCAGAAATTGCGCACCAGCCGGCCGGGATCCTCGCTCACGATACGCGAGATCTCCTGCGACACAAATTCCTGGCGCTCAGCCTGCGGAATATCGGCCAGAATGCTCTTGCCCTCACCCTCACCGGCGCCCTCATTTTTGCCCGGCGTCAGCGATAACCAGAGATTGACCGGCCCGAGCGTATCGACCAGAATGAAGCGCTGGTAGACCCCATAATTTCGCGCCGTCCACGGGCCGACTGCGCAGACGAAAGCCAGCACAAAAAGCACGATCCCGCCGCCGACGCTGCGCCAGCGTCGACGCAGGCCCGCGAAGAAGTCACCGAGCAGGCCGGTGATACCGGGACGCGGCAGGCGCTCAGAGATGATCGTCAGCGCGATGAAGGCCATCGAGAACACACTGCCGTAGAGCGCGGGTGAGCGGGCAAGTGCATCGAGGCCGAGCACAAAACCGGCGGCGAGCAGCCAGAGCCAGGCACGTGGGCGACCGTTGCGGTGGGCATCGCGCCAGCACACCAGCAGCCAGAGATGGATGAACAGCAGATAGAAGAACAGCGGCTCACTGAGAATCAGGGCCGGCAATTCCACCAGTGGAAACCAGATCGCCATAATCGCCGCCAGCATATAGCCGGCCTGGCGATTGAACAGGCGCCGCCCGAGGTCAAAACCGATAATGATCGTCAACAGGCTCAAAATCACATGGACGGCCCGGATGAGCGGAATGCCCAGCGCAGGATCGCCGAGTTCGATACTCAGACGCAGCAGGCCGGCGAACATAAAGACATGCAGCGGCGGACGGATGAGCCAGGAATCGTCGGTGTACTGACCGGTAGCGGCAAATCGCAGCGCACGCTGATAATAATCGCCGTCATCGGCTGCGGAAAAGCGCGGATCGATCACATTGACCGAAATAAACCAGAGCCGCAGCGCCAGACCAATCAGCAGCACGATCCCGAGGTAGGCAATTGTCGGCGCAACGCGCAAGCCAGTGCCGAGGCGCACCGAATTGCGCGTGCGTTCACCGCTTGATTGAGTCGAAAGATGGTCAGTCGTCGTATGCATAGAGACGATGATACCACAGGTACGGGGAATGATCGCGGCGTATACCAAATCGTGCAGAGCATACCGGGGCCGGAACCAGCCTGGTTCCGGCCCCGGTATGGCGTCGCAACCGGATTTTGCGGCGGCCTTACCCGTCTGGCGCTAGCTCAGCATGCCCTGCAACTCCGCCACTGAGGGCACTTTGCCCGCGACTTTGACTTCGCCGTCAACCGCCAGGGCCGGCGTCATCATCACGCCGAAGTCCATAATCGCGTTGATGTCGGTCACTTTCTCCAATTCGTACTCGATGCCCGCCGCCTGTGCCGCCGCCTCGGTTTGCGCCGCCAGTTTCTGACATTTCGCGCAGCCGGTGCCCAGAATCTGTAGTTTCTTCATTGTATCCTCCACAATGTTTTAACCGAAGAATGCCCCAAAGATCAGCCCGCTGACAGTGGCCATCACCGTCACCAGCAGGATAAACACCACCGTCTTTTTCGTCCCCATCATGCTGCGAATCACCAGCATATTCGGCAAGCTAAGCGCCGGGCCGGCCAGCAGCAAGGCCAGCGCCGGGCCTTTGCCCATGCCGTTGCCCAGCAAGCCCTGCAAGATCGGCACTTCCGTCAGGGTTGCGAAGTACATAAAGGCACCCAGAAAGGAGGCCGTGAAATTCGCTAGCAGCGAATTGCCGCCCACTGCCGCGCTGACCCACTCGGCCGGAATCAGCCCTTCCTGTCCCGGTCGCCCCAGCAGCAAGCCGGCGACCAGCACGCCCCAGAAGAGCAGCGGCAGGATCTGCTTTGCAAAACCCCAGGACTGCTGCCACCACTCGCCCAGTTCGCCGTCGCTGGTACTGGTAATGAAGCTCAGCCCGACCAGGCCAACCATGAAGGGGATCAGCGGGTTCGTCGGAAAGAGCAGCGCCGCCAGCACCGTCGGCGCGGCAATGATCGCCATCTGCCACCAGCGTACGCCGAACCAGCGCAGCAACACCAGCGCCAGTAGCAAAGCAAAACCGGCGGTCAGTACCCACTTTGCCGCATAGATGCTTGCCCAGACTCCGCCGGCGCTCTGGGGCTGGCCCCAGTTGGCAAAGACCAGGATGCCGACCAGCGCGGCGAAGTAGAGCCCGTTCTGCCAGAGCGGCCGCTCGACTTCAGCGGGCGACAGGTGCAACTGCGCCCGCTGGCGCGACTGTTCTTCCTTGAAGAAGATCAGGTGCATCAGCACGCCGATGACGATGCTGAATATAATTGCCCCGACCGCACGGGCAATGCCGAACTCAAGGCCCAGCACATTGGCGGTCAGGACAATTGCCAGTACATTGATGGCCGGCCCGGAGTAGAGAAAAGCCACCGCCGGGCCGAGGCCCGCCCCGCGCCGGTAGATGCCGCCGAACAGCGGCAGCACCGTGCAGGAGCAGACCGCCAGGATGGTACCCGAAACTGAAGCCACGCCATAGGCCAGCCACTTCGGCGCCGTCGCGCCCAGGTATTTCATTACCGCTGCCTGGCTGACAAAGACCGCAATCGCGCCGGCAATGAAAAAGGCCGGCAGCAGGCAGAGCAGCACATGCTCCTGGGCATACCATTGCGCCAGGTACAATGATTCCAGCACCGCGCTCTGGAAGCGTGGTACATCCAGCGGCAGGTAGAACAGGGTCAGGAAGACGGCAATCATGATCAGTAGCGGCTTCCAGCTATCCTGCCAGTGCTCCAGGCCGCCCTGGAGCCAGCCGCGCAGTCGAGCCAGGCTTGCGACCGGCCGGCCGCCACGGGGTTCCGATGTTGCGCTCATCAATCGCTCCCTGATACATTCAAACTTTTGAATATATCGACCAGAAGAAAAACCTTCATTCGTACAAGACAAGATCAGCCGCCGGCGCGCACTTCGGGCAAGGGCAGGCATCAGCCGGCAGCGACGGGCGCTGCGAACCGGGATCGATGCCCTGCATGGCGCGGGCGGTATCGAGCAGGACAAACACCCGCGGATCGCGCACGTGGTAGTAGACATTAAGCCCATCGCGTTCATCAATGATCAGGCCGGCCTCGCGCAGCACCATCAACTGCTGCGAAATGTAGGCCTGGCGTTTGCCCAGGTAAGCCTCAAGATGGCAGACACACTGTTCACCCTGGCGCAGCAAATCGAGGATCGCCAGCCGGATCGGGTGCATCAAGGCGCGAAAGAGCACGGTGGTTGGTTCGTCGGATGGGGTCATCATTCGGGTGTTTCGCTCCTTTGCCATCGATCCTGAAGTCAGTATATTCCAATTTTTGAATATAGCAAGCCCGGCGTGGAAGTATTCCGGTGAAGATATTGTAACCAGCCCCACGATACCAAATCCGGCTGAACGGGCGCGGCGAATGGAAGCCGGCGAAAAGCCTAGCGGTTGCAACCAGCCCTACGATACCAAATCCGGCTGAACCGTTATCTCTTGATTGACGAGTTGGCGGGCTGCTCCCGCCAACTCGTCAATCAAGAGATAACTCCTGATAACTCTTTACCCGAATTTGGTATGACAACGAACCAGCGGAGCTAGATCCTATCGCTCAGCGCTCGTTGGCGGATTTCGGCGCGCAGGTGCGGATGCCGAAGGGCGTGTAGAGCGGGCAGAAGCCGACCAGGCTGGTCAACACAAACACGCCGGCCAGAATACCCAGGATGATGGCAAAAATGCCTTGCAGCTGGCCAGTGAAAATCAACACGGCCACCACGACTGCCAGGAAGACCCGAATACCGCGATCAATAGTTCCCATGTTCGGTTTCATGATATGTTCTCCTGTATACGATGCCGGTCTCGTTGGCGCTCGCAATGCAATGGCAAACGGCGCGCCGGCGACCGGCGACCGACACTCCGCCCGATGTGCGCTGAAAAGCATTGCTATAGATAGTATAGCAGAGTAGTACTGGAGACTTGTGCTAGTTGAAACCAATTGACGAAACAGCCTCCGCTATGGTATGGCTGGTCTTGCTTAGGGAACCAGCAGCCACAGCGGAGGTAGACCGATGATAGCCGATTTCGAGGACTTCGTC
>DAOTUJ010000140.1:0-30822 GCA_034437175.1 Chloroflexaceae bacterium | reverse complement strand
CTGATAGCCCGGTCGCCGTGGTCTGCCCAAACGAACTTATCAGATAGTCGCTATAGAGGTCAAGAATCTCATCGTCTGTCATAGTTTGGAGTGTACCATACTACTCGATTCAGTGGTGCGTAAGGTGAGTTCATAAATAGCACAACTTACGCAGTCGACGTTGATCTGCGGTAGTGTGGAAGTTATTGTTTCTTTCATTTGTTTTGGCGGCAAAGCCGCCAAAACAAATGAAAGAAACGTCTCCTTCGCCCCTGCCGCAGGCGGAGAAGGCAAGCGCCTGCCGGAAGCACGTCTTTAGCTACCGCGCAGGCCCTCGATAATCTGCTCGGTATTGTAGCGCATCAGGTCGATGTAGGTCGGCGCCGGACCATCGGCCGGGCTGAGCGAGCCGGTGTAGAGCGGGATCAGGGCGATGCCGCTGTCGTTGGCAATTTGCTCCGCCATCTGCGGGTTGACGCTGAGGCCGACGAAGATTGCCGGCACCTGGTATTCGGCGATGATATCCTGGAGTTCGGCCAGCTCGCGGGCCGAAGGCTCGGCCATGGTGCTGTAGGCCGGCACGACTGCGCCGATCTGTGTCAGTCCGTAGCGGTCGGCGAAATAGCCGAAGGCGCGGTGATCAGTCACCAGTTCGCGATTTTCCTCAGGAATGCTACTGATTTGTTCCTGGATGAATGCATCCAGTTCTTCGAGCTGGGCCTTGTAGTCCGCCGCATTGGCGGTATACGTCTCGGCATTGGCCGGATCCAGCGCGCTCAGGGCCGCCGCCGCATTGTCGGCCCAGACCATAATGGCGATGCTGGTGGTGGCGATCACGCTGGGTACGGTGCCGGCGGGCAGGGCCGGCAATGCCGCAATGTCGTCGGCGTGTTCGTCGGCAGTGGCGACGGTGGTGGGTTCGGGCGTACCGGCGGACTGGCCGGCTCCGCAGGCCGCCAGCAGCACTGCCAGCAGCAGCAGCAGCAGGGGTTGCTTTGCTGCGGCGCCGGCATTGCGCAGATTCATGGCATGCTCTCCTTATTCTTAACAGATAGATTCTATCATTTTCAGTGAGATAGTGTATCAGTTGACGTATTGCTTGTCAATAACCGGGCTTCCGCTTTCCGCTGCGACATGCTTTCTTTTGCTTTGGACAACGTTTATTTCCTTCGTTTTGGCAGCTTTGCGGCCCTGAACAAAAAGAATCAGTGGCAAAAGTTGCCGAAATCGGGTATTATGAAGCAACATACATCATCCTCGGAGCAAGGGCTATCGTCATAAATACCAATGGAGGTATACGATGAACGAGCAACGGAATTCGTCCATCCCACTCGTTGGTGCATTGCTTGTCGCTGAAAACAAGATCACCAACGATCAGCTTGCAACTGCTTTGCGCCTCCAGACGGAAAGCTTCCCCGGCCAGCCGCTGAGCGAGATACTCGTTCGGTATGGCTTTATCGGCCCCGAGGATCTGGCCGGCGCTCTGCTTGCTCGCCGTGAACTGAGCAAATCATTGCTGCATGCCATTGATGAGCAAGTGCCGCCGGTGCCGGATATGCACGCCCTGCTGGTCTCGGAACGCTCATGCACGGCGGTGCAGCACCTGCTGCACCGGCTGGCAGTGGCCGTGCGCCGGGTTTCCGGCCCGGTAACGACGAATACCCGCGCTACGCTGGATCTTATTTTGCTCGATCCGGCTCTGGCCGATACAGTTGCCATTCATCGTTTGCCGCCGGCAAGCATGATTGCTTTGCTGCCGCCTGACATTGCCGATGTGAACCGGATCGACCATCTGCCGACATGGGCGACGATGCTGTTGGAACGCTCTGTTGAACAGAGCCGGGATTATCGTCGTCAGCGCATGCTCGGCGACCTGCTGCGCCGCGATGAGTATGAATTTTCGGCGCTTGCCACGATGATGCAGAAGATCGGCGCTGCGACCGATCCGCAGACGGCTCTGTCGCGCTTGATGGGTATGGTGCGCGATCTGATTCCCGTTGAGGCCGGTACGCTGTTTCACTACGATCAGGCGACCCGCGAACTGGTCTTCGACCTGGTTTTCGGGCCGCATGAAGGTGAATTGCAGCAGCAGCGCCTGCCGGTGGAATATGGGATTGCAGGCTGGGTTGCGCGCTATGGTGAGCCGCTGATTATCAATGATGTGCAGCAGGATCTGCGCTTCGACCCGCTCGTTGATCAGCAAACCGGCTTCCAGACCCGCTCGGTGCTCTGTGTGCCGATCAGTGTGTTTGGCAGGACGCTGGGTGTTTTGCAGGTGATCAATCGGCTTGGCGGCGATTTTGATCGCCACGATCTGTCGCTGTTACGCATTACTGCAACGCTGGGCGCCTTTGTTCTGGCTCTCTATGAAAAAGAGCATCACGCGGCCGATGCGGCCGAGGTGCTCAAGCAAATTGCGGTTGCCGGCTGAACGATGACTAACCCGGCACGCCTCTATCTGCCGCTTCTGGTTCACGACCAGGAGCAGGTACAGCGGCAGGCCGCAACTATTTTACTGGCGACCTACGGCGAACGAGCGTTGACGTATCTGCGCCGCTTGCTCGATGATCCGCTACCGGATATTGTCGGGCAGGCCCGCACGGCGCTGGCGGTTGTCGGTGCGGTGGGTGGCCTGCGGGTTGAATTGCGCCCCTTTCGCGGCATTTATGTGCGTTGCCTGGGAGCCCTCCAGGTCTTCTTCGATAGCCGCGAACTCCTGGCCCAGGACTGGTCGGCCCGCGAGAGTGGGCGGGCCGGCGCCCGCAAAGTGCAGGGCATGTTCGCGTATCTGGTGCATTGCGGGCGGCATGGTGCTTCTCGTCAGGCGATTGGCAGTGCCGTCTGGGGCGGCGATGTCAGTGCGGTTAGCCTCTCGCGTACTCTGGGCAGCCTGCGCAGCATCATTGCCGAACTGAGCTCGCCCGAACTGGCCGACCGGGCTCTGCGCATCGAACGTGACCACTGTACCCTCAACCCCGATAGCTATCACAACGATGCCGACCTCTTTGAGCGTACCTTCGATCTGGCTTACGACCGCGAAAACCACGATGGCCTGGCCAGTGCCGCCGCCCTCTATCAGCAGGCTCTGGGGCTCTACGATGGCCCGTATATGGTCGATGTTCCTCGCGGCAACGACTGGGGCCGCGAACGGCGCGACCTGCTGGCGAATAATTACCTGATCGCCATCGAACGCCTCGCCGAACTGGCCCATCAGAACGGCAACGATTATAAGTGCGTTGCGCTCTGCCAGCAAGGCCTGCAAGCTGATCCCTCCGCCGATGATCTTACCGTCTGGTTGCTGCGCGCCTACCGCCGCCTCGGTCTCAGCGTCGACCTCGAAAGTAGTTTCCAGCGTTATTTACGTGCCCTGGGCACTTCGCCCGCGCCGGGCGATCCTGTTGTGCAGGAAATGAATAATGTATGAAACAGCTATGACGTTCGTCATTGTTGCAACTTCGTCGCAACAATGACGAACGTCATAGCTGTTTCATTTACCCGACGTACGCGGAAGTCCTGAAACCGAAAAATAACCGAAAATTCACCATATACTTACTGGTAGTAGTAGTGCGTCGCCATGTCTTGCTTTCGTGATTGTCGGCGGCGTCGAACAGACCAGGAGGGCGTGTATGCACAGGGCTCGTCTCATTACCACCACCGTGACCGCATTGGCGCTGGCTCTTTTATTGACGTTGCTGCCGCCGGCTTCGGCTGACGGCCTGGCTGCGGCGTATGTCGAACCGGGCCTGGCCGCCACCACCACCGACAATGTTGCTGTGATCGTCACTGCCGGCAGCGCTGAAAATGCCGCCGCTGCGGTCGTTGCCGTCGGTGGCACGGTTTCCAGCGAGCTCTGGCTGATCGATGCCGTCGCGGCCAGGGTGCCGGCTGCGGCCATCGCGACTCTCATCGGCCGGCCGAGCATCGTTTCAGTGGTGGCCAACAAGGGCGTGCAGAGCTCCGATTGGGACGGCTGGGTCACTGATCGTGATCTGCCTGCCGAATACGACGGGCGCCCCGATGTCCAGCCCACTGATGATCCGGTCGTCTGGGATATCGTCAATCCGGTGGCCATCGATATCGGTGCCGATGTGTTGCACGAAACGGCCCTGCCCTCCGGCGAGTTCATCAAGGGCAACGGCGTCACTGTGGCTGTGCTTGACTCGGGGGTCTATTTTGATACGGCGGTACGGGCCGAACTCGGCGATGTGGTCGAGGAACACTTTATCGGCCAGGCCGATTTTGTCGACAGGGTCTGTGCTCGTGAGCTGAACGAGCGCGGGCGGCTGCGCCGGGTCGGTGTGCAGCGCAAAGATTACTGTTTTGTCGATCACAACGATACCGCCGACGGCTACGGTCATGGTACGGCGGTTGCCAGCATCATCTGGAACAATTTCACCGACGCCAATACCGGCGTCAGCCTGGGTATCGCGCCCGAGGCGAATATCTTGAGTGTACGTGTCCTCGACAACGACGGCGTCGGGACGTACGAGACGGTTATTCAGGGCATTCAGCACGTGGTGCGCTACCGCAATCGCCATCGCATCCAGGTGCTGAACATGTCGATCAGTGCCGAAGCCAGCACGCCCTACTTTGTCGATCCGCTCAACCGGGCGGTCGAGATGGCCTGGCTGCGCGGTATTACGGTGCTGGCTGCCGCCGGCAACAGTGGCCCCGATCCCTCCTCGATCACGGTGCCCGGCAACGATCCCTACATCATCACGGTTGGCGCACTCGATGAGCAGCGTACCCCCGGCTACTGGACCGATGACACGCTGCCGGAATGGTCGGCAACCGGCCCGACGCTCGATGGTTTTGTCAAGCCCGATCTGCTGGCGCCCGGTGTGAATATCATCACGTTTATGCATAAAAACCTGGACGATCCGGCGCTCTCGCAGAAAATCGTGCAGATGCATCCGGATTTCTCGGCCGGCAGTAGCCTGTTCCGTATGAACGGCACCAGTATGTCGACGGCGATTGCCTCCGGCGTCACCGCGCTGATGTTGCAGGCCGAACCGGATCTTGAACCCGACGAGGTCAAATATCGACTGCTCGACACGGCGCGCCCGGCGGCGGTCGGCGCGGAGCCGGAACTGGTCTACACGGCTTTCCGCCAGGGCATGGGCCGGATCTGGGCACCCGACGCGGTGCTGGGCGAGTTCCCTGCTGCAATCGACGGCAACCCGGATATGGATCTGCGCCGCGATCTGCGTAGCGGTATGCGCAATGAACGTCAGCTGGCTGCCCACTACCAGGGGCCGGTGCAGACGATGCTTAGCGACGACGGCACGGCATATCTCTACTACATCGAACTGGCCGATGGGCGCGTGCTGGGTCTGGGCGCTTTCTGGGCCGACGGCAGCGGCTGGATCGACCGCGACACCCTGGCCGAGGGCCGGCTGGCCTGGTCGGGCGGGCGACTGGCCTGGTCGGGTGGGCGATTGGCCTGGTCGGGCGGCTTCGTGTTGCCCGAGGGCCGGCTGGCCTGGTCGGGCGGGCGGCTGGCCTGGTCGGGCGGGCGGCTGGCCTGGTCGGGCGATATGCCCTTTGCCAGCGGGCGGCTGGCCTGGTCGGGCGGGCGACTGGCCTGGTCGGGCGGCATGAGCTGGATCGCGCAGCCGGATGTAGTGGCCGACAGCGGGCGACTGGCCTGGTCGGGGCACTTCGATACGGCAAACACTCATGTTGCCGCCACGCGCTGGGTCGGCGACGAGTAAGGAAAAATTAAAAAAATAGCAGTATGGTGATTTCCGGCGGCATTGCCGCCGGAAATCACCATACTGCTACTTTCTTTCAAAGACAGACCGGGTACGTGTGGCAACAGCTTGGCCGTTGCCACACGTACCCGGTCTGTTTTTAAATGAAGTCGGCGATATTCAGCGCTGCCGGGCTGCGGCGCCCGGCGCTGCCGGGGGGCAGTTCGGCCAGCAACTGGCGAGCCCGGGCCAGGTCGTAGCCGGCGCCGAGTTGCTCGAAGAGGCCGGCGGCGCCGCTGAGCGCAGCGTGGGCCAGGGTTTGCAATTCGCTGCGACTGTGCTGCGGATGATTCTCGCGATGCAGGTAGAGCCGGCCCAGTTCGAGCAGGGCCAGACCACGCTGATAGGGATCATCGCGGCGGCGACAGAGATCGATGGCTGCCTGGAAGAGCTGTTCCGCCGCGTCGGGCTCGCCGGCCAGCAGGCAAATCTGGCCAAGGACACGCAGACATTCCGATTCCTGTTCAGCCAGGCCGGCATCACGCGCATGCGCCAGCGCCTGTTCGGCCAGGCGGCGGCCTTCGTTCAGGCTGCCGCTGTAGGCATGCAGCAACGCCGTCAGCCAGTCGATCTGGATGCTCTCATCTTCGCCGGCAGCCGCAATATGCTGATGAGTAGCGGTAAGCAGGCGGGCAGCTTCGGGATAATCGGCGCGGATCAGGGCCAGGTGCGCCAGCCCGATCTGCGCCCGCAGAATACCGTATGCCTCGCCGATGCGCTCGCTAATGGCCAGGCTGGCAGCCAGTTCCGCAGCGGCCTGCTCGTGTTCGCCCATCGCCAGGCGCACCAGACCCAGATTGGCCAGCGTCACCGCCTGCTCAGGCATATAGCCGATTTCGCGGCGCAAATCGTTGGCGCGGGCCAGGTTCTCGACGGCGCGCGCCCACCGGCCCTGGGCGTAGTAGAGCACACCCAGGTTGGCGAAGGCATTGGCCGTACCGAGTTGATAGCCCAGGCGCTCGTAAATCGTCAGGCTTTGCTCGACATAATCTGCGGCCTCGGCGAGTTGCCCCTGCTGGAACAGGGCGCCGCCCAGCGTGCCGTAGAGGCTGGCCAGCGTAATCGGATCCTGCTGTTCGGCGGCATCTTCGTTCACCTGCCCGGCCATGGCCAGGGCCTGCTCGATGTCGCCCTGGCGCAGCCGCACGAATGCCAGCCGGTTCAGCAGCCGCCAGCCGGCGCGCTCCTGATCGGCGCCGTGCTGGCGCAAAATGTTTAGCCCGGCTGTGAGATGGCCGGCAGCTTCCTCGAGGGCGCCCTCGCGCAATCGCAGATCAGCCAGTTCCTCCAGCACTTCGACCATCACCTCCAGCCAGCTGGCGGCTTCAATCGTGGCCAGTTGCAGGCGGTTGCGCGCCTCGTCGAGTGTCCGGCGGGCCTCGAGGTACTGGCCGGCAAACTTCAGTGCTCGCCCCAGACCAACGCGAACTGCGAATATCGCCAGGCCATAGTCGGCCGGGTGGGCCTGCATCAACTCGATGCAGCGCCGATAATGCTGAATAGCGCCATCGTGGGCGTAGCGGCGGGCGGCATTTTCGGCTGCCGCAATCAGCAGTGGAATTGCCAGCGCCGGTTTGTTGCTCTCGGCATAATGGTACGCCAGCACCTCGGCCTGCTCTTCCGGCGGCCAGAAATGGCCCTGCTCGATTATTTCGGCCAGCCGCTCGTGAATGTCTTGTCGATCACGCCGCAGCAGAGTCGCATAGATGGCATCCTGCACCAGAGCGTGCTGGAAGCCGTAGCCGGTTTCCTGGTCGAAGGGGCGCGTCATCAAAAAATTGCGCACCACCAGTTCCTGCAAACGGGCCGCTACTTGCTCGTTGCTGCCGAAGCCGGCCATTTCCAGAATACGCCCTGGAAACATGCGCCCGACGACGGCAGCATAGTGCAGCAAACGCTTCAAATCCGGTTCAAGTCGATCAAAACGAGCCAGGATCAACTCGCGCAAACTGACCGGAACCGAAGTCAGCAAGCCGGCGGCCCTCTCGGTTGCTACCAGGCGCTGCTCCTGTTCGTCCAGGCCGCCCTCTTCGATCAACATGCGGATAAATTCTTCAATGTAGAAGGGGTTGCCGGCGGCGCGCTCGATAATGTGGGCCGCCAGTTCCTGCTCGGCGCTGCCGGGCTGGTGGAGCAACAGATCAATCAGGCGGCGACCCTCGTTCGGTGAAAGCGCCTGCAAGGTAATGGTTGTGAACGGGCTCCCGGCCCGCGTAGCCGCATCGCACAGCGCCGGCAACCCGGGCACGGCCGCGAAATCGCGGCTGATCAGGATGGTCAGCAGCGGCATATCGCCACTGGTTTCCAGCAAATATTCCAGAAAATCACGCGAGCTCTGGTCAATCCAGTGCAGGTCGTCGAAGACGAGCATCAGCGGCCCGCGGGCTGCTTCGCCGAGTACAACCTGCCGGATGGCGGCGTGCGTCTGGCGCTGCAACATAGCCGGGTCGAGGTAGGCGAGATGCGTAGCCGTCGCTGCATCGGCGGCCGGCAGGCTCAGCGCGTGCAGCAGGTAGCCGTGCAGATGTGCCGGCACGGTTGCCTGCTGCAAATAGTGCAACACCTGCGCCTGCTGCACCGGCAGCGGGTCGTTGCCGGCGATTTGTAGCAGGCTGCGCAGGAAGCCGGCCGCCAGGTAGAAGGGCGTCAACTGATTGTGGGCCAGCCCGGCGGCCTGAAAGAAACGCACCTGGCGCGGCGCAAGTTCGCGGCGCAATTCGGCAACCAGGCGGCTCTTGCCGATCCCGGCGGTGCCGGCAATCATTGCAGTGTGACTGTGCCGGCTGTAGCAGGTTTGCTCAAACAGCGCCAGCAACGCCTGCAACTCCCGGCTGCGCCCGATCATCGGCGCTGTGCGCCCGGCCAGGCCGCGCAGATTGCCGGCGACTGCTGCCGGACGCTGTGGGCGGTAGGTCTGGATCGGGTCGGCCAGCCCTTTGACGAGGAGCGGCGGCAGGGCTTCGTAATCGAAGAGCGGCGCCGTGCGCGCATAGGTCGTCGGACTGACGAGCACCGTGCCGGGTTGGGCGGCATGTTCGAGGCGCGACGCCAGATTGACGGTGTCGCCCAGTACCGTATACTCAGTATGCCAGTCATCGCCGAGACTGCCGGCGATCACCGGGCCGGTATTCAGGCCGATGCGCATTTGAAAATCGATGCCATAGCGGCTGCGCACCTGGTCGCGCAGGGGTTGAATGGCAACCTGCATATCAAGTGCGGCGCGAACGGCGCGCTCGGGATCGTTTTCGTGGGTTTCGGGAATACCGAACAGGGCCATCAAGCCATCGCCGGTGAACTTGTCGATGGCGCCGCCATAGCGATTGATCACCGCCGAGAGTGCTTTCAGGGTACTATCGATCCAGGTGAAAACTTCTTCGCTTTCGAGGGTTCGTGATGTCGCCGTAAAATTGGTCAGATCGACAAACAGCACCGTAACTTCGCGCCGTTCGCCAACCGTCGTCCTGGCAATTGGAGGAGGAACCGGCTCGGCGGTATGCAATGGCGCTGGATGGTTGCCTGGATCGGGAAGCCTGGTGCCGCATTGCCCACAGAAACGATCATTGGGGGGCACAATATGGCTACAGGCCGGACATGTGCGCATGGGCATCGAGCACTTTCTTTTGCGCCTGGCCCGGATTGGCTGTTGAACAGCAGTCGGGCGGTTTCGAGCAATCGGCATAGCTACTATAACACGGTCAGTGGAGGCCTGTGAATAGCTCGATCCGGCAACATGGCTTTAGTACCAAATGGTTTACAGCAGGAGTAAGGATGCACGACGACTGGAAACAGGAAATTGAAGCATTGCACCGCTTCTTCGCAGGCTGGTTTCGCGGTGAACTGCCGCCGACTGATGCAGCATTTAGCCGGTTCAGCACGGTGACCGGCGCGGATTTTGTGATCATCACGCCGGACGGTCGCCTGATCGAGCGGGCGGAACTGCTGCCGAGCCTGCGGGCCGCGCATGGCAGCCGGCCGGATCTGCGGATCTGGATCGAGCGCGCAACCCTGCGCCGACAGCACGGCGATATGCGCATCGCCACCTACGAAGAATGGCAGCGCCAGGGCGAATGCGTCAACGCCCGCCTGAGTACGGTTATTTTTCAGAAGCAGGCCGGTGTCGCCAACGGCCTGATCTGGCTGCATGTACACGAAACCTGGCTAGCCAGTCAGGGCCGGGTAATCAAGCCGGAGCACTGATGCGCCAGAGCCGGCGTGCGCCTGCTTCGGCTTCGGTATCGAGGGCCGTTATGCGGCCGGGCTGAGCCGGGCTCATCGACGGCAGGACATCGCGGGTCACCCGGCAGCCAACCGTCAGGGCATTGGCGAGCAGGGGCGCAACTATTTGCCGCAAATCTTCTTCGCTGATCGGCTTGGCCAGAAATCCATCGGCGCCCATGGTGCGGGCAAACACTTTGACCTCGGGTTGGCTTGACATCACAACAACTGGTGTGCGTGATTGCTGTGTGTTGCTGGCGCGCTGGCGCAGGTGGCGCACCACATCGCCGCCGGAAAGCGCCCCGAGTTGATAGTCCGTAATAATCAGATCAAAAAAGAACATTCGGGTCATGCTGAGCGCGCTTGTTCCGTCTTCGGCAACCAGGATGGTTGCCTGGGGAAAGGTCATTTGCAGAAGCCGGCAAAATATGTCGCGGTACAAGGGTTGATCTTCAACAACCAGGATTTTCATAATGGGCTCCATTTCGCAATGTTGAGCGTGATGTATGGCCATATTTATTAAACTCGATCTTGTGCTGAATTGCCATACTATAGCGTATAACGAACTATTTAAATCGGATAGGATGCACAAAGTCGGCAGAGCCGGACGGCAGCATATGCACAAGTTGGCGCCGGTGTATCAGTAAGCGATCACACTGATACCGGATCTGAGCGAAAGATGACAATTTTGTCACTTTATCGCGTTCTTTGCCGTTTCTTAGCACGTTGTTAACATGGGCATAGACTCAAGACAAACCGGTTCCGCTATGCTGGTGCAAGAGAAGAGCAGCGAAAGGGGCACTGGCAATGATCCAGGCCCCTTTCGTGTCCCCGTGGTGCCCTGGTTCTTCAGCCCATAAGCAAGGAGATAGTGGTGAGCAAGCTCTGGAGCGATGCCGACCTGCATATTCACACCAGCCATAGCGACGGAACTGCATCGGTACGGGATGTGCTGGAGTATGTCGCGACTCAGACGGATCTGCGGGTGATTGCGATCACCGACCACGATACGATCAGCGGGGCGCTGGAGGCTCGCCGGTTGGCGTCGCACTATGGCATTGAGGTGATCGTGGGCGAGGAGATTTCGACGCTCGACGGCCATTTGCTGGCGCTGTTTGTAGAGCAGCCTACCCTGCCGCGGCGCCCGGCTGCCGAAACGATCACGGCGGTGCATGCGCAGGGTGGGTTTTGTATTGCGCCGCATCCCTATGGTATGCTGGTGCCTTCGCTTGGCTATCACGGTCTGCGTGAGCGTGCCGCCGGCAACAATCCCGAATGGCCCTTCGATGCTATTGAGAGCTTCAATGCCAGTTTGCGCCTGGATTGGAATAACCAGGCGGCGCATCGGGTAAGCACAGAACTGCAACTGCCGGTTTGTGGCGGCAGTGATTCGCATCACCTGGCGACTATCGGCACTGGTCGCACGCGCTTCCCCGGCAGCACTGCGGCAGATTTGCGGGTCGCGCTGCAACAGCGGCAAACGCAGGCGGTCGGCAATGCCTGGGGCATTTTCCGTAACCTGGAACTGCTGGCGCTTATGGCCGGCATGCGCGCACAACGAGTGCTGCGCAGAGCGTAGGCAGCGTGGGAGCGTTGGAGCGTTTTCCGCTCGAACGCTTCAATGCTTTTCAGGGTGCCCATTCGGTGAAGGCGGGGCCGGTTTCGAAGAGGACGGAGGGCAGCAGGTGGAGTTTGCGGCTCAGCCGGGGCAGCAGATATTTGATCAGTTGCCGGCGCAGTGGAAGCGCCAGCAGCAGCGGCAACAGCAAACCGAGGATGCCGGCCCCTGCGCGCCGGCGCGAGAGCAATGCCAGCAATAGCAGCGAGCCGGCCAGTGCGCCGGCGGTGCGGATGTTGCTCCGCCCGCGACCTTGTTTGTGCAGATGTTGCACAACCATGCAGGCCAGCCGGGCTTGCTGGCGAGTCAGGATGGGATGGCGCTCCAGGCTGTGCAGCAAGCTCATAATCTCGCCAAGTTCCAGGGCCGGGAAATCGTGTCGTTGCCCCCAGTTTGCCTGATGCTGTTCGAGTTGCGCTCGTACGGCCGGCAATTGACCAAGTGCCCGGTACCAGCCGGCGATGTCGTGATGCCAGACAGCGGCGAAGGCCGGCAGCAACAGGCGGCGCAGCACCAGTGCGCAGGCCAGCATATCGTGCAGGTAGGCCGCGCTGGTCACGATTGTGGCGGCAACCGGATGGTTGGACGGCGCGCACCGGGCCAGGTGGGCGGCGTGTTGTCCGGCGCAGGTAGTAGCGGCGGCGGCAACGGCCAGATCCTGGTCGATGCCCTCGATGGCCGAGGCCAGGTAGGCCCAGATCAGCAGCGATGATGTCGGGCGAAGCCACCAGATCCAGAGCAGGGGCGCCAGATAGAGCGTGCCGAGTTCGCGCTGGCCGCGTACCAGCCGATCAAAATACCAGCCGTGTTCAAATAATTCCGCTGATTCATTGAAGAATGTTGCCACGGCGGCAGCAAAAGGCTCCGGCAGGCGAGCTGCAAACCAGGCTTGCACAAAAGCACTCGTATCGAGGGATGGATCGTGAAACAGAGCTGCGGTCAGCGCACTGTTCAGCTCCGTCCAGCAGCTCCAGCCGCGGGTACCGAGTACTGCTGTGCCGCCGCCCCAGCCGCCGGTGCTGTTCCAGGCCCAGATGCCGGCAAAGCGATCATTGCATGCGCCGGCCTGTGTGATCACTGCCCGGTGCAACTCGCTGATTGCACTGGGAACCATGCCGAAGAGCTCGTATTCGCGCCGGTTCTGTAGCTCGATGACCTGGCGCGGCCCGGGCAGGCCCAGTGTCGGGTTGGGCGGCAGGCGCCGAAAAAAGTCAGCCGGCCCATGTTTGATCGCAACCAGCAAATGTGGCGAATCCATATCGCCGAAGGTTTCGCGGTAGCGTTCCGGCGAACAGATCAGATCCCCTAGTTCGCCGATCCCGATACTCCAGCTACGAACAATCAGCAGCCGATCGGCTGCTGCGCAGATCGGGAGCAGCGTTGCGATCAGGCTGCGCAGCGCCGCCGGGCGATCATAGATCAGGTGGCCCTGGTAGTTCTGGCCCTGATCGTGGGCGCCGCCGGTTTCGCCGACCCGAATGAGCAAGCCGCCGAGCTGCGGGAAGTGCTGAAACAGTTCGCGCAGGGCGCGACGATTGGCCTGCGCCAGGCGTGGATTGTCGGCCCGGAGGCGACCGGCGTAGCGCCGCAGCGGCGGGGTGCTCCACTGCATATCGGCGGCCACAAAGACCGACATCTGCATATCGGCGGCAGCGGCGAAGAGCCGGCTGAAGGCCTGGCGATAGGAGTAGGCGCGCCGACGAAACGGGCTGGCCGGCTCATAAATTGGGGGGCCGGCGTCTTCAAAGCCCACCAGGTGCGCCAGGTTGTCGATGACAATGCCGTTGTAGCCTTGCCGGTGCAGGGTGTGCAGGTAGTCAATCGCCCGTTGTAAGCCCCATTCCAACGCCGGCAGATCGACATAAGGCGGCGCTTCCAGGTCGATTTGATAAAATGGAAAGGACGACCAGTTCCGAAACGGGCGGTTCGGATCAAAAAACGGCCCATTGATGTCGGCCAGGCAGAGTCGCGTCATGGTACACCATTCGCAGCAATTAAAAGAATAGTGTACCATAGGTGTTATTTGCGATCTCGTGATTCGGCAAGGAGGCCGGGATGCTACAGATGGAACTGGCGACCACAGGGGAAATTGACGATCTCGATGCGGCCTTGCAGCAGTTTCGCCGCAGCCACCCCTTGCAGCAGTGCGTGTTGCATGGGGTTACCTGGCGCTACGTTGTCGGTGGGAATGGCGCGGAAACTCTGCTCCAGTTGCCGGGGGCACCGGGCCTGGCTGAAATGGCTTTTCAGTACATTCTGGCTTTCGAGCCGGACATGCGGGTACTGGCACCAGGCTACCCGGCCCGCGTCGCCAGTATCGACGAATTGCTGAGCGGGCTCTGCGCGCTCCTGGATGCCGAGGGCATCGATCGGGTACACCTGGTGGGCGGATCGTACAGCGGGCTGGTGGCGCAATACCTGGCCGGCCTGTACCCGGAGCGCGTCGCCAGCCTGATGCTGGGCGATACCGGGGTGCCCCGGCTACGGCGTGCCTACCTGAACCTGGCTTTGCTCAACACCGTCGGGCGTATGCCAATCTTTATGATCCACGCCGTGATCTACCGCATGGTGCGGAAAATGCTGGTCGGTACCGGCAACCGGCACCAGTTCTGGTGGCGTTATATCCGGGCCGTGATCGCGAATCTGCGCCACGAAGAATTCCGCAACCGCATGCGCGTCTGGATCGACATGGATCAGCGAGCCCGGCGTATCTGGGCGACTTTGCCGGCCTGGACCGGCCCGGCTCTGATTGTTGAAACCAGCAATGATCCGCTATTTCCGTCGGCGGAGCGCGCTATCCTTAAAGCACGCTACCCGCAGGCTCGGCACTACACCTTCGACGATCCTGGTCACACGACGGCGCTCACTCGTGCGCCGGACTATATTGCGATTATGCGCCAATTTCTGGGCAGCAGCGGCGTCTCGCCTGGGCGCCGGGCCGCCCGGCCGGGCGAAAAACGCTATCGTTGAAAGAGGCCATGAACCCCGTTTTTTCGCTTGCAGCACAATCTTTTTCTGCCCTGTCGCAGTCGCAAACGCCCTTGCGGCGCGAGCAGACCCGCCGACCGCGCAGGTCGTGTATAATGCGCGGGATGCGCAGAGGGCAGCCGATAAGTCAAAGCATAGGCGCGGTGGGTGGGTACCGCGAAATAGTGATCATGCGAAGTCTGCCGAATTTGCTGGGTCTGTTTCGAATTCTGGCCACGCCGCTGCTGGTCTGGCTGATGTTGCTGGAGAGCAGTGCCGGCTATCTAGGAGCGGTTGGTTTGTTGCTGCTGATGGCCATCAGCGATTTCGCCGATGGCTGGATCGCCCGTTATTTGCAGGCGGTTTCACCGCTCGGGGTGTTTCTGGATACGATTAGCGACAAAATTTTCGTGACGGCGGCACTGTTGCCGCTGGTTCAGACCGGCCTGCTTTCGAGCTGGGTGCCGCTGGTGATTATTGTACGCGAGTTCATTGTGTCGGGCCTGCGCTCCTATGCCGCCACCGAGGGCACCGTGATTGCCGCCGGCAAGCTCGGCAAGCAGAAGCTGGCCATCCAGGTGGTAGCCCTGGTCTGGTGTCTGCTTTATGCTGCGGCTGATGCCGGTGCGCCGTTCGCGGCAATGCTGCCGCTGCTGGGGCTCTGGCCCTATGCGATGGGTCTGGCGGTGCTCTGGACGCTGGCGTCGGCGGTGGATTATTTGCGGAAATCCTGGCCGCTGTTGCGCGGTAGCTGGTCGCCGCAGCCCACGCGTGAACCATCCACCGATTCGCCGCGGGGGCGCTCCTGATGCCGGTACGCCGCTTTCCTGCCTGGTGGGCGCGTGGCCTGCTGCTGCTGCTGCTGCTGCCGGCTGTTGCGGCTGCCATGCCGTTGCCGGCCATGCCGGCAAATGCGCCCTGGCGCCCCGAGTTGATGGGAATGGTGATTCGCGACCCCTGGTACGACTTCGGTACTCACCCGAACTACCCCGATCAGCCGAACTATGTTGCGCAGGAACAGATGGGCGCATTGCTGGCCGATATGGGTGTGCGCCGGGTGCGGCTGGAATTCCGGGTGGAAAATGAGCAACTTGCCGGGCAGAATGCCCGCGAACAGATTGCGCGCAACGATTATTTTATTGATGTGGTCGCCCCGCGCTACAATCTCGAGGTGCTGGGTCTGCTCAGCTTCGGCCTGGTGGCCGAACGCTCGCCGCTCGATCTGCGCGATAATACCGAAGATGATCCGATGCTGCTCGATCCGATCTATGGCGGTGGCGTCAACAGTTATATGCGTACCTGGCTCGACCGGGCGCGCCTGGTTGCCGACCGCTACGAAGGTCGCATTGCCGCCTATGAGATTCTCAACGAGCAGAATCGCATTCCGCCCAACGGTGATGGCATTCCGGCCCTGATTGCTTCGCGCCTGCATACCAAGTTCTATCGTTTCGTCAAACATGTTGATCGGACGGAGGGCGAAAGTTGGCGTGACGATATGCCGATCATCATCGGTGGGCTGCATCCGGCCGGCACGTTTGATCCGGGTGACGAGCATTATGTCTCGGATCGCGATTATTTGCGTGCTTATTATGCCTCCGATGGCTTCCTGCGTTACCGCGAAACCTATGGCGACTGGCCGGTGGATGGGCTGGGCTATCACCCCTACCCACTGGAAATTCGCGCCGGCTTGCAAAGCGAACTCGATCTGATTGGCTCGCGGATGCAGGAAATCCGCAAGATCCTGGCAGACGAACTGAAAGATCCGCTGGTGCCGTTCTGGATCACCGAGGTGGGCTACAACGAAGGTTACCCCGGCCAGCCGTTGCGTAACCAGGCGCTGTTTATGCGCGAATTGTACCGGGTACTCGGCCCACGCCCGGATGTGGAAGCGATCTTCTGGTTCAAGTACGAAGATTTTCCGCCGGCTGCGGGGCCGGGTGCCCAGCGCTGGGGTGTCGTGCACATTCCCTTTGCCGAAAACAGCACCTGCCCCGGCGGCGCCTGCTATGTTATCGACGGCAAACCCGATGTGCTGCGGGCCTCGTTCTGGATGTACCGCGAACTGGCCGGGCTGCCGGTCGAGCGGCACTACCTGCCGCTCGTCGGCAGCGGTCGTTGAACCCACGCAATCAGCAGTTTCTTCCGCCCTGCCGAAGGCCCGGCCATGCCGTGCTATAATCCGTCGATATGCGAGAGCAAGAAACGATGCCAGGAATGCAAATCGACGCCAGGGTTTCGGCGCACAATGAGCAAGCGCATGCACAGCGAAAGGGGTCGGCACTGGCAATGCCGGCGCTGCTGCTGGGCCTGTTCGGGCTGGCGCTGTTGCCGCGCACGCTCATGCTGGCCGATTTTTTTACCACCGATGAAGCCTACCACTGGATCCGGCGTAGCCAGGGTTTTGCGGCGGCGCTTCGCGCCGGCAACTGGGCGGAGACATTTCAGACCGGACACCCCGGCGTGACTTTGATGTGGCTGGGAAGCCTGGGGCTCGGACTGGAGCAGTTGTTCGGCGGCGCCGGCGATCCGCTGAGCCGACTGGCCTGGATGCGCCTGCCGGTAGCCATATTTCACGCGGCACTTTTACCGCTGGCCTATATCCTGCTACGCCGTATGCTGCGCCCGGCGATTGCGCTCACGGCAGCGCTGCTCTGGGCCACCAGCCCCTGGCTGGTGGCCCAGAGCCGGCTGTTGCATCTCGATGCGCTGCTGACCGATTTTGTGATGCTGAGTGTGCTGCTGTTGCTGGCGGCAGCGCGACGAGGCTCTGCCCCGGCGCCCGGCTGGCTCCTCGGCTCGGGGGCGGTCGGCGGGTTGGCGCTGCTGACGAAGGGGCCGGCGCTGATTCTGCTGCCGGCGGTCGGCCTGTTGCTCTTCTGGTGGATTGCGGCAGCCCGACTGGAACAGGATGGCCGCCGCTGGTGGCAGGCAGTGTTGCCGGCTGTGGCGCAGAGCCTGGTCTGGTATGTGCCCTGGCTGGCTGCCGCGGCGCTGGTGGTGGTTCTGCTCTGGCCGGTGCTCTGGGTCGATGCTGGCAATGCCGTCGGGCGCTATATCGGCGAAATTGTCGACAATGGCGGGCGGCCGAATGGCGATGGCCAATTCTTTCTGGGCCGGGCGGTCGGCGATCCGGGGGCGTGGTTTTACCCGCTGGCCGGTCTGTTTCGCCTGACTCCGCAGGAAACGCTGGGCCTGCTGTTGCTGCCGGCGGCGCTGTTCGGCAGCCGTCGGGTCGCTGGACGTGGTGAACGCCGCCGGCTGTGGCAACTGGCGGCGCTCCTGTTGTTCTGGGTGCTGATGATGACGCTGGGGCCGAAGAAGTTCGACCGTTATATTCTGCCGGTCTGGCCGGCGCTGCTGCTGCTCTGCGCGGCCGGGCTGGTTTCCCTGGTCGACCGGGTGCAGCAGTGGATCCGTGGGCGAATTTCGGGCGGCTGGCTGATCGGCGGGTTGCTGCTGCCGGCGCAGTTGCTGATTTTGCTCTGGTACCACCCCTATTATCTGAGTTACTACAATCCTTTGTTGGGCGGTGGTCCGGCGGCGCAGCGCAACTTGCTGATTGGCTGGGGTGAAGGAATGAACCAGGTTGCGGCCTATCTGAATGCGCGCCCGGATATTCGGCACGGCCAGGTGCTCGCGGCACTGCCGCCGACGTTGCAGCCGTTTTTGGCGGTGCCGGTGCGCAATGTATACACCATCGACAATGATCCGCCGGCAAATTATGCCGTGGTGTACCTGGAGTCGGTACAGCGCGGCGCGTACCCGGCCATTTATGCGCGCATTCGTGACACGGTGCCACTGCATACCGTCAGAATTCATGGCATCGACTATGCCTGGATCCACCAGCTTCCGCGCCCCTACGATCAGGCGGTGGATGCCTTATTCGCCGATGCCTTGCTGCTGCGGGGTGTCAGTATCGCGCAGGAAGCCGGGCGCATTACGGTGACGCCGGCCTGGGATGTGCGTGCGCCGCCGCCCGCCGATTACCTGGCCTTCGTTCACCTGATCGACGCGCAGGGTCGGCGGGTGGCCCAGATTGATGTGGCACCGGCCGGCGCGGCGGCTGGATCGACTGCAAACTGGCAGCCGGGGCAACAACTGGCGGTGCCGCTGCCGATGGAGCTACCGAGCGAGTTGCCGAATGGGAATTATCGGGTTGTGATGGGTTTGTACAATCCCCACAATGGCGAGCGACCGGAAGTGCATGGGGGGCAGCCGGCCGATTTTGAGATTGCCGGGCCGCAGGCACTGCTGCTGACAACTGTGCAGATTGAGGATTAAGGCGCCGGCAAACGAGGTTATGGTGGTAGTTTTATGCAAAAATTGAACGGCTGGAAGTGGGTACTCGGACCGCTCCGGTTTCTGGTTAGTGGCGGTCTGCTGATCTATCTGGTGTGGCATGCCGATCCGGCCGCAATCTGGGCGGCCTGGCAGCAGACCGATCTCTGGTTGCTCGGGCTGGCTATTCTGTTGCAGTTTGGCGGTGTGGCGTTGAGCGCGCAGAAGTGGAATAGTATCCTGGGAATTCGCCGGCAGTCACAGCCCTACTGGTGGACATTGAAAATGTATCTGTTGGGGCAGTTTGCCAATAATTTTTTGCCGACTTCGGTAGGGGGAGATGCAGTACGGGTGCTGCAACTGGGCCGGCGCATCGACAGCTATTCGCAGTCCAGTGCTTCGGTATTTATGGATCGGCTGACCGGCTTTTTTGCCTTGAGTTTGCTGGCCTGTGCTGCGCTGCTGTTGACATCCAGCGGTCTACCTGGTACAGCTATGAATACCAGCCCGGCACTGACGATCCTGGCCGGTGTATTTACGCTGGCGGCAATCGTGGCGATTTTCGGTTCATTTAGCGCGCCGCGAATCCTGCAACTGATCGGGCCACAGCGCCTGCCGGATGTCTTGCGGAAACCGCTGGAGAAAATTACGGCTGCCCTGGCCGCCTATAGCCCGCAGGGTCGGCGGTTTTTCGAGGTGATGGGGTTTTCGCTCGCCTTTCACGGGATCTGGGTGCTGGTGCATCTGGTATGCGGGATGGCGCTCGGTATCGATGCCCCGTTGCTGGTGTATATGCTGATGGTGCCGCTCACCGATATGGTCGGACTGGCACCGATTTTTGTCAATAACCTGGGAGCGCGTGACCTGGTTTTTACGTTGTACCTGGGCCAGGTCGGGGTGCCGGCGGCAACGGCGATTGCGCTGGCATTTATGATCTTCAGTGTGCGCTTGCTGGTCAGCCTGCTGGGCGGCCTGATTCTGTTGTCGAGCGGCAGTGAGTTTCGGGTGGACGATCCGCGACGTGCACCGCTTGAGCCTGGTACGGAAGCAACGCGCGCGCAAGAAGGGTAGGACGGAATGTGGAAGGTGGGGTGCATTGCGACAATCGCAATTGTCGCAATGCACCCGTCAGAGCTGTATTTTTTCAGGGCGTGCCGTCAGGATGGCAGCTTTCGCAGGAAATGTTCCAATCGACTGCCGAATGTGAAGTGGTGCGAACCGCGTGCATGCTGTGGCAGCTCGGGCAGCTGATGCGGTTTGGCGAGCCGCTGTGGCATTCGATGCAGGCCGGCAGCAATGTGTGCGGCATCTGCACCTGGGCCGGGTGCTGGTTGTGGCAGACGACGCAATTTTCGTAGACGAGTAAGTCGCCGGGGATGGGCTCCGGCTGGGGTGGCGCGGTGGGCGGTGGCGCCGGCGTTGCTGTGGAGGGCGGCGGCGGAGTCGGTGTCGGCGGCGGCGGTGGTGTGTCTGTCGGCGGTGGCAGGGGCGTCGGGCTCGGGGGTGTGGTCGGTGCTTCCGTTGGCGGTGTTGCTGTGGTCGGACTGGCTGGAAGCGGGATGATGGTGTTGGTCGGGATGGTCGGCTCGGGTTCGGCGGTGGCGCTCGGCTCGGGCTCGGCGGTGGCGCTCGGCTCGGGTTCGGCGGTGGCGCTCGGCTCGGGTTCGCCAGCAACCGCAGCGACATGATCGGCCGTGCTGGCTTCTTCGTCCAGGGTACTGAGAAATTCCACCAGAGCCTCGATCTGTTCTTCGCTCAGGATTTCGCCGAACTGCCGGCCGCTCAGCACCACGCTGACCATACCGGGCTCGTAGCCCTCGACCACGAAATCGTCGTGGGCGATCACCGACTGGCGCAAGTATTCTTCGGCGCTGAGATCAGGAATCCGTTCGCCGGCTCTGAGGGCAATTCCGGCGAGACTCGGGCCGAGGCTGATGCCGGCGCCGCTGTCGGTAGTATGACAGGTAATGCAGCCAACATAGCCTTCGATGGTGGCCAGGCCGTTGAAGAGCGCCTCGCCGTCGACGGCGACCGTATCTTCGTCGGCAGGCGGCACGGCGGTGCTGCTTGACGACGTTGCCGCAGCTGGGGCCGGCGGCGGCGTGGGCTGTTCGATCTGGACGGGTGTATTGCCGCAGGCGACGACGATACCGGTAATAACGAACAATAATCCGACATACAGAACAATGGCCAGATGACGGCCATGGAGCATTGGCATCGGAGTAGCTCTCCTGTTTGTATATAAACAACATGCTTGTCTTCAGTGTAATAATGGAAAGAACAACTGCGAGTAAAGGAGTCACTACCATTCGTAACGGCGTACTCACAAAGTTAAGGGTTTGTTAATTTGAAATTAAGATCATTGCGCTATCGATAGCGCCTTTACCCTGCGTTCAGGCTGGACTCGCCTGCGGCAGCAAGGGAAATCGTTTACTATGGTTTCAACAAAGCATCCAATTCGAGTAGCGATGCTGGCGCGGGTCGTGTTTCCCTTGCACGGCTTCGGCGGCATTGAGCGGCACGTGTTTCACCTGGTGACGCACCTGGAAAAGCTGCATGTGCGGGTGACGTTGTTTGTGCAGCAGGCCGCGCCGGCTTCAAGCGACATCGCCGATCCGGCGGCGCGGGCGATCCGGCAGGGGCTGAGCGGGCTGCGCTTTTTGCGCTACGATTATACCTCGCCGTTTTTGCCGCCAAACAGCATTGCCGGCCGGCAACTGAACTATCCCTGGTATAGCTGGCAACTGGGCCGCGCCGCAGCGGCGACCGTGCGGCGCGGCGCGGTCGACATTGTGCACAGCCAGGGACTCTGTGCGACCGGTTATGGCTTTATTCGCCGCCGCGATCCTTTATTGCGCCGGGTGCCCTTTGTGGCCAATCCGCATGGCATGGAAGAATTTCGCACGCCGGATTGGCGCAAATGGCTGGCCTATGCGCCCTTTCGCGCACTCTATGCCGCCGGCCATCGCCGGGCCGACCGGGCCATCGCGACGGATGCCTGCACCAGCGACGACTTGCCGCGTTACCTGCGGGTCGATCCGGCGCGAGTAGTGGTCATTCCCAGTGCCATCGATGTCGCCGAGTGTCTCGGTTTTGTCGATCCGGACACTAGAGCAACCCTGCGCGAGCGCTTTGGCCTGGCGAACAGCGAGCCGGTGTTCTTCAGTGTCGGCAGGCTTGAGCGCAACAAGGGCTATCATATTTTGATCGCGGCGCTGGCCCGGCTCAAAAACGATTTGCCGGCGACCTGGCGCTGGCTGATCGTCGGCAGCGGCAAGGAGCGCAGCGCACTGGAGCAGCAGGCGCGCGCCGCCGGCATCGCCAGGCACGTGGTGTTTGTCGGGCGCCTCACCGATACCGAGTTGCACAGCCTGTACGAAGAAGTCGACCTGGTCGTGCATCCGACGCTCTACGAGGGATCGTCGCTGACGACGCTGGAGGGCATGATTCATCGTCGACCGGTGGTGGCGAGTGCTGCCGGCGGCATTCCCGACAAGGTTTTCGATGGGCGCAATGGCTACCTGGCGCCACCCGGTGATGTGGCGGCGCTGGTCGATCGGTTGCGGCGGGCGCTCGAACAACGGGCGCACTGGCCGGAGTGGGGTGCCGAGAGTGTGCGCATTGTCGAGTCCACCTTTGCCTGGCCGGTGGTGGCCCGAAAAACCCGCGATCTCTACGAGGAGCTGTTGGATGAGCAATAACAAATCGCGACTGGTGGCGCTGGGCGGCGGTCGCGGCGCCGGCCAGGTGGCGCTGGGCGCGAGCGACTACTTCGATGAGATTAGCCTGGTAGTCGCCGTCACCGATACCGGGCGCAGTACCGGCGTGGCTCGCCGGCTGGCCGATGTGCCGGCCCCCGGCGATCTGCGCAACAGCATCGCCACGCTGGCTGCCGATCCCGCCGGCCTGCCCGCTCGCCTGATGCAGCACCGCTTTCGTTCCAGCGAGCACCCGGCGCTGGACGGCATGGCTCTCGGCAACCTGATCCTGGTGGCGTTGACCGAGTTGACCGGCGATCTGGGCCAGGCGATGGCCTGGCTGAACGACTGGCTTCAGCCGCAGGCGCAGGTCTTGCCGGTCTCGCTGGTCAACACCGATCTCTGTGCCGAGCTGGCCGATGGGCAGATTGTGCGCGGCGAACTGGCAGTGCGCGGACTGAACAAAGCGCCGATTGCGCGCCTGTTCCTGGCCGATCCGCAGGCGCCGGCCTATGCTCCAGCCCTCGCTTGCATCGCCGCCGCCGATATGGTGGTGATCGGGCCGGGCAGCTTTTTTACCTCGCTGGCCGCCTGCTTGCTCTTCATCGGTCTGCGGGAAGCTTTGCAACAGAGTGCTGCCCGCATCGTGTTTGTCTGCAACAACAATATCCAACCCGGCCAGACCGACGGCTTGCGTGTCGTTGATCATGTGCGCTGGATGCAGCACCTGCTGGAACCGGCTGTGCTGGACACGGTGTTGATCAATCGCAGTACCGAGCTGGACGCTGCTTTGCTGGCGGAATTTGTGGCCGAAGGGCTACACCCACTCCAGCCGGACGAGCGCGAACTGGCGGCGATTGCCGACATGGGCGTCGAAGCCATTGTCGGCGATTTTGGCGAGCGCCGCAGCGAGCGGCGAGCACTCTGGCAGAAGCAGGATAGCATTCGGCACGATCCCGCCCGACTGGGGCAGACACTGGCTGCGCTGCTGGCAGCAGGGCATGCGACCTGAGACCTTTTCCGCTTTCGGCAGGGCGGAAGAGCAAATCCCGGATGCGACTGGTTTTGCGGCATTGCCGCAAAACCAGTCGCATCCGGGATTTGCTTGATGTCTTTTATCGTACGCTCGGCAGGAAGGCCTTGAAGGGCTTGTCGGTGATGGGGGTGTTGTTGGCACCGAGGGCTGCGGCGGCGTTGAGGCGCAGCGGGATGGCGCCGGCAATCGCCTGCCCGCTGTTGATCAGCCGGCCTGTCACTGCTCTGGCCGTCAGATTCGGGTTGCTGGAGCGTAGCAGGGCTGCGACGCCGGCCGTCAGCGGGGCGGCCATCGAGGTGCCGTTCCAGCTCGCGTAGCCGCCGCCGGGCACCGTGCTGACGATGTCGGCGCCGGGAGCGGCCAGCCACACCCAGTTGCCGTAAGTCGAAAATGTGGCCCGCGTATCCTCGCGATTGCTGGCGCCGACAGCGAGCGCGCCGCGCACGTTCTCGGCGGCCGGGTACTGCGGGGTGCTGTCGCCACTGTTGCCGGCTGCGGCAATCACGACGACGCCGCCCGTTGCCACGCAGAAGGCGCTGCGATCATCGTCATCATCGTCGTCGTCATTGTCGTCGTCATCATCGTCGTCATCATCGTCGTCATCATCGTCAGTGCCGAAGCAGGACACTTCGCGAATGAGATTTTCGAGCAGGCGGGTTTCGCGGAGCGTGCCCAGGCTCAAGTTGACGATGCTGGCCTCATCGCCGCTGAGCGGCACGCCGTCCGGCCCGGTAGTAACGGCGTATTCCAGCGCTTCGGCCAGCACCCAGACGTTGCCGACGCCTTCTTTGTCGAGCACACGCACCGGCAAGATGCGGGCCTCGGGTGCGGCCAGCGCCACCAGGCCGGCGACATGCGTGCCGTGGCCGTAGCCGGCATTCGCGCCGATGTCGCCTTCCTCACGCGGATCATCGTCCATGTCGACGAAATCGTAGCCCGCCAGCAGCCGCCCGGCCAGTGCCGGATGATCGCGGTCGACGCCGGTATCCAGAATTGCGACGGTCACGCCGGCGCCGCGACTGACCTGGTGGGCTGCCGGGAGGCCGATGGTAGCCGGCGCCCACTGCTCGCTGTAGTCAGCGGCATCGTCGCCGACAACCCAGGAACTGCGCCCGCGGCGGCTTTCGGGATCCTGGGCAAGATAGTTCGGCTCGGCGAACTCGATGCGGCTGCTGTCGGCGCGCAACTGGGCGGCTCTGGCGGCCGGATCCGCGCCATCAAGAATTTTCAACAAGAAGATGGGCCGGCTGCCGAACTGGTCGGCACTGGTTAAATCGAGATTGTAGGCGGCCGCGACTGCGGCGAGGTCGCCGGCATTGAAGAGTTTGATCAGCACTTCGTCGGGCGTATATACACCGCTGGACGGCGAGTCATGGTCATCCGAGCGGTCATCGTCGTCATCCGAGCGGTCATCGTCGTCATCCGGCGGCACAGACGTGGGCATAGGCGTCGGAGTCGGCGTGGCAGGCGCACCGGGGCAGAAGGCTGTATCGAAGCTGATGCGCAACTCGGAGCCGTTCAGCTTCAGGGCATAGCCCAGCACCAGGCCCGCAATGCGATTGTTGCTGCCCGACATCCCCACCGTGCCGCCCGGCCCATAGATCACGCCCTGCTGCACACTGTTGCTGCCGGCGAGCTTGATGACTTCGCTGCCGATCTCGTTTCGGTTCGAGAAGAACAGCAGGCCGTTGCTGTAAGGGCTGACCTGGTGGCCCGAGCCGCTGACGTCGATCGGCCCCTCGGCGACGATGGTGAAGCTGCCGCGCAGGTTGTCGGCGCTCAATTTGGCCTCGCCGGTGACGTAGTAGAGCCCGTTGAGCGTGGTCGGCTCGGAGACGTCGAAGTTGCCGGTGATCCGGGTGTAGCGGCCGGCGGCGGCGGCGGCGGCGGCGGCGGCACCACCGGGGCGATAGTCGGTGATGGGGTAGCTGACCGGCGGATTCTCAGCGGAACGTTGCGTCGGGTTGGGGTAGACGTTGTTGTCGCCGCCGTCCTCAAAGAGCGTGACGTACTCGACGGCGCCGCTGATCCGGTTGTCGGAGCCGCCGATGCGCAGGTCGGCGTTCGAGCGCACTGCGCCGGTGATGGCATTCGTGCTACCCGACCATTCGAGAATATCGTCGTCGCTGCGCCCATCGGCCCAGAGTGCATAGCCGGCACTGCACACCGCAGCAGTCGACTGGCTGGCGGCCGGCAGTGGTGAAAGCATGGTCAAAATCATCAGACTGCTCATGATGCCGGCAACCCAGACAAAAAATGTGCGATTGGTACTCATTACTCCTGATCTTTCGAATAAATTGCTTTGTCCCTGGCAAACTGGTAAGGCCATGCGGTGGCGACCGCAAGCGCCTTTTTCGCCTCCGGCAGGGCGGAAGAAACGGTGTATTTCCGTGGTTTTGGCAGCAAAGCCACCAAAACAACGGAAAAAGAGCGCCATTTCCTTGCTGCCGCAGGCGAAAAACGCCCCTTGCGGCGTGAGCAAACCTATATAGTCACGGAAGTCCTGTTAAGAAGAGGCGCGCCGGGCGCGAAAAATACAGGCAATTTCTGAGAAATGCGCAAACCGCTACCAGCGACCCATGAGGACAAAGGGCGCCCAGAAGAAGGGGTGCGGCCTGATTTCGAGCATCTCGCACTGAGCCCGGCGCAGGGCGGCAGCCGGGGTGGCGCCGGCCAGCAAATCGCGGTAGAAGCGGCGCATCAATTCGGCAGTACCGGCATCATCGACGACCCAGAGGCTGAGCAGGAGGCTGGGAGCACCGGCGGCCAGGAAACCGCGGGCCAGGCCGAGCAACTCATCACCGGGCGCAATCCTGCTGACGCCGGTTTCGCAGGCGCTCAAGACCACCAGGTTGCAGTGCAAGTCGAGCTCGTAGGCATCGCGCGTAGTGAAACGGCCGTCGGCCAGGTGTAGCGCCGAGAAGAGCGGGTTATCCGGGCGGAAACTGCCGTGACAGGCCAGGTGCAGCAGATCGGCCTGCGGCGCGTACCGCTGGAGGGCGGCGCTATCGGCGGCGGTACCAATCAGCAAAGTCGGGTTGGGAAAGAGCGGAGCGAGCGTGCTGACTTCATCGTGAACGTGGGGCGCGAGGGCATCGGGTACGCCCATGAGCAATGCATGGTGATACGCACGGTGCGGGCGATCCAGGCAATGTTGCAACACATTGGCGCCGGGCACAGTACAGATCTCGCGGCGCTCAATCAAGTAGCTCTTGCCGTCAAAGAGCGCCTGGAAGGGCACGTAGTGCAGCGTGCGGTGGGGCACGATCACCAGGCGCCGTAGGCCAAGCCGGGCTTCGATGGGCGCCAGCAACTGCTGATGCAAAGCGGCCAGATAATGGTTTACCCGCCGCAACAACTGGGCGTGGTGAGCCGCATTGAAGCGCGCACCGCGGCGCATCGCATCGATCTGGAAACGCAGGCGGGCCACCAGATCCTCGATCTCGTCGGTGCCGGCCAGCTTGCGCCACACCTCCACCCGGCTATCAGTTACCAGGAACGCCAGCAACTCATCATCGAGACTAAAATAGGCCAGTAAAGCGGTACCGGTGTCCAACCGGGCCTGAAGCGCAGCCAGATCGAAGGGCGCAAAATCGCCGGGCGGGGCGCCGCCACGTAACTGGAGCTGGCGACTGAGTTCGAGAATGGCCTGTTCGCGCTCCTGCACGGCCGTTTGCAGGCCGCTGAAAGTCGCCGGCTGCGCATTGTCGCCGGCCAGAGCCTGGTTCTGCCGAATGTAGAGCCAGTTGAGGCCTTCGCGCAACTCGGCGAGCTGAGCGAGCGCCCGTGTCTCGAAGTCATCGCACGGTACCTGGCGAACGGGCAGGGTGCCGCCGAGCATTTCGACCAGGGCGCGGGCGCGGGCACGTTCGGCATAGGCAAGGGCTTCTGCGGGCGCGGGCGGTTCGGCGGCGAGCAGCAGGCGCATCATCGCGGTATAGGGACCGAGCTTATCGGCGACGAAAGCGGTACGGATTTCGTCGGAGGGCAGCGGAGCACGAAGTTCTTCGATCAGGGTGATAGCGGCGTCCAGTTCATAGCGGGCGCGCGTCGGGTTCTGTTCGGCGGCAGCAATCAGGCCGAGCGCAGTATGGCAGCGCTGGGCGATCTGTGGCAGGTGGCGGGCGCGCGCGGCGTGCAGGGTAGCTTCGAGTACCGGGCGGGCCTCGGCCGGCCGGCCCAGGGCGCGCAGCGCCTCGCCCTGCAGCCAGCCGGCCAGCAGGGCTCGCCCGAAGTTACCGGCGCGCGTAAATACCGGCTCAACCTGCTGTGTCTCGGCGACGGTCGTGGCATAATCACCCTGCTGATAGGCAAGCTGGGCGGCATAGAGTTGTACCAGCGCCACATTAACCGGATTTTCTTCGGCCAGAAACAGGGTGCGGGCAGCGGCAAAGCGCTCGGCAGCGGCGGCGAAATCGCCCAGCAGCATGGCGGCATACCCATAGTGGGCCAGCGCCCAGGCCTGTTCAGCGCGCATCTCAAGCGCCGCAAAGGTTGGGATGACGCGGGCATAGATGGCGGCGGCTTCGGCTGCCAGGTTCAGACTGAGATACGCTTCGGCGAGTTCCTGTTCGGCAAAGGCCGACTCGTGAGGCATCTCGAGCGCCAGGTAGCGCCGACGCGAGCGTTCCAGCAGATCAAGGGCGTGGTTATAGCGGCCCTGGGCGAGTGCCAGATTGCCGATGTTGCATTCGATCTCGGCCTGGCGCACTGCGAGGCCGGCGCTGCCGGCCAGCGCCAGCGCCTGTTCAAAATGGGCAGCCGCCTCGCGCACCCGCAACTGGGCGGCGAGAGTCAGCGCCAGGCCGTTTTCGGCGGCCACCAGCAAATCAGCAGCGCCGGCGGCGGCAAAACGAGCGCGGGCGGCGCGGTGGAACTGCTCGGCCTCCTGGTAGCGATCGCGCCGCCAGGCCAGGTTGCCCAGATTCTGCTCGACCTTGCCGGCCGCCAGTTCATCACCGTGTGCCAGGAGCGTATCGCGGGCCTGCAGGCCACAGCGCTGCGCCTCATCATAGCGACCCAGCAGTGCCAGTGGAATGAGTTTGCCAACTTGCACCGAGGCGGCGCTGTAGTAGTCGGCCAGGCGTACAAAGCCGGCGGCAGCAGCATCGAGATGGGCCAGTGATTGCTCCAGCGCACCAGCCGTAATGTCGACCATCCCGGCAGACCAGTCGGCGAGCGCCTGGATGATGGGGTTGGAATCGAGGCCGGCCAGTGTTGCCAGGACAGCCGCCGCCGTCGCAGCGTGCGCTGGGTCATTGGCCCAGGCGGCGACACAGCGATCCTTGAGGATCACCGCCAGTTCAAGGCATGGCAAATCGGCCCTGCTCTGCAACAGGGCTGCCTGCTCTGCGTTGCCGGAACCGGTAATATGTTCGACAAACGCTAAGAGTTCGGCGTCGGTAATGGCCCTAACTCCAGATTGGGTACAACAATTTCACGGGCATCCTGCACCAGCAATAACCGGTAGCGCCCGGCGGTCACCGGCGGCAGCACAAATTCGCCCAGATCGTTCAATTCGGCACTGCTGCTGCCGTTTTCGCCCTGCAACAAAACCGTTGCGGCAGCTTCCGGCCCGAGCAACTGCCCGCGCAGTTGCCAGAGTTCACCGTACGCAATGATCTGCAAATCGAGCTCATACTCGCCGGCACTGAAGAGCAAGGCGCGCGGCCAGGCTTGCTGTGAGCGCAGACCGGCAGCAGCCTGGCGCCGGCTATCGTTGCGCAGCACCGCCACGAGGCGTTCGAGCAGCGCGGGAGCCTGCGGATCCGCCGGGCGGCGAGCGAGTCGCAGCGCACGGTTGATCACGTACTCCGGCGCGTCGACACTGTCGTCGTTGCGCATCACACCGATCAGTTCCGTGATCGTCCGGAGTTCAGCCTGTGCGACAGGATCGACGGCAATGCGGGCACGCAATGCGGCGGCTTCATCGGCGGCAAGCCGGTTTTCGGCCAGGTCAACCAGTTGTTCAAAGGTGATTCGCTGCATCTTTCTTCCTTCTGCCCCGGTGCAAGTTTCCTGCTATACAGAGCAGTGAGAAACCGAAAAAATACACCGAACCCGGATTCACGAAAACAAATGCGTATTTATAGTTCATCACCCAGCACCTTGCGCAACTTCTGCAAACAACGGGCGCGGGTAGGGCCAATGCTGCCTTCAGAGATCTGGAGCGCGGCGGCGATTTCGCTGTAGAGCGGAGCCTCGGGCCGGTAGAACAACATAGTCAGCAGGTTGCGGCAGCGCTCATCGATCTGTGCGAGCGCCCGGCGCACGGTCTGCTGGCGTTCCAGGCGTTCGAGCATTTCATCGGGCAGCAGAGCCGGGTCAGCCAACCGGGTCAGCGGATCGCCGTCATCTTCCGGATCATACTCTCTGGCGGTCGCGAAGCGGCCCTCGCGGCGCAACTGGCGCAAACTCTCGCGGCGGGCCGTGGTAGCCAGCCAGCCCGCCAGTCGTTCGGGTTGTTCAATGCGTCCGAGGTGCTCAAACAGGATCACACAGACCTGCTGGAACACCTCGGCAGTCAGATCATCATTCAGGCCGGCCCGCCGCGGAATGGCATAGATCAGGCGTTGGTAGCGGCGCACCAGTACTTCCCAGGCCTCGGCATTGCCGGCCTGGCAGGCCTGGAGTAACGTGGCGTCGTCGTCGGTGTTCATCAGGTTCTCACGGTATGTGATGTGCGCAATCGATCCGGAATGCAAAAATGATACTATTCTACCGCAGTATACCATGGCTCGCGGGCAGTGACCGGGGGGCGAGAGCATCTTTCAACTAGCGCGTTTTTGCCAATCGGGTGCTACCGCGCTACAGTGAGGATCGCGCATGTTCTATATCTTTCAATAAAAAAAGAGAAGCAATTGCGGGCAATTGGCGGTTTGGAGACGCTGTTGCGAGGTGCAAAATGAATCCAAATTGGCCTCTGCAACCAGAAACAGGCGAAACAATCCTGCCGAAAGAGGGTGGGCGCCTGTTCCCGCCCTCCCTTCTTCTTTGCATCGCATCGGCCCCGGCCACCTGTGGGTGCGACAAAAGAGCGCAGTATGAAGTGAATCGCCTCGGCGCGAACAGCTTCCGGGAAGCTTCTCCCACGATAGCCGTCTGCGTTTTGGCGCGAACGGCACACCACCAGGTCGATCCCAGCACGGATGGAGCTTCCCGGAAGCGGGATCCTGGGTGCGGACAGCTTCCGGGAAGCTGCTCCCACGGGGCCACTTGCTGCTGGGGCGCAGGGTACGTATCGTCGGCCATTCGCGTTGGATGTGGAGCTTCCCGGAA
>DAOTUJ010000139.1:0-10439 GCA_034437175.1 Chloroflexaceae bacterium | reverse complement strand
TTTTTCACAAAAAATTTTCACCTTGTGAAAATTTTTTGTGAAAAAAGGATGGTTTCTTCCACCCTGCCGGAGGCGGTATCCTCTTCCAGATCAGGAACCAGGTAAGCCCGGTTATTTGAAAGGTATTGCGGTTAGGGGTTAACGACAATACTTTTCAAATAACCGGACCTACGCGGTAGGCGATCAAACCGGACGTTTGACCAGATGCAAGCCAGACTCGCCTGCGGCAGCATGGTATGTTTTTCTTTTTTACAAAAAAAATTCCACAACGCGAAATTTTTTGTGAAAAAGAATGGAATCTTCCACCCTGCCGGCGGCGATATCTCCTTCCAGGGGAGTGTCCGTGTACGTCGTCTTATTTGACACGCGTTACGCGGTGGTTCATCAAACCGGATGTTTCACCCGATGGAAGCCTGGTTCGCCTGCGGCAGCATGGTATGTTTTTCTTTTTCACAAAGATGTTGCACTTTGTGCAACATCTTTGTGAAAAAGAATGGAATCTTCCGCCCTGCCGGAGGCGATATTAACTTCCAGGGAAGGGACTGCGTAAGTTCTGTTATTTGACACGCGTTACGCGGTGGTTCATCAAACCGGATGTTTCACCCGATGGAAGCCTGGTTCGCCTGCGGCAGCATGGTACTCCCTGTATTCTTGTTTCAAAAAAATCCACGTTGTGAATTTTTTTGAAACAAGACCGGGTTTCTTCCACCCTGACGGCGGCTGAAATACCTTTCAGGTCAGAGACCGCGTAACTCCTGTTGTGAAGAACAGAGTAACAAAAAGAGATCGATCTAATTGCAGCCAACCAGTAAACGTATTTCTTCTTCCAGGTTACAGCTTACGGACTACGGACTACGGACTACGGCTTACAACCTACGGCCAGCATATCAATATAAATTATATAGAAGTCGGGGCGATCCGGCAGGAAGAGGACCGAGTCCGGGTTGAGCAGCATATCGAACGACTCGCGCGCTGCTGCATCCAGGTAGGGCCGCGCACGCGCATCCAGATCCTGAAGGTAGGCCGTCAGGTAGGTGCGCTCATCGGCCGTGAGCGGCGCATGCCGGACAATCGTATACGGCGTGACCCGGCAATCGGCCAGACCGGCCATGTCAAATGCGGAACAGAACTGCCGCCCGATAAAGAATTTCCCCAGTTGCTGCGGCGAATCTTCCAGGGCGCGGACCTGCGCCTGGCGTACTGCCAGTTCCAGCACGCCCGGCCAGGGCATAATCACCTGGTGCAGCATGTCGCTCTCCAGGATGGCGACAGTGCCGCCGGGTCGGATCACGCGCTGCAGTTCATGCAGCGTGCCGATCAGGTCCGGCAGGCTGTAGAGGCTGTAGGCGCACCAGGCCAGGTCAAAGGTATTGTCCTCGAAGGGCAGACGCGCAACCGTGCCGACCTGAAACTGCACATTGGCAAGCGACCGCGCGGCGGCGCGCCGCCGGGCCTGCTCGACATAGGCAGGCAGGATATCGATCCCCACCACTATGCCGCCTGCGCCGACCCGCTCCGCCAACCAGAAGGCATAGGTGCCGCTGCCGCAAGCCAGATCCAGCACCTGATTGCCGGGCTGCAACGGCAACCGGCTGATAATGTGGCGTAGTTCGGGCGCGTGGGCGCGGTGTTGCGCCGCAAGCATCGGGTCATACGCGGGCAGGCCGTCGGCGGCAAGGCCGCGCTGCCCTTCCTGGGCGAATGGAACCGGGCCGTTAGTCATGGGCTACTCCTGTTATTTCCCACGAGGTAATGGCATAAAGCGTGCCGGCGGGATGTGCCGACGGATGTACCGCAGCGTGCCCCTGCCCCAAAATCCACCCCGACGGGGATATTCCCAAACGTGCCGTCAGGGTGAGTGGCGGACGCGCAGAAGCGCGTCCCTACCAATGTGCCGGCAAACCAGCAATCGGCCAGAACGGGGGCAACGGGCGCAGCGGCGGCACGTTCCCGTTTATCATCTCGGTGTCCTCGGTGGCTATGATAACAAACCAGTATTAGAAAAAGATATCTCCGCTCCGGTACCTGGCGGATCTCCCGCAATCTCCGCTGTCGGGCGCTTGCCCAGGTGTGGTATACTCGGTTACATACGCAGCCAGACAAGGGTCGCGCCGGGGGAAGGCGGCCAGGAGGTGTAATACCCGAAATACATCACCCGCAAGCGCATGGACTGCCGCGCATACCCGCGCCGCAGTTGACGAGGTGGAGGTTTCTTACCGCAAGGTAGGACTAACGGCGCGTTCTTCGCTTCGCGCCGGAAAATCGAGAGATCAGCGGATGCCTCCCAGGCGTGAACACCGCCTGTTAAGCGCTTCTGAACGCCTCCCGGTGACGGGTCAGGACAAAAGAAGCACAGTTGTTCAAACCACTTTCATTTTGATGTTCCCCTTTTAATGAACGAACCTCACGATGGTCGCAACTACGGTCTGTTCTGCAGGCTGTGTGGCTGTCCCCGGTTGTGCCTGGTGCCGTCTGCACTGCGCACGCCATGCTGTCGCGTGCCTGGTAAAATCGATCTACAAGGAGGGGTTTTATGTGTGGAATTGTTGGCTACATCGGCCCGCGCAACGCGGGGGATATCGTCGTTGGGGGTCTGCAACGGCTGGAGTATCGTGGCTATGACTCGGCCGGGGTCGCCGTGTATGAGCCGACCGCCGGGCTGCAACTGCGGCGCAGCGTCGGCAAACTGATCAACCTGGTGACACACCTGCGCGCGCAGCCGGTCGTCGGCAGTGTCGGCATCGGACATACGCGCTGGGCCACCCACGGCGGCGTCACCGAGAACAACGCACATCCGCACCGCGACCAGAGCGGCGAAATTGTAGTTATTCAAAACGGCATTGTCGAAAACTACCTGGAGCTGAAAGGCCGCCTGCTGGAACAGGGGCACACCCTGCACTCCCAGACGGATACCGAGATTATCGCCCATCTGGTGGGCAACTACTATCGTGAGCATGGCTCGCTGGAGCAGGCGGTACGCAGCGCGCTGGGCGAACTGCGCGGCGGTAACGCGGTGGTCGCCTTCAGCCTGCGCGAGCCGGAGCGGTTGGTGGCGGCGCGGCTGGGGAACGCAGGCGGGGTGGTGATCGGGCTGGGCGAGGGCGAGCATTTTGTTGCCTCGGATATGCCCGCCATTCTGGATCATACGCGCCATATGCTCTTCCTGGAAGACCGCGAACTGGCGGTGATTACCCGGGAGCGCGTGCAGATCAGCACGCTGGCCGGTGAGCCGGTCGAACGTGCGCCGGTTACGATGACTTGGGATCCGGTGGCGGCGGCGCGGGGCGACTACAAGCACTTTATGCAGAAGGAGATCTACGAGCAGCCGCGCGCGCTGATGGATGTGCTGCGCGGGCGGATTGACCAGGAGGCAGGCGCGGTTCATCTGGAAGATCTCACATTGAGTGATGCCGAACTGCGCAATGTTGATCGCATCTACGCGGTGGCCTGCGGCACGGCCTGGCACGCGGCGCTGATCTGCAAATTTATGATCGAGGCACTGGCGCGGGTGCGGGTCGAGGTGGATTATGGCAGCGAGTTTCGCTACCGGCAGCCGCTGTTGAATGAACGGACGCTGCTGCTGGCGATTTCCCAGAGCGGCGAAACGGTTGACACGCTGGCGGCGATGGAGGAGGCGCGCTCACAGCAGGTTCCCGGCGTGGCGATCGTCAATGCGATTGGCAGCCAGGCGGCGCGTGTCGCCGATGGCGGGCCGATCTATCTGCATGCCGGGCCGGAGATCGGGGTGGCCTCGACCAAGTGCTTTACCAATATGCTGGTGGCGGGCTATCTGTTTGCGCTACGCCTGGCGCAGGCGCGCAAGACCCTGACGCCCGCGCAGATCCGGGAGCATGTGCAGGCGTTGATCGAGCTGCCGCGCAAGGCCGCGCAGGTGCTGGAACGGACCGAATCACAGTGCGAGATGCTGACCGAGTATTACTACCATGCCGACAACGCGCTCTACCTGGGCCGCCAGGTGAACTACCCGATTGCGCTGGAAGGCGCGCTCAAGCTCAAGGAGATTAGCTACATTCACGCGGAGGGCTACCCGGCCGGTGAGATGAAGCATGGCCCGATTGCGCTGATCGATGATACGCTGCCGGTGCTCTGCATTGCGCCCCGCGATGGGATCTATGCGAAGATGTTGAGCAATATCGAGCAGGTCAAGGCGCGCGGCGGGCATGTGATTGCTATCGCTAGCGAAGGCGACACGCTGCTCCCCGACAAGGTCGATCATGTGATTCACATCCCGGAGACCAGCCCGCTGCTGACGCCGGTGCTGACAGTCATTCCGCTGCAACTGCTGGCCTACCAGATTGCAGTACGGCGTGGCTGCGATGTGGACCAGCCGCGGAACCTGGCGAAGAGTGTGACGGTGGAGTAGCGGGAAGGATGTGCCTCTCAGGTGTAGACTGTTTGTGGTAGGGACGCGCAGAAGCGCGTCCGCAGCCTGTCCCGATGCGGGATATGCTGCGCTGGAACGGCGTATAATGATGAACGAAATACCAGTAGCGCCGATCTGATTCTCCACCTTCGTTGAACATGCCAGGGTCTTCCGCACCAATCGGCCGATCCGCTGCTGCACGCTGTTGTTCATCTGCTCAACGTGATTGGTCTACCCGCTAGCTTTAGTAGAAAACCGGGTGTCTCGCTTTTCTAAAGAGTATTTAAACTGTGTTGTCTTTCTTCGCTGTCGTATGCTATACTACCTTCCAGAATGGCAACGTTCACCGTGTGCCAATCACCTGTTGCAGGTAGGCCTTGTACATGTCTTTTGTCAAGTTGTGCTGCCAATTCTGGTGTAGCTGACCACGCATGCCTCTCGGCAAGGCATGCGTGGTCAGGGTCTACCGCTCATCAGTCCGGATTACCGGCGCGTATGGTGCAGCCCTGTTCAGTGCAGTGCCGTTCAGGAGACGATACCAATCGCTATGGAGTACGAGGCCGATCATCCCGATACGCTGTCTTCCGCAACGACCAGATGGCGTGCCGGAGCCCCCTACCGTCCGAATGCGGACAACGCTTACCCAGATGCTGCCCGGTATCTACACGCGCTTTGCGGAAGTGCCGCACCGTATTGTGAACGAGACAAATGCGGTCAAGGCGGCGCTGGCCGGTAACAGTAGCAACAGTGATCTGCAGGCGCTCAATGTGTATCGGGCCGATGGCACGCTGAATGAGGCCCATCCGCTGGTCAGCACGCTGCGTAGCCGCCTGCCGGTTGATGACCAGTTTCAGCAGTTTGTGGCCGCCGATACGCTGCGCAGTGATATTGAGCGGCCACCGTTTGGCTGGGATCCGAACGCGGTGCGGGTCGGGCTGGCGCTACTGCTGCGCGCCTCAGCCTGCCGCCTGATCGATAATAGCCGCACGCTGACCGACCCGGGCGACCCTCTCAGGTGTAGGCTTTTTATGGTAGGGACGCGCTTCTGCGCGTCCGCAGCCCGTCCCAATGCGGAACATACTGCACGGGAGCGGCAGCGGCTGCCGCTCCCATTGACCGCATTCCAATGCGCTCTGACGAAAAAGTCTACACTTGAGAGCCCGGGCGACCCGGATGTGCTCCTGGCGCTGACGAAAGAGCAGCGGTTCAAACAGGTACGGGTGCAAGGGATGCGCTCCGAACTCACCGTAACGGAGATCCAGCAGATTCGGGGCTACATGGAAGCGCTGTTCGGGGTCAAGCCGCCGCTGGTCGCCGCCACGCTGAACACGGCCCTGGGGGAGCAACTCGCCGCCACCACACAGCAGGCGCAGGCAATCCGGCAGTGGGCGGCTACCGCCCAGTGTCCACTCCCGCAGACATTTGCGGCGGGCAGCAGCCTGGTGGAAGAACTTCAGAATATGGCGGCGATGCATGCCCGGCTGACCCACTTTCACGCGCAGGCCGAGGCGCTTATGCAGTATATGGAGACCCTGCGTGCGCTGGCAGCCTTTCAGCATGCGCATGGCGCGAGCTTCCTGCAGGTGCGGGATTTCTTCAACCGTATGGTCAATGTTGAGGCGGATATTCCCGCCGTGCGGCAGTTTATTCAGGACTGGCGCAGCGTGAACCGTGAGCGTAGCATGACCGAGACGGCCCGCTGGAATGAACTGATGCAGGCTTTCCATGCCGCGCAGCAGGCCGTGACCAGCCAGATTGCCACCTGGCACGCCGATGCCCGCCGGCGTCTGGCCGATCTCGACAGCAGCCTGGAGCAGCAGGTACGCGCGGTCGGCGTGCCGCAGGAGCAGATTGCCACCGCAGTTTCGGAACTGGCGCTGCTGTTTCAGGAGGTGCGCGAGCGGCTGGAGCGGACGAATCCGGGGCTGTACGAGGCACGCGCGCTGCTGACGACCCTGACCAATGCCGAGTTTAATCTGCGGCAGCGCCTGAACGAGGTGCGCACACGCTACGCACCGGAGCCGGAGCCGGAGCCGGAACCGGAACCCGGCGGACAGGAGATGCGGCTCCGCTGGATCAGACTGGTCGGCTCACGGCGTATCAGTTCGGCGGCGGAACTGGAGCAGGTGCTGGACGAAGTGCGAGCACGCGTGCTGGCAGAGTTGGCCGGGCAGGATGGGATCATTCTTGAGTAGATCCAGCAGGAGGGGTTAAGATACCCAGGAGGTTGGTATCCAGGAAGAGGAGGTGCCATTATGCGCCTGGAAGAATATCTTGATGTTATCGGGCCGGATGCTATCCGGATCAAAGGACACCGGGTTGGGCTGGAGCATCTGCTCCGCATCGAAGACTGGGTACCGTTCTGATTGACTCAAGCCTTTCGTTTCCAGACTGCCGAGCAAGTTGCATTGTCATCCTTGAAGTAGTTTAGGAAAACGCAGATGCCAACTATCTTACGGGTCGGTGGTCATCGCTTTTTTTTCTATAGCCGTGAGACGAATGAGCCACCACATATTCATGTTCAGACTGCCGAGAAAGCGGCAAAGTTCTGGCTTAATCCGGTGCAACTTGCCAATTCGTCCGGCTATAATGCAAGTGAACTACGAAGAATCCGGCAGATAGTGATAGAGAACGAAACGTATTTTCAGGAGGCATGGGATGACTTCTTCGGTACATAAGTCAGATCGTTTACCTGCCGTTGTACTGCAACCGTTTGCAACAGATGTACAGTGTGATGAAACCGTGTTACGCGTAACGCTAGCGGATGGGCGCGAAATCGCCGTACCACTGGTCTGGTTTCCGCGCCTGCTCAATGCCGATGCAGAACAGCGCCGACAGTGGGAATTAATCGGACGGGGAGCGGGTATCCACTGGGCAGCAATCGATGAGGATATTTCGGTTGCCAGCCTGCTGGGGCTACCGAGCGACTGAGGCACCGATGCACCCACGCCACAAACACATTCTGCGTACTATCACCAGCGGCCTGCGCCGCCTCCTCGCCGGGGCCACGGATGAGGACGGCTCCTGGCAGCGCGGCGACCTTGACCGCGAGCTGGAGCGCCTCGGTTTTGCGCCTGCCGGCACGCTTATGCCGTTTGATGCGCTGCCCAACCCGACCCCCGCCGACTATGCCGCCTATCGGGTGGCCCACTACCGCCTCGATGGACTGCCGCCGGACGAGCGGGTGCCGGTGCGCACGGAGATGGTCGAGCAGGCCGCCTATACCTGGATCAACCGACTGCTGGCGCTGCGGGCGATGGAGGCGCGCGGCCTGATTGATGAGACGCTGCGCCACAATCCCGACTATGACGGCATCTCCGAGGCGCTGTTTGTCCTGCGCCAGCGTGACGTGGCCCGCGCCAGCGGCCCCGATGGCGGCTGGTGGGCCGTGATTGAGGATGCCTGCGCGCAACAGGCCGCCGCGCTCCCCGGCCTCTTCCGGCTGGACGACCCGGTCGCGGCGCTGCGTCCCACGATGGCGGCGCTACGGCAGGCGGTGGCGCTGATTGGTCGTGCGCCCGCCGGCTTTACGCTGGACGAAGCCGACGCGGCCTTTGCCGATCCGGACGCGATTGGCTGGGCCTACCAGTTCTACCAGGAGCAGGCCAAGGCTGCGGTCTATGCGCGCCTGGGCCAGGGGCAGAAGGCCGCGTCCCGCGCCGAGATCGCCGCCGCCACGCAGCTTTTCACCGAGCCCTACATGGTGCAGTGGCTCCTGCAGAACAGCCTGGGCCGCTCCTACCACGAAGCCTACCCCGACAGCACGCTGCCCGCAAGCTGGGAGTATTACATCAGGGGGCAGGGGGTAGAGGTGACTCTCAGGTGTAGGCTTTTTATGGTAGGGACGCGCTTCTGCGCGTCCGCAGCCCGTCCCAATGCGGAACATACTGCACGGGAGCGGCAGCCGCTGCCGCTCCCATTGACCGCATTCCAATGCACTCTGACGAAAAAGTCTACACTTGAGAGGGTAGAGGTGATGGGTGATGGAGCAGAGGCCGGCGACCACCCGCTGCTGCTTGACCGCCTGACCCTGCTTGACCCCTGCTGCGGTTCGGGCCACTTCCTGCGCGCGGCGTTTGATATGTTTGTGGCGATGTACCGCGAACAGCAGCCCGACCTGCCCGCCGCCGAGGTCGCCGACCGTATCCTGTGCCGGCACCTGTCTGGCATTGACCTTGACCCGCGCGCGGCGCAACTGGCGGTGCTGACGCTCTACCTGCGCGCCTGGGAACTGGTAAAGCAGCACACGCCGCGCCGCATCGGGCAGACAATAAGCTATCAGCCGGAGAGCATCACGATTGCCACCACGCCGAGCGGCCTGCACAGTGGCCTGCTCACGCGCCACCTGCAGCGACACCCCGGCGACCGGGTGATGCGACCGCTGCTGGAGGGAGTCTTTGCCGCGCTGGAGCAGGCCGAGATCCTGGGTAGCCTGCTGCGCCCCGCCGAGCATCTGGATGAGGCGATCAACAAACTGCGCCAACCCCACACCTTCGAAATGGACTTTGACCCGGACGATGCCGCGCTACGCCGCACAATAACCGAACTGGCCCGCCATGATCCCGTCGAACTGAAGCGCACCCTGCTGGAGCGAGTGGTCGCCGGCTTCCAGGCCGAGGCCCGCGACAATAGCGATGTGGCGGCGGCCCTGTCTGGGCGCGAGGCGGCGCAGGGTGTACGCCTGCTGCAACTGCTCGACCGCCGCTATGCAGTGGTGGCGACCAACCCGCCCTTATATGGGCAGCAAGAATATGAGCCAGCCGCTCAAGCGCTATGTGAGCCGCCACTACCCGGCCGGCCGGCGCGACCTGTACGCGGCCTTTATCCTGCGCTGCCTGGAACTCTGCCGGCACGGCGGGCGCGTGGCGATGATTACGCAGCAGAGCTGGATGTTCCTCAGCAGCTTTGCCGAGCTACGCGCGGGTGCTGCCGAGCAGGCAGGCACGGCAACGAAGCCGAACAAGCCCAACAGTGCTGCCTTTCGCGGGCTGCTGCGCGAGACGACGATAGAAGGTCTGGCGCACCTGGGGCCGAACGCCTTTGAAGAGGTGAGCGGTGAGGTGGTACAGAGCACGATGTTTACATTACAGGCCACGCCGCCGCACGCCGAACACCGCATCACCGCGCTGCGGCTGGTGGGGCTGAAGAGCGCCGGAGAGAAGGCCCGCATGCTGAAAGAGGCATTGAAAGACCCGCTCTGAGCATATACAATACCTGTATGACAGGAGTTACGCGGTGCGCATGCAAACGGGACATTTCACCCGATGGAAGCCCGATTCGTCTGCGGCAGCATGGTACGCTCTTTGCTTTTTCGCAAACATGTTGCACTGTGTGCAACATGTTTGCGAAAAAGCAAGGTTTCTTCCGCCCTGCCGGAGGCGAGTCGGGCCGTTTATTCAGGCATATGCCGGGGTTGGAACCGACCGCGTAAGTCCTATGTATGAGAAAAATGCAACCTGGAACGGAGCGTATATCATGAGTGACTCGGGTTCTCGCATTACCATCACATCCCGCACAATGCGCCCTCTGCGCCCGCTCATTGAAGCGGCTATTCAAAACGAGATCGATTTGCTAAAGGTCAATATTCGGCGCACCGAACAGCGCATACAGGTGTTTGAGCAGCAGCATGGCGTAACCTCTGCCGAACTGCTGCGCCGCCATCAGAACGATGAGGTAGCAGAGACACTCGATATTATTGATTGGATCGGTGAACTGCACATGCTGGAAAGGCTCCGCGAGAAAGAAACAACCCTGCGGGAGCTGCACCTTGCGGATTGAGGACTATTTCCAGCAGATACAGGCCCTCATTGCCGCGACATCCATAGTGCAGACCAGCACCATGACCTATGATAGCCGTGGCGCGTTTGAGGGCTATATTCGGGGCGAACTGTATCTGGTTGATAGTTCGGTCCTGCATGTGCGTGAATATAATTGGTCCCAGAAACTAGACCACATGTGAAGTAAAGATCTGCTACGATCACAACGAAGCATGTGGAGGAGATGATGACGAAAAAACGCCAGCGTCGGCGTGCCGACTTCAAATTCCGGGTGGCCC
>DAOTUJ010000138.1:0-42103 GCA_034437175.1 Chloroflexaceae bacterium | reverse complement strand
GCTGGCGCCGGTGATGACCAACTCAAAGCGTAAGGCTCTCGTCGCGCCAGACTGTACGGGAGAGGGGGTTGGGGGGTGAGGGCCGGAGCGCAAAGTCACCCATCTGGCAAAAACGCTATCGTTGAAAGGGAAAGCTCCCGGGGTTTACGCCCTCTTTTTCCTGTAGAAATGCTTTGATATTGACTCTCCGGTTCCCTGGCTCCCTGGCTCTATGGCTCCCTGGTTCTATGGCTCCCTGGTTCTAAGGCTCTCACGCTCCCCCATGTTCCCCCCGCGCTCCGCTGATCTCATGATAGACGCCGGCCCATTCCTCAATGCGCAGGGTTTCGGCGCGGCGAGCGGCATCGACACCGGCGCGCGCCAGAGCCGCCTGCACCGTTTCACGTGATACACGTTCGCCCATTGCCGCCAGACCGGTAGGCAACGCATTGCCGAGTTTCTTGCGCGACTGGAGAAAACCGGCCTTGATGATGCGAAAGAGTGCATCGACATCGTCGACCTGCACAGGCGGGGCGGCGCGACGTTGCAAACGCAGGATCGCCGTATCGACGGCCGGCGCCGGCCAGAAACTCGCCGCGGGGATACGCTCGACGATACTGGCTTCGGCATAAAACTGGATAGCATGGGCCAGCACACTGTAGCGCGGGCGACCAGCCTGGCTACCACGGGCCAGAATGCGCTCGGCCACCTCCCACTGCACCAGCACCACCATGAGTTGCGGCGGTACATCGGCTTCAAGAAAGTGACGCAAAACCGGGGCCGTGATCGCATAGGGCAGGTTGGCAACCAGCGTGTAGGAATAGCCGGGCCGGCCGGCAACAGCAAGCAGAGCCCCCGGCGACCACTTGAGGATATCGCCCTCCAGCAGGTGCAAGCGCGGCTCGGCGGCAAATTCGCTACGGAGCCGATTGGCCAGACGCGGATCGAGTTCAACTGCAACTACCAGGCCGGCACGTTGCAGCAACTCCCATGTCAGCACGCCCAGGCCGGGGCCAACTTCGACGACCAGATCGCGTGCAGCGAGGCCGGCGGCTGCAACAATCGATGCGAGCGCCTGGGCATCAACTAAAAAATTCTGGCCCATATCGCGCGTCGGATGCAACTGGAGGCTACGCAACGCAGCGCGCACGCGGGCCGGCGCGAGGTAGGGATTCATTCAATCCAGGGGAACGAAGATTTTCACCGTGGTACCTTTGCCGGGCTCAGAGCTCAACTCGGCACTGCCGCCGATCAAGCGGGCGCGTTCATCAATATTGAGCAGGCCGAAGGAACCGCGTTGTTCATACGAGCGCATCACTTTGGCCAGATCAAAACCGGCGCCATCGTCCTGCACCGTCGTTTTCAGCGTATTGCCTTCACGCTCCAGGCGTACCCAGATATGCGCAGCGCGGGCGTGTTTGAGCGCATTATTGATCGCTTCCTGCACAATATTGAAGAGCGTGCCTTCGGATTTGGTATCGAGTTGAACATCATCGACGCCCCGGGCTTCGAGCACAATTTCGGTGGAACCTTTGTTTTCGCGGAAGCGTTCGAGATACTGTTCCAGCGTCACCTGCAACCCCTGCGTTTCCAGCACCAGCGGGCGCAACTCGAAGAGCATCGTCCGCACCTCGTAGGTCGTCCGTTTTGAGAGCGCACTGAGCTTATCGAGCTCCTCAACCACCCGCGGCGGGTCACGTTCGAGCAGGCGCTTGATGAACTCCAGGTTCATTGTGATCGCGGCAAGCGCCTGGGCCGGCCCGTCGTGCAGATCGCGGGCGAGTTGATGGCGCACTTCTTCTTCTTTTGAAATCAGCTTGTTGCGTTCTTCTTTGAGATCGAAAATCAACTGAGCATTATGCAGGGCGATGATGGCATAATTGGCCAGAGCCGTCAACATATCAAGCTGTTCGGCATTAAAATGATCGCGCCGATCAGTGGCAATCAGCATCACCCCGTAGGTACGCAGGCCGGCACGCAGCGGAATGACACACGTAGCTCGACAGTTTTGCAGGCTGCCGATAGCCTGCAAATCGGTATCCTGGCTGATATTATCAATCATGCGCGGATCAGGCGAACGCAGCGCCTGGCTGAGCATGCCCTTGCCGATCTGGATGTGCCGATTCTGATCGATCACATTGATCGACTCACCGGCAGCCAGATACAACTCATCGGGCTGACCACTGGAGAGCAGCACGACACCGACGCTATAGGGCACCAGCTTGCGGCTCTCACGCAGCATCGACTCCATCACATGGCGATAATCCATAGTCGTGGACAACGAATAGGCCACTTCGTAGAGCGAGCGCATCTGATCGCGATAGGCCTGCGCCTGGCTCAAAGCCTGCTCGGTTTTCTGCTCGGCATGCACAACACTGAGGCGATTGCTCTGGCTCCACTGCTCGGCAAGGCCACTGGTCAACCAGGGAATGACAATCAGCGTGACGCCGCGCAAACCGAGCGAGACATAATCGAGCATCGCCATCATCGTCGCCGAGTCGATCAGGCTACGCCAGGCCAGAAAAGCCATCACATAAAACACGGCCGCAACAACCCCGGAGAGCAAACTCAGTGCCGGACTCTGGCGCATTGCCGCACTGATCAACGGCAGCAGATAGAGCGGAAAGAAAATTACACTCCCTTCGCCGCCAAAAAATGCCAGTAATGAAATAAAGATAATATCTATCAGATAAGAAATATTAAGCAATCCATTTAAGAAAGGCACAAACAGAGCGATCGTTGCAATCAGCGCAAAGGCCATATAGCCCCAGATCAACAGAACAATCGGGCTACTCGCCGCAGTGACCGGCCAGAGCGGGCTGCTGGTCAACATCGGGCTAATGACGCAGAGCAGAATAATAATCAGCCAGCGGGCAAAGGTATAGAAACGATCACCACCGAGCAATTGCCAGCGATCCCGAAAGCTATCGGATCGTGATGCGCCCGGCGAAGAAGTGGTTGTCGCTTCCAAAGCATATCCCCTGATCAATACAAAAGCCGGCGTATGTTGTTTTGCCCTGGTTTTTTGCCGTAAACTCGCAAAAAACCAGAGCAAAAGCCCGTGCGCAGCCGACACCAATGCCGAATGCACACCTCAAGAGACATTAGAGCGTCTTGAGCGTCTCGATAGTTGAGCGTACGGCGGCTGCCGATGCATCGAGCTGGGCACGTTCGGCTTCGTCCAGCGACAACTCGATAACCTTTTCGACCCCACCGGCGCCCAGCACCACCGGTACGCCGAAATACATGTCGGACAGACCGTATTCGCCGTTCATGTAGGCAGCGCAGGGCAGCACTCGTTTTTTATCTTTCAAGACCGCTTCGACCATCTGGGCAGTTGCCGCAGCCGGCGCGTAGTAGGCACTACCGGTCTTGAGCAAATTGACAATTTCGCCGCCACCCTTGCGGGCGCGGGTAACAATCGCCTCCAGCCGCTCCGCTGTCACAAATTCGGTGATCGGAATGCCGGCAACCGTAGTATAACGCGGCAGCGGCACCATTTCGTCACCGTGGCCACCCATGAGCATCGCCTGAATATCTTCCACCGAAACACCGATTTCCATGGCCAGGAAGGTGCGATAGCGCGCACTATCGAGCACACCGGCCTGCCCGAAGACGCGGTTCTTGGAGAAACCGCTGGTTTCAGCCGCCACATAGGTCATCGCATCGAGCGGGTTGTTCACCATAATAATGACGGCATTAGGCGAAAGCGGAGCAGCCTGCGAAATGCAGGAGCGGGTAATATCGGCATTGACTTTGATCAAGTCTTCGCGGCTCATACCGGGCTTGCGCGGCGCACCCGAGGTAACCACAATCACGTCCGAGTTCGCGGTATCGGCGTAATCGTTCGTACCCTCGACGCGCACATCATAGCCTTCGATCGGGCTGGCTTCGTACAGATCCAGCGCCTTGCCCTGGGGAATGCCTTCGACAACATCAAGCAAGGCGATGTCGCCCAGTTCTTTGGCCGCAAGCCAGTGAGCAGTTGTTGAACCGACAAAACCGGCGCCGATGATACTGATCTTCTTACGCATGGAATTAGCCTCCTACCTCTGCAAGCTGATTTCGAAGCGGAGCGAATGACGAGAACCTTCAACATCCCATATTGTTCCGGAATCTCGTGACGTTCGCATTGTATCATAGTCTATCGTGGCGGAATCGCGGCGCGCAGTCTCTTCAGGGCCTGCTCAAGATCGGCCGGCAATGCACAGGTGAACTCACGCCATACGCCATTGCCCGGCAGAAAAAAGCCGAGCCGGCCGGCATGCAGAAACTGGCGTTGCAAACCGAAGCTGGAGCGGCCATGGCGCGGGCCATAGCTCGGATCGCCGAGCAGCGGGCGATTCTTATGTGCCAGGTGTACCCGAATCTGGTGAGTGCGCCCGGTTTCCAGGCGCGCCTCGATCAGGGTATAGTCGCCGAGTGCTTCCAGCACCCGGTAATGCGTGCGAGCCTCGCGGCCGCCGGCCAGCACCGCCTGGCGCTTGCGATCACCGGGATGCCGGCCAATCGGCGCATCGATCAAGCCGGTGGGTTCCTTGAAGCGCCCCTCGACAACGGCCAGGTAGGCTTTGAGCATATCACGGCGTTTTTGCTGCGCACTCAGCGCCTGCCAGGACCGATCGTTGCGGGCCACCACAAGCAAACCCGAGGTACCCTGGTCGAGGCGATGCACGATGCCCGGACGCAGATCACCGCTGATCCGGATCTCGGGATAATGGGCCAGCAGCGCATTGACCAGCGTGCCGTCGCGATGACCAGGCGCCGGGTGGACAACCATGCCGGCGGGTTTGTTGATCACCAGCACATCAGGGTCGGCATAAACCACATCGAGGGGCAGATCCTGGGCCTCAAGCGTCGTCGGCTGCGCTGGTGGGCGTTCGAGGCGGATCCGGTCACCGGGCTGCACCGGATAGCTGGCCCGGATCGGCTGCTGATTGACCTGCACATAGCCGGCGTCGATCAGCTGGCGAATGTAGGAGCGCGACAGATCGGCGACGGAATCGGCCAGATAGCGATCGATGCGCCGGCCGGCAGCAGTCGCATCAACCAGCAGCAGCACTTCGTTATCACTCATCATCGGAAATCACCCGCCCGCTGTCAGTACGCCCGGCGCGCCGGATCGGAGTGACGTCGTCGGGCGAAGCGTCGACATCCTGGCTAAGCAATTCGCTCAGCAGCGTATCGTCGCGGGGCATCGGGCGTCGTGAACCGGCATCCTCTTCTTCAAAAAACGCCAGAAAGAGCGCCAGCATCGTAATGCCGACCGTGACGGCGCTATCAGCGATATTAAAAATCGGCCACCAGCCCACTTTGATGAAATCGATCACATAGCCATAGCGCAGGCGGTCGATCACATTGCCGAGCGCACCGCCGCTGATCAGGCCGACGCAGAGCTGCAGCCAGCCGAGGCGGTTCGGCAAATACACCACATAGGCCACAATAATCGCCGCGATAATAAGCAGCGAAGTAACCACAAAGATCTGGGAGGCATTCTGGAAGAGGCCGAAAGCCACGCCGGTATTGCGCACATAGAGAAAGCTGAGCCAATCGCCGACGAGCAAAATCTCGCGGCTCTCGGGTTCGGGGCCGAGCGTGGCCAACACCCATTGCTTGCTGAATTGATCGGCCAGCAAAATCAGGCCGGCGACCAGGAGCGGCACCAGCCCGGCCCGAAAACTCAGCTGTGATTGCAGCACTACAGCAGACCTGCCCGTCATCAAACAACCATTTCACGGCCGGCGCGGGGAGCCTCATTCCGGGTAGTGAAAATGGCCAGCAGCACCGCGCCGACACAGATCGCACTATCGGCCAGGTTGAACACCGGCCACCAGCCGATCTGAATGAAATCAACGACATAGCCCAGCCGGATGCGATCAACCACATTGCCAAGTGCGCCGGCCACGATCAGGCCGATACTAAACTGAACGAGCGGCACCTGGCGCGGCAAGCGCGTCCAGTAACCATAGACAATCCCAATACTGATCAGCAGCGAGGTAAAAATCAAGAAATGGGACATGCCCTGGAACAGACTGAATGCAATACCGGTATTATGCGCATACACAATGCGAAACCAGTCACCGATTACCGGAACGGCATGCAAATATGGTTCAGGCCCGAGGGCAGCGACCACCCAGAGCTTGCTGACCTGATCGGCAAGCAGAACGATGCATCCTATCAGCAGTGGCACCTGCCACGGGCGCCGATCGTATTCCACGCAAAGAACTCCTTAAACCATCACAAAACGCTTCAGGATAATGCTATGCATTATAACCCATCTGTGCATATCGCGTGGGCAAGACTTTGCAGCTCCTGTGCTATAATTGTTGCAACTTGCACGACTTCCGCAGTAGCGACCGCAACCACCGTTCCGGATCTCCGGCAGGGCGGAAGAAATTATGTATTTCGGTTGTTGTGGCGGCTTCGCCGCCACAACAACCGAAAAAGACCGTCGCTTCCATGTTGCCGCAGGCCATACAAGCCATGGCGGCCGGTTGGATGCTCGCTGCATCCAGAGCTTTTTCGCCTGCGGCAGCATAGAACACACTACCTTTCCGCCGGTATGCGTCGCCATGCCGCATATGTCAGCGGAAAGGTATGCTTTTACTAGAAAGTAACAACCGATGAATATTGAACAGCGACGACTTAATCGGGTTGATCTCCTGACCGTTCAAGGGCGGATTGATGCCGCAACATCACCGGCGCTGAAACATGCGATTGAGCAGCTTTTTGAAGAAGGCCGCTATCGCCTGGTACTCGACCTGGCGCACCTCGAGTATATCAGTAGCCCCGGCCTGCGGGTACTGATCGAGGCGCGCAAAAAAGCTCGCGACTGGAAATTGACCGACATCGAGGGCGGTGATATCCGGATTGCCAATTTGCCTCCCCGCATTCGAGAAGTGTTTGACCTGACCGGCTTCACTTCGCTGTTTGAAATCTACGATGATACGGTGGCGGCGATTGGTTCGTTTTGAGCAAGCAGCCCGGGCGGGTTAGCAAGCAATCCGCCCGGCCGACAATCCATATCCAGCACCTGAAATGTATTGCGCGATATGAAAGCAACTCTCACGATCACTGCCCATGTCGATGCGCTCAGCCAGATCAGCGCCTTTATCACCGAAGCCGCCGAACTGTCCGGCCTCGATGAACGGGCCACCTGGCAGGTGCAACTGGCCGTCGATGAAGCCGCCACCAATATTATCCAGCATGCCTATGAACCCGACCAGCCGGGCGATATTGTGATCAGCTGGGCATGCGAAGATGAGCGTTTTGTTGTCACGCTGCACGATTTTGGGCGCGAATTCGATCCCGATAATATTCCGGAACCGGATATTGCTTCGCCCCTCGAAGAACGCCAGGCCGGTGGTCTCGGCATCTATCTGATTACGCGCCTGATGGACGAGGTACGCTTTGAATTTGATCCGCAGGCCGGCAATTTGCTCACTATCACCAAGTATCTGCCCGGCAGCAGCGTCGATGATATTTGTGTGATCCCGGTCGCCGGCCGAGTCGATGCGGCTACCTCGCCGCACCTCAGCAAACAGGTGCATGCGCAGATCGATGCCGGCGCCCGCTTTGTGCTGCTCGATATGCAAGAAGTTTCGTTTTTGAGCAGCAGCGGACTGCGCTCGCTTTTGCTGATTCGCAAGGATCTGATGACCCTCGGCGGCGAGTTGCGGCTGGCCGCCCTACAACCGCAGGTCTACGAGGTATTTGCGCTCACCGGTTTTACCCAGGTGTTCGCGGTTCATGATACCCTTGATGAGGCGCGGGAGTCCTTTGGCCAGGGACGCGCGTGAGCCGCGAGCGCCTGCTGTATCTCTACTGTTTTGTTGCGGGCAGTGCCGGGATGGGCGGCCTGTTCTTTGCCGGCTTTGCACTGCCGACCCTCACCGAATTCCTCATCTTCGGCGGCCTGCTGCTGCTGCTGGAGGCGCTGAGCTTTCGAGCGCCGTCGGCCGAACCGCAGAGCCTGGTAGGGCTGGCAATGGTCACCACGGCGCTCATTCTCGGGCCGGCTCCGGCCGCTCTGATTGCGATTATCAGCAGTTTGCTGTATGGCCTGCTGAGCCCCTTGCTGCTCGCCCGGCGGCCCGACGCCTACCTGATGCTCGCCCGGCCCTGGCTGCGCGCCGGCAGCCGCACGGCCGCTTTGCTGCTCGGCGCAGCCCTGGCTGCTCAGTTCCCCGCCGGATCGACGGACACGCTGGTCGATCCGGTTTTGAGCATCTGCCTGATTGCTGCGCTGTTCACGACCATACAGATGGTGCGCGCCGGGCGCGAATTCATTCAGGGCGGCCGCAGCGGAGTGCAGGTCTGGCTGCGGGCGGTCTGGCCAATGGCACTGGGGATCGAACTCTTGCCGCTGATGCTGGCGCCGCTCTGGGCCGCGATCTATCTGCGGCTGGGGCCGGCTTATTTCTGGCCGGCCAGCCTGGGGCTGATCGTGGCGGTCGTAATTGCCAGGGGCGCGGCTACCAATCTGCAACGCCAGCGCCGATCGGTGCGCGAGCTCGGCCTGCTCAATGAGGTCAGCCGGGCGATTATTCGCAGCGAGCTCGATCCCGATGCGCTGTGCGAGCTGGTCTATCGCCAGGCTGCGAAGATCGTCGACACCTCGACGTTTCACCTGGGCCTCTTCGACGGCGATCGCTATACTTTGAAGGTACGGGTACAGGATCGCGTGCGGCTGCCGGTGGAGAGCTTTGTCCTGGCTCCCGGCGAGGGCATCATCGGCTGGATGCGCCAGACCGGGCGGGCGCTGCTGGTCGATGATTTCGAACGCGAAATGGCTCAACTACCGGCTCGCCCACGCTACCAGAGTGCCTCGCCGCCCCGTGCCGGCATCTATGTACCGTTGATCGTCGGCGATCAGGTGATCGGCAGCATTTCGGTGCAGAGTTACCAGCCGGGCGCCTTCAGTGCCGGCGACTTGCGCCTGCTCTCGTTGATCGCCGACCAGGCCGCTGTGGCGATTGCCCGTGCCCATGCCTATTCGCAGGCCCGCCAGCGTGCGCTGCAACTCCAGGCCGTTCGCGAAGTCGGCATTCGCGCTACAGCCATCCTGAACCTGGAAGAACTGCTGCCCTCGGTCGTTCGCCTCATTCGCGAACGCTTCGGCTACCACCCGGTCCACATTTTCACCGTCGAAGCCGCAGACCAGATCGTTTTTCGCGCCAGCACCGCCGATGCGCCGGGGGGCGCTACCGGGCTACCCCACCGCCTGCAGGCCGGCGAAGGACTGGTGGGCCAGGTCGTCTTGCAGGGCGAAGCGATCCTGGTTGGGGATGTGCAACACGATCCACGGTATATCTCCGACAACCCGGCGACCCGCGCCGAGCTGGTGGTGCCGCTAAAAGTCGGCGATCAGGTAATTGGTGTGCTGGACGTGCAAAGCGAAATTGTCAACCATTTCAACGATGAAGATCTTTTTGTGATGCAGACGCTAGCCGGCCAGGTGGCAATTGCGATTGACAGTGCCAATTCGTACACGGCGCAGCAGGAAGAAGCCTGGACGCTGAACGCGCTTTTGCAGGTGGCCGAGAATGTGGGGCGCGCCAACCATCTGGAGGATCTGCTGGCCACCATTGTGCGCCTGCCGCCGCTGCTGGTAGGCTGCGAACGCTGTTGCTGCCTGTTCTGGGAACGCGAAACGCGCCGGTTTCGCATTGCCGCCGGTTATGGCTTGCAGCAATGCGGTACGGCCGATCTGGTCGGCCAGAGCCTGGCGGAAGCGCAGGCACCGCTGCTGGCGCGCACTGTCGCCGAACCGGCGCCCCTGGTGCTGCGCAACGCCGGGCGGCACGCCGCCGAACTGGCGCCGCTGATCGAACGCTGCAACAGCGGCACCCTGGTTCTCTTGCCGCTGGTCGCCCGCAGCAGCCTGCTGGGGGTGTTGCTGCTCGATTATGATCGGCCCGATTTGCAGTTCAACCGGCGCCAGATGGCGATCTACACCAGCTCGGTGGGCCAGATCGCCAGTGCGCTGGAGAGTGCCCTGCTGGCCCGCGAAGCGGCGACGGTCGTACAGATTGAGCAGGAACTGCGGGTCGCCCGCGAGATCCAGCGGGCGCTGCTACCGGCAGCCCCACCGCGCATCGCCGGCTGGGACATCGCCGCCGACTGGCGCTCGGCCCGGCTGGTCGGCGGCGATTTCTATGATTTCTGGACGTTGCACAGGCTGAAAGTGCCATTCGAGGCCAGGCCGGGCGCTGATCCGGCGGCAAACGCAGACTGGCTGGGCTTCACGATTGCCGATGTGAGCGACAAGGGCGTGCCGGCCGCGATGTTCATGGCACTCTCGCGTTCGCTGCTACGGGCGGCGGCACTCGACGGCACCGCGCCGGCGGCAGCACTCGAGCGCGCCAACCGCTGGATCAACCGCGACTCGGAGTCGGGCATGTTCGTGACGCTCTTTTATGCCATCCTGGAGAAAAGCAGCGGGCGGCTGCGCTACTGCTGCGCCGGCCACAATCCGCCGCTGCTCTACCGGGCGGCCGGCGGCCAGTTCGAGGAACTGAGCACCCCCGGCATTGCGCTGGGTGTGCTGGAAGAAGTGCAACTGCACGAGGCCGAAACTTGCCTGGAACCGGGCGATCTGCTGGTCTGTTATACCGACGGTGTGACTGAAACCGTCGACGAGCACATGGAAGCCTTCGGCCTCGAACGGCTACGCAACCTGATTGCAAGCAGATCGGCGCAAAGTCCTGGTGAACTGGTACATAACCTGGTGCAGGCCGTCAACGAATTCAGCAGCGGCCAGCCGCCATTTGACGATGTGACGTTGCTGGTGATCAAACGGAGGTAGGGTTGCAGCATTGCAGCCTGCCGCTGCGCGGCAGGCTGCAATCTGCGCCCGATGCTGGATGTTTTTATACGACCGTCCGCATCGGCACACCCCGTTCGCTGAGGTAAGCTTTGACTTCGGCAACCGAATATTCGCCAAAGTGAAAGATCGAAGCCGCCAGCACGGCATCGGCCTTGCCCTCGGCCACGCCGCGATACATGTCTTCCGGCGAACCAACCCCACCCGAGGCAATCACCGGAACATCGACGGCCAGCGAGATAGTGCGCAGCAACTCGAGGTCGTAACCACTACGGGCACCATCGGCATCCATGCTGTTGATGACGATTTCGCCGGCGCCGCGATCAACGCCGTGGCGCGCCCATTCGACGGCGTCGCGACCGGTAGGGCGCGGGTCGCGCCCGGTATGGGTGAACACTTGCCAACGCGGCGCCGGCCCCTCGGACGGCACCCGCCGAGCGTCGATGGAAAGCACAATGCACTGGCTACCGAAGCGCCGGGCGCCCTCTTCGATCAACAGTGGATTCATCACCGCAGCCGTATTGATCGAAACCTTATCGGCGCCGGCCCGCAGCATACGATACATGTCTTCGGTACTGCGCAGGCCGCCGCCAACGGTCAGCGGAATGAAGACCTGGGCCGCCGTTTGTTCGACCACGTCGACCATGATCGAGCGATCATCGCTGCTGGCAGTAATATCGTAGAAGACCAGTTCATCGGCGCCGGCCGCGTCATAGGCTGCCGCCAGCGCGACCGGGTCGCCGGCATCGCGGTGATTGAGAAACTTGACGCCTTTGACCACCCGGCCGGCTTTGACATCGAGACAGGGAATAATTCTGCGGGTCAACATTCTTCATACTCCTCTTTTGCTTCGCGTTCCGAGCGACGCTGCGGGTCAGCAGCGAGCAAGTGCATCGTCGCACGCAGGCTCCACTGGCTGAGCACCATACCAACACAGAGCAGCAGGAGCACCGGAAAATAGTTTGCCAGCACCAGCAAGCCAACCATCAGAGCCAGCGTTGTCAGCGTAAACAGCGGGCGCCCGAGCGACAGTACCAGGGCATTGCGTGCAACCAGGCGCGGGTCGGGGCGTTCTTGCAACAGGATCAGCGGCATCGCATAGATCAGCAGACTGGCCCAGGTGATGGCTATGTACAGCCAGAGGCCGCGCAGCAACCAGATGAAGGTATTTTCGGTACTGATGGGCAGAATCCAGAGCACGGCCAGCAACAGCAGAGCCCCGGCGACCCAGGCGCCAAGCACCAGCCAGGCCGGCACGGCATAGCGGCGCAGCGCGGCAAAATAGTCACCGGGCTTGCTGACACGCCCCTCGACAAAACGATAGCCGATGGCATAAAGCCCGATGCCGGCCGGGGCCGCCGGCAGCACCGCCAGCAGCAACAGGCCGACCACCAGCAACAGCGGCGTTTGCGTATAGAGGAACAGAAATAGCGCAAACAGAGGCAGCGGCAAACTGATCACGCCCCAGACCAGGTTGCCGATCAGCGCCATGCGTACATCATCGACCAGGTCGCGCAGCGCCTGCCAGAGCGACTGAAAGGCCGCAATCACTGAGTCGGATCCTGGTCGGCGGCGGGCACCTCGGTGCTATTTGCCGGCGCAGGCATGGCCGGCGGGCCGGCCGCTGCGGCATCAGCACGCGACAGGCCGTACTGCACCGGGCGCAGCAGGCGCACCGTCAAAAAGATCAGCATCAGCGTCAGCAGAGTGCCGAAGAACAGGAAGGCCAGCCAGGGCGAAGGCAGTAGCAGATCTTGCTGATTGCCGAGCGGCAACGAGAAATAAAAAGGATTCTCGCCCTGCGAGAGCAAACCGGCCGTAATGCCGAGCGCGGCAAAGGGATGCAGCGAGAGCAGCGTCCCCATAATGTAGACATAGAGCAACCCGAACAGATCGTCGTCGGGGCCGCCGCCGATCAGCGCGCTGCTGACCACAAAAATAAAGGGAATGCCGACCAGCACCAGAATAACCGTGCCCTGCGCCATCACCGTGGCCGCCAGTGTGCCGCGCATCACCGTCGACCAGAATATGCCGACGGACGCATAGAGCAGCGATGTCATCGCCAGACCGGCAATGGCGATCAGGAACTCGGTGCCGGTAACGCCGCCGAAGAGAAAGGCGAGCCCGGCCATCGGCAGGATCGCAATGATCAGCAGCGCGGCAAAGGACAGGGCGGCCACCAGTTTGCCGAGCGCAATCTGCAGCGGGCTGAGCATTGTCGTAATCAGCAGATCGTAGCTCTGGCGTTCTTTTTCGCCGGCAATACTGCCGGCCGTCAGCGAAGGCGTAATCACACAGACCTGCAAGAGTGCCGCAGTCATCACCGTGAGGAAGATCGCACGCCCGATTTCGCGCCCGGCATTGCTGCTGATGGTAATCGTATTGTAGCTACTGGCCACTGCCAGGTAGATCAGCAGCGTCACAATCGCCGTCAACGACAAATAAACCGTCATCATGATCAGGGCGCGGCGGCCGCGGATGCGACCGCGCAACTCCTTGACCAGCACCGGATTGGAGAAGAAATTCATAGGCGCCTCATAGTAAATGGGGCAACAGGAAATCGAGCAACGCCTGATTGACTTCGGCGGGAGCTTCCTGTTGCACCCAGTGCGAGCAATTCGGGATGTAGCGAATCTGCAAATCGGACACATAGCGTTCGGTGCCGAACGTCAGTTCGCGACCCAGAAAACGGTCTGCTTCGCCCCAGATCTGCAAGGTCGGCACCTTCACCTGCATGCCGGTACCGCGACACAGCGCCGCGAGATTATCCGGCCCGAGGCGGCGATAGTAGTTGATCATCGCCGTAAGCGCACCGGGTTTGCTGGCCGCATCCTTGTAGACTTCGATATCCTCATCGCTGAAGGTCGCCGGGCGTACGGCCATACCGCGCAACACCTGCTCGATAGCCGTATAATCTCGGGCACTGAAGAGCAACTCGGGCAGGAAAGGCACCTGGAAGAAACCGACGTACCAGCTACGGCGTTGCTGGCGGCGATTGCACAGCAGCGCCTGCTGAAGCAGCGTCGGGTGCGGCGCATTCAGCGTCATCAGCCGTTCAACGCGGTGCGGATAGACAATCGCGAGCACCCAGGCCAGGATCCCGCCCCAATCGTGGCCGGCAACCATGGCGCGCCGGTAGCCGAGCGCCTCCAGGAACTCGATGACATCACGCGTGAGCACATCGATCTCGTAGCCCCAGGCCGGCTTATCGGTCTCGTTGTAGCCGCGCAAATCCGGCGCAATCACCGTGAAATGCGGGCTGAGCGCGGCAAACTGCCGACGCCAGCTGTACCAGCATTCCGGGAAGCCATGCAGCAGGAGCAAGGGCGGCCCCTGGCCGGCTACGGCATAATGCATGCGCATGCCATGGACCGTGATGTAGCCATGCTGGATGGAGTCAGTCATTGCTCATCTTCATCGCTGTACAGCGGATTGGCTGCAAACGCATACGCTTCGACAACCCGCCCGCCGATCAGGTGCTCCTGAATAATGCGTTCGAGCACTGCCGGGCTACAGGAATGGTACCAGACCCCTTCGGGATACACAACCGCAATCGGGCCGTGGGCACAGATACGCAGGCAATTGGCTTTCGTGCGGTACACGCCACCTTCCACCAGCGACAGCTTGAGTTCTTTCAAGCGTTTTTTGAGATAATCCCAGGACGCATTGGCCGCCTCACGCGGCGCGCACTTCGGCTTGCTCTGATCAGTGCAGAGAAAAATATGCCGCCGGTACGTCCCGACGCCATACTGCTGCGCCAGTTCTCGCAGTTCGGCTAATGTCGTATCTGATTGCATCAAATCCTCTCTGATAAAACAGAATATTGCGCTGAGTCTGGCAGACCCGGCGCAATATTCATCTATTTTCTCGATTAGCCGGCAGGCTCACAGGCCGCCGGCAGCCACATAGAGCACGACACCCAGACAGAGATAGGAGCCGTAGGAAATGTATTCCGGCAGGGCCGCCGAGCGCCGGAAACGCCGCCCGAGCAAAATAAACAGGGCGACCAGGCCGGCCATCAGGGCGCCATAAAACAGGGCCGCCATCAGATGATTCAGCCCGACCGCCGCGCCGATGAACATCCCCAGGTACACATCGCCCAGGCCGAAGGGCGCGGCTTTGCCGGGAAACATCGCCTTCGCCAGCATAAACAGCAGCATAAAGGCGGCCCCGGCCACCAGCGTTCCCAACACAACATCAGCCAGTTGCAGGCCGGCAATCGGTGCCAGGATCAGAACCAGCAGCGCCGCTCCGAGGATGACGAAGGTATAAATGAAACGATACAGCCAGTCGATGGCACCGGTAACGATCAACACCACGCACACAAAGGCCAGATAGAAAAACGGCGGCGTCAGACCATACAGCAGGAAGAGCCGCACCAGAACCAGTGCCATCAGCAGTTCCACCAGCGGATAGATCCAGTGGAGCCGGCGGCCATCGCTAGCCCGCCCGCGCTGGATCAGCCAGCCGGCCAGCGGCAACAATTGCCACCAGCGCAAAGGCTCACCAGTGCGCGTACAATGCGGCCAGCCCAGCAACCGCTTTTCGCGCGGCAACCGGATAATGACAACATTCATCAGAGAACCGAGAAACAGACCGGCAATCAAGATCAGCAGCATGGTCATCCGGCTTCTCCCTGGCAAACCCTACAACAGCTCTCAAAAAGGCCAAACCGGCAACAGGCGCTCTCCGGCAATGGTTCCCCTACCCCGGTTCATTGGTTCCCTGGTTCCTCGGATCTTCCTACACCTCGCCCAGTGCCGCCCGCATCACCTCAATCGGCACACGCCGGCCGGTCCAGCGAAAGAAACTCAATACACCCTGGCGCAGCAACATGCCGACGCCGTCGCAGGTACGAGCGCCGCACGCCGCAGCATCGCGCAACAGGCGACTGGGGCGGTAGACCATATCGTAGACCAGCGCCGCCGGACGAAGCGGCGGATTGGCCAGCGGAGTTTCGTCGCCGTGCCAGCCCAGCGAAGTCGCATTGATCAACAGATCGACCTGCGGGATCAGTTCGGCCAGTTCCGGATCATCGAGCGCGAGCGCGAGCAACGACGGCAGATCGTCGTCCGTGATGCCGGGCGGGCGCAGCGGCGCGGGCAGCGCATCGTCGTCGCCGAACACATCGGCGAGCAGATCTTCGGCGCGGGCGAGGGTACGATTGGCGACAATCAACTCGGCGACTCCGGCATCGAGCAGTGCATAGACCGCCGCCCGTGCCGCGCCGCGAGCGCCCAGCAGCAGCACGCGAGCGCCCTGAGCAGCGAAACCGGCATCTTCGCGCAGCGACTCGGCCAGACCGGGCGCATCGGTATTGGCACCAACGAGCGCACCGTCAGCGCGCCGATAAATGGTATTGACTGCGCCGATGCGGGCAGCTTCAGGCTCGATCTCATCGAGCAGCGGAATAACTGCCGTTTTGTGCGGCAGCGTCACATTGGCGCCGAGCATCTCGGGCCGGCGCAGAGCAGCGATGCGCGCCGGCAGCTCGGCAGCCGGCGTGGGCCAGTGCTCGTAGCGAGCCGCCATCCCGATATGCTCAAAGGCCGCATTATGGATCTGCGGCGAGCGACTGTGGGCGACCGGGTCGCCGATAATCCCGGCGTAGTGCATGGAAAGCCTCGCGTGTGCCGCTACTGGCAGGCCTGCCATTCAGCGACATACTGTTGAAAGGTTGTAAAATCGACGGCAAAATTGTGTGAACCGTCGCGGGCGCAACTGGCGACAAAATAGAGATAGGGCCGGCTCATATCGGGCTGAGCGGCCGCCTGTAGCGCGGCCATACCCGGGTTGCTGATCGGCCCCGGCGGCAAGCCCGGCCGCTCGCGGGTATTGTATGGGCTATCGACGCGCAGTTCATCAACCGTCAACTCACGCCGCCACCAGGTCTGCTCGGCCACACTGTAACCCAACGCATACTGTACCGTCGCATCGGCCTGCAGGCGTCCACCGCCGGTTTCGGCAGCATACTCCGGTTGCAAGCGATTCCAGAACACTGCCGCAATCGTCGGCATTTCCTCGACCAGAGCGGCCTCACGTTGCACAACTGCAGCCATCGTCACAATATCATGGACACTGACGCCGGGCACCTGCACTTCGCGCTCGATGCCGGCGTATCGTTCGGCAAAGCGGTCGAGCATCAGCGTAACCACCTCAGTGACCGTGGCAGTCGTACTGATGCGATAGGTATCGGGGAAGAGGTAACCTTCCAGGCTGGAACCGGGCGGCATGCTGCGAAGCAAAAAATAGCGATCGCGAAAGGCATCGCCGTTGCGGGCCGTTCGCAGGAAATCGGCCTCGGAGACCAGGCCGCCGGCTGCGACAATCGCGCCGACTTCTTCGAGGCGCAGGCCCTCGGGGATGGTCACCTGCACATTAGCCGCCTGGCTATTTTGCAGCGCAGCCGCAATCTCGCTCATTTTCATATCGGGGCTGAGCACATAGTTGCCGGATTGCAGATCGCCGTCGAGCCCACGCATCCGTACCAGCGCCGTAAACAGAATCGGCTGGCGGATTAAGCCCTCGGCACGCAGGCGCGTCGCGATCTGGCTGGTGGTCGCGCCTTCTTCTATCGTCAACTCAACCGGTGTATTCGTTTCGGCAGCCACAGCCCGCAACTCACTCAAAAGGAGAAATCCAACCGAAGCTACGCCGACGGCAAGCAGCGTAATACTCAGCATAATCGCACGAATTAAACGCATCGAACGAACATCCTTAAAAATCTGCTTTTTCGCTCGTAGGGGAGGCAATGCCGCCACCACGAACGAAATGATTATTTTCGCTTTGCCAACCGCAACTATTATAGCATGGCCTTCCGGCGCGCCGGCACCACCGCATTGCGCTAACTTCTACCGGGGATGGCGCCCGCAAGATGAACATGTATAATACATTCGAGTTTCGCGGTCGCACCGCGAACAGGCTGGAATCGCCTCCGGCAGAGCGGAAGAATACGGGGATACGCGCCCCATAGGCATGCAGTTACGCCGCCAGGCGGTGGCCTGGGCATTGCAGATCTCCGAAATACGTTCTATGTCTGGCAAAAATTGCCGGCGAAGCCGGCAATTTTTGCCAGACATAGAACGGGTTTTTGGGGCGTAGCCTTAAACTTAATGCGCATGGGATACGCCCCCAATGCCGACTGCGCAAGTCATAAAAACGAGAACCACCAATGTCACTATCGTCTGATTCCTCGCGCCTGCGCCGCCTGCTGGCGCGCTGCTGGTACGCCTGGGGCATGAGTCTGTGTTATTACGGCAATCTGGCGGCGGAGCGATCGATGTATCAGGGTGGCGTACGCGCCTTTCAGCGGGCGATCCGCAACTGGCCCGGTTTTGCGCTGGCCTACTATCGCAGCGGGCTCATCCGGGGCCGCGAACTCGGCGAGTATTCCGCCGCTCTCGTCGATCTAGGGCGAGCCATCCGGCTCGCGCCCGACTGGGCCGATCCCTACTTGCAACGCGGGCTCTTCCATCGCTTTCATGGCGATCATGCGGCTGCAATTGCTGATCTCGAACGTTATTTGAGCCTGGCCGGCGAAGCCGACTGGCGCCACGAAGCCCGGAACCAGCTCGAACAGGCGCGCCGGGAACAGCAGGCCAATCACGGTTAATCTCGTTCATTCACACCGGTTCCGCAGCCAGGCGCCAACGCCGACTACGGAAGTTTTGGAGAGGTAACGCATGAATGTTCGCAGTGCCATCACAACGCTGGTTGGCGGCCGAGCCCTCAGCCAGGCCGAAGCCGCTATGGTTATGGAAGAGATTATGAGCGGCAGCGCCACCCCGGCCCAGATTGCCGCTTTCCTCACCGCCCTGCATCTCAAGGGCGAAACCGATGCCGAGATCGCCGGTATGGCCGATGTGATGCGCAATAAGGCCACGCCGGTCTTCTTCGATGGGCCGCTGGTCGATACCTGCGGCACCGGCGGCGACGGTTCGCATAGTTTCAATATCAGTACCACGGCGGCTTTTGTGGCGGCCGGTGCCGGCGCGACGGTGGCCAAACACGGCAATCGGGCTATGTCCAGTGCCTGTGGCAGCGCCGATTTGCTCGAAGGTCTGGGGGTGCGCATCGAACTCGAACCCGAACACGTCGCCGCATGCCTGCAAGAGGCCGGGGTCGGCTTTATGTTTGCGCCGCGCTTCCACCCGGCAATGCGCTTCGCCGGGCCGGTGCGCCGCGAAATCGGGATCCGTACGACTTTCAATGTGCTTGGCCCGCTGACGAATCCGGCCCGCGCTCGCCACCAGGTGCTCGGCGTGGCCAGTGAGCCGCTGGCCGGCCTGCTCGCCCGCGCCCTCAGCCGCCTCGATACCGAACACGCCCTGGTTGTCTTCGGCCACGGCGGCGTCGATGAATTGAGCCTCAGCGGGCCGAACCTGGCTTTTGAAGTGCGGCGCGGCCAGGAGCCGTCCGAAATCCGCATCAATGCCCACGAACTGGGTCTGGCCCCGGCCGGCGCCGAGGCACTACGCGGCGGCGATGTCGCCACCAATGTCGCGATCAGCCGTGCCATCCTGTCCGGCGAAGACCAGGGGCCGCGCCGCGATGTGGTACTGCTCAACGCGGCGGCGGCCCTGCTGGCCGCCGATATGGCCGCCGATATGCCCGCTGCGCTCGCCGCTGCACGCGGCAGCCTGGATAGCGGTCAGGCTCGCGCCCGCCTTGAACGACTGATTGAGGTGAGCAATGCCAGCTGATCTCGGCACATCCACCCGCGTCCTTCTCGCCGATAATGCCGCCTCTGAAGGCGAAGTTCGCCTCGAGCGCCTGCGCCGCCGCCGCCGTTCCTATCCGCTCCGCCGCCTGATCGAGGCCAATCTGCGCGACTTGCTGCGCCTGCTGCAAGAAGCCTGGTTGCCGCTGCTTGGCTTCGCACTGGTGCTCTTTACCGGTGCCTCCTACCTGGTGCTGTTCTACAATGATCCCGAAGTTTGCCGCGATTTTATGGGCCCTTGCCACCGGCTCGTACCGGCGCTCTATCAGACCGCTCGCCTGATGCTGCTCGACCCCGATATTCCCTTTCCCAACGATCTGCTTGGCGAGTTGCTGTTCTTTCTCATTCCCATCCTGGGCTTGAGCCTGATCTTTCAAAGTGTGCTCGACTTCGGGCGCCTGCTGCTCGACAAGGGTAACCGGCGCGAGGCCTGGCAGGTTTCGCTGGCCGGCACCTTCAAAAACCATTTTATTGTCTGCGGCCTCGGGCGCGTCAGTTACCGGGTGGTGCTGCAATTGCTCGAAATCGGCCAGGACGTGGTGGTCATCGAGCGCGATTGGCACAGCGAATTTGTGGCGCGGGTGCTTGGCTTGAAGGTGCCGGTGATCCTGGGCGATGCCCGCGAGCCGGCGATTCTGCAACAGGCCGGCTTGAGCCGCGCCCGCGGGTTGCTCACCGGCATCAATGATGATCTGCTCAACGTCGAGATCGCGATTGCGGCCCGCAATCGCCGCCCCGATCTTCAAATCGTGATGCGCATCTTCAACCAGGAGCTCGATACGACCCTTGAGAAAAGCTTCGGGCGCAACAGTGCGTTCAGTTCCTCGAGTATCGCCGCGCCAACCATGGCCGCCGCCGCCCTGAGTCGCGGTGTCGTCCGGGTGCTCTCGCTGCGCGACGGCTTGCTGGGGGTGGCGCAACTGGAAGTAGCCAGAAACAGCGAGCTCACCGGCTTTGTGCACGCGCTCGAAGAAACCTATGATGTGCGCGTGCTGCGCATTTATACCGCCGAAGGCCAGGAACGACGTACCGGCTATATGGAAACCATTAACGGCGGTGAACAAATTACAGTGATTGGCGAACTCGAAGCCATCGACCAGTTGCACCAGCATAATGCGACCGGCGGCAAGTACGATTTTCTGCACACCCGTCGCCGCCGGCTTTTGAGTGAACATCGCGATACGGTGATTGTCTGCGGGCTAGGCAAAGTCGGCTACCGCCTGGTCAAAACGCTGCTCCAGGCGCCTGAGTGCCCGGCGATCACGGTGATCTGCAATTCCGACACCCGCGGCAGCTTCCTCGAAGAATTGCGCCGGCTCGGTGTGCGCATCATCATCGGTGATGCGCGCGAGACGGCGGTATTGCGCGAAGCCGGCATCGAGCGCGCCTATTCGGTGGCCGCCGTGATCAGCAACGACCTCAGCAATCTGCAAATCGGCATGCTCGCCCGCCAGCTCCGCAGCGATATTCACCTGGTTCTGCGCATGTTCAGCGATGTGCTGGCCGACCGTCTGGTCACACTCTTCGGCATCAATACGACCTACAGTGCCTCGGATCTCGCGGCGGCCACGCTGGCCGTCGCGACGATTCTGCGCGATGTCGACGGCGGCATCGATATCGGCGGCCGGCTATTTGCCGCCGTTACGGTGACGGTGTACGATGGAGATGAATTCTGCGGTCGGCAGGTCGGGCACCTGCGTGACCATAATGGCCTGCTGGCGCTCGCCGTCTATCGGCAAGGCAAACGCCTGCGCCCGCTCAAAGACGAAACCATGCTCGATGTCGACGATGAGGTAATGTTTTTGTTCGATAGCGCCCGGATTCCGCCACCGCGGCCCGGCATCATTCGCCCGGCCGACTACGGCCTGCGCCGGCTGGTTGCCGGCGCGCCGGCAACCAGCCGGCGCGCCCGATGATATTTGCGGTCTACCGCACCTTCCGGCACTGCCGCAGGCGAAAATAAGGAGGGAGCACGTCCTTGCCAGAGGAACCAACCATGCTCAGCAAAATTCTCAGCCATAAACGCACTGAGATTGAGCGCCAGCAGATCAAAATCCCGCTGGAAAAGCTCCAGCCGGCGCTCGAACGTGCGCCCGTGCCCCGCGATTTCGCCGCCGCGCTCCGCCAGGGTGCGCATGTCGCGCTGATCGCCGAAGTCAAAAAGGCCTCGCCCAGTCGCGGCGTTCTGCTCGAACACTTCGATCACCTGGCTCTCGCGCAGACCTATGCCGAACACGGGGCCGCCGCCGTTTCGGTGCTCACCGATAGCCGCTTTTTTCAGGGCAGCCTCAAATTCCTCGAAGGTATCCGCAAGCTGCCCGGCTGGCCTCTGCCGCTGCTGCGCAAAGATTTCATCATCGATCCCTACCAGGTCTACGAGGCCCGTGTCTACGGCGCCGATGCCCTGTTGCTGATCGTTGCCGCGCTCAACGATACCCAACTGGCTGAACTGCTCGGCCTGACTCAGGAGCTGGGCATGCACGCCCTGGTCGAAGTCCATACGGCCGCCGAGCTTGAGCGTGCGCTGGCAGTGGGCGCGCAGATCGTCGGGATCAACAATCGCGACCTGCATAACTTTGTCACCAGCCTGGAAACCAGCGAACAACTCGCGCAGCTGCTGCCCAGCGGCCCATCGCGCCCACTGCTGGTCAGCGAAAGCGGGATCTTCCGCGCCGCCGACGTGGCCCGGTTGCGAGATTGCGGCGTCAATGCCGTGCTGGTCGGCGAGGCGCTGGTCACCGCTCCCGCCATCGGCAATTGCGTTCACGAATTAAGCACTGTGGGGAGGATGCCATGATACTTTGCCCGGCCTGCAATACCCTTGCTGAAGAAGATGCCGATTTCTGCTACAACTGCGGCCGGCGCCTGCCCCGCCCGCAGGATACGGCGCCACCGCCGGCGCCGAACTGGCAACAACCGGTGACACCGGCGCCCGACGAGCGCCGCTTTGTCCCTACGCCCTCCTGGGAACAACCGACTGTCGCGCCCCCCGGTCGACAAGATCCGCTGCACGATCCGGTCTACCTACCGCCGCCGCCGGCTGCCGGATCACCGGGCGCCGGCCATCATGTTGCATCGCAGCCGCCGTCCTTCCCAGCCTCACCCACCGCCACGCCCAGCAGCACGATGGCTATTGTCAGCCTGATCGCCGGCATTGTAGCGTGGGTGATTTTCCCCTTTATCTCGGCCATTGTTGCGGTCATCTGCGGGCATCTGGCCCGCCGCGAAATTCGCGACTCCGGCGGCCGGCTCACCGGCGCCGGCATGGCGCTGGCCGGTCTCGTGCTGGGCTACCTCCAGCTCGCAATCACGGGTCTGTTTGTCTGTGCGTTTATGGGTCTGATCGTCCTCGGTGCCGCCGCCTAAACAGAAGTTACGCGGTCGCCACGCGTCCAGGCCGGAATCGCCTCCGGCAGGGCGGAAAAGGACGTTTATTTCTTTCGTTTTGGCGGCAAAGCCACCAAAACGAAAGAAAAAGACAGTCTTTCCATGCTGCCGCAGGCGAAAAAGCCCTGATGCGGCCAGCATCAACGCCGACCGCGTAAATCCTGTTAATACAACATCCTTTGAATGATGCATTGGCCGGTGGCCAATGCATCATTCAGTCCTTGACATCACCATTTCGCTCGGCTATACTCCCAGCGGTTTCGCCGTCTGTGCAGGTCATGCCATGAAAGTTCCATTGAGCTGGCTACGAGAGTTCGTCGACATTGATCTCTCGCCCGAAGAACTGGCCCATCGCATCACCCTGGCCGGTCTGGAAGTCGCCGAGATTCGCTATGTCGGTCTCGCAGGCGCCACTCTGCCCTGGGATCCCGATAAAATCCTGATCGCGAACATCCTCGAGGTCAAGCCGCATCCCAATGCCGACCGCCTCGTCCTCGCCGATGTGGATTACGGCGGGGCCACACCCTACACCGTCGTCACCGGCGCGCCCAATCTGTTTCCCTACAAAGGTCAGGGGCCACTCGCCGCACCACTCAAGTCGGTCTTCGCCCGCGAAGGCGCCCGCCTCTACGATGGCCACAGCGAGGGCTGGCAAATCACCACCCTCAAGGGCCGCCCGGTACGCGGCGTGATGAGCGATGCTATGCTCTGTAGCGAAAAAGAACTCGGCATCAGCGAAGACCACGATGGCATCATGATCCTCGAACCCACCGCGCCGGTCGGAGCGCCGGCGCGCGATTTCCTCGGCGAAGTGATCATTGAGGTCGATCTGACCCCCAATCTGGCGCGCTGTCTCTCGATCCTCGGTGTCGCCCGCGAAGTCGCCGCGATCACCGGCAAGCCGCTCAAGTTTCCCGGCTACCAGGCGCCGATGGACGGGCCGCCCATCGCCGGGCGCGTCTATGTCAGCATCGAGAACCCGGAGCTCTGTCCGCGCTTCAGTATCGGCCTGATCGAAGGGATCAAGGTTGGCCCTTCGCCGGTCTGGATGCAGCGCCGACTGACCTACGCCGGCATGCGGCCCATTAACAATATTGTCGATGTGTCGAACTATGTGATGCTTGAACTCGGCCAGCCGACCCATGCTTTCGATGCCGATAAAGTTCACAATCAGCATTTCGTGATTCGCCTTGCCCAGTCCGGCGAACGTCTGACGACGCTCGACGGACGCGACCGCGATCTGACGCCCGGCGCGGCCGACAATCTCAGCCACGCCCCGCTGATGGTCTGCGATCCGCAGGGGCCGCTTGCGGTTGCCGGGGTGATGGGCGGCGAAGCAAGCGAAGTCAGTGCGGAGACCAGCCGGGTACTGCTCGAAGCTGCGATCTGGGAACCGGTACAGATCCGCCGAACCGCCCGCGGCCTCAAGTTGCCCAGCGAAGCGTCGCACCGCTTCGAGCGCGGCGTCGATTACGAATTGCCGCCGCTGGCCCAGCAACGCTGCTTGCAACTCATGCAAGAAGTCGCCGGCGGCACCGTTGCCGCCGGCCTGGTCGATGCGTACCCGCGCCCCTGGCAAGCACTGACCCTCGAATTGCCGCCCGCCGAAGTTGACCGGATCGTCGGCATCAATCTCAATGCCCACGAAATCGCCGATCTGCTGCGCCGGCTCGGGTTCAGCTGCGACATCAGCGGACCGGCCGGCATGGGCGATGCCTTCGCCGCGCTGCCCGGCCCCTGGATCGATACCAGCATCGTGCGCGTCGGCGTGCCCTCCTTCCGCCAGGATGTGACCATTCTCGCCGATCTGACCGAGGAAGTCGCCCGCGTCTATGGCTACGACCGCGTCCCGCCAACCTTGCTCGCCGATGAACTGCCGCCCTCCGACGCGCATCCCGACTTGCAGATCGAACAGCGACTGCGCGATCTCTTCACCGGTACCGGGCTCAACGAGGTCATTACCTATTCGCTGACCAGCATGCCCGCAGTCGCCCGGCTCGATCCGGCTGCGGCTGATGCCGCGCAGTATCTGCGGATCAGCAACCCGGCCACGCCGGAACGCGAGTATATGCGTCGCAGCCTGCTGCCCACCCTGCTCGAAGTGCTGCCCAACAATATGCGCGAACGCGGGCGTGTCGCTATCTTCGAGATCGGGCGAGTTTACCTGCCGCCGGCCCAACCCGGCCAGGATGATAACTGGCTGCCCGATGAGCCGCGCCGCCTGGCCATCGCGCTCGTCGGCAATCGCGCCGAACGCTCCTGGCTCGACCCGGAAGCTGAGCCGCTCGATTTTTACGACCTGAAGGGTTATGTAAACCTGATGGTCGAGCGACTGCATCTCACCGACCGGATTGAGATGGCAGCCTTCAGCGACGACTCGCGCTTCCACCCTGGGCGCACTGCCGCGCTTTTGCTCGACGAGGTTCGCATCGGGGTCTTCGGCGAACTGCACCCACTGGTGCGCGAACGCTACGACTTCGGCAGCATCCGGGTGCTCGCCGCCGAAATCGATCTCGACGTCTTGATTGCCGCTGCTGCACCGGCGCAGTATCGTCCGGTTTCACGCTTCCCAGCCACCCTACAAGACATCGCCGTCGTCGCTGATGCCGACATCCCGGCCGGCCGAGTCGCTGCCGTCATCCACCGTGCCGCCGGCGATCTGCTCGAAAACCTGACCCTCTTCGATGTCTACAGCGGCCCGCAGGTCGGCGCGGGGCGGCGCAGCCTGGCCTACCGCCTGAGTTTCCGCGCCGCCGATCGCACCCTCAGCGACGAAGCACTGATCAAGGTGCGCGAAAAGATCGTGCGCCTGCTCGAACGCGAACTCAACGCCAGCATCCGCGGCTAGAAATATCGTTGTTATTCATTTTTGGCGGCTTCGCCGCCAAAAATGAATAACAACGATAGGGTTCACGCTACTGCTCCATATACCCCTTGAACGCCATCAAGAAGGCGTCGCCGACCGCCCCATCGGCAATCCGGTGGTCGAAGGTCAGCGAACAGTAACACATCGGCTTGATGGCAATTGCGTCGACGCCATGCTCGCTAATGACGACCGGGCGCTTGACGATCGCGCCGACACCCAGGATCGCGGCCTGGGGCTGGTTGATGATCGGCGTTGCAAACAGGCTGCCGCTCACCCCGTGATTGGTCAGCGTAAAGGTGCCGCCCTGCGTTTCTTCCGGTTTCAGGCGCCGACTGCGAGCACGTTCCGCCAGGTCGTTCACACTGCGCGTCAATCCCAGCAGATTCTTCTCGTCGGCATCACGGATCACCGGCACAATCAGCCCTTCGTCGAGCGCGACGGCCATGCCGATATGCATGCGCTGATGCACGATAATGCCCTGTTCGCTGAAACTGCCGTTGAGCACCGGCGCGGCCTGCAAACCGGCACAGATTGCCTGCACAAAATAGGGCGTATAGGTCAACCGCTGGCCCTGCTGCTCAAAAGCGGCCCGGTTGGCGGCCCGGTGGGCCACAATCCGGCTCAGGTCCACTTCGATCACCGCCGTAACATGCGGCGCTGTGCGCACCGAGCGCGCCATATGCTCAGCAATCATGCGGCGCATCGGGCTGAGCGGTAGCAACTCGGCATCTTCCGGCATGTCGACGGCGGAACCGTTCGCGGCCGGCGCCGGCTGCGGGGCCGCAGCCGGCGCCGGCCGCGCAACCGCTTCGCGCACGGCTGGTGCCGGTTCCGCCACCGGCGCCGCTTTGCGCTGATCGATGAAGCGCAACACATCTTGCCGGGTGACCCGGCCCTCGCGCCCGCTACCGACAATGTCCTGCGGATCGATGCCATGTTCGGCCACCAGTCGCGAAACCACCGGCGACAGGTAGCGATTGCGCGCCGGCGCCGATGGGCGCTCCATCGGCACCGCCGTGGCCGGTTCCGCCGGCGTTGCACCGGCCGGGGCCGGCGCGTCAACCGTTGCTGCGATAGCCGGCTCGGCTGCTTCCGTCGCCAGCATTGCCAGCACCGTCCCCACACTGACGGTTTCGCCTTCCGCGACCAGGATCTCCGTCAGCGTGCCGGTTTCCGGCGCCGGCACTTCCGTATCGACTTTATCGGTCACCACTTCCAACAACGGTTCATATTTTTTCACTGCGTCACCGGCCTGTTTCAGCCAGCGGCCAACCGTTCCCTCCGTAACGCTTTCGCCCAGCTGGGGCATTTTCACTTCCATAGGGTCGTTCTCCGCACCGGCGTTTTTTCCGGTAGGGAGTGTAGCACAGAATCAGGAAAAGGATCAATGCAACAAATAAACATAGAATGGGTTCCAGAGCATGGGCGACTCGTCCGCGCTCCAGCCTGGTTTGACTTTACGTCACACCCGTTTTTGCCGGTTTTCCTAGCCAATCACACTGGGTTCATGCATGCGAACGCGGTTCAGGGCCGGGGGCGCCTGCTGCTTCAAAAAGCGCAGCAAGACATCGTTGAAGAGTTCGGGCTCATCGAGGAAAGGGAAGTGCCGACTGCTGGGCATCAGTACCACTTCGGCTGAGGAAACATGGTCGAAGAGATCAATCTGGTTCGGGTTGACAATTTCGTCTTTGCCGCCATGCACAATCAAGGCCGGTGCTCGCAGGCGCGGCAACTCCGGGCGCAAATCCGTGCGCCACATCGAACTGACGGCCCGGCTCAGCGTATGCGCCGTCGATTTAACGCTATCGTCCAGCACTTCGTGTACCGCCGGATCATTAGTTTCGCCCAGGAAGAAGCGAAACAGCGAGCGCCGCAGCCATGGCAAGCGGGCAAACGCATCGGCTGCCAGCGGACGATCCGTCAGTTTGATCAACCAGGACAGAGCATCACCCACAATCGGCGCGCCAACCGTGGCCACACGCATAACCCGGTCGGGGTAGTTGATCGCCGTTTTCAAAGCGACCATGCCGCCCATCGAATGCCCGACGAGCAAGACGCGCTCAATGCCCAGTGCGTCAAGAAAACGAATCACCTGATCGGAATAGCTCTGAATGCTCTCGGGCGTATTTTTGCGCCGTGACTCACCAAAACCCCAGAAATCAAACGAATAGGTGCGAAACTGTTCAGCCACCACCTGCATGGTCGGGAACCAGTAGCGCCAGCTCCCCAGCCAGCCATGCAAAAACAGCACCGGGCGGCCCCGGCCAAACACTTCGTAATGCACCACCTGGTTGTCAACAACAATAATGCTCATGCCATCACTCTATCTCTACCACTTCCGCCAGTGGTTCTGTGCAACATGCTCAATCTGCTATCAATGAACTCTCTCTATTATTCATAACGCGCACTGCCGGTAAATTTCGCAAGGCAACTTTGTTTTTACTCGACATGCTCGATCAGCAGTCTCAAACAATCAGCATATTGCCTGCCGCAACCGCAGGGCGGATCAGCCGTTTCCCCCCGGATATTGTACAGCGAAAAGCAAGCTGCCGGCATATGGCATTCAGGTTGCCATATTACTCTTTCCCGGCCGCAAGTTCGATACCCCACTTTCGCGCTCGTGCAACGAACGACGGAGCCGCCATTGCAGCATAGCTATGTCTTCGGAAATACTGCGCAAATTTTTCATCTCGGTTTCCAGCTCTTCCAACAACAGGCCGGTATGCAGGCCTGCCGCTGTATCGCTTTTTGCCGCCGATAATGTACCGACCCGCTCCTGAATTGCATTCAGCAAACTCAACAAATAGGCCCAGGACTCATTGTCCTGCGCGGCACGGGCTTTGCTGCTGCTGTATCGCACATCGATCCAGTCTTGAATTTGCCCCTGGATCCGGCTGATACGTTCCTCCAGTTGCGCAATCAGGCGCGCTTCCGTCTCTGCCGGCGCATGCGCAGCCCGCTCCGACTGCTCGGCAATGGCCTGTTCCAGTTGCTCTTGCAACTGCGCGATTGAGCTACTCAACTGCGCCTGGCGCAAAGTAACCGCTTCCTGTTCGTTCAGCAGATCCAGCAGCATATCCCGCAGTTGCGCCGACTCGCCGGCGGTACGCAGTGCCTGTTGCTGCAACAGATGAGGAACAAACCAGAGGAGCAGGGCGAGCAAGGTCAATACAGCAATGCCCAATGCAACAAATAACGCAGTCATCTTGGCCTCCTGTCTATAATTTGATTATAGCCAGGAAGCTATCAACTGGTCAAAGCCTGCGGATGACATGAGGATTACACACTATAATCGTAGCCGGGCCGGTGCAAACGCGCAACAAGCACCCGCTCGTGCCCGGCCAGATCGTGCAGCAGGCTCAAGGTTGCCGTCGGCCAGACATGCCGCAGCAGCGCCGTCACGGCCGCACCCTGGCTGTTGCCGATTTCCAGCAGCAGTGCGCCTGCCGGCCTGAGCCGTCGCGCCGCCGCGCCGATCAGCCGCCGGTATACCGCCAGTCCATCGCTACCGCCGTCCAGCGCCAGTCGCGGCTCGTAGCGCCGCACGTTCTCGTCGATTTCACTAAGAATGGTATAGGGCGGATTGCTGACAATGATGTCGACATCGGTGGGCAGCGGCGCCGTCAGATCGCCCTGTAGCAACAGCACCCGCGCCTGCAAGCCATGCCGCTCCAGGTTCTGCCGCGCCAGATCCAGCGCATCCGCCGACAGATCCGTCGCATAAATCCGGGCCTGCGGCAACCGGCCGGCCAGCGCAATCGCAATTGCCCCGCTACCCGTGCCGATGTCGGCAATCCGGCAATCCGGCGGCAACTCGGCAGCGATATGCAGCACCTGCTCGACCAGCAACTCGGTTTCCGGGCGCGGCACCAGCACCCGCCGATCCACCTGCAGCTCCAGCCCGAAAAATTCGCGCCGCCCGATCAAATAGGCCACCGGTTCCCCGGCGGCCCGTCGTTCCAGCAGCGCCGCAAACTCGGCTGCCTGCTCACCTGTTATTTCCGCCTGCCGCTCGGCAAGTAGCCGCGCCCGCGACCAACCCAGCACCTGCGCCAGCAGCAACTCCGCATCCAGGCGCGCCGTCGGCGATTTTTCCGCCAGCCGCCCGGTAGCGGCCCGAAGCAAGGTTCCCACCCGTCGATCTGGAGAATCCGCCATACTTGTTAAGCGTTGGAGCGTTGGAGCGTTCAATCGCTCCAACGCTCCAACGCTCCAACGCTAATCAATCCGTCGCTCACTGAAATCGCGCCCGTCAAAAGCCAGCAGGCGCTTCTTCTCGTCGATCACCGTCTCCAGGTGTACCGGGCGCGTCCAGATCTTGAAGAGATTACGCAACGTCTCGCGCGCATAATCCATCTTCAGGTCGACGCCCTCGTGGCGATGACGCAGGTACAGTTCGCCGCGATTGTTATGATTGGCATCCTCGACGTAGATAAAGGGCTGGCCGAAGTTGGTTAGCCGGAACAGCAGTTTCTCCTTGACTTCCTGGAACTCGCGGCTGGCAATCTCATAGAAATCGGTATCGCGATTGTAACGGAAGGTGAAGAGTTTGTGTTCCATCACAAATTCCGGCGTCAAAAACTCATCGATAAACGTCACATCGTTGTAGAGTCGCCGGATCTCGAAGATCTTCTGTCGCCCCAGGCCGAGCTGGCGATCCCAGGTGCGCTTGGCCCGAATATCGTCGCAGTCATCGTAGTCCTTGCCGAAGCGGCCCTTGTTCCAGCGATCCTCGACATCGCGCAGCAACTCCAGCCCCAGCTTGTAGGGGTTCAGCCGCCCGCCGCTGGTCGCCACCACCCCGCTATGCAGGTCGGCAAAGCTGACAATTTCCGCCGCCGAGACGGCCTTCTGGGTCATGATCGTCGAGTGCCAGAAGCTGGCCCATCCTTCATTCAGTATCTTGGTCATCCCTTGCGGCGCAAAATAATAGGCCTCATCGCGGATGATTTCGAGGACAGTATGCTGCCAACGTTCAAGCGGCGCATAATTGAGCAGAAAGAGCAGAATATCTTTCTGGGGATTCTCCGGGAAGCGCCGGGACTTCTGGCGCTCCTCGTCGAGTCGGCGACGCTGTTCATCGAGGAACTCGGGCGGATTGATATAATCGCGCATATATTCGCGATCAACCTTCAGCCCCTGCACCACTGGATCCTCATCATTGCTGACCACCGGCTGATGCGTTTGCGCTTCCGGCCGTTTGATATAAGGCGCGTGATAATCGATCAGATTTTCCAGCGAGAGACAGACATCGATGAAATCTTCGACCATCTCATAGCCATAGCGATCAACGAGGCGCTGGATACGTGTGGCGTGGTTGGCCATCTCATCCAGCATTTTACGGTTCGTATGCGCGAACCACATATTATTTTTGAAGAAATCGACGTGCCCGGTGACGTGGGCCATCACCATTTTCTGGGTGACATCTTCATTGCCTTCCAGCAAATAGGCATAGGACGGATTATTGTTGATGACCATCTCATAGATGGTGCTACCCTGCCAGACGTGGCCCTTCATCAACTGGTCGTAATCCATACCGAAACGCCAGTGCGGGTAGCGCGTAGGAAACCCGCCCAGCGCCGCCGTTTCGTAGAGCGTGCGATAATCCAGCACCTCATAGATGATCGGGTAGAAATCGAGGCCATAGTTAGCCGCATAGCTTCCGATTTCTTCGCGCGCAGCTTCCAGATTTGATGGGAGTCGCGTATTTTTCATAATTATTCAATGCCCAATCAGTGCCCGGCAGCCGGCTGCCGGGCACTGATTGCTACTTTCCTTTGCCCAGAAAATCCTTGATCGTATCATAGACATCATCGCGCTCAGCGATCTCGCTGATCACGATGCGCTCGTCGCCACCCAGATACTCTTCGAGATCGTGGGCAAAGCGGCCCGAGCCATACAGCGAGCGCACCTGGCCGTAGCAGAACAGGTTCGATTTCGGCAGCATATCACGCCGCAGCAACTCAATGCACTCGCGAGTATCGCCGCCCCCCCAGTTATCACCGTCGCTGAAGTGGAAAGGATAAATATTCCACTCACTGGTCGGGTAGCGTTCATCGATCATGCGATTGCAGAGCTTATACGCCGAGCTAATCTTGGTACCGCCGCCTTCCCGAATATGGTAGAAGGTCTCCTGATCAACTTCTTTGGCCGCTGCATCATGTACAATGTAGCGAATGTCAATCTCTTTGTACTGCGAGCGAAGCCAGGTTTCGATCCAGAACGCCGTGATGCGCACCAGTTCTTTCTGCTCCGTACCCATCGATCCCGAGACGTCCATCATATAAATGATCACCGCATTGCTCTCGGGTTGCATCTGCTCCTTCCAGGAGCGATAGCGCATATCATCACGGATCGGCACCACCACCGGATCGTCGGCGTTATAGTCACCCGCCGCGATCTGGCGGCGCAGCGCCTCGCGATAGGTGCGCTTGAAGTGCCGCAGCGAATTCGGCCCGGTGCGCCGGATCCCGCTGTAGCGATCTTTCTCACTGATAATATTTTTACGACCCTTGGGCTGAATGTTGGGCAACTGCAACTCTTCGCCCAGAATCTGAGCCAGTTCCTCCAGGCTCACATCGACTTCCAGGACGTGCTGTCCCGGTTCGCTGCCCGCCTGGCCCGGCCCTTCCTGGCCATCACCCTGGCCAATCGGGTCACCAACATCACCCTCGCCCTGACCGACACCGCCGCCCTGCTTCGCTCCATAGCGAAACTGCGGAATATCGATCTGAGGCAGGGGAATACTCACATAGCGTTTGCCCTGCCGCCCGATCATTTCGCCGTGCGACATATACTTGCGCAGATCTTTTTTGATCTTGCCGCGCACAATGTGGCGAAAGCGGTTCAGGTCACGCTCAACACGTCGCATAGACATAAGCCCACCAGTTGCTTGCATTTATGGCATACGCTGTTACGCCGGTCGGCGCAACAGCGTATGCCAGATCAGAACATCAGTTAATGATACGACTGACGCCGTCGACGTTGATGCTGGCCGCATCAGGGCTTTTTCGCCTGCAGCAGCCAGGAAATGACTATCTTTTTCGTTTGATGTTGCGGCGAAGCCGCAACATCAAACGAATTCAGACAGTTTTCCGCCCTGCTGGAGGCGAATCCGGCATAATCACGGAGCGACCGCGAAACGCCGCTTTCCGCCTGCGGCAGCTTGCGCAACTACGCCGACCGCACGGATCGTTCAGTACGCGCGGGTATCGCCACGCGCAAAGATGCTGGCCACGTAGTTGAGTACGTCGGTTGCACTCTGCTCATTGTAGCCGAAGTCGCGGATCAGCCGCGCCTTGACCACGTCGATCTTTTCCTGAGTATCTTTGTCGATCACCCGCGAGACCAGCGACGTCAGCTTGATGCTGTCCTTCTGATCCTCAAAGAGCTTGAGTTCGAGCGCCTTGTGCAGCCGCTCATTGGTACGATAATCGAACAACTTGCCCTCGATTGCCAGCGCGCCGATATAGTTCATGATTTCGCGGCGAAAATCGTCCTTGCGCGACTCGGGAATATCGATCTTCTCCTCGATGCTGCGCATCAGGCGCTCATCGGGCTCTTCATACTGGCCGGTATATTTGTTGCGCACCTTCTCGCGCTGGGTATAGGCCTTGATATTGTCGATGTAATTCGAGCAGAGCCGCTTGATCGCTTCCTCGTCGGCACTGATGGCCCGCTGCACTTCGTTTTTCACGATCTCCGTGTACTCTTCCCGGACGACCGAAAGCAAATCGCGGAAGCGCTTGCGATTCTCTTCATTGGTGATCAGTGCATGGTTCTTCAAGCCACTCTCCAGCTCATTGATCACCATAAAGGGGTTGATATAGCCTTCTTCCTGGTTGGCAACCAGCGCATTACTGATTTTATCCTGGATGTACCGCGGGCTAATGCCCTCCATACCTTCGCGCTGGGCTTCCTTGCGCAGTTCCTTGATATTGTCTTCGGTGAACCCCGGCAGCGATTTGCCGTTGTAGAGTTTGAGCTTTTGCAGCATAGTCAGGTTAGGTTTTTTCGGCTCTTCCAGACGCGTCAGCACCGCCCACATCGCCGCCATCTCCAGGGTATGCGGCGCGATATGCACGCGCACCTTCTTGCGATTGAAGTCACGCTCATAAATCTTCTCTTCATCTCGCAGCCGCGTCACATAGGGAATATCGATGCGCACGGTACGATCCTTGAGCGCCTCCATAAACTCATTGTTCTCCAGCCGGCGATACTCGGGCTCATTCGTATGGCCAATGATCACCTCGTCGATGTCGGTCTGGGCAAACTTCTTCGACTTGACGCGGTGCTCCTGGCTGGCACCCAGCAAATCGTAGAGAAAAGCCACATCGAGCTTGAGCATCTCGACAAATTCGATAATCCCGCGGTTGGCAATATTGAACTCGCCGTCGAAGTTAAAAGCCCGCGGGTCGCTATCGCTGCCGTAGATGGCAATTTTGCGATAGTTGATATCGCCGGTCAACTCGGTACTATCCTGGTTCTTCTCGTCCTTGGGCTGGAACGTGCCGATACCAACGCGATCTTGCTCGGAGAAGAGCAGACGCCGTACCCGAATGTGCCGAATCATTTTCGACCAGTCGCCGTCGTAGCGCCGCATCAACTCGCGGTAGTGATAGCGGCAGACCGGGCAAAGGTCGCCCTGAATGCGCACATGCTCTTCATCAGGGCGGTCGTGGTTAATTTTGTTCAAGAAACGCTCGCGCATCTGCGGCGGCACCAGGTGCAACGGCTCTTCGTGCATAGGGCAGCGTTCCCACTCACTATCGGGCACCTGCCGCCAATCGAAGTTCTCGCTATCAATCGTGCCGGGGTACCAATCATAGGTATAGACGGCACCTTCGTCGGTACGACTATAATGTTCCAGGCCTTTTTTCAGGCGGCGCACGATGGTACTCTTGGAGCTACCGACCGGCCCGTGCAGCAGCAGCACCCGCTTCTCGGTGCCATAACCGCGGGCGGCTCCCTTGAAGAAGTTCACGAGCCGCATCAGGGGAATTTCCAGGCCAAAGATCGAATCATCGCCGTCAAACGATTCATCGGAGAAGAAGCGATAGCGAATCAGGCGCTTTTTAGCATCGATGAACTCATCATAGCCATACGCCATAATCATGTCGTAGATGCGCTGAAACGCATTGCGCGTAACTTTAGGATTTGCCACAACCAGGTCCAGGTAGTCGGCAAAACTACTGGTCCAGTTCAGTTGTTGAAACTGCTTGCGATCCTGCAACTCATCAACCAGTTGCAAAAGCGCGGTTCCATTCACATTCACGGTCGTCATACGCTGTAATCCTCCTGCTGAGAGCGCTGGCACCGGTGGCGAACGAGCGAACGCTGCCCGGCGTGGCGAACGGGGTTGCCGACCATGCGCTCAACCAAATGGTCGGGCGGTGTGTAGGGGTATACAATCGAGCTTGTAATGTACGATTCCCAGGCCTTTTCGGCTTTGTGGAGCTGTCCTGACGGTAGTTTCGGTTTGTGAATGTCTCGAAACCGAGCGACCTTTTCGCCCTCCCACCGCCAATGTTATACAGCTTTAGGTCTCAGGGAGTTATCTAGAGGAAATCCTGAAAGTTCAGGCATTGGCATTATAACAAGCTTTGTGAAGCGCGTCAAGAAGTTCAACCGGTTTTTTCGCCTGCGGCAGCCTGGCCTGAGGGCAATCAAATGAGGCGGAAAAGCCCCCGGTGCGACCAGCACCAACGCCGACAGCCGAAGTCGTGTAACCTTAGCTATCAGCATCTCCTGCCGGATCGAGGATTGCTAACTGGCGCCGGACATAGGCGCTCAGTTCCTTCGCCCTCACACCGTCGGTGCCGATGATGATCGCATGCGGGTCGAAGCCGCTCAACTGCTTGAGTACCCGCCGATAACTTCGGCCGGCATCACTGTAATGGCCGGTCTGCCGCAAGACATTGGCCATACCCAGCGTGGCGGCGGCAAAGGTGCGATCCAGGTAACCGGCACGCCGGTAGCCGGCCAGCGCCGCCGCAAAGTGCCCTTCGTGCTCGTCGATCTGGGCCAGCAAATAATGAGCCATGCTCGCCAGACTGTCGCTCGCCAACACCTGCTCGCAAATGCGCCGGGCTTCTTCCCACTGGCCGCGGTCGGCATGGTTGCGCGCCGTACTCAGCAACCGGCTTTGCTCGCCCGGCGCCAGGGGTACAGCCGCCGGCTTTGCCGATTCCGCTGCCGGTGGGGGAATCAACGGCGCCGCATTCCGCGCCGGCTGCACCGCTTCACGCTGGCGCACCCGGGTTTCCGGCAGCGGTCGCGTACTCGGCACCCGCCGCAAGGGCGGCTGCGCCGTCACCGACGCGGGCCGTTCCGCAAACATCGGTGCATCCAGCGGCTTGCGATACACGACGGTATCCGGGAAATTATGCACCTCAAACCGATTGTAAATGCGCGTCTGCGGTTCGGCATGGCCGACGAACAACCACCCCCCCGGCGCCAGAGTCCGGAAGAGCCGATCCACGACCTGAATAATGGTCGGCTCATCAAAATAGATCATCACATTGCGGCAAAAGAGTACATCCAGCGCACTGGTTCCATTGATCAGCGACGGGTATTCGTCAGTCACCAGGTTCAAGGGCTGAAACATAACCATGCGCCGAATGTATTCTTGCAGCCGCCAGCGCGTACCTTCGCGCTCAAAGTAGTGGGCGCGCTGCTCGGCAGTCGTTTCGCGAAACGACCACTCGCTGTACAGGCCTTCGCGCGCCCGCTCCAGAAATGCCTGGTTAATATCGGTGGCCAGCAAGCTCGGTTGCCAGCGGGCATCAGAGCCGAGCATTTCATGCAAGATCATGGCCAGCGAATAAGGTTCTTCACCGGTCGCACAGCCGGCGCTCCACAGGCGCACATAGCGGGTTTCGCTGCGCCGCCCGATCAATTCCGGCAGAATGCGCTCCCGCAGCACGACAAACTGCGCACTATTGCGAAAAAAATACGTCTCGCCAATTGTCAGCGTCTCCATCAAGAGCCGCCAGAGTGCCGGGCTATCGGGCAGCGCACGGTACAATTCGGAAAAACCGGCACAGCCACTGGCCCGCAAGGCCTGGTTCAAACCATACGCCAGGTCGTTGCGTTTGCGATCGGGGTAATGCAAGCCGGCCCGGCTCCGCAGCAGTTCGCGAAACTGTAGATACAATTCATCATTGAGCGGCAGATCCACACTCAGACCTCCAGAAATCAGGTGATCGCATCAAAGCACCTGCCATCACAATTATCGCCCCATATCAAACCAGCGGTACCAGGCCGGCAAACTGGCGCACCGTTGCCGCCATCTGATCCAGCGCGACAACCTGGCTCACGACGCCGAGTTCTACTGCCGCCCGCGGCATGCCATAAACCACGCAACTGGCTTCATCTTGCGCCAGCACCGTTGATCCGGCGATACGCAATGCATTCAAACCCCGCGAACCATCATCGCCCATACCCGTCAAGATAACGGCGATGGCGCGACCGCCATAGCTCCGCGCCACTGAGTTGAACAGCACATCGGCACTGGGGCAGTAACGATCGCTGCTGCGGCAAGCTTGCAGCGCCAGCGTACCGCGCCCATTCAGCATCAGGTGACTGTCGTCCGGCGGCAAGTAAATATGGCCGGCCTGCAGCCGCTCGCCGTTTTCGGCCACACTGATGGGCAAGGAAATCGTGCCGCGCAACCAATCGACCAGGGCGCCCAGAAAGCCACGCGAAATATGTTGCACCACAACTACCGGCAGGGAAAAATCACGGCCCAGCCCCTGCAAGACCATCTGAACGGCGGCCGGCCCGCCGGTCGAAGCCGCAATCGCCAGGATCTGCGGGCTGCCGCGCTCGGCAGCCACCGGGGCGGTCGGTAGTTCCGGGCGCCCGGGCCGGCGCGTCACCAGGCGCACCCCGGCCATCAGGCGCAAGGTTTTCAAAAATCGCTCGCGTTCAACCGGGTCAATCCGTAGGCCGGACGTGCCGCCCGGTTTGGGCGTAATCGTCACGGCGCCGGCGGCCAGCGCCTCAGCGGAACGCCGTTCGGCACTAGCCGCACTACTGGTAATCATCACCACCGGCGTCGGGCGCTGCTGCATAATCTGGCGCGTCGCCTCAAAGCCATCCATTATCGGCAAGTACACATCCATGGCCACCACATCCGGCTGCAAACGCAGGGTTTGCTCCACTGCATCGCGCCCATTGCCCACCACAGCCACAACCGTAAACAGCTCCGATTCGCGCAAAATGCCGGCCAGCAACTCCTGTTGCGCCCGCGAGTCTTCGACAATCAACACCCGGATGCGACGCTCCGGCGGAAATGCAGCCATAGTTATTTACCCTGCTGCAACAGTCGCATCTGCGATCAGTGCAGCTTCGTCGAAGAGCAACAGGGATCGCTGGTGCAGATTAATAATTCCACGCAGAAACGGCGTCACATTGCGCTGATCCAGCGCCACAATCCGTTCGTTCGCCAGCGTATGCACATCGTGTACCCGGTCGACGAGCAAGCCCAGGCGGGGCCGCAGATCGCCGTTTTCCACCGTCTGGCCAACAATAATGACCTGCTTGTTCAAATCGACCTCGGCCGCGACAGCAAGCAGGCGCCGCGCATCGAACACCGGCAAGTAGTTGCCGCGCATATTCAGCAGGCCAATCACTGCCGGCGGCGCACCGGCCAGTTGCGTCAGTGCCGGCAAGCGTACGACCTGGACGATGGCATGGATCGGCAGGGCATACTCCTGGGCGCCCACATCGAAACTAACAACCAGTATCGTATGAGGCATTATCGTATTTCCAGGCGGCTTTACCGCAGTCGATAGGGTCATCGTCATCGACATAACAACCTCGCTCCTTGCGTGCGAACATCAACCATCAAGATACATCCGGAGGCTCAAACGGATCCCATGCGCATCAAGATCGAGGATGGCCTCATCAACCAGGGCACGCGCATCCTCGAAGCGCAGCACATCAGCCGGCATTCCGCCCTGGCCGTTCGCGAAATCGCCGGGTGTCCGACAGATGATTTCCAGGCAGGTATGATTTGTTTCACAGATCTGCACCGTTACCCTGGTATTGTCGTAATGAATGACCAGCACCCGCGCAATTTCGCTGATTGCGGCAGTAATACGTGCCTGTTTCGACAGGCCAAGACTACTTTGCCGTGCCATCTGGCGCACAGCCTGGCGTAGCGAAATGACATCGTATTCGTTATTAATTGTAAGCTGCTGCGCTAACGGCATGGTTGTGTGTACCATAATCTGCTCTGTTATGTCAGGCCGAGGGTCCGCAGAGCAGCCACTACATTGCCTTCGGCAAATTCGTCTTTCGGGATGTAATCGTCCGCGCCCGATTCCAGGCCGGCCATCGTGTCGGCTGCTTTGTCGCGATGGGTCAACATCAACACCGGAATATCAGCCGTGGGTGGGCGGGTTTTCAATTCACGACACAGGCTGTAGCCATCCAGTCCCGGCAGATCGACGTCGAGGATGATTGCTGCGGGTGGCCCGGCCAGGGCTGCTTCAAGACCGGCATCACCATTGGTTGCAATATCCACGTCATAGCCATTGCGCACCAGTTCCAGTTTCAGCCTGAGCGCCTGGGTGCGGCTATCTTCCACCACCAGTATCCGACTCATGTCCTTCTACTCCTCCCACAGTTATACCCAATCCGGATGAACCATGCGCGGGTGTCTGGCGATGATGGCGGGCTGCGCGCCCGCCATCATCGCCAGACACCCGCGAACTATTGGCCGGAATGTGGTATTACACCAGCTGAGCAATAGTATCGAGCAACAGTTGCTGATCGAATGAGCGTTTGACAATATACGCATCGGCACCGGCAGCAATGCCGCGCTCGCGATCAGCCGGCGTATCCAGCGAAGTCACCAGCACAATCGGCAAATGCTGGAACTGCTGCTCAGAACGCAACATCGAGGTCAACTCGAAGCCATTCAGCCGCGGCATATCGATGTCGCTGATCAGCAGATCGCAGCCGCCGTTTTCGGCCATGCGCCGGATCGTATCGAGCGCCTCGGCACCATCGGTTGCCAGTTGCACACGGTAACCGGCAGCCTCGAGAATATTTTTTTCCAGCGTGCGCGTCGTAATCGAGTCGTCGGCGACCAGGATCGTCGGCTGGCGCTGCGGACCGGCCTTCTCGATCTGCAAATCAAAAATGCGCTGCGATCCAATCGCCGAGCGGATCAGGTCGACCACATCCAGGATCGGTACCACGCTACCGTCAGCCAGGATGGTCGCGCCGGCCACAAAGCGCACTCGCTTCAGCGGTGCCGGTAACCGGTGGACGACCAATTCCTGGTCGCCGAGTATCGCATCGACAATACAGGCCACCTGACGGTCGCCGCTACCGAGCAACAGCGCCAGGTACTGCTGCTGATGGCTGTTGCTGGAGCGCAGCCCGAGCAAATCACTCAGATGTACCAGCGCCAGTGGTCGCTCATCAACGACCAGCGCCGCCCGGCCTTCGATGCTGCGAATTTCCTGCGGCAGCACCGGCAAAATTCGCTGCACTGCATCCAGCGGCAAAACAAAATTGCTGCTCGCGGCCCGCAACAACAGGCCATGCGAACTCGTCAACGAGAGCGGCACCGTCAGAGTGAAGCTGGTACCGGCACCGGGCGTAAACGCCACCGCTACCCGCCCGTGCATGCGTTCAATCTGAGATCGCACGATGTCCAGCCCGACTCCGCGGCCCGAAAGCTCATTCACCGTCATTCGGGTGGAAAAACCGGGCAGAAAAATCAGGTCGGCCAGTTCAGCGTCATTCAGTCGATCAAGATCGCCGGCCGTCAGCAGGCCCGAGCTCACCGCACGCCGCCGGATCGCCTCCAGATCGAGACCATTGCCGTCATCTTGCAGAGTCAGCGCCAGGTGGTCGCCACTTACGGCAGTTTGAATGCTGATCCGGCCGACCGGCGCTTTGCCGCGTTGCTGCCGGATATCGGGCGCTTCGATGCCATGATCGACGGCATTGCGCAGCAGGTGCATCAAGACATCGCGCAACTGCTCGAGCACCTGGCGATCGGCCTCGGCGCCACCGTCATCGATATTCAAGATCAGGTGCTTGCCGGCGCCTCGTGCAATTTCGCGGGCCTGTAGCCGCAAAGGGTTGAGCAAGGTTGCCAGCGGCAGCATGCGTGTACGACGTACCTGGTCGTGCAAACGATCAGTGACGGCGGCGAGACGCGCATAATCATCACCGGCCTGGCGCGATACACCGGCCAGCTGATTCTCCAGGTTGGCGACCAGCGCCTGCGCCTGGTTCAGTGCATCCAGCAGAATACTGACATCCTGCGCATTGACGGCATTTGCATTCACCCGTGTCGCGCTGTCACGATCCAGTAGATGATGCACAGTCGGTTTGAACGCCGGCGCATTTTTTTGCAGCCGGGTGGCCGCCGGTTGCACCTGCCGCCAGATCGTGCGCCAGCGCTGCGGTACCTCGGCAAGTTCTTGCAAATCGTGCGAATGCTGACGCGCCCGGATCGTGCAGGTCATCAACTCGCCGGTCTGGTTCATCAGCCCATCCAGCGTAGCGATCGGCAAGCGAACGGTCGTACTGGTTACTTCAGCCCAGAGATTATCGGGGGTGCCGGCACCATTCTCAGGAGCGCCGGCGCCATTCTCGCGTGCTTCGGGAGCCGGTGACGGGCTGCTCAATGCCGGTTCCTTGCCGGTCGGCAAGGGCGGCGACACCGGCACGGGCGCTACCGGTACCGACGACGCAACTGCTGCTGCCGTGTCAGCCGGAGCCGCATCCTCTGTATCGAGAAAAGCGCCAAGTTGCTGCAACAGTGTATCGTACTCATCGATAGCGACAACCTGGTTGGCGGCAGCCTGGCCTGTCAGCACGCCGATGGCATCGAGGGCGGCATACACCGGATCACAGACCTCGGAGCTCAGTTCCAGCGCGCCATGGCGCACCGCGCTGAAGAGATCTTCGATGCGATGAGCCAGCTTTTCGATGTCATGCTGGCCGGCAGCACGCGCCCCGCCTTTGAGGCTGTGCGCCTCGCGGAAGAGCTGATCGAGCATGGTCGGGCGGCGAGCCTGATCGGGATTGCGCTCCAGTTCGAGCAACAATTCACCAATCGCCTCGCGATGTTCGCTCTGTTCTTCCTGAAAGGCCGCAAAAACCTGGGCCATGATCTCATCATCAGTTAGCATGCTGCCCTCATCAGATGTTGTAGGTCGCCAGGGTCTTCTGGAGCGACTGGGCGAGTGAGTGCAAATCCTGCGCCGCCCGCTCGGCTTGCCGCGTGCTCGCCAGCGTCTGCGTCGTCGCTTGCTGGATCGACCCCATCGCCTGGCCAATCTGATCCATCCCCGCC
>DAOTUJ010000137.1:0-2889 GCA_034437175.1 Chloroflexaceae bacterium | reverse complement strand
CGTCAGGAACCACCTGACGAACGACGATTCAGCCACCTGACGCTGAGCAACCGACGCGAATTCGCCCGAATCCACGCATTATGTTTTGTCCAGCCCCGCGAATCTTCCTTATGTTTAGCCCACCCCTCTACGAAGACGTATCAGCCGCAGGCGGCTATCGAGCAACAACGCTGCCCGACTCAGGGCCAGCACGCCATGTATTCCATTTGCATCCTGGTAGGACTGGAGCGGAAAATAGGGCGGCAGGTAGAAGCGCCGCCGGGCCTGGCGCACATCCATGCCGGGGATGAGCAGGCCGACGACGGGATGCGCAAGCAACGTGTCATTCAAGCGGTTGATGAATTCGTGCCCCGGCGCGTCGATCTGCAAGCCCGGCAAGACCTGGGCGCTGTGGAGCCGTTCCGCGCCCCAGGCAGCAACCCGTTCCGGCAGCAACACGGTCACCGGTTGCCGCTGCTCTTGCAGACTGCGCCAGCGGAAAAAGGCGCACTGGTAGCCACGGCTGTAGGGCCGATCACTGTGACCCATCGCTCTGACCGCCGCCCGGAACTCGCTTGCCGCGATCAGGTCAAGCCGGGCATTGGCCAGCAGCCAGAAGAGATCATAGACCAGCGGCTCCTGTTGCTCAGGAACGATCACCCCACAGGCAAAGGGACTCTGGCCGCGAAACGACTGGGCTTCCTGCACCAGCAGTTCGTCGCCGCTGCTTTTGAGCGCTTCCCAATCCTGGAGCGCGCGCCCGACATTGGCGCCGGTGAGCGCATAGTAGCGCGGCTTCAAGCGTTCCCGCACTGCTGCGAAGGTCGTACGCAGTTCGTTCTGAAGCAAGGTGGCATACACCTTCGCAGCCTGAAAGCGGCCCCAGAAGCGGGCATAGTGCTGAAAACGCGCCGGCTGCGGGAACACCGTGGTGATGACTTCGCCCAGGTTCCCGCGATCCAGTTCCGTACCGTCGGCCAGCGGCGGCGCCTGGCCATCCTGAGCCTGAAACAGGCGTTCAGCGATGTAGGGCGGAACCAGGGCATAGGCGGCAAAATCATCAAACCGCTGTACGTTGCCATCGCGATCGATATACTCACTGTGACGCCCGAGCCGCCCGAGGCGCTGAAGAAATGTTCCCCCACCGGTCGACTCAAAGATCAGCAGATTGATCCGGAAATCGACACCCACATCGACCGTTGAGGTGCCAATCAGCAAATCAGCATGGTACGACTCGCGGCGAGTGGGGCGATCCGTGATACCTGTGTTGGGTAAAACCAGCAAGCCTTCGCGTGCAAAGATTGGCTTGAGCAACTGCGTGAGGCGCAACGCACTCGCCACCGAATTGACGATCAATGCGGCTTTGGCGCCCCGGCCATGCCGACGAAACCAGGGCAACAGCATTTCATCAACACCCTGCACGATCCACTCTTCCGCCGTCTGCGGGGCGAAATGCAAGGTCGTGCCGTGCAGAATGCGCCGCCAACCATTGCCCGGATCGGCGCCGTGGTGGTACCAGCCCTCTTTTTGCGGCACAATCATGCGCAAGCGGTCGCCAAAGCCAATCTTATGCAAGGGCGCCAGCAGCCGCTCGTCCGGCGTTGCTGAGAGAAACAACGTTTTCAGCGGATACCGGCTCTGTTCATACAGAAAGAGCAAGCCAGTCAATACCGCCGTAATCTGTGAGGCATCGAAAATATGAAACTCATCGAAGGTCAACTGGGAAAACAGCGACGCCATCTGCCCGGCAATATGAGCCGGGTCGCGCCCGAACTGCTGGTAATGAAATTGGAGAATCGCGTGCAGAATATCGGGATTAGAGAGCACCAGCTTGTGATTGCGAAGCAGTTTCGTCAATTCATCAGAGCGGTGGAGATGCTCGGACGCAGCAGCCAGATCATCCAGCCTGGCCCCATAGAGCGTGGTCGCTCGATTCGCAGCCATACCCCATTCCGGTAGTATGGTTTCCCAGCTCCGCTGCTGATCCTGAATCAGCTCATTGGTGGGGAACAGCGCCAGGGTATTCGTATCCGCCGGGTGAGCCAGCAGCGGGAGCGCGCCGGCCAGACTCTTGCCATCCCCGGTCATTGCGGTGTTGATGACCACATCGACCTGATCGTCACAGAGCGCCTGATAGGTCGCCAGCTGGTGCATCGAGAGCTGCCAGCCGGATGGAAACTTCCGGGCCAGTTCGGATGGCAAATCCGCCGGGTCGGCCAGCTTCGAGTAGACCGGGAGCGTCGTGATGTGCATCGGGCAACTCCTTCAGAGGATCAGGGCACACATCGCTTCAACAAGGCTGCATCGTCAAGATTCCGTTGTGCGTAGCATAGCATATTACCCCGGACTCGGAGTGTCCGAAATATAGAGATTGAGCATCGCCCGTATCTCCGCCGCCATCCGCTCGCGCAGCCAGTCCGGTTCGAGCAGTTCGGCATTGGCCCGATAGCGCAGCAGGGTCTGGATGATGAAGAAATCGCTGCGGCCTTCGGCTTCGATGATGACGCTGCCGTCGGCCAGGTGCTCAACGATGCGCTGCTGCTCGAAGCGCTGGCTGAGTTCGCCCTGAGCCAGCACGGGCGCCAGCCGGTAGCGGAAGCGAATGAGCCGGCGTTCGCGTGCGCTGCCCGGCGGCAGGCGCTGCTGTGATGTCGCAAGCTGGCTGATGCGGTCGATGCGAAAATCGTTGATCTGGCGGCTGAGACTGGAGTAGGCCACCAGGTAGAAGTGGCGCTCGTAGAATTCGATGTCGTAGGCTTCGACATAGCTGTGTTCGCGCTCGCGGCCACGCGTCGAACGGTAGCGAAAGCAGATCGGTTCGCGCAGGGCAATCACCCGCTCGAGGATTTCAATCGTCTCACTATAGGGGCGGTAATCAATCGCGGGGCGAATGGGCGCCCGACGTGCGGC
>DAOTUJ010000136.1:0-36959 GCA_034437175.1 Chloroflexaceae bacterium | reverse complement strand
TGAGACACTGCATCCCTCCCTGGCTGCGGCGAAATCGACCCCTGATCGTGTTATGGCTGTTTTGAAGAATTAAACGCATGATAGCCGCTCAATTGGTTAAGCGGCTGACAATCGCTTCATCCAGGGCTGAAAATCTTGCGAAACTGGAACTAAATACCGGCGGCCGTCGTCTCATGAAACGGCGGCCGCCGGCAGGCGGGAATACTGGATGCTCGTCGCATCCGGGGTTTTCCCGCCTGCGGCAGCGCGGAAGGAACGGTTTTATTTCTTTGGTTTTGGCGGCTTGCGGCCAAAACCAAAGAAAAGAACGTCATTTTCCACGCTGCCGCAGGCGAAAATCAGCGGTTCCGGTCGCGACCATCATCGCCACTGATTGCGGCAGCATGGCTGCCGAAGATCAGTGGCGGAAATGAACGAAGATGCGCCCGAAGTTGCGGTCGTCTTTTTCGAGGCGGTGATAGAGGTTGCGAATATGCGACTGGTTCAGGAAGCGCAGCACGCGCTTTTTGAGCTGACCGCTACCCTTGCCGGGAATGATTTCCACCAGCGCGATCCGCTTTTCCACCGCCTCCTCGATGATCCGATTCAACTCGGACTCGATCTGGGCGCCGCGATTGTAAATATCGTGCAAATCTAATTTGAGCTTGGCCATACGTTCAATGTAACCCGAAACCGCAACTGCGGCAAGGGCATCCGGCACGATTCTTGCGTCGAAAGGCAAATAAAGAACAGCCAGGCCTCTCATCGTTCTCTCATCCGGCATTCACGAGTCCTTTATACCTTTGACGCATACTGGAAACTGCGTGCTTCAGGCACGTGTCTCTCATATCCACTGCTCGCGGAGACGAGGTGACGAATAATGACAACTGCAGATTACCAGCAGCCCGCTGCCGAATCGATTGTAACCTACTTGAATGAAATCGGTAGTGAGCCCTTATTGACCTTTTCAGAAGAACAGGAACTGGCCGGCAATATTGATGCCGGACGGGAAGCGGCCCAGCGACTCGAACAAGACCAGCATCGTATGAACGCTGCAGAACAACGCCGCCTCTGTACACTGGTCAAGGCCGGCGAACACGCCCGTGCAAAACTGATCAGCGCCAATCTGCGCCTGGTCGTCAGCATTGCCCGCCGCTACCAGGGCCACGGGTTGACCCTGTCGGATCTGATCCAGGAAGGCAGCCTGGGCCTGATGCGGGCCGTCGATAAATTTGATGCCGGCCGTGGGTTGAAGTTTTCGACCTACGCGACCTACTGGATCCGCCAGAGTGTCGGGCGCGCCGTCGCCGACCAGGGGCGTACCGTACGCCTGCCGGTACACCTCGGCGAACGGCTGAGCCAGCTCGCGAAAGTGCGTCAGCAACTGACTCAGCAGCTCGACCGCGACCCGACTGCCGAGGAAGTCGCGGCGAAGATGGGTCTGAGCGCGGATCAGGTGCTCCGCGCTGAACGTGCGGCACTCATGCCGGCTTCGCTGGACGAGCCGCACGGCGATGACGGCAGCGGGGCGCTGAGCGACACGCTTTCCGATCAGCAAGAAGCCACCCCGCTGGAGCAGGTGTCCAGCCAGTTGCTCCGCGCCGACCTGCGCGAGGCGCTGTCATACCTGACCAATCGCGAACGCCATATTATCGAACTACGCTATGGGCTGGGCGAGCATCCACCGCTCACCCTTGAGCAAATCGGCCGCACGCTAAACCTGACCCGCGAGCGGGTGCGGCAACTGGAGGCCGAAGCGCTCAAAAAGCTACGCAGCCCCGGCGTCGGACGCCGCCTCTTCGGCTATCTCGAATAAGACGGCATACAAAGCAGTCGCCCGATGGGGACACCGGGCAGAGCCCGGTGTCCCCATCGGGCGACTGCTTTGTTAGTTATTAACAATCTCGCTCGGGCGAGCGACCAGTCGCTCCAGCGTGGCACGCTGCTCAACCCCGTCCGGGGTGAGCGCCAGCGCGAAGACCTGGTCGAGCGTATCGACCGGCACGAAGGTCATTTCCTCGCGTACTTCCACCGGCAACTCATCGAGATCGGCCGCGTTGCGATGCGGCAGAATGACGGTGCGAATACCGGCGCGGTGGGCACCCAGTGCCTTCTCCTTGATGCCGCCGACCGGCAGTACTCGCCCGCGCAAGGTGATCTCGCCGGTCATCGCGATATCGTCACGGACCAGGCGCCCGGTGGCCACCGCAGCCAGCGCCGTCGCCATAGTAATCCCCGCCGAGGGGCCGTCCTTGGGGACTGCACCGCCCGGCACGTGGATGTGCAGCGCGTGATTGTCGAAAAAGCGCGGGTCGAAGCCCAGTGTATGCGCCCGCGAGCGCACGAAGGTCAATGCAGCCTCGGCACTCTCGCGCATCACATCGCCAAGCTGACCGGTAATCTTCAGCTCCTTATTGCCCTCGACCGCCGCCGCCTCGACAAAAACAATGTCGCCGCCGACCGGCGTCCAGACCAGGCCCGTCACCACGCCGGGCTGGTCGATGCGCTCGCGAGCCTCGTTGTAGAAACGTGGCTTGCCCAATGCCTCACGTACAAACTCGACGTTGACCGGCAGCGGCAGTGCAAGGCCTTCAACCTGCTCACTGATCCGCCGGGTAACTTTGCGCAAAACCGTGCCGATCTGGCGGTCGAGGTTCCGCACACCGGCCTCGCGGGTGTAATCGTTGATGATGCTGCGCAGCGCCGCTTCATCGACCGTCACCTCATCGTTGTGCAAGCCGTTCGAGCGGATCTGGCGCGGCAGCAGGTGCGTTTCGGCAATCCGCAGCTTCTCGTCCTCGATATAACCACTGAGCTCAATCATCTCCATGCGGTCACGCAGCGCCGGCGGGATGCGCGAAGCATCGTTGGCCGTCGCGATGAACAGCACCCGGCTCAGATCAAAGGGCAGGTTCAAATAGTGATCGGTAAAGGTATGGTTCTGCTCCGGATCGAGTACCTCAAGCAGAGCCGAAGCCGGATCGCCGCGATAATCGGCCCCGAGCTTGTCGACTTCATCGAGCAGCATCACCGGGTCGGTCGTCCCGGCGCGACGCAACTCCTGAATGATCCGGCCGGGCGCCGAGCCGATATAAGTACGGCGGAACCCGCGCAATTCAGCTTCATCGCGCACCCCGCCCAGAGCCATGCGCACGAATTTGCGATCCAATGCGCGGGCGATACTCTGGCCCAGGCTGGTCTTGCCGACACCGGGCGGCCCCACGAAGACCAGGATCGGCTCACGAGAGCGATCGGCTTCATCTGCCAGGGCGGCACGGCGGCGCTTCACAGCAAGATACTCAAGAATGCGCTCCTTGATGTCATGGAGACCATAGTGGTCTTCATCGAGCACCCGGCGGGCGCGGGCAATGTCGATTTCGCCGCCGGTGACATTGTTCCAGGGCAATTCAGCCAGCCACTCCAGGTAAGTGCGGATCATCTGGTACTCGGGCGAAGCCGAATTGATCCGGCGCAGGCGGGCCAGTTCACGGTCGGCCTCCTTGCGGGCCACCTCGGGCAGCTTTGCCTCGTCCAGCTTCTGGCGCAAATCCTCAAACCCACCGGTTTCGTCTTCGTCGCCTTCGCCCAACTCCTTGCGGATAGCCTGCAACTGCTGGCGCAGATAGAAATCGCGCTGCTGCCGGGTCGTATTGTCTTGAACTTCCTGGCGCAGGCGAGCCTGCACTTCGAGCAGAGCATACTGCTTGCGATAGAAATCGCGCACCTTCAACAAGCGAGCGTAGATATCGAAAGTTTCCAGCAGATCCTGGCGCTCGGCGAAGGTATAATCCTGTGAATAGCCGGTATTATCGGCAAGCTGGCCGGGATCCTCGATGCTGCGCACATAATTGCGGATTTCCTGCGGAATATTCGGGCGCATATCGAGCACCGCATCGATAGCGGCATGCACTTCAGTAGTGAGCGCATCGAGTTCGGACGTACGTTCGATATGATCGGGGCGCTCGGTGTAGGCGAAGCGCGGATGCGGCGCAGCGGGAACCTGCTCACCGATTTCGGCGCGCACCAGGCCGCGCACCACAATTCCGGACACACCGTTCGGCAGGGTTCCGGCTTGCTCGATGCGAGCCACCACACCGACCCGGTGAATCTGCAAGGACAACGGATCGCTGCGGTCGGCGTCTTCGCGGCGGGCAACCAGCAGCAGCGTACGGCTTTCTTGCCGCGCCGCCTCCGCCGCCGGCGCGGTCGCCTCGTCCAGCGTCAAACTCACCACCGTATATGGAAAGACCACCGCTCCGTCGAGCACAATCAAAGGGAGCGTGCCGGTCGGATTCCGGATTTCCTCATTAGAAAATTCGCTCATAATCACAGTTCCTTTGCAATGCTATGGCTTACGCAGCCGGCGCTGGTTGCTTGCGTGACCACAAACTCTTGCGCCTGCGGCAGCGTAGCAAGGTCACTTTTCTGCTTGCCGGTGCACAGCGATACCGCCCACCGGCAAAAGATTGAGCCGTTTTTCGCCACCTGGCGTGGCTGCGTACATCACGCTGTTTTCTTTCTTTATCCGCTCCACTTGTCAGGCATTCCGTCACATACCAAAGCACGAAAATTGGTCTGTGGAGCGGCAACGAAATAAGAAATTTCGTCGGTATTTGTATTATGGAACTGTGATTCTGGTTTGTCAATGCGCGCAGCAGCGTTCTAACACAACGCTAGTGGAACGCTAGCACTCCTTTTACTCGGGCCGACGGCGGTGTCGCCGGCCCGAGTAAAGAGGTTTGTCGGAGCAAGTCGGGGCAAGCCCCGAAACTCGCTCCAGCGCAGCCTATGGCGCTTCGCAGCCGAATTCGGGGTTGATGTAGGGGTCTTGCACCGTGGTACCCATGCGAGTCTGGCCTTTGCGCACCTGCTCCAGGCTGGTCGGCGTAACCAGGATACAGCGATTACCTTTGTTGCGGCTATTATTGAAGACCACCGCGTAAGGGAATGTGCCTTCCATAAAGAAGCCCCGCAACTCGCCGTTGTTGCCGGCGCCGTTGGTGCGACCGACCAGAGCCCAGCCATCGCCGTCACGGTCGAAGTCGTTCAGGCCGGCCAGTTCGACGTCGCGCTCAATCCAGACCCGTGCGCCGACCTGGCGTGCTCGGTAGAGCATCGTTTCCTGGAAATTGCCGAACTGCACCGGGCGCACTTCGCCATAGCTCAAGTTCGCGACGACCTGACAGATCCGTCCGTCGACTTCCAGCGGATTGGCCGGCTCGCTGGTGCGCCAGCCGTCACGCTGCTCCTCGCAGACCAGGTGATCGATGCCGGGTTCGAGGTTGGTGTAGTTGGCGGTACCATTGCCGCGGGTGCGTACCTCGCGCGGCTGGATCTGCTGCCAGCCGCCCTGGCCGTCACTGATGTAGAGGAACATTTGCCAGTCTTTCAGGCCCGGCTCGCCCTGGTCGCGCCGGCCGTTCTGGTTCAGATCCTCGTACTTCGTAATCCTGATCTGCGGGCGTCGTTCGTTGCTGAAGGTACAGGTAAGCTCGCTGCCCGCAGCCAGATTCACCGTCACGCTGTCGCCCTCGACACTGAAATCGGCATCGCAGGCGATGCGCAGATCCCAGTTGCCGGGCCGATTGGTTTCGCTGACGGTGTAGCTGCCCGGCGCCAGTTCAAAGGTCAGGCGATCCGGCGTCTCGCTGCCGTCGTCGTTGTCGAGCATGAAATCGCCGATGGCGCCGCTGCCCGCAAACGGCCAATCCAGCCAGGGCGCCGCCGGATTGGCTTCTTTGACAATCGTCAGTGCAGCCACCGACGCCTCCAGGTTCAACCCGACGATCACCGGGTCGTGGTCGGAGGAGCGGAAGGCATCAGGCCGGTAGATCGACAGGGCCGCCGACTCGCGCTCAAAGGAAGCCTCACCCGGATCGCGGATCTCATCGTTGTAGTCGAACAGGTTGATCTCGTCGGCATTGATCGACCACTCGGTAACACCGCTGACCTGGCTCAGCATGCCGGCATTGGCCAGGGCGTGGTCGAGGTAACCGAGTTGACCGTCGAAGACAAAGCTGTAGGCGTCCGATCCCAGGAGGCTGTCGATCAGATCGGTGTAGCCGGCATTCTCCAGCGCCGCAATGGGATCTTCGTTGCGGTAGGCATTCAGGTCGCCGATAATCATAAAGTCGGGATCGCCACTGGCAGTCGGGTCGCCGGCCAGCCAGTCCGCCAGTTCCTGCGCCGCCAGCGTGCGGGTCAGGTTACAGTTGCCCTGGCCGGTGGTCGCATCATCATCGCCGACGCCGCAGCCCGAGCCCTTCGACTTGAGATGGTTGACGACGACGGTGAAGATTTCGCCGGTCGCAGTATGCTCGAAGGTCTGCGCCAGTGCCGGGCGATTCTTCGGATCGGGCGTGTTCGGGTTCACGAACTCCGGCGTATCGAGTACCGCAAAATCACCGACCAGCGCGACCCGCGCCGGCTGGTAGACAAAAGCAACTTTGATGGCATCGCTGCCGATGGATCCGGTTTCCAGCGCCGCATACGTACCGGGCGCCGTCGCCGCGTTCAGGCCGGCCACCAGATCCAGCAGCGCCGCATCGACCGGGTTGTTTTCGATTTCGATCAGGCCGACGATCGCCGCGTCGATTTCAACAATCGCACTGACAATCTTGTCGCGCTGGCGTTCCAGCTCGGCCAGGCTATTGGCGCCACGGCAACCCAGCGTTGCATCGGGGCCACAGATCGCCCTGCCATCGTCCAGCGTCGTGAAATAGTTCAGTACATTGAAGCTGGCGATTTTCAGGTTACCGCCGACATCATCGGGGCTGGCCGGGCGCGAGTTCTCTGCCGTGAAATCGTAGCTGAAGGCCTCGGTGACCGGGCGGATGCGCCAGGCATCGGTACCGCTGAAGCCGGCAAACGACCAGTGCAGCACGCCGGTCAGATTAGCGATCGTGTCGCCGCCGCGAAAGAAGTTATCGTTGCTCAGGCCGGGCAGCGGGTGGAAGTAGGGACCATCGGGCGTGACCGCGATGGGGCTGTTCTGCGTATTGTTGTCGTCGTCGAGAATGATCGTACGGCTGGCCCGATCGATCGTATGAGCCATCAGGCCGGCGGCATCCGGCAGATTAGCATCAGTGAACTGGCGAATGCGCCCGCCTTCGGTCAGCACCACCTGGCCGAAACGCCCAAGCTGGAAGTACTCCGCCACCGTCAACTGCGCCGGGAAATTGACCAGCATGCCCTCGAATTGCTCGAAGTAGGCATCAATGGCGGCCTCGGCAGCAGTGAGATCACCGGCGGGAACACCAGGCACCGGCAGCGCCACGCCGGCCGGTGTGGGCAAAGCATTGCCGGAGTTGAGCATCGTCACGTCGGCACTCCCCGTTGCCGCAATCTGCGTCATGCCGAAGAAATCGCCGGCCGCACCGGTGACCTGCACCAGGTCGCCGACGGCGACATCGACCGGGCAGCTGCTACAGAAGACAAACAGGCCTTCCGAAGTGGCCGGGTTGTCATCAGTATCGGCATCTTCTTCCTGCACGAAGAAGCCGCGCAACTGGTCGTTGCGCTGGAAATCGCCGACGACAATGGCCTCGATGCTGACAACCTGCTCATTACAAGTTACGGTGGCGCCCTCGCCCTGGATCTGGTGGATCTTCGCGATAGCCGGCGGCACCGGACAGTTGCCGGTCGGCGGGCCGGCCAGTCCGATCAGGTCGGAAGGGCCACGCGGGCTGATCTTGTAATTGCTGAAACTGAAAAGCAAGGGGCCGACAATCGCCTCGAAAGTATCATTGAGTTGCGGCGCATAACCCAGCGGCGCCTTGTCATCCACCCGCGTACCGCCGCTGCCGTCATCGACCAGGAATTCGCCGAAACCGAGATCCGGGTCGGTCACCGTCACATTTTCGACGCGCACCAGCACGGCTTCGTAGTCCTCTGCCGTCGCAGCGCCGGTTGCAATCGCCGCCGTTTCGACCAGCGCCGGCGCCGGCAGGCTGTTGTTGCTGCTGAGAATGTCGATCGTTGCATTCGGATTGCCATTGCCGCCGATCTGGGTCTGGCCGAAGCGCTCGGAGGCAACCCCGGTGACACAGACATCGTCGCCCTGGCCGGCGCCATTGCCGCTGGAGAAGACCAGCATGCCGCTACGGAGGCCACCGGTGAGCTCCTGAACAATAATCTCGCTACCGAAATCGGCCGTCACAATGCCGCGGATCGTCACTTCCTGGCCGGCCAGCGGCGTCACATCGCCGCTTCCTTGCACATCGGCAACCGGGATTGCGCCGGCGCAGACATCCGGCGGCGGTGGGTCGCCGCCACCCGTGTAGCTACCGATGGCAAAGGGCGTTGCGGCTGTTGCATTGCTACTTTCCCCATCGAGCGCATTCGGGCCACTGAAAGTCCAGTTGCTCAACTGGAATGTGCTACCGTCCGGGCCAGTGGCGTCGACGCGGTAAGCCCAGCCGTCGGTGTACTCCCAGGGCCGGCCGCTGCCATCGACACCAACTTCGCCGAAAACATCGACAATTGCGCCATTCTGAAATAGCAGAATGGCGTCATCGCCGTTGATACTGGCAACGCTGCCGGTAGCATTCGGTAGAAAACCAAAGAAGTCATTGAAGCCGGTGGTTTCACTGGCAACATAAATGAAATCGCCGGCACTCGCCGAAATTGCATCAAAGGTATACTCCGGCCCACTGCTGGGATTGCCGTTATTGGCCGACTCCAGGCCGTACGCGCTCAAATCCGCAATATCATTGACTGCATACAGCTCGATTGCCTTGGGCACACCGCCGCTCAGCGGCCCATCGATCACCCCGCTAATGATCAGGTCGCTGCTCTGAGCACGCACCGTCACCGGCCCGAGAGCCGGCAGCGCCAGCAGCAACGCCATCATCATCGTCAATGCCAGGCCAGGCCCGGCAAATCGCCGCCAATTCAAAACGTGCATCTTCTCTTCTGCCTCCTTCAACAATTGCCAATCACTGGCCGCATGCGCCATTGCACCGCAAAATTGAAGTATGTTGACGGATGTCGGAAACGGACATCGCCATACTGCAATTTTTCACGATTTGATACACCTTCTTACTGCACGGACAGGCATTCCGAACTACCGCGGCGCCGGGCGCCGTCGCAGCACAGGCCGGCCTGTCGCCGGGCAAGTAGAAAGACACGTGCAGCCGGGCACGCCGGAAACACCAGATGACCTGTAGCGCATGAGCCTCTACAGGGTAGCCCGGCCTTGTTAAGGGCAGGCTAATACTGGATAAAGAAATATTTATTTAACTGGTGAAGGTTTTCTCAACGCTTAGAAGCGCAGCTTCGCGATGGCGATGGCCGAGAGGCCGTAGCAGGCGGCGGCAGCCAGGAATACCGGCGTAAAGCCCCAGGCGATCTGGGTGGAGCCGGCAATGAAAGCGGCCAGCGCCCAGCCGCTCGACCAGAAGACATTGAGCATGCTGAAAGCAAAGCCGCGCTGTCGCTCAGGAGTGGCTTGCATAATCAGCGCATCATAAAGCGGGAAACTGGCGGCCATAAACAGACCGCGGGCGAAGAAGGCCAGCACCGCTACGGCCGGCAGCGGCACCAGCATCAGCAACACCGCCGGCACCGTACCCCAGCGCAGCCATGTCGCCGCAGCTTGCAGGCCGAATTTGCGGCTGATGGGCGCTCCCAGCAGCGCGCCCAGCCCCATTGCCAGCGCCGTCGTCGCCAGAATCGCGCCGACCGCCGCATCGCCCAGGCCAAACTGCTGGCGGAAGAACAGGTTCTGAAAGGGCAGAATAGCGCCGCCGCCGAAACCGAGCAGAAAACTGACCACTGCGAAGCGCAAATAGCGCCGCACATGCACCGGCTTGAGCGCATTGCCGACACTGGTCGCCGCCACGACTTCGGTGTTGGTAACCGGATCGAGCTTGAACACCGGCAGGATCGCCGCCAGCGCCAGCAGTACCACCGTCCCTAGCGCCAGCCTGTAGGCCGTGCTGTCCTGCGGCCCAACGCCAAGCCAGGTGCCGGTAATCGCCGGCAGAATACCGGCCAGCAGACTGCCGAAGAAACCCACCACCAGAATCGCCGAGGCATTCGCACTGAACGCCGTCGCCCGCCGTTCATCGCTGGTTACGGCGGCCAGGAGCGGCCCCACCGAAACCATCGTCAGCGTAAAGGCCACTCCGACGGCGAACTGGGCCAGCACCATCGCCGCCAGCGACTGCACCGTCAACAACACCACCCAGCCGGCGGCAAAACCGATCAGGCCGGTTATCAGCGACCGCCGGGCTCCGATGCGGTCGATCAGCATGCCCAGCGGCAAGCCGAAGAGCATGCCGGCGCTCCGATTAACCGTCGACATCAGGCCGGCAGTATCGGCCGCATAACCCAGACTGACCAGGTAAAAGTTGAAGAGCAGATCGGCAATATTCAGTGCCAGGCCAAAGAGCATGCTATGGACGAGCACCAGCCGAACCTGAGGCGGAAACTCCGCGATGACCGCACGGGCACGGGCCTGAACCGAAATCATGAAATGACTCCCTGGTTGAACGAACTATCAGCGCACCGATAATTCAGCAAATACAGAGATCGCATATGCACTTAGCGTAAGCGGCTTACCGAATATTTACAACAACTTTATCGTCGATTTAACGCAATTTACCGTCACTTTACATGGTTACCGAGACTCCACGGAATCGTGGAAGAGTGTTACTTTCATATAGGAATTAGTATGTATGATATGTTACAACACTACTCAAAACACTTTCGCCTTACACGTTTCAGCAGTTCGCGCAAGCAACAATACCATAGACAGTGAAACGAGCAAACTGGATCGGCAATCCAGGGTATGCTCAGAGTACATTGATGAGCGTCTGGTACTGGTTCTTTGAACGATGACAGCGGAAAAGTTGCAAAAGCAACAAAGAGAAATCGGCAGTAACCTCAGGAGGAACAGCATGGCTATCACAGGACACGCAGGCCGAATGGTGCAGGCAGAAGTCGCGGCTCCGGCAAAAGTAGAAACTCCGGCCAATGTAAAAGTAGAAGCAAAAGTCGGCAACCCGGCAGTCGTCGGTCTGGCAGCATTCGGCCTGACCACCCTGATGCTCCAGTTTCACAATGTCGGCTGGGCCGGGCTGGGTCCGGTCATCTGGCTGGGCCTGATCTTTGGCGGCCTGGCCCAATTCATCGCCGGCCTGCAGGAACAGAAAACCGGCAACAACTTCGGTTACGTCGCCTTTACCGCCTATGGCTCCTTCTGGATTTCGCTGGGCCTGCTCTTCCTAGGCAATCACTTCGAAATCTTCCCTGCCTCGACCACCGATGTAGGCTGGTTCCTGGTCGCCTGGACACTGTTCACCGGCATTCTGTGGGTCGGCTCGATGCGCATCAACAGCGCGCTGGCCACCACGTTCACGCTCCTGCTTATCGGCTTCATTCTACTCGACCTGGCGCATTTCGGGTTCCCGGCCCTGACGGTTGTGGCCGGCTATGAACTGATGCTCTGCGCCTTTATGGCCTGGTACGTAATGGCACACCTGATCTTCCAGGATGTCTTCGGTCGCGATGTGCTGCCGGCCGGCAAGCCCTGGATCAAGTAATCACAACTGTTCGCAGCGTTCCATCAAAGAACCGTCGCCCTGGTGCCAGCCGGGGCGACGGTTCTTTTCGTGAAAGAGCAAGGGCATTGGGTTTCCGGCGCTGAGTCAGGTTAAGTAACAACCTGGTCAAAAACGTCAACCGCATCTGCAGCGAAAAGTTAAGAGAATGGTATAATAGAGATGAACGCGGGAGAATTGATTTCTCCCGCATTGTCGCATGTTGTAACCGTTCATTTGTCTATGTGAGAAACGCCCATGCCTCGACCTTCCGATAATACTCGAGCGCGGCTTATTACTGCCGCCAAGCAACTTCTTCACGAACAAGGCATGCACAACACCAGTCTGGCCGAGATCGCAAATCTGGCCAGGGTTCCGGTTGGCAATGTGTATTACCATTTTCGCACCAAAGATACGCTCATCAGCGCCGTAATTCAGGATCATATCAATGATTTGCGGGCCAAACTTGCCCGGCTGGATACGATTGGCAACCCTCACGAACGTTTGCGTGAGTTTGTCCGCTCTAAACACGACACAGCACCATGGGTGGTGCGTTACGGCTGTCCCTACGGCAGCCTCTCGGCCGAAATTAAGAAAACCGAGGGCGAACTGCCGCAGCAGGCAGCACAAATGTTAGGGACTATCATTGATTGGGTTCATGCACAATTTGTAGCCCTCGGTTATGGTGATGAGGCGCAACAATATGCTATTGATCTGATTGCCAATTTGCAGGGAACCATGTTACTCGGCAATACGTTTCATTCCGCAGAACTGGTGTATACCCGGCTCGCACGTATTGAACACTGGCTCAATACGTTCAAAGGATAACGGTGACAATGACGATGACGATTGTCCGCGAACAGCCGGATAGTCCCGCCGCGGTTGCTTTGATCGACGAACTCGAGTCCTACCTCGATCCACTCTATCCGCGGGAGAGTCGCCACGGCTACAGCATCGAGAAGTTGCTGGCCGAAGGTGTCGTTTTCTTCGTCCTGCGCGACAATGGTGTAGCCGCAGCCTGCGGCGGTGTGCAGTTGTACGAGGAGTATGCCGAGCTCAAGCGCATGTTCACCCGCCCGCAGTTCCGTGGGCGCGGCTTTGCCCGGCTCATGCTGGAACAGCTGGCGGCCTATGCGCTCAGCCGGGAGCGCCCGCTGTTGCGCCTGGAAACCGGCATCCACCAGCATGAAGCTATCGCTTTCTACGAACGGGCCGGCTTTCAGCGCATCCCGCCCTTCGGCGCCTACCGCGAAGATCCACTGAGCCTCTTTTTTGAAAAAGCCCTTTGAAAAGACGTTGCAGGTGTTCGTGTGCGCGGCGACGCCGCGCACACGAACACCTGCAACGTCTTTTCAGGTCGACCTGGCATGCAGCGCCGCAGGCCATGTTAAATCCCGATTAAGCCGGGGTTAACCCCGAGAATTGACACTGATTTCGGAAGGGCGTACAATGCTGCGGATGGGGAAAATGGAGTCATGTGGGAACCATGGAGCTGTATCCTCCGGTCGGGCCGTACCTGTTTCAAACCGAGGTTTTCGGCATTCCAATCGCGGTGCGCTGGTACGCGATATTCATTATGAGCGGCGCCCTGCTCGGCGCCTGGCTGGCTTCGCGGCGGGCAATCGACCGTGGCGTCGACCCGGATCATGTCTGGAACCAGTTGCTGCTGGGCTTGATTATGGGGATTGCCGATGCCCGCATCTACTATGTGATCTTCGAATGGTCGCGCTTTGCCGATGACCCGCTCAGTGCCCTGAACCTGACAACCGGCGGACTGGCGATCCACGGCGCCTTGATTGGTGCATTGCTTGCGGCGCTGATCTATGCCCGTTACGCCGGCTTGCGCTTGCTGGCCTGGCTCGATATGTGCGTACCGGGTTTCTTGCTGGCCCAGGCTATCGGGCGCTGGGGCAATTTCATCAACCAGGAAGCCTATGGCGCGCCGACGGATCTCGGCTTCGGCGTACGCATCGATCCGGCGCAGCGCATTCCGCCCTACGACAACCTGCAACTCTATCCGCCGGATACGCTCTTCCATGCCACATTCTTGTATGAGTCGCTCTGGTCACTGGCCGGTGTCGGGCTATTGCTCTGGCTGGATCGGCGCTTCGGCACGCAGCTGCCGGCGGAGCAACGCCGGCTCAATCACGGCGATCTGTTGTTCAGCTATGCGATCTACTATTCGCTCGGGCGACTCTGGATCGAAGGGCTGCGTACCGATAGCCTCTGCCTGCAGGATGCCGCCGGCATGTGCCTGGTGCGGGTAGCCCAGCTGGTCAGCCTGGTGCTGATTGGCGCCGGAACGCTGGCGCTGGTTCTGCGCCAGCGTTCCGGCGAACCGCCTTCGGCGGCGCCGCCGGCAGCAGAGCGGGGGCGGCCTTGAAGCGAAGCGCAAAGCGGGTATGCATTGTAACGCCAGATGCACGCCCAGACGAAGCTCTATCGTTCTGCTCACCGCTATCAGAACAACGAAAACAATTTAATCGAAAGTTTACTGATTTGCAATCGCTGTTTCACGTGCTTTTAATATTTTTCGGCAACGATAAGCTGTTAGCAACCGGATAAAGGCAGTCGGTTCAGGTTGCGTGAAGGCAACGCCGGCCAGGTTTATGCTATTCAAGTGATGGAAGGTTATGTCAGTCAGACGACCAGATATTCTGTTGATGGTGCTTGATACGCAGCGTGTTGATCGGTTTTCCTGCTATGGGTATCGCCGCGAAACGACTCCGCAGTTGGATGCGTTTGCCGCCGACTCAACGCTTTATCGTTATGCATTTTCCACGGCACAGTGGACGATGCCCTCGCATGCGTCGATGTTCACCGGCGAGTATCCGACGGTACATACGACGATCCAGAGTCGTTCGGTACTGCCGGATAGCCTGCCGACGCTGGCCGAACGCCTGAGTAGCGGCGGCTATTTCACGGCAGCCTTTTGCAACAACCCGTTGGTTGGTGTGGTTAACAATGGTCTGCGGCGAGGTTTTGTCAGTTTTCTCAACTATGCCGGTTTGCTGACTTCGCGGCCCAACCAGGCCGGGCAGGGATCGGGCGTAATCGGGCGCTATCGCCAGTTCTTCAAACGTATACTGGCCCGGTTGCTGGGGCGCATCCAGGATTCATTTGCCCGCTCGGATCTGTTGCTGGCGCTGTCGTTCACGCCGCTGATGGCACCAATCTGGCAGACGGCGCTGAGCTTCAAGGGCAACACCCAGAAATCGCTGAACGATACAGCGCGCCTGCTGATCAATCGCAAGGGCGTCGACGCCGAACAACCGGTGTTCGCCTTTGTCAACCTGATGGGCACGCACGCGCCCTACCATCCGCCGAGCCGCTTCATCGAACGTTTCGCGCCGCATATCAACCGCGATCAGCATGCCCGCCAGTATTTGCGCCGCTTCAACAACGATGTGTATGGCTGGCTGGCGCCATTGAACGGCCCGATTGCCGAGGCGGAAAAATGCACGCTGGATGGGATCTATGATGCGGAAGTAGCCCGGCAGGACGAGCAGATCGGCGATTTCTTCGTGAATTTGCGTGCGAGCGGTGCGCTCGACAATACGCTGGTGATGATCTGCGCCGACCACGGCGATCATCTGGGCGAAAAAGATCTGATCGGTCATAGCTTCGGCAGCTACAATGAACTGGTGCATGTGCCGCTGATCGTGCGTGACCCGCAGGGCAGCCTGCCTCGCGGCAGCCGGCGCGACGACGTGGTCTCGACCCGGCGGGTATTCCACACTGCGCTGACGGCGGCCGGCCTGGCTGAGGGCGAGGAACGGGCTTACAGCCTGGTTCAGAATTCCGGCGCCGACCCGGATCAGGGCGTGGTCTTTGCCGAGGCCTGGCCACCGCAAAACGTCGTCGGCATGGTACAGCGCCGCCAGCCTGAGTTGCTCGAACGGCATCGCCTTGATGCACCGATGCTTTCGGTGATCAGCGGTGGACACAAGCTGATCCAGGTCGGCAAGACGCGCCAGGAGCTCTACAGCTTGCACGAAGATCCGGGCGAAACGCTCAATTTGAGCGATATTCTGCCGGAACGGGTCGAAGAGTTGCAAGATCGACTCGACCTGTTCGTACACTCGACGGTCGCCGCCGCGCCGGCGGTCGAACGTGAGGCTGAAGACGACCCACGGGTGCGCCGGCGGCTGTATGAACTGGGTTACCTGGAATAGGGCGCCATGTATCCACCAGTTGATCCGATTATTTTTGAACTCGGCCCCTTCGCAGTACGCTGGTACGGCCTGCTGATCATGACCGGTATCCTGGCGGCCAGTTTTGTCGCTGCACAGTATGTCGAGCGCAAGGGCGAAGACGGCAACAATATCTGGGATATGCTGTTCTGGGTGCTGATTCCCGGGCTGATCGGCGCCCGGCTGTATTATGTATTCATTCAGTCGCCACGCGGTCCGGAAGGGCTCGAACGCTATTTGAACAACCCGATCGAGATTCTGCAACTCTGGCGCGGCGGTTTGCATATTTTCGGCGGTTTTGTCTTCGGCGCCCTCGGGCTGATTGCCTACGCCCGCTGGAAGAACCTGCCGTTGCCGGTCTATCTCGACGGCATCGGGCTGGGCTTGCTGCTCGGCCAGGCGATTGGGCGACAGGCCAACTTCATCAACCAGGAGCTGTATGGGCCGCCCATAAATGCCGCCTGGGGATTGATCATCGACCCGGAGCACCGCCTGCCGCCCTACAACAATCTGTTGCTGTACCCGGAAGATACACGGTTTCACCCACTCTTTCTCTATGAGTCGGTCTGGAACTTTATCGGCTTTGGTCTGCTGTTCTGGATTTCGCGTCGCTATAGCGAACGCCTGCGCCCGGGCGACCTGGCCTTGATGTACCTGTTCTGGTACCCATTCGGGCGTTTTTTTATCGAGTTCCTGCGCACCGATTCCTGGTTTTTCCCCGGTACGCCGTTCAACGTGGTACACTTGCTTTCGTTTGCGGCCTTCAGCAGCGCCCTGGTACTGCTCTATCTGCGCCACCGGCCCGGCGCAGCCGGCCCGGTTCCAGTGGCTGTTGCAAACAACGAGGACAGCAACGTCGAGCAGCCACGCCAGGCCTGAGCCCGAACGCGGCTGCTCCTGCGGCACGCTCAACGCTCAGCTCAACAAGGGAATTTCTGACTGGGTTGCATTTTGCGGCAAAACCGCAAAATGCAACCCGGTCATGGAACTCCCACACTGCCGCGGGCGAAACAAGCCATTGCGCAACCAGCGCCGACTGCGGAAGTCATAGCTATAGGAGTCCTTATGGCGCCGCGCCTGCTCATCATTGGTCTGGATTGTGCCGAGCCTTCACTGGTGTTCCGGCGCTGGCGTTCGAAATTACCCCATTTCGATAAACTCATGCGCGAGGGCAGCTACGGGCGGCTGGAAAGCTGTACGCCGGCAATTACGGTGCCGGCCTGGAGCTGCATGTTGAGCGGGCGCGATCCCGGCGAACTGGGGATCTATGGGTTCCGCAACCGGCTCGACCGTAGCTACACCCGCATGGGGGTGGCCGATGCGCGAGCGGTGCGCTTCCCGCGGCTCTGGGATCTGCTGGGCAGCGCCGGCTGGCGCGTCGGCATCGTTAGCGTACCGGGTAGTTACCCGCCGCCGCAGGTCAACGGTAGCCTGGTATCGTGCTTTCTTGCACCGGGCATCGACGTGGAACATACCCACCCGCCGGAACTGGCCGGGCGCATTCGTGACTGGCTGGGCGGTGAAGATTATTTGCTTGATGTGCCGGATTTTCGCTCGAACGATAAGCAGCGCATTCTGCGTGATATTTACCGGCTCGGCACACAACGCTTCGAGGTGGCGAAACGCCTGATTGCCGAAGATGACCCCGAACTGTTGATGCTGGTCGATATGGGAACCGACCGGCTGCACCATGCTTTCTGGAGCCACAGCGATGAACAGCACCCACGTTTTGTGGAAAACTCGCCTTTTGCCGATGCAATTCATGATTACTACCGGTACATCGATGGGCAAATCGGCGAGTTGCTGGCACTCTGTAACCGCGAAACCATCGTGATGGTGGTGTCCGACCATGGAGCACGACCGCTGGTGGGCGGGTTCTGTATCAACGAGTGGCTGATCAAAGAAGGCTATTTGACACTGCGCAGCCGACCGGAGCAGGCCATTCCGCTGGATCAGGCCGACATCGACTGGAGCCAGACTCGCGCCTGGAGCGCCGGTGGCTACTATGGGCGCATCTTTATGAATGTGCAGGGCCGCGAACCGGAGGGCAATATTCCACCGGCGGAATTTGCCGGCGAGCGCACCCGGCTGGCGGCACGACTGAGCGGTGTTCAGGGGCCGGACGGCAAACTGCTGCACAACCAGGTGCATACGCCGCAGGAACTGTACCACAAAGTACGCGGCATCGCGCCCGATCTGATTGTGTATTTCAGCGAACTGGCCTACCGCGCCATCGGCACTGTCGGCGGCGGCGAGTTGTTTACCACCGAAAACGACACCGGCCCGGACGACGCCAACCATGCCCAGCAGGGTCTGTTGATCTTTTACGATCCGCACCGCCCCGGCGACGGCCAGCGCGTCGAAGGTGCCGAAATCTATGATATTGTGCCGACCCTGCTGGCGCGGCTGGGCATCCCGGCGCCGGAGGGGCTGCGGGGCCGCGTCCTGGAACTGTAGGCGACGGCGGGCTGCCGCCTACAGCTCCAGGAAGTGGAAGAAACAGTTGCGCAAATCAAAAACAGAGGAGGCATTTATGCCGACACTGCTGGTGAACCAGCTCCATTTCGCGCGCAGCGAACTGAAGCGCTGCCTGGATGGACTGAGCGAGGAAGATGCCTGCCGGCGGCTCGGCAGGCAAAACTGCCTGAGCTGGATGGTAGGGCACCTGGCCAGCCAGGAACACGGTTACTGGGTATTGACGGCGCAGGGCCGCGATCTGCTGCCGGATCTGAGTACCCTGGTTGGCTCGGGCCGGCCGGCGAGTACGCCGCCGCTGGCGGAGATGTGGGACGCCTGGCAGCAGGCGACCACCGCCGCCGACGAATACCTGGGCACGCTCGGCGAGGCCGATCTGACCGGACACCTCGAGCGCAACGGCCAGCCCATACGCTACAATATCGGCACCATGCTGCTGCGCAACATCTACCACTACTGGTTTCACATCGGCGAAGCTCACGGCATTCGCCAGCAACTGGGGCACCCGGATTTGCCCGAGTTTGTCGGCGATCAGGCAGGGTACGGGGTGTAGTGCTGCACAACCGTGAACAGGGCGAAGAGGAGAAACCGCATTATACGCACTTTATCATTTCAGATTTGATATTACCAATCAAGGCACTTGCGGCTCCTGAGAAGTCGGTGCCCCTTCCTCGCTCTCCTGATTCTGCGCCTCGGGCAACTCAATCGGGCGCAACTCGCCCAAAGTCACTTCGGCGCCATGCGGATCGCGCCGTCGAGCCGGATGACCTCGCCGTTGAGCATAGTATTCTCGATGATATGCCGGGCGAGGGCGGCGTACTCGGCGGGCCGGCCGAGGCGGGACGGGAAAGGCACTTGCTGACCGAGCGATTCGCGAGCGGCTTCGGGCAGGCCGGCCAGCATAGGGGTATTGAACAAACCAGGCGCAATCGCCATCACCCGGATGCCGTAGCGAGCCAGCTCCCGCGCCGCCGGCAGGGTCATGCTGACGATGCCGCCCTTTGAGGCCGCATAGGCCACCTGGCCAATCTGCCCGTCGAAGGCCGCCACCGAGGCCGTATTGACCATCACCCCACGTTCGCCGGCCGTATCGGGCTCATTCTGCGCCATCGCCTCGGCAGCCAGCGTCATCAGCACAAAACTGCCGACCAGGTTGATCTGCATCACTTTTGCGAAGCGAGCCAGGTCATGATGGCCTTCTTTGCCCAGAATGCGCTCGGCGACCGCAATGCCGGCGCAGTTTACCAGGATGCGCAAATCGCCGCCGAATTCCTTTACAGCCGCAATCGCCGCCGCCACCGAGCCGGCGTCACTCACATCGCTGCGCACGAAGCGCACGGTAGCCCCCAGTTCTTCGGCCAGCGCCTGGCCGCGGTTTTCGTTGAGATCGGCGATCACGACCTGCGCGCCTCCGGCGGCCAGCATACGTACCGTCGCCTCACCCAATCCCGAAGCGCCACCACTGACAATGGCGCCATTGCCGGCGATCTGCATTGATCTGCTCCTTTACCATAGCGGTATCCTGTTCGATACCGCTATGGTACCACTTTTTGGCAGGGCCTACACAGCCGGCGTTGGATGCTCAAGCCGCAAGGGCTTTTCCGCCTGCGGCAGCCAGGAAAAACCTTCTTTTTCCTTCGTTGTGGCGGCTTTGCCGCCACAACGAAGGAAATAAACGTCAACTTCCACCCTGACGGAGGCAAAAAAAGGGTGCAAGCAAAGGTATCGTGTACAATAGGTACACGATACCTTTGCTCACGGAGGTGCAATGATGCGCGAAGCTGTGATCCTCGATGCGATCCGGACGCCGCTGGGCCGGCGCGGGCGGGCGCTCAAAGATGTTCATCCGAATGATTTGCTCGGCCATTTGCTGGCGGCGCTGGTCGAGCGCAACAAGCTCGACCCGGCTCGCATCGATGATGTGATTGCCGGCTGTGTCAGCCAGGTTGGCGAGCAGGCGGCGAATATCGGGCGCAATGCCTGGCTCTCAGCGGGCCTGCCCGAATCGGTGCCGGCAGTGACGATTGACCGCCAGTGTGGTTCAAGTTTGCAGGCGCTGCATTTTGCCGCCCAGGGCATTATGGCCGGCAGCTACGACCTGGCGATTGCCTGCGGTGTCGAGGCCATGTCACGGATTCCGCTGGGCCAGGCCTATCTGCAGGGGCCGGGCACGCCGCTGAACCCGAAGCTGGCTGCGCGCTACACGATGGACGGCGGCTGGTTCGACCAGGCCCGCGGCGCCGAATTGATTGCGCGGCAGTGGGAACTCAGTCGCGAGGATCTCGATCGCTACAGTGTGCAGAGCCATCAGCGCGCCGCTGCCGCCTGGCAGTCCGGCCACTTCAGCCGCGAAGTGCTACCGGTTCCGGGTACCGATTTGCAGCAAGACGAAGGCGTACGGGCAAACACTGCGCTGGAACAGGTCGCTGCGCTCAAACCGGCTTTTCCGGGGCTGGATATGATTACCGCCGGCAATTCCAGCCAGATCACCGACGGTGCCAGTGCGGTCCTGGTGGCCGAGCGATCGCTGGCCGAGCAGCTCGAACTGCAACCGCGCGCCCGCTTCGTGGCCTTCTCCGCCGTCGGTGTCAACCCGGTCACCATGCTGACCGGGCCGATCCCGGCGACCCACAAAGTCCTGGAGCGCGCCGGGCTGAACCTGGCCGACATCGATCTGTACGAGGTAAATGAAGCCTTCGCCTCAGTGCCGCTAACCTGGCAGCGCGAGTTCGGCGCCGACATGGCGAAGCTGAACGTCAATGGCGGCGCGATTGCCATCGGCCATCCGGTCGGCGCAACCGGCACGCGCATCGTCGCGACTTTGCTGCACGAACTCGAACGGCGCCGGGCACGCTATGGCCTGATTGCTATCTGCGAGGGCGGCGGGCTGGCGAATGGGACAATTATTGAGGCACTTCGTTCCTGAGACTTACACAGTCGGCGCTGGAGCTGGTTGCACTGGCTTTTTCGCCTGCGGCAGCGTGGAAAAGGACGTTCTTTTCCGCGCTGCCGCAGGCGAAAAAAGACGGTTGCGGTCGCCACCGCGTAAGTCGTGTCAGTAATTCGAAAAAATCGCTGGTTCATTGGAGCCGCGGGCGGCTCCAATGAACCAGCGATTTTTTCGATTGTGGTATACTTAAACCATTCGCGACAGAAACAACCAGTTACACTCCGGTTACAGCGCCAGAATGACTGGTGCTGCAATCGGGGTGTAGCTGCCTGTCTCCCAGGTTCAGTAAGCAAATACCCAAAGAAGGAGTGTGTCCAATGCAGGGCCTCATGATGGATTACCAGTTGACGATCGATCGAATTATTGAGCACGGCAATCGCTTTTTCCCCAAACGCGAAATCGCTACCAGACAACCCGACGGTTCGATGCACCGTTACACCTACGCCGATATGTACCGGCGGGTCAAAAAAATCTCGAGCGCGCTGGTGAAGCTGGGCATCCAGCCGGGCGACCGGGTCGGCACCTTTCTCTGGAACACCTACCAGCACCTCGAACTGTACTATGCCATTCCCGGCGCGGGTGCGGTCTGTCATACGTTGAACATCCGGCTCTTCCCCGACCAGCTCGGCTTCATCATTCAGCATGCCGAAGACCGTGCGATTATCGTCGATGTGACATTGCTGCCGGCGCTCGAACGGATTGCCGACCAGCTCAACAATGTCGAGCATATAATCATCACCAACGCCGGCCCGAATCTCGCCACGAAGCTGCAAAATGTGATGCACTACGAAGACCTGGTGGCGCAGGGCGACGAGGATTTCGCGTGGCGTTCGACCGATGAGCAGATGGCGATGGGCCTGTGCTACACCAGCGGCACGACCGGCAATCCGAAGGGTGTGCTCTATTCGCATCGCTCGATGTATCTGCACACGCTGGGTGAGAACCAGGCCAGCGCGCTGGGCATTATCGAGCGCGATTGCATTTTGCCGGTCGTGCCGCAGTTCCACGCTATGGCCTGGGGTCTGCCCTACTCGGCAGTGATGTCGGGCGCGAAACTGGTAATGCCCGGCCCGCATCTCAACGGCCCGGCGCTCGCCGAAATGATCGAAACCGAGAAGGTAACCATTCCGGCCGGGGTGCCGACGATCTGGACCGGGCTGTATCAGGAGTTGAAGCAGAACCCGCGTGATGTATCGAATGTCCGGGCGCTGGTGGTCGGTGGCGCAGCCATGCCGCGGGCGCTGATCGAGGCCTACGAGAAGGAACTCGGCGTGAATGTGCTGCACGCCTGGGGCATGACCGAAATGTCGCCGCTGGGCACGGTCTCGATTCTGCACAGCGATCATATGGCGCTGCCGGATAGCCAGAAGTGGGATGTCAAGGCGCGCCAGGGCTATGCGCTGGCCGGCGTCGAGATGCGCATCGTCGACCTGGAAGGCAATGCGTTGCCCTGGGACGGCAAGGTTATGGGCGAGTTACAGGTGCGCGGCCCCTGGATTGCGAAATCTTACTTCAAGGTCGAACCCGGCCCCGAGAGCTTTACTGCCGACGGCTGGTTTCGCACCGGCGACGTGGCAACCATGACGCCGGACGGTTACATGTGCATCACTGATCGCACCAAAGACCTGGTAAAGAGCGGCGGCGAGTGGATTTCAAGTGTGGCGCTGGAAAATGCGCTCATGGCGCATCCGCAGGTGATGGAGGCGGCGGTGATTGCGGTTCCGAACGAAAAATGGCAGGAGCGCCCGCTGGCCGCCATTGTGCCCACCCCGGACGCCGCCGATCTGAGCGAAGACGATTTGCGCGCCCACCTCGAAGCGCAGTTCGCTAAATTCGAGGTGCCGGATCGCTTCATCTTCGTTAGCGAAATCCCGAAAACCAGTGTCGGCAAATTCGACAAGAAAGTGCTGCGTGCCCAGTACGCCGACGGCGCCCTGGTTTGATGCAGAAGGCTATGGTTGCTGGCCGCAGGCACACAACCATAGCCTTCTTTTTGAAAGGAAAAGAATATGAAACGGCCGATTTTTGAGTCTGAGCATGAGATGTTTCGTGATGCTTTTCGCAGCTTTGTCGAGCGCGAGGTGGTGCCGCAGCACCCGGATTGGGAGAAGGCCGGCATGGTGACGCGCGAGCTCTGGCGCAAGGCGGGCAACCAGGGGTTCCTGGGGATGCAGGTGCCGGAACAGTACGGCGGCGCCGAGTTGCCCGATTTTCGCTTCAATGCGATCATTACCGAGGAGTTGTACCGCGTCGGGGCCAGTGGTCCGGGTTTTGCCCTGCATACCGACATCGTCATTCCTTATTTGCTGCACTACGCGACGGAAGCGCAGAAAGCGCGCTGGCTGCCCGGCCTGGTCAGTGGTGAACACATCAGCGCAATCGCGATGACCGAACCGGGTGCCGGCAGCGACCTGGCCGGGGTACGCAGCACGGCGCTGCGCGAAGGCGATCAGTATGTGCTCAATGGCCAGAAGACTTTCATCACCAATGGCTACATGGCCGATTTTGTGATTGTGGTGGCGCGTACCGACCCGACGAAGGGCCACAAGGGGATTAGCCTGCTGGTGGTCGAAGGCGGAATGGAGGGCTTCGAGCGCGGGCGCAAGCTCGAGAAGATGGGCCTGCACGCGCAGGACACAGCCGAGTTGTTCTTCCAGAATGTGCGGGTGCCGGCGAATAATTTGCTGGGCGAAGAGGGACGTGGCTTCGCCTATTTGATGCAGCAGTTGCCACAGGAACGCCTGACCATCGCGGTGGGAGCACAGGCGGCGGCCGAGGCTGCCTTCGAGTGGACGGTGCAGTATTGCAAGGAGCGCGAGGCCTTCGGCCAGCCTATTGGGCGTTTTCAGCACAACCGCTTCAAGCTCGCCGAGATGAAAACTGAACTCGAAATCGGGCGGGTCTTCGTCGACCGCTGTATTAGCGAGTTGAACGCCGGTACGTTGACTACCGAAGAGGCCTCGATGGCCAAATGGTGGATCACCGACATGCAGAAGCGGGTGATCGACACCTGTGTGCAGTTGCACGGCGGCTACGGCTATATGCTGGAATACTCGATTGCACGCGCCTATCTCGATGCGCGCGTCCAATCGATTTACGGCGGCACGAATGAGATCATGAAAGAGATCATCGGGCGGAGTCTGGGAGTGTGAGTGCCTGGCGAGACCACCGCAATACATCCCGTCCACGAGCGATGAGTGTATCAAACACGGCTGGCTGGCAATGCGCATGTCAGCACATCTCGCTATTCAGACATGCTATACTATCACCGACGCATCGCTCTCAATATAGGGTGGGATCGAGATGAAGAAAAAAACCTCGCATCAGCTCCGCATTGTGTTGCTCGCAACTATTCTGCTGCTGATCCTGTCAGGCTGTACCGTGCTCCGGGCTTCACCGGCACCGGAAGCCACTACGCCGCCGCCGCCCAGTCCAACGCTGGTGCCGCCCAGTCCAACGCCGGTGCCGCTCAGCCCAACGCCGGTGCCGCCCGACCCTACCGCCGCGCCGACACTCCAGCCGACCGTCGATCCGGCCTTACAACGCCCGGCACGTCTGCTGATCAATGCGCTTGAATTCGATTATGAGACCATTGCAGTCGGGCTGGATGCACAGGCAATACCAATTGTCCCCGATCACGATGTCGGCTGGTATCAGTATAGCGCCCGCCCCGGTGAAGGCGAAAATATCGTGTTCTGGGCGCACGTGCTGCGTTTCCAGCATGCACCGGATGTTTCGGCGCCCTTTGCCCGCATCCATGAACTGGCCCTGGGGAGCCCGATCACGCTGGTCACTGCCGACGGCGCGAGCCACACCTATGCCGTTACCCGCCAGGTCTGGGTTTTGCCTCACGAGGTCGAATATATTCTGCCGCAGGGTCGTGAACAACTGACCCTGGTTTCCTGCATCGGCGACAAGGTCATCGTCGACGGCGGCGTCAGCGACATGAGTCATCGGCTGATTACAATTGCGGAGCCGGTGGAATAAGCAGGCGGAATGTGGCATACCCGGCCGGCGGCCACCAACATACCGGTATCGAACCCGACGCGATCATTCCGGTTCGACAAAGCGATAGCCTACGCCCCACTCCGTCAGAATCAACTGGTTTTCCGGATCAACGGCGGCGAGGCGGGCACGCAGGCGCCGCACATGCACATCCACCGTTCGCGCATCGACGTAGTCATCGTAGCCCCAGATCTGGCGCAACAGGGCTTCTCGCGAGAAGACCTGGCCGGGATGCTCGGCCAGCAGGGCCAGCAGATCGAATTCGCGTGGGCGCAAATCGAGTTCCTGGCCACGATAGACAATCCGGCGCCGACTGCTATCGATCCGGATGATGGGCGGCGATTGCGGCTCATCGGGGGACTGGGCGGCGAGGCGAGCCCGCAAGCGGGAAATTTCGGTGGTACGGCGCAGCAGCGCCCGGGTGCGCGCTGCCAGTTCACGAGCCGAAAACGGCTTGACGACATAGTCATCGGCGCCGAGCTCGAGGCCGACAACCCGGTCGATCTCATCGCCGCGCGCCGTAAGCAAGATCACCGGCAGATCTTGCCCCATAGCGCGCAAACGGCGGAGGACTTCAAAGCCATCGATACCGGGCAAACCGATGTCGAGCAGCAACAGCGCATAATCGGCAGTCGCCAGTGCTTCGAGGGCGGTTTCGCCATCGGGGGCAATCGTAACCCGGAAGCCTTCGCGTTCAAGACGTTCACGGATTACCCCGACGATGGCCGGTTCATCATCGACGAGCAGAATCTGTTGCATCAACTCGAAGAAGACGAACGGCGGCCGAGTTCGCCCTGTTGCCAGCGAATATTGCCACGCAGCAGCAAATTGGAGGAACGGAGTTTATAGGAAAGATCCGAAGCCATATTGCGCATTACCCGATAGCCAATTCGCGGATTGGCGTCACACAGGGTTGCAAAATCAAATTCTCTCATCACCAGCAGCACACAGGGATCAACGCTGGTAACGGTAGCCGAGCGGGTGGCGCCGCCCAGCAAAACCATTTCACCAAAACTCTGGCCGGCGTAGAGCATATTGATCGTCGTCGGATTCATTTTGCCGTCGGAGGTGCGGGTATTGATCGACACACGCACACAACCATCGTGAATAATCATCAACTCATTGCCGTCATCGCCCTCGTTGAAGACGACCGTACTGGCCGGCAAACGCCGAATTTTGCACAATTTGGCAATTTGCACCAGTTCTGCGTCGGTGAGACCACCAAAGATCTCGACTCGCCGCAGGTTATCCATCACTTTGCTTCCATCACTCATCGCCGATCGTCTCCCCTCTTCTCCTGATTGTGCGGCAGTATACCACACCGTTGCGCCAGCAACCGTTGCGGCATCCTCTGGTATAATAGGCGGCGCCAGGGCAGCACATACCCCGATGACCAGCAACAACTATCGCCGGCTGCCCATGCAAGCACCCACTGAACGGAGGTATTGTGCGATGGCTCAGACCAGAGGTACCATCTTTGTAATGGATGATGATCTCGCACTCCAATCGATCCTTGAAATTGCCTTGCGCAACGCCGGTTACAATGTCGTTCTGGCCAATGACGGCGAAAGCGGCATGGCCAGGCTGGAGCATCTGCAACCCGATTTGATCATCAGCGATATTATGATGCCGAACATGGACGGCGTTGAAACCTTCCAGCGCCTCAAGGGCCGGCTACAAGACGATGGCATTCCGGTGATCATTATGACGGCTCTCAACCGCAAACCCTGGTTTGCCGATCTCGAAGCGGAAGGCGCCGTAATTATTCACAAGCCCTTCGAGGTCGATCATCTCCTCGACCTGGTGAATGTCACTTTGAGCTAGGCAACCTGTTCCAGTTGCGCAAAATGCGGTCGCAGCCGTTCATAGCTACGCGGCAATTCTTCCGGCAGGAGCTTCGTGCCGCCAACAATCGGCAGATAATTCGCATCACCGTTCCAGCGCGGCACGATATGCATATGCAAATGTTCGTCGATGCCGGCTCCGGCGGTTCGCCCGAGGTTCATGCCCAGGTTGTAGCCGTGCGGATGATACTCAGCTTCGATGATCGCGACACAGTGCCGAGTCAGGCCAAACAATTCATGCGCCGTTTCCGCCGCCAGTCCGGCCAGGTCAGCGGTGTGCAGGTAGGGTACTACCATCAGGTGCGCCGTGTTGTAGGGGTAGAGATTCATCACTACATAGCACCGTCGTCCGCGATAGAGCAGCAAATTGGCTGCGTCTTCCGCAGTCGCAGCGGCCGGCAAATTGCAGAGCACACAACCCGCCTGCTCGCTCGCACTGCCGCCTTTGATATAGTTCATGCGCCAGGGCGTGAATTTGATCTCCATCAGTTCACCCGTTTGTCCACGCCAATCAGGCGCAGGCTGACCAGCAACCCAACTGCCAGTGCCACAATCAGCACAATGCTACAGGCCGCAAGCATGGCGGCCCCACTCCAACCCGGCAAGGTTTCCAGCCAGTTCATCGGGCCGGATTGCTGAGGCGCATCGGCCGGCGCGGTCGGCAGCGGTGCCGCCGGCAGCACCGGGTTGTCGAAGCGAGCCGGCGGCGCACTCGCCGAACTCGGGTTCGCCAGTTGCGAAGGCCGCGCCTCGACCGGCAACGACTCACGCCATGCCGCGTCCAGATCATCGACCGACATGCCCAGCACTGTGGGAACCGCCTGTTCCGCCGGCATAGCCTGCGCAAAGGCCTGCACCAGTTCCGTGACCCGCTCCTCGCCATAGGTCGCAAACAAATATTCTACGACACTGTGGCTCTGTGCATACGAAAGATAGGCCTGCTGTGGATCGGCCGGAAAACTCGAAGCCAGCGCCTCCAGCGGAATCAACCGGCCCGCAATAGCCGCCTCGTTCACCAGGTCGGGAAAGCCCGCGTCAAGGACTTCCTGATTATGCACCGCCAGCCCTTCATCGAACCAGACCGGCGCACCGCCGTAGGGGTTCTCGATAGCCTGGTGTAGCACCTGGTGCGATAATTCATGCGGAATAATCCGGCTGACCTCTACCAGATCGCCGGGTGCAATCGCGGCGACGATCAGGCCCAGGGCTGGACGGGCCTGGCCACCGACCCACTCGACCTCGTTCGACTCGAGGGCCGAGCGCATATCATTGCCATTGGCATACACATAGATCTTGACCGGCTCTTCGACCGTAGCGCCGATTTCATCCTGCAGACGCTCGATGGTGCGGGTCGAAGTATCGATCAACGCCTCGCCGAAGCTATCGCCGCCCTCATACCAGTACACCGTCACGTTGCGTTCGCTACGCGACTGCCAGTTGAACCGTTCATCATGATAGACAAATTCGCGGATCGGCGTGAGCAATTCATTGCCGGCAGCATCGCGGATCAACCAGCGATAACTGATGTCGGTACCAGGCGCAAAATAATAGACCTGGGTATCGAGTTCATGCACCAGATCGACCCGGCGCGCCGGTTCAATCGACAGTTCAGCCATCGTCAACGCTTCACTCCGGCTCGCCCCATAGAGCAGCGTCACCGCGACAATATCGGCGTCGCTGCTTTCGGTTTCAAGCTGGAACGTGATCTGGGCGGGGAACTGCAGCGCCACGCCCGTATCAAGGACATCGATTGGCGATTGCGCCCGGAGCGGCGCCACAAACACCATCAGCAGCCAGAGCGGCAACAGCAATCGCAGGCTTCGCATACTGTACTCCAGACGTCGGATGTTGCCGTGCGGCAAAACCCGGCTAACGAATTTCAAGAAACTCGCCGGCGCACCAGCCATCGATGTTGGCGGCGCGCACCAGCCACCACTGATAGCCATCGGCTTCAGATGGGCCACCGATGACCATCACGGCCGTACCCGGATCGAGATAAACCCTGACGATATTACCGGCGGCAATACCCGGTTGCTCACGCAAAGCCAGGCCGCCGGCGACATCACTGCGCACGTAGGCGGTTCGCCCGAGCGCCAGCGCACCCGGCGGTGCAGTTGTCGGCGAGGGAATTGGCGTCACACTCGGCATCGGCGCACCGGGAGTCAACGGCGGAATAATCACCGTCTCAGGCATCGTCGGCACCACGACAGCGACAGCCGCAGTCGGGCGGGCCGGCGCCGACTGGCCGCCCTGGATCATCACCGCCGCACCGGCGCCGGCCGCCAGCATCAAGAGCACCAGCAAAACCGGCACGGCAAAAGCCGGCAACTGGTCAAGCAGCTTGAATCGCTTATCCGGCGGCGGCTCTCGGATGCGCCGGCTATCGGGCAGCGGGCTATCTTCTTCGGCATCAGGCTGACCGATGAGCACGCCGTAGCGTTGGAGCAGGCGCCCGATGAACTGCTGGTAATCGGCAATTGTATCGAGCGAGACCGTCACCTGGCCGCCGCTGCGGATCCGGTCGCATAAAGAATGCATACGGCGCAGCCGCTCGGCTTCGCCGGTGATCAGCAGCGGCGGGCCGAGCGAAGGATCGCCGCTGCTGCTGCGCAGGGCCGTCAGCACTTCATCCCACTCGCCACCGGCTGCCGGCAGCGCGTGCAACAACAGATTGGCCCGCAGCGCATCTTCCAGGCTACCCTGGAAGCTGAGCAGTGCCAGTTCAGCCGCCTCGCGACGCAGCCGGGCCTGGCCAAGCGCATATTTGTCGCGGCTGCGCTTGAGCAGATCAGTCGGCGTTGTCATTGACCTGTGCCAGTTCGGTTTCCAGCACCTGGCGGGCGGCCTGCGGATTGGCCTGGCCCCTGGTCATCTTCATCATCTGGCCGACCAGGTACTGAATGGCGCTGGTTTTGCCCTTCAGATACTCATGCACCGCTTTTTGATGCTTCGCATCGCCGATGATTTCGCGGGCAACGGCACTGAGCGCACTATTATCGCTGATCTGAGTCAGCCCCTGTTCGGCGACGATGGCAACCGGATCCTGGCCCTGCTCGAAGCTCTGCTCGAAAACCTGTTTGGCGACAGTGCGCGTAATGGTGCCCTTTGCGACCATCTCGATGACGGAGGCCAGGTAGCGCACGGGCATTCGCTCGGCCATGCGCGCATAGCCCTCGCCGCGATCATTGAGCAAGCGGAAGAGCTCGCCGAGCAGCCAGTTTGCCACATCCTTCGGGCCGGCGCCGGCCGATGTGGCAACGTGCAGCGCCTCCTCGAAATAATCGGCCACACTCCGCTCAATTGTCAGCAAATCAGCGTCCTGGAGCGAAAGCTGGTACGCACGCATAAAGCGTATGCGTCGCGCATCGGGCAATTCCGGCAATTCCGCCCGGCGCTCAGCGATCCAGGCCGCATCGAAGACCAGCGGCGGAATATCGGGTTCCGGGAAATAGCGATAGTCGTCGGCAAACTCCTTGCTGCGCTGCGAAACTGTGCGCCCGGCCGCCTCATTCCAGCCGCGCGTCTCCTGGGCAAGCGCGCCGCCCGCCGCGAGCACCTCGATCTGGCGCTGTACCTCGTAGACCAGCGCACGTTCAACGGCGCGGAAGGAGTTCATATTCTTGATTTCGACTTTGACGCCGTACTGTGCCTGGCCCACCGGGCGGACACTGACGTTGGCATCGCAGCGCAGGGCGCCTTCTTCCAGGTTGCCGCTATTGACGCCGATCCAGAGCAGAACCTGGCGCAGCTTCTGGAAATAGCGTTTAGCCTCATCGGGCGAAGCAATATCCGGGCGGCTAACAATTTCCATCAGCGGCACACCACTGCGGTTATAATCAATCAGCGAGGCACCGTCGCCGGCATGCACCAGTCGGCCGGTATCTTCCTCGATATGCAAACGCTCGATGCCGATGCGCTTCTCCTGACCGGCCTCATCGAGAATGACCACCCAGCCGTCGCTGCACAACGGCTCCTCATACTGCGTAATCTGGAAGCCCTTGGGCAAATCGGGATAGGGATAGGATTTGCGGGCGAACACCGAATGCACATTGACCCGGCAGTTCAGCGCCAGGCCGGTCAACGCAGCCAGCTCGACAGCGCGGCGGTTCACTACCGGCAGTGCTCCCGGCAAACCCAGGCTCACCACCGAAATCCGACTGTTCGGCTCATGGCCGGCATAATCGGCGCTACAGCCGTCGAACATCTTCGATTCCGTCTGCACTTGCGCGTGAATTTCCAGACCTATCGTCGTGAGATATTCAGTCATAGCAATCTTCAATTTCTGGCATTTCCCCGGCTTCTATTGTACCATAGAGCAAGCCACTGCCTCGATTTGCTCGATTTGATGTGATAGGATGTCTGTTTTTTCGGTGGCAGCCGCAAACGGCCGTCACCGAAAGACAAACAACACATGCTTATGCTGAAGCAGTTTTTTCGCTGGTTGACGAGCGGTAGACGGCGCCGGTTGCTGCCGGCGAGTGTCGCCCTGCTGTTGCTTGGCGCCGGCACGCTGCTGTTTTTCGCCCGCTCCGAAGAACGGGCATTCGACCAGGCCATGCAGCGCTGGCAACATCGCGACTTCCAGCGTTACCGGGTCGAACTGATCCATACCTATGTCACCGGCGATTTCTTCCGCAGCCTGGTCGAATGCCGGCAGGTGCTCGAAGTCGAGCAGCGCCGGGTGCGCCGGATTGTCTCCAGTAGCTGCCAACAACCCTACAAACTCTCGGTCGATGAGATTTTCCGCCGTTTCGAGCAGCATGTCCATCAACCATTGATGCTGCGGCGCTGCGGCTATGGCGGCTGCATCTGTTCTACCAGCCGTATCAGCGCCGAGTTCGACCCCCAACTGGGCTACCCGATCCAGCTCAGCCGCAAGTACGAAGACGTTACACCGATCTGGCGCACGGCCTGGAGCCGGGTCGCCGCCGACATGCCCGCCGTCGCACGGCGGGTCGTCGCACGGCTAGGCGCAATCGCCGAACAGTGTGGCCCCGACCGCCCCTGGCCGCCCGATTCGCAGGTGTATGAGGAAGATATTCGGATTTTGACGCTGGAGCCGCTACCCTAGAAAGGATCATCACTAACGCCGACGCTGCATCACCCCCCACGGATAGCCCGCCATTTTCGCCACATCGCCGACCAGCCGAATAAACGGGATGAGTGCCAGACTCTTCAGCGGCGGACGCCCGCTGCTACGCCGCCAGAGCCGGCGGTAGGGCGCCGCCGTATAGGCGATGCCGCCGGCCGGCAGCAGCAGCAGCGGAACTCGCCAGGCGGCAGGTCGTAGCGCCAGCCCGCCCAGCAACAGCGCGCCGCCGTAGGTTGCGTAGCGCAAGGCGTGACGTTTCGGCCACAGCCCGGCCACGCCGTCGCCATAGGCATAATTGAAGTACTGCCGGGCGAACGCCGCAAAGGACTCACGCGGACGAAAATGCACCAGCGCCTGCGGTGCAAAGGCGCGCCGGTAGCCGGCCCGCTCGGCAGCCATGGCAAAGAGCAGGTCTTCACAATAACCGGCCCACTCCGGGAAGCCGCCCACATCAGCCCAGAGTTGCTTGCGGAAAGCCATCGATTTGCCGAAGGGCAAAAATGTTGCCGGGTCGATCTCTTCAACATCGCGATAATTCGTTGCCGCCAGCGCCAGTTCGAAGTCACTGCGCGCATCGGGCTGAAAGAAGCCGCCGACCAGGTCGGCGGTACCGGCTTCGAGCGGCGCCATAATCGCCGCCAGCCATTCCGGGTCGAGGGTCAGTCCGGCGTCGGTACAGGCCAGCAACTCGTGGCCGGCCGCCGCCACCGCATGGTTGCGCCCCGAGGAAATGTTGAAACCACCGGTGACCAGCCGGATGCGCGGATCGCGCCGCTGATAGCGCCGCACGATCTCGGCCGTCGCATCGCTACTGCCGCAATCGTTGACCACAATCTCGTCCGGCAAGCGGTGCTGAGCCAGCATCGAATCGAGCAACGGCCCGATGGTCGCGGCCTCGTCTTTTACGGTACAGATCAGCGATACTTTTTCCATACGCGCCAGTATAACCCAGGTTTGAAGCTTTTTGCGTCACCCATGGTACAATTCGCCCGTAATCGATGCGATTTCGAGGAGCACCGCTATGGACCAGCCGGCAAAGAAGAAAAAAATCGGGCGCAATGATCCGTGCCCCTGCGGCAGCGGCAAAAAATATAAAGATTGCCACCAGCCCATCGAACAGGCCTTTCGCAGTGAGCAAATGCAGTTGCGCGAAGCCCAGGACGTCCTGCTGCCGAAGATCATCGCGGCCGCCCAGGAAACGCCTGAGCTGTTTCCCGCCGCCCTCGAACGGTTCTGGAACGGCAAATATGGCCCCGAGCAGATGAGCGAGCTCGACAACCACGAAGATCGCGGCGCCGAACGCTTTCTGACCTGGCTGGCCTTCGATTTTCGATTCGACGGCGGTCCGACCCTGGTTGAACGCCTGGTCATGCGGCACGAGGCCGGCGAAGTCGAACTCGATGAGTACGAGGCCCGCCTGCTCAAACAGTGGCCCACTACCCGCCTGCGGCCTTACATCGTCACTGAAGTACGCAAGGGCAAAGGCATCAGCGCACGCGATTTGCTGACCGAAAACAGCATCGACATCGCCGATCAGACGAGCGCAAAACGCATGCTCGTCGACGAAGTGATGGTCGCGCACCTGCTGCCGGTCGACCGGGCGGAGCCCGAGGGGCCGTCGATTTACTACCTGGCCGGTGCGGTTGCTCAACTCACCGCCGATACGGCCGCCAGGCTGGTCGAGTTCTGCGAGTTACACCTGGCCGATATGCGCCGCGAACAGCCCGCGGCCGGCTGGCAAGATTTTCTGGCCGAACGCAGTCATCTACTCAATCATTTTGTCATGGCGCTGCCCCGCGAATATGATCCAGGCATACTCGACAATATCATTCTCGAAGGGCGCACGACGCTCCAGCTTACTGCCGACTCGGTGCGCCGACTGCTTGGCCGCGATGATGCCACCAGTGATGCCGCAGAACCGGACGATGCAGCCGCAGCGGGCAATCAGCCAACCGCCGGCCGCGAGCCCTGATCGCTCGTATGACGCGTCTTGATCCACCCCAAGTCCGTCGCATCGCCACGCTCACGCCGCTGCTGGTGATCGCAAGCCTGGCACTGATCCTGATGTGGCGCCCCATCGCCATGGGCCATATCTTCATGCCCATCGATGCACTGCTGCATGTGCATCCCTGGCGCTATTCCTACGAGCGCGTGCCGGTCAACAATCCGCGCAACACCGACCCGATCCGGCAGACTTATCCGCGCCGTCTCCTCACCAACCAGATTGTTGAGCAGGGTGCCCTGCCGCTCTGGAACCGCAGCATCATCAGCGGCACTCCACTGCTCGATGATGGGCAACTGACCTTTTTCTACCCGCTCAGCCTGATTTTTTATGCGGTGCCGCTCAGCTATTCCTTCGGGCTATTTGCGTTTCTACACCTGATCATCGCCGGGCTGGGCACCTATGCCTTTGCCGGCCGGATCGGGCTCAGTCGCGGCGCCGCCACCCTGGCCGGCGTCAGCTTTATGTTCAGTGGTTATTTGCTCACCTGGCTACAGTATCCGCATCATATGGCGGCAACTGCGGTGCTGCCCTGGTGCTTCTGGGCCGTCGCTCGCGCATGTGATCGCCGCGACTGGCCGGGCTGGCTGCTCGCCGGCCTGCTCCTCGCCATTCCCCCACTGACCCATGCGCAACTGACGTTTTATATTTACCTGGCGGTTGGTCTGTACTTGCTCCGGCGGCTGGCCGGTTTGCCGGGCTGGCACAGTCGTTTTCGCCAGGCGGCCGGCTTCAGCGGCGCAGTGCTGCTGGCACTGGCCCTGGCCGCCGTGCAACTCTTGCCGGCCTTCGCGCTCTCGGCAGGCGGTCAACGCGCCGATCTCGGCTTTGCGCCGGCTTCGGCCGAATTTCAGCTAAGCATGCTGATGCGGCTGGTGTTTCCCGTAATCGACGGCCAGCCACGGGTCGGGCCGCCGCCGGCCTGGGGGCCGGAATTGCTCCAGGTGCCCTATCCCTATGCCGGGCTGGCCACGCTCCTGCTGACCGGGCTGGCTCTGCTGCGCAGCCGTCATCCGCAGAGCAGCTTTTTCGCCCTGCTGGCACTGCTTTCCTTCCTGCTGGCCGCAAACAACGCGCTGCTGGAAGTATTCATGATCCTGGTGCCGCCCTATCGTCAGTTTGAGGATCACAGTCGCTGGTTTGTGCTCTGGGGCTTCGCCGTTGCTCTACTTGCGGCGATGGGCGCCGACACGCTCGCCGGCCGGCGCCCCGCAGCCGAATCGCGCCCTGCCCTTTTGTTCAACCGCAGTTTGCTGGCGGCGCTGCTGGCCTTCGGCGCAATCTGGGGGCTATACCATCTGCAGTTGTTCACGCCGGCCTCACGCTACGGCGACTACATCACGATTATTCGCCAGCAGCCGCTGCTGCCGCCGCTGATCTTCGGCCTGGGCGGGCTGCCGGCGATCCTGCTGCTCGCGCTGCGTCGCATGCCACCGGCACTGCGCTGGGCACCACTGATCGTCCTGGTCGCCGCCGACCTGCTCTGGTACGGCGCCGGCTACAATACCAGCACCGACCTGGCAATCGCCCAGCCGACCAGCGATCATTTGCTTGAACTGGCCAATTACCCGGCTGAGATCCGCGCCGCCGGACAGGATTTTCCGCCGACTCGCCAGACGGCCTTCTTGCAAAGCCAAACCGGCATCTTTCGCATTTTCGGCGTCGCGCCCGACGTGCTGGCACCAAACCTGGCCGGTGCCTACGGCCTGGAAGATATTCGCGGCTACCACTCGCTTTTCACCGAACGCTACGCCCGGCTGGCCCGCCTGGCCGACGGCAAAGATTTCCGTGAGGGCGCCGCCGGTAGCGCCGTGCTGCGACCCTACTTCAGCTCATCGTACAACCGGCGCCGGATCCTGAACATGCTCAACGTGCGCTACCTGGTCGCCGATCCACAATTCGAAGGCATCGAGCGCTGGGAGCCGCTCGAACTGGTACACCAGAGCGACGAAGGCCGCATCTACGAAAATCTCGACGCTCTACCGCGCGCCTGGCTAGTCTACGATGCCGAGAGCATCGCCACCGACGATGCCCAGTTGGAACGCATGGCCCAACCCGACTTCGACCCGGCCCGGCTCGTCATCCTCGACGCCGCCGCGCCGCCGGTTGGCCCGGCAACCGCAGCCCAGCCGCCAGTCGTCGTATACCAGCCGAACCAGGTGCTCATCGCCGCCCGCACCGACGCGCCCGCCATCCTGGTGCTCGCCGACAACTACTATCCCGGCTGGCGCGTCACCGTCAACGGCGAGCCCACCGAGTTGTACCGCGCCAACTACACCCTGCGCGGCGTCTGGCTGCCACCGGGCGATCACAGCGTCATCTTTAGCTACCAGCCGCCGGCCTGGCAAATCGGCGGCGCGATCAGCGGCCTGGCGCTGATTTTTGTGCTCGGGGCAGGGTTGGTGGTGTGGAAGCGGGGGCGCGGGGTCTTCTGGGGGTAGGTTTTTGCGTTGCGCCAGGTCGCTGCCGGACGGCCCTCACCCCCGGCCCTTCAACGATAGCGTTTTTCGCCCGGCCGGACGGCCCTCACCCCCGGCCCCGCTCCCGCTCAGGCCGGCGCGGCGGGTCTGGTTCGCGAAACCGGGTTCCAATGGCGCGCCGACCTGGCAGGAGCGGGGAGCACACGAGAACGCCGTTGCCCGGCCCCCCGCTCCTGTCAGGCCGGCGCCGGCGAGGGTTAGGGGTTCATGGGAGGTATCTGTCGCGCCAGACTGCACGGGAGCGGGGGCTGGCTTTCAACGATAGCGTTTTTTACTCTGCCGGACGGCCCTCACCCCCGGCCCCGCTCCCGCTCAGGCCAGCGCGGTGAGTTGGGTTCGCGAAACCGGGTTCCCATGGCGCACTTGCCTGGCAGGAGCGGGGAGCACATGACAACG
>DAOTUJ010000135.1:0-6053 GCA_034437175.1 Chloroflexaceae bacterium | reverse complement strand
GTCGGGTGCGATGCGCGCCCTGTTGCTACTGGGCGCCGACCGGGCCGGCTTCAACCTCCATGGCCTGACCCGCGAGATCGTGCTGGCCGCCGATGAACCACTGGAGCCGGCAATTACCACCGCCTTGCGTTCGATCAGCATCCCCGGCCGTGCCGAGCGCCCCGCGTCGGACGATCTGTCGGACAGAGTGTCGGACAGATCGTCCGACCGATTGTCGGACAGAGTGTCGGACACCCTGTCGGACGACGACGAAGAGGAAACTGAGCCAGCCGATGACGACCCGGATGGCAGCGACCTGCTCTCATTCGGCGGCATCGAGGTCTGAGCAGCAATCGGTTACGGAATGCCCACACCATTGCGTGGGCGTTCCGTGAGAACCCTGACGATTAACCCGGACAAGGCCACCAGGCCGGTGGGATGGGAGGCGGGATTGGAGCCGGAATTGGACGCGGGATTGACGTGGGATTAGAGGGGGATAGCAATGCAAACGGAGCGGAACCCTGGTCGCGGCGCTGCGGCGTCAGGAAGCCGAATCCCCCGCGACATAGATCGTCCTTGCCGCGATACATTCCGTAGTTGCTGTCGCTTCACCCAGTTCGAAGGAAGCGGCACCCGCATCGCGCTGGAGCTGCTGCCCGCCGGCGTGCCGCTGACCTGGTCGCCAGCCGGCAGTCGCCCAGGGGCAGCGCATCCGCACCGCCGGCACCGGCCATACCGAAACGCGCAATAGCAATGAACGCAGCACCGATCCCGGCATCTCGGGCTGCACAAGGAGACTCGTTATGAGCAAGAAACGGCTGGTCAACCAGCGGCGTGCCGATGAATCCGGCCAGGCCGGCGATCTCGGCTACGTGCCGCCGCCCGGCGCCGAAGGCCAGAGCCGCCGGCAGCGACCGGCGCCCCCGGCCGCACTGCCGCCCGGCAATGCAGAGCGCGGACAGCAGCATGTGCGGCCAGCGGACCCGGAACCAGTGCCGTGGGATGCGCCACCGGCCGGCTATTACGAAGCCGTACCGATCGATCGTGGCCGGCGCGACGGCGACACCGCCGCCAGGCGACCAGCGCGCCGGCATGAGCGCGACCCGGCGGTCTACCGGCCGCGGCACATCAGCTGGGGCCAGCAGTTGCTGCTGGAGGTGCTGCTGTATGCCTGCTCCTGGACCCTCTGGGGCGTCAATGCCTTTATGACGATCCTGGGCCTGATCTGGCTGGGGCTACCAAATACCCTGCTGGGCGTGATCATCGGCATGCTGATCCACATCGTGATCACGCTGGGCGAACGCTACTTCATCGTTCAGGGCGGGTTGCTGGTCCTCGGGCTGGGCCTGATACTCGCGACCATTGACATCGGCACCAACATTGCCGGCCTGACCCAGGCAGTCGCGCTGTGGCAGCCGGAGTGGATCGCCGGACTACCGGCCAACCCACTGATCTGGCTCCAGGAAGCCGGCATCCGGCTCTGGCAACTGCTGAACAGTCAGGAAATCAGCCCGGCACCGGTATGGACAGCCGCGGCATTTGCGCTTACACTGGGAGCAACAGCAATCGCTCTGCTGCCGGAACAGATGGTGCGGCGTACCCGGCGGCGCGTCGCGGTGGTCTGGCGGCAGCGCCCGGCATCAGTAACCATGGCATAAGGCGCATTGCGACTATCGGCGTGGGCAAGGAGGGCTTGTGGAGTATCTGCCACTGTTCCAGATTGTCGGGGTACTCGGTCTGGCCGGCGTGCTGGTCTGGCTCTCATTTCTCGACCTGAAACGCAAAGTACGGCATCTGGAAGCCGAGAATATGACGCTTCGGCAGCGCTTCAACGACTACGTGCAGGCGATGGATGCGGTCACCTACGACAAGGTACAGCACCACCTGAACCGGTCGCGGCCCCTCGCACAGCCGCCAACCGGCTTTCTACCAACCCTGCACCGCTGCCGGCAGCGCGCGCTCGACGAAGGCGGCGACCCGTATATGGTTGCGGTTGGCTGGGACGAACTGCAGGGCAACCCGGATGTGGTGGCAGTGTCTTTCGACAACCGGCGCGAGTTCTTTGCCGGCCACATGGCCATCACCGGCGAAACCGGCTCAGGCAAAAGCACGCTGGCCTTTCTGATCCTGGCCCAGCTGGCCCACAACCTGACCACCGGCCAGGGCCAGCTGTTCTGCATTGATCCCAAACGCGATAGTGCCCTGTGGCGCGGCAAAGCGCACAACTGGCGCGAACCCGTGCTGGGCCGCGACCCGGAGCAGATCAGCGCCGCGATGCAACTGCTGCGCGACGAGCGCGAACGGCGCGAGTTGCTGCTGGAGCGCCACCGGGTCCTGGAATTCGACGACCTGCCGCTGGCGCTGCGCCCACCCCTGCTGGTCGTCTACGTCGCCGAACTCGACGTACTGAAACTCGGGTGCGGCGGCAAACTCGACGACTGGCTGACCACGGAGTTGGGCACATCGCGCGCGGCGGGTATTCGCTACATCCTCGATTTCCAGAACGCCAGTGGTCGCGAGACCAGCTGGCGGAGCCACATCGGCTGCTACCTGGCTGGCGTGCAATACGCCCAGGATGCGGTGAAGCCCAATATTGGCATGAGCGTGAACGAAATCCGCGAACTAGGCGCCATCCCGATGCACGAACTCGGCGGCGTGGACTCCTTCACCGTGCGCCTGGGTCGGGCCGTCCTCAGCGTCCGTACACCACACCTCACCCTGGCCCACCGCATCGACGTGCTCAACGCCCTGCCGGACGCACCGCGCCCCGGCGTGCTCGATCGTGCCGCCGCGGCGACGGTTCCGGCAACCAGCACCGCAACCATCGCCGTTGCTCCCGCCGAACGCCAGCGGATCATCGAAGCCGCCCGGCGCAGCACAAGCCGCAGCGAGGTCTGCCGGCTGGTCTACAACAGCAAACCGTCCGGCGAAGCCTACCAGAAGGTCAAGCAGGTGCTGGACGAAGAAGGCCTGCTGCTGCCGCGCAAGCCAGGGCAGGTGGTTGAGGCGGCGTAAGCCCGCGAGGGAGTACGCTCGTCAGGTAGAAGGTACGAGGAAGATATCAGAATGAGTACACTGCGCATCGAGACACAGGTAACAACCGAGCAACTGCTTGCAGCATTGGATCAGATGTCGCAGGCAGAGTTTGAACAGTTCGCTGAGCATGTCCTGGCACTGCGCCTGCGTCGCAACCCGACGGTACTTGCAGCTCGTGAGTCAGAACTCTTGCAGGGGATCAACCAGGGGTTGCCCAGTGATCTTCGGCAGCGATACCACGAATTGATTGCCAAACGTGATGCAGGTACCCTTTCGACCGCGGAACACGCCGAATTGCTGCAGCTCACCGACCAGGTCGAACAACGCGAGGCCGAGCGGCTGGAACAGTTGGTGGCATTGGCTGCCCTCCGCCAGGTCACTGTACCGCAACTGATGCATGATCTTGGCATCATGGCACCCGACGATGACTAAAGAGCGCGTTTCTGCCGAGTTGCGCCGAATCGTGCATGAACGTGCAGGTGACCATTGCGAATATTGTCGTAGCCCACTACGCTATGCGATGAGTGCTTTTGCCGTCGAGCACATTCTTCCACGCGACAAAGGTGGTCCGACACACCTCGAGAATCTGGCCTTGTCCTGCCAAGGCTGTAATAATCATAAGTACAATAAAACGGAGGCGCTGGACACGCTGAGTCAGACGATTGTCCCGCTCTATCACCCGCGACAGCAGCAATGGGTCGAGCATTTTGCCTGGAGCGACGACGGCATCACTGTAGTGGGTTTAACACCAACCGGACGGGCAACGGTGAGTACACTTCAGTTAAACCGTCCCGGGTTGCGCAACTTGCGGCGTATTCTGGTGCTGATCAACGAGCATCCACCTGCCGACGACGCAGCGTAGCAAGCAGGTAATACTGCTATGTTCCCGCGCCTCTGGATCGCAATGAAACTCATGCTCATCGGTGTCAGCTTTGTAGTCTCACGACCACCCCCAGATTGACGGCCTCATATACCTCGGTGAGGTAGACTATGCGCTCGCGAGTCCAACGCATCATCCGGGCCGTCTGGATTCTCTGGTGGTTGCTGCTGCTCGCCGGCTGGGCGATCATCCTGGCAACCATTCCCGACGAGTTGACCGGCGATCCCCTGCTGGCCACCCAGGTAACCTATCTCACCGCCTGGCTCGTGGTCCTGGTGATTCTCTTTGCCTGGCTGAGTCATCGCGACGACATCGGCGAGCCGATGCGGCTGGAGCGCTGGCTCGACGCGATTATCGATGACGACGATGATGTTGAGCAAAACGGCCCAAGAGGTTATGAGAATCGGATCGTTCAGCAGCGCATTCCGAACGCCGAACGACATCCCGTTCATGCCGTTCCAATGCAGCAAACGGACGCTGAACAGGCCTATTCCGAGCCGAACTATTCTGAACAAGACGTGGCCCGGATCATCGCCTTGATCCTGGCCGATGTGCGCGCCTACAACGGCAGCCCCTCACGCTACGGCACCAGTCGAGCAATCGAGAAAGCCCTGGGCCTCAAACGCGGCGCCGGCAGCGACTCTGCCGCCTGGGCCCCTACATCGAGGCTGAGCTCAACCGCCTGAATGAGCAGCCGGCCGAACCACCAGGACCAGTTGTCGTGAACGACCCGAACGGCACGTACACGCTCGAGCGGTCGTAACTATCCGTTGATGTGAGCTAAGCGTGAAGACCACCAGTCAGGTGCGGCCTGGCTGGTGGTCTTCCGTGAAACCAGAACCGAACACGCCGCAACGTATCGCGGTCAGCCCGGATACGGTCGTTATCGCTCGTGAAGAGCTTGAGAGGTTGCTCAACCAGGAAGCCGAAACGGATAGAGCCTACGCTTTCGGTCTGCTGCTCGGTGGCGGCTTTCTCGACACGGTGGTTGCCAAAAAAGCGCCTGACTGAAGCCAGGCAACGCGTCTTCCCGAATCGCAGCGGACGCCAGATGGCCGAGCGCATCAATCCGGTCATTCGCGAGGGTGAGCAAAACGCTAGCGCCTGCCGTCCGGTAGCACCGAAGGAAGTACGCACGGTGACGATCAATAATGAGCGGGAGTTGTTGTTGGAGTAAGGTGACAGGATGTTCGCTTTGCTTGCAGATCTTTGAATCGGGTGATACGGTATGGATAGAACGTTTTGGCTTCAGGGTGTTGTCTTCGAGTGGGATGACCAGAAAGCTCGGCAGAATGTCGAGAAACACGGGGTATCCTTCGAGGAAGCAGCCGAGGTGTTCTTTGACCCATTCTACCAGTATGGGGATGCAACGCCAGCCGGCTTCTCCGAGCAACGTGACTTCATTCTAGGCTATTCCGCCAGCCAGCGCTTGCTCCTGGTCGTGTATACTGAACGGCGGACCCGGACGCGTATCATTTCGGCGCGTCCGGCGACCCGAGCTGAAAGGAAGCTCTATGAATCATACTGAGTTCCCAACCGAACTGCATCCGCGACTGCGGCCTACCCATCGGGTCCAGATCGAGATTCCGGTGGAGGCCTGGCACACGCTTGAGCAGATTGCGGTCAGTCGCGATATGTCGGTCGACGCGTTGCTGAAACGCTATATTGGCGAAGGATTGCGTCACGATGCAGCGCAGCGTTTTGCTGAACGCATGCTGGATCGTACAGCGGATGTGCTCGCACGATACGGACAATCGCCCGAGCAAATCGCGGCGATCGTAGACGAAATCCGGCGCGCCAGTGATGCTTGAGGGTTGGCTGACGATTGCCAGTATCGTTGCGATGATGTGCTTGCCCACTATCGTGCGTGGTTCGTTCTGGCACTGATTAGCGTAAGACACGCATAGCATAGCCGGGTGAGCGCAGTCAGATTGCTTGCGTCCGCAGAAACGACCCCCTCTCTGGCAACGGCCTATCCCCTGAACGGAGCACGCGATGATTGAGGAACTGGCGAGTAGTGTACTCACCGCTGATATGCCGGCGCATGGATTGCGCGCCGGTGACATTGGGACCGTGGTGCTGGTGCATGCGGGCGGGAACGGCTATACGGTCGAATTCATGACCCTCAACGGCGACACCGTGGCGGTGGTGACGGTTT
>DAOTUJ010000134.1:0-41522 GCA_034437175.1 Chloroflexaceae bacterium | reverse complement strand
GGGTTCGTCCAGGCGCCGCCATAGGGTTGCAGCCAGGCGGCGGCGAGCTCGCGCCGGCGAGGCCCATCGTAGCGCAGTGCCAGATTGGCTGCCAGGTCGAGAAACACCGGCCGCGCCGGATGCTGTTTGACGGTTTCGGTCAAGGCGCGGTCGGCATTGGCGGGCAGGCCGACCGCAGCACCGGCGGGGAGATCGAGCGCCTGCACGAGCAGCGCCCGCGCCCGCTCGACACTGGCGAGCAACAGCAGGGGCACTCCGCCGAGTGCCGCCGACCATTCCGCCTGCGCGGTTTGAAGCGCAACTGCCGTCAAATCATAGGAAGGCGGCAGGATCAACAGTTGCGCCAGCGGCGGATGCGCCCGGTAATCCGGGCCGCGCAGTAGAGGTGGCGATTTTCTGCCGCTGGGAGCGCGGGCGGCTCGCCCACATCCTTATAACCAACAGAGCCCTAAAGCTCCTGGGCTTTACGGGCTAGATCAGTAAGCCTTGCCGCTGGATGTTCGCGGTGAGCGCACATGTGAGAGCCCACAATGAACCGCAGCGAAATGAAGGGCATAGGCAACCGCTTTGCCGGAAATCGTTGCCATGCTATACTGCCACTATGCATAGCAAAAGGTTCAGGCAGCGTTCCGAGAGCGGGAGCAATGCGATGGCCCTCGACACCACAATCACGGTCGCCGGCCTGCCGGTGCATTATCGCGCCGCCGGCAGCGGACCGCCGCTGATCCTCTTGCACGGCTGGGGCGGCTCTTCCGCCGATTGGACACAGACCATAGCGGCGCTGGCCACATGCCGAACCCTGATCGCGCTGGATCTACCCGGCTTCGGCATCACGCCTGCCCTCGCCGAGCGGCCCGAAGGCGAGCGGCTGGCTGATTTTGTGCTGGCCTGCGCCGACCAGATGGGCCTCGCCCGCTTCGACCTGAACGGCCATTCGTTTGCGGCGAATATTGCGATCCACCTGGCCGCCCGGTCGCCGGAACGGGTACAGCGGCTGGTGCTGACCTGTTTCAGTACCTTTCGCAATGAACGTGAGCGCCTGCTCGTCGATAGTCTGCACCGCATCCTGGCGCTCTGGATGACACTGCGCCGGCCCTGGATGGCCCGCCGCCGCCGCCTGATGCGCCTGGTCGCCGGGCGCTTCTACTACCGGGTGCCGGCAGACGACGACCTGCTGCGACGCAGTTTTGAGCACTTTCTGCGTATGGAACGCCGGACGGCCCTCGAAAGCGCGGCTTCTGCGGGCAGCCGCAGTTTGCACCCGGCGATGCGCGCTATCCGCAGCCCGGCCTTGCTGATTGGTGCCCGCCAGGATCAGATTATGCCGACATCCGGCACACCCTATGCCGCCGCGCTCATCCCCGGCTGCCGCCTGCAATGGATCGAACGCTGCGGCCACCTGCCGATGATTGAACGCCCGCACGTGTATCATCGCGTGCTGGAGAAATTTTTGGGAACGCCGGGGTAAGAGCGAAGCAGCGCTCCCGTTCATCGGGCAATTTTCAGGCCAGCAAGTAAATCTCGATACAAAGGCAGTTCAAACCACCAGGGAGCGCTGCTTCGCCCCTACCCCGGCAACCAACCAATGCGTGACCAGACCACTCTGCACCGCTACCTGCAAACCCGCCGACCACTCGGCAGCGTCGTCAGTTATCCGGGGCGCGGGCCCTGGGGCGATCATCGCTATCCCGGCAATTGCTCGGGTTATCTGCTGATCGATCTTTGTGTGACGTATACGCCACAGCGAGTGCTCGACCCGATGGAAGGCAGCGGCACCAGCCGCGAGGTCTGCGCCGACATGGGCATTGCCTACACCGGCTTTGACCTGCGCAACGGTGTTGATAGCCTGCGCGACGAGATTGGCAGCGGCTATGATCTGATCTTCTGGCACCCGCCCTACCACGATATGAAGGTCTACACGGAGGATCCACGCGATATGAGCCGGGCCGGCTCGCCGGGTGCATTTCTCGCCCTGTTGCGCGCCGGCTACGAGCGATTTTTTTATTGCCTGGCTCCCGGCGGGCGGCTGAGCATCCTGATTGGCGATTTGCGCCGGCAGGGGCGCTACGAACCCTTCACCGCCGACGTGGCCCGCCTGGATCGCCGGCACATCGAGAGCATCATTATCAAGATCCAGCACAATATGAGCTCGAATAGCATTCGCTATCGCGGCAACTTCGTGCCGATTCTGCATGAAACCCTGACTATCTTTCGGCGCCCGCCGGCGTGAAGAAGTGGTAAACTAGGCATAATGCCAGGATTTTATTTCGTGCTTTTTTCGGCAATGCCGAAAAAAGCACGAAAACGCATAACTTATGACACGTGAACCAGAACGCCATTTGCGGGCCAGCGCCACCGGGAGCATCGCCGAGTCGACAATTCGGGCGATGCTCGTCGGACGCGGCTACGTCGAACTACGCCACGAAGAGTTGCGCGCCAATCGTCCTCCAGTCGAACAGACGACCATGTTTCGCCCGATGCCCGATTACCCCGAACGCCTGTTTGTCGCCCAGTACCCGATTGCCCGTAGTGTCTACGACTTGCCCCTATTTGCCGATTTCTGGCTTGACGGTGCGCCCGATTTCCCCAATGGCCTGGCCCTCGAAGTCAAATGGCAGCAATCCTCGGGCAGCGTCGATGAGAAGTTCCCCTACCTGGTACTCAACATCAAAACGCGCTACCCATGCCCGGCGATCGTGATTGCCGATGGCGGCGGCCAGCGCCCCGGCGCCCTGCGCTGGCTGCGCGAACAGATCGACCACCAGAGCCTGCTGGCGGTGGCCAGCCTGGCCGAATTCCTGGCCTGGGCCAACAAGCGGCTCTGAAGGCCGCTTGCCGGCCCTGCAAGCGGTTGAAAGCACTTTTGAATGTTGGCCTGGCTTCCTTTTTCGCCGTCGGCAGGGTGGGGAGCTTGCCCCTGAAGCTATCGCGACCAGCAGCCCGTCAACATAGTTGCCGCCTGCAAAGCGTCGCGCAAGCTGTGCTAGAATATCAGCGGTGACGCGGTCGCCGCCGCGAAATGCTTTGTTCGCCTGCGACTGCGCAACAGGCGCCTATGAGTTTGGTATGGTTTCACGACGTTTGCTCGCCGCCGCTACAATTATCTGCTTGCTCGTCGGTGGGCTGGGCCTCACGATTTTTGTGCAACAACGAATTGCCGCCTGTGCCGCTGTGCCGCTGCTCGCCGAGCAATTGCTGCCCAACGCGGATCTGGCTCAACCCGGCGATCCGCCCTCCCTGCCGCAGGGCTGGGGCGCGGCGGCCCCCGGCGTGCAACTCGGTGCGTTCGCCCTCGACGGCGACCGGCGCTCGCTCCAGTTGATCGGCATTGCCAATTATGTGCAGACACCGACCATTGCGGTTCAGCCGGAACGCAGCTACTGCTTTACCGGTTTTGCTATTACCGACTCGGTGCTCGGCTCGCCCACCCGCGTGCAACTCAGTTTCCACTGGCGTGATGCCGCCGGCAATGCCCTCGCCGTCGACCAGAGCCCCTGGTTGCCGGTACGCCTCTGGCGCGCCGATGCGCCGCCCGCCGGCTGGTCGCCGCTGCAAGCTACTTTCCGCGCGCCCGCTGCTGCCGCCGAGTTGAACGTTCGCATTGCGCCGGCCTCCGACGATCGGATCTATCTCGATGTGATGGCGCTGCGCCAGGCCGGGACGCCGGCGCCCCGACCCGCTCCGCCATCCGCCGATCTGCCGCAACTTCGGCCCTGGCCCGATGCGAAACGCGCGGCAGTGGCCTTTACTTTCGATTGGGAAACCACGATGGGTGGCCTGATTCATTCGCGCTCACTCGGCGATCCCAATTTCGATGATGATCCGGTTGTCCGCGGTATGCGTATGCGTACGGGCATCACCACGACACTCGAGATTTTCCGGCCGCACGATATCCGGGCCACCTATTATGCTACCGGCTACAATTTTTTGCCCGGTAATACGGCCCGCGCTACGTTTATGGAAAACCCGATCTATGCCTGGGCCAGTACCGAGAATCGCTGGACGTCCGACCGCTGGACGACGACGCCCTGGTTTGCTGATGACCCCTATGGCACGGTGCAGAGCCACCCGGCCTGGTATTTTGCCGACCTGCTGCCGCTGTTGCAGGCTGCACAGCAGGACATTCAGAGCCATACGTTCAGCCATTTTTATGGCGGTTTTGTCGATGCCCGCGAGTGGACGCTCGATCTCGACGAGTGGGCTCGCGTTGCCGCACTACAGCAGGTGCCGCCGGCCAGTTCGCTGGCCTTTCCCTGGAGCGGCAGCGGCGGTATGAGCGATGCGAACTGGCAGTTGCTCGCCGAACGCGGCATTCGCTCGGTGACCCGGCTTAGCGACCAGTCGCAGTACAATCTCTTTCCGCGCGACGAGGCCGGGCTCATTCGTGAGCCACAGTGCCGTACGTTGCCCGGCCACCCGCGCATCCTGGCCTGCCCCGATTTCTACCTGACGCCGGCCGGCCTGGAGCCGGCTCGTGCCCAGCTCGAACGGGCGATTGCCGCCGGCGGCATGATCGATTTCTGGGCGCATACCGAGGAAGTCACGTCGCCCGAGCAGATCGCCGCCTGGCGCGAAATGGTCGATTACGTCGCCAATCACGATGAGCTCTGGGTGGCGCCGCTCAGCGAGATCGCTGCTCGCCGGCAGGCTGTCGCGCAGGTCGAGCTCACATTGCTGCCGGCTGCCGAAGGCGAACTACGTTTTGTTTTGCACAACCACAGCGAGCTTGATTTGCCGGGGCTGACGCTGGCGCTGCCTTTTGTGCCGGAGCGCCTGAGCATCAATGACGATGAATTGTCGGCCAACATGCCGCTGGTTGGGCGCGATCTGCTGCTGGAAGTGGCCGCCGGCCGAAGCATGGAGGTGCGCCTGTGGCCGGTGCCGTAGAACCGAGTCGTCAACCCGGTGAACACTGGCAGGCGCTGGCCGGTGGCCTGAACGCGCAACGCGGCGGCTTGCGCGTCTACCAGTGGCTCTGGATCCTGGCCTGTGTGCTGGGTGCGCTGGCCGTGACTTTGCCGCGCATCCTTTCGCAGCCAATCATTTATACCAGCAGCGCGGCGCTGCAAATCGATGTCGCCGATCGTTACAGCGAGCTTTATACCGCAGGTGAGCCCGACACGGATTATGCCGCGGTTGAGTTCATTGCTGCCGAACGGCTGCGCGCCCGCTTCCCCGGCCTGGGCAGCCCGCAACTGGGGATGCGCTTCGAGCCGCAGCCCGACGGCCGGATCCGCGTCGTGGCCGTCGGGCGCAACCCGGCGGAGGCTGCTAGCCTGGCCAATGCCGCCGCCGAAACCCTGCTGCGCAGCATCCGGGCGGCCGGCGGGCGCGAGATTCTGCGCCAGTTGCTGGGCTGGGAAATGGTCTCGGCGCTCAACGGGGCTGAGCCGGCGACCGCCTTTCAGAGCCACTTGCGCGAGCTCATCCGCACCAGTCCGGCCCCTGAGCCATTGACTATCGATCAGCTCGCTGCCGAGGAATTGAGCGACCTGACCCGCGCCCTGGAACTGCGCGAGGAAGAGATCAGCCGTAGCAATCTGCCGCAGGTCAACCGCGAACTGGCCACCGCCGAAAATCCACAGACCATCGAGTTCCTACAGCGCGAGCAGCAGCGGCTGGTCGAGGCGCTCCAGGCCAGCCGCGCCGCCATCGATTATCTCTACCGTGAACGTAATGCGGTACTGGCGCTCGATACGCCCTCGGATGCCTTCCAGAGCGCCCGCGCCGTCCCGCCCGCTACGCCGGTCGACCGGCGGGTGGCGCTGTTTGCCGGCCTGGCCGTGCTGGCCGGGCTGGCTTTCGGGCTGGGTGGCGTGGCGATTGATCGTAGTGCCGGAGTGCTGCCCAAGCTGCGCGAGCTCTGGGGCTACCGCGAATTGATGCGCAACCTGGTGCTGCGCGACCTGCGCGCACGCTACAAAGGCAGCGCCCTGGGCTATCTCTGGACGCAACTGGCACCGCTGATGCTGATGCTGGTGTTCTGGCTGGTATTCAGCATTTTTATGCCGACCAGCATTGCGATGTTCCCGGTCTTCCTGATTGTGGCGCTCATTCCCTGGAATTTCTGCGCTGAAGCCGTTATCGGCGGAACCCGCAGTGTGATCGACAATGCGCACCTGATCAAGAAGGTGTTCTTTCCACGCGAAGTGCTCCCGCTGGTGGCAGTATTCTCCAGCCTGTTGAATTTTCTGCTCTCGCTGCCCATGCTCTTCCTGGTGATGGCGGCCGTGCAATGGCTTTACGCGCCGCTGGACGGACTAAACTTCGCCTGGACATTTGCCTACCTGCCGGTGCTGATCATCATCCAGATCATCTTTCTCGCCGGGATGGCCCTGTTATTCAGTGCCACAGCCGTATTCTTTCGCGATACCGTACACCTGGTCGGGATCCTGGTGCAACTCTGGTTCTTTCTCACGCCGATTGTCTACACCTTCGATGCGGTTGATCCGATGGTAGCGCGAATCATGCGCTGGATCAACCCGATGGCCTCACTGGTTGAATTTTATCGCGGTATTCTCTACGGCAACCCGGTACCGGTCGGGCTGATCCCGACACCCGGATTGCCCGCACTCGGCAGTGTGTTGCGGGTACTGGTTACGTCGTTGCTGATGCTGGCCTTTGGCTACTGGATCTTTCAGCGCCGCAGCGGGCGCTTTGGTGAGGAAATTTAGTGGCGGCGATCCGTTTTGAGCATGTTTCCAAGCGTTTTGTGATTCACCGCGAGCAGCGCAATACGCTGCAAGAGCGGCTGACCGGCTTCCTGCGCTCGCAGAGCGCTAGCGAGGAGTTCTGGGCACTGCGGGATGTCAGTTTCAGCGTCGAGCCCGGCGAAAGCATCGGGCTGATCGGGCACAACGGCGCCGGCAAGAGCACTGCCCTCAAGTTGCTGACCCGCATCCTGGAGCCGACCAGCGGCACGGTCGAAATGCAGGGCCGGGTTTCGGCGCTGCTCGAACTCGGCAGCGGCTTCCACCCCGATCTCAGTGGGCGCGAAAATGTGTTTCTCTATGGCTCGCTGATGGGCATCGGGCGACGTGCTATGGAAGAACGCCTCGACGAGATTGTTGAGTTTGCCGATATCGGCAATTTTCTCGATATGGAGATCAAGCACTATTCCTCGGGCATGTACACCCGGCTGGCCTTCGCCGTCGCCACGGCCGTCGACCCCGACATTCTGATTACCGACGAGATCCTCGCGGTCGGCGACGAGGCCTTTCAGCGCAAATGCATGGATCGCATCTACAGTTTTCGGCGTGCCGGCAAAACCATTGTTTTCGTTTCGCACGCCCTGGAAACGGTGCGCTCACTCTGCGATATCGCGGTCTGGCTCGATCACGGCGAGTCGCGGGCAATCGGCCCGGTCGGCGACGTCATCGATGCCTACCTGGCCGAAGTCAACCGCCAGGAACGCCGGCGCCTGGCACAGAATCGTACTGAAGATGAAGACCCTGCCGAAACCGCAGACGGCGATCTGCGACGCCACGGTTCGCGTGAGATCGCGATCACCCGCGTGGAACTCTTCGATGCCGATGGGGTTGCCGGCGAGGTCTTCTATACCGGTGAGCCGGTCACGATCCGCATGCATTATCAGGCAAAACGACCAGTTGACGACCCGGTCTTTGGGATTGGCCTGCACCACGAAAACGGCCTGTGGCTGGCCGGCCCCAACACCGACGTCGACCGCTTCAGTTTGCCGTGCGTCGAAGGTTCCGGCAGCATCGACTACACGATTCGGGCGCTTCCGTTGCTCAGCGGGCGCTACCTGCTCAGTGTCGCCGTCGTCGATTCCAGCCAGTTGCACACCTTCGACCATCACGACCGCAGCTACGGGCTGGTGGTGCAGAACCGCATTGGTCGCGAGCGCTACGGGATCATTCCGTTGCCGGGCGAATGGCACTGGCGCCCGCAATAAATGTTGCGGTTGCTTTCGTGTTTGCAGTTTCGTTGCAAACACGAAAGCAACCCTCAACCTCCGCGCTGCCGCAGGCGATCAACGGTGCGCAGCAGGCGCATCACCCGCCCGGCTTCGAGGCGCTCGATCAGTTGCTTGAGTTCGGCAATGTGGGCATTTTTCTCTTCGACGACCTGATCGAGGCGGTTCATGCGCTTGAGCAAATCGGGCGAACTGGCGACTTCGCCGCCATGCACCGGCAGACCGGCCGGGCGTCGGCGCAGCGCATCGGGCGCATGACGCGGCTTGCGGCAGAACTCCACCAGCGGCGCCAGGGTTTTTTCCCAGCAGTACTGCGCACGCAGGCCGGCCATGCCCGCCGCCCGCCGCTCGCGCCGATCCGTCTCGCCGGCCATTCGCAGGATTGCCGCCGCCAGACCGTCGACATCGCCCGACGCGACCACATAGCCCAGATCGTAAGCGGCGACCTGGCGCGCCAGGGTGTCACCACTGCTGAGGACCATCGGCAAGCCGGCCCAGAGGCAATCGAGCACGCGGGTACGAAAGGCAAAAGTCGTCTCGGTGCTGTCGTAGTGTGTGCTGACCCCGATGTCGGCTTCCAACAGATAATTCTGACGCTGATGGTAAGGCACCCATTCACTGTTAAAAAAGACGTATTTGTCGCGCAGCCCCAACTCTTCAGCCAGCGCCACGGCGCGGTCATACATCAGCATGGCCGGCACGTCGCGAGTATTGGGATGGCCGCGCCCGAGGAAGAACAGCTTGATGTCGGGCCGCTCGGCAACCACCGTCACCATGGCCTGGAGCAGCGTCAGCGGATCGAACCATTCCCAGATGCCGCCACCCCAGAGCAACACCAGGTCGTCTGCGGCAATGCCGGGCACCACACCTTTCAGCACTTTCGCCGTCGCCTCAGGCGGGCGGCTGGCCATGCCAAAAGGCGCCAGGTCGATCAGCCGGCGCAGCGTGCGGTCGTCGGCATAGGCCTCGGGGCTGAGCCGCCCGGCCATAGTCAGCGCACCGAGCCAGTAGGCACGCTGCTCTTCGCTGGCACAGAGAAAAAAATCGCCCATGCGTAACAGATAATGCAAGACCTGCATATCGATGCCGTGCTGCGTCAATGCATCCTGCGCTGAGCGCACTCGAAAGAACTCCAGGTTGCCCAGCGGAAACGGATCATAGAGGTCAACGACCACAATCCGGGTAGTAGTGGTCAGGAAGGGAAAGCTGGTCACCAGAAAGCCCTGCAGCACAATCACATCGTGGGCGGCCACCAGGTGCTCGATCAACTCGGGTTCATCGTAGCTAAAGGCAAAGGTGCGCACCCCCTCGATGGCATAATCGGCGCTTTCGTGGGCGGCAATCGTCACCTGGCAATACCGGCTGAGCACGCGAGCCATCTCGACCACCCGAATGCCGGTGCCGGCCAGTTCGGGGCGTAGCGGGTCACTACTGAGCAACAGCACACGGGTTGCAGGGATCTCGGCAAACATTGTATCAATCCCAAACTGGTAAACCATCTGCTCGAAAAACAGCGTATAGTTGAACATTTCGCCAAAGTTTGGCGCCAGTGCCGAACGAAAAAGCGGCATAATTTCGGCATCGGCGCGTTTGCGCAGCGCCTGCACACGAGCCCGCTTGGCATAAATCTGCGGCAGCATATTCATCACATCGTCGGCGGCCAGCAGACAACTGAGCACACTCTTCGGCAACTCCTGGAGCGGAAAGAGTTCTTCACCGTCACGCTTGCGCAGATCAAAATCGCGGCGATCCACCAGGTTGCCGCCTTCAAGCACGGCCCGCTTCATCAGCATCAGCAAGGCCGCCGGCAAAATCTGCTGCAAATGCTCATCGGCATAATTCTTGATAATCGTCTGCAAGGCATTGCGCTCAAAGAGCAGCCGGGTCTGGTAGGGATACATCGTGCTGGCCGTCGCGTGATGGCGATGATAGATGACCGCCTGCGGATTCAAAATCACCTGGTAGCCGCAGAGCCAGAGCCGCCAGCCCAGGTCGACGTCTTCAAAATAGGCAAAATAATCTTCGTCCATACCGCCGATAGCCAGAAAAACGCTGCGATCAACCAGCATGGCCCCGCCGTTGGCAAACAGCAACGGCTCCTCGCCGGGCTGCATCCGGTGGGCCGGCACACGGAAGAAGGGCTGGGCACCAAAGCCGTGAAAGTTCACGCTGCCCATCACAAAATCGATCCGCTCGCCTTCCCAGTCGAGCACGCGGGTGGCCACACAGGCCACACCCTCATCTTTGCGACGCAGTGCCAGTTCCACCAGCTGGCTGATCCAGTCAGGCGCAGCGTGAGCATCGTTATTGAGCAAGGCAATATAATCGGCTGACGTGGCATTGGCGGCCTGGTTCACCGGGCGAGCAAAGCCCAGGTTGGTCGCATTCAATATCAGGCGTACCTGCGGAAAGTGCCGGCGCATAAATTCCACTGAACCATCGCTGGAGCCATTATCGACCATACTAATTTCCAGCGGGCCGGCATAATCCTGGGACAGCAAGGAGCGAAAACAGGCCTCAAGATGTTTGAGGCCGTTGAAGTTCAGCACGATCACACAGACGCTAGGAAGGGACACAGTTACCTCTTTATTCGTTGCAGCAAGCGCATCACCATGCCGTTCTCAACGGCTTCGAGCTGGCGGCGCAGGGCATCGGCCTGGCCTTGCAGCCAGTTCGCCCGCGCCTCCATGTCACGTATCTGTTCATAGAGCTGCATGATTCTGGCTTCTTTTTGTTCCAGCATCAGGCGCTGATGTTCAAGCGCCGCACGTTGCGGTTCAATCACCCCCATAAAATGGCCGCGCTGCTGCTCAATCACCTCCATAAAATGGCCGCGCTGCTGATCGATCACCTCCATAAAATGGGATCGATGCTGTTCCAGTATCTGGCCGAAGTCGCGCTGCTGATCGGCGATAATTTGCTGGAGCACGGTAATATGCCCGTGCATCGTATTCGCCCGATGATCTTCCAGCCGGTCGGCCAGCCCAAGCTGGATCAAGCCCAGCACCTGGCCGGCTCGGCCGGGCCAGAAATCAGGCATCAATCCATTCTCGCGGCTGACAGTCGGCTCGAGCGCCTGATCGACGGCATCGGCCCAGTTGCCGCTGGCATCACGAGCCACCACCAGCAAACGGCGGTATGCCGGCTCACGCCGTTCACGCAGGGCATAATCGCGATTGTAGAGCTCATCAAGGCCATAGTGCATGCGTGGGTCGGGCGATTCGCCGCCAAAGCGCAGCAGATAATGTTTGGCCAGCATCATCGCCAGCCAGGCGTGGAGATCGCCGGAGGGATACTCGCGCCAGCAGCAATCGGCGGCGCTAAACACCGCGCCGGTCGCATCGATCTGTGGCAAGCCGTACTCGCGATGCTCACGCAACTGATCGTGCTCGGCGTGCAACTCGGTACGGATGTAGGCATCGAGCAATTGCTCGGCGAGCACCGTGCGCTCATCGTACATCGGGCAGATCAGCAACACCCCGTAACGTGCCACCCGCAGCAATTCACCGAGAAAACGCTCACGCTGCTCGCCGGGAATATGTTCCAGCGTATCGCAGGAAATCACCAGGTCGAAACTCGCATCTGCAAACATCAGCGCGGTACCGTCGCCCTGCACATAGCCGGGCAAATCGCAGTCCGGCAAATCGAGCACCGTCAACTCATGCTGACCAAGGAACTGCTGCGAGGGCAGGCGCGGTGTACCGTCGGCCTCCTGGTAATAGCCACCGACATCGAGGATCGTCAGCGTTTCGGATTGCAATGCCGCTGCCGCCGCCGTGACCGCCTCCTGCACCATCCGATAGCGCCCATACTGATCGAAGGGCATGCGCAACAGCGTTGCATCGGCTGATTGTTCTGCCATTATTCCCTCCGTATACCGCTCCTCACGAACGGCCGAATCGGCGTAGCAAGCGCATCAGCAAGCCATTTTCAATGCGCGCCAGCAAGCTCTCCAGGCGCCGAATATGCTGATCTTTTGCTGCGACTGCGGCATGCAAGCGAGCAAGTTCGCGCTCCTGGGCCGCCAGTTGGGCGTGCAAGCCGATCATTGGATCGCGTGGGCCGGGCGCGAAACGTGGGCACGCCGGCAGGGTTGCCCGTTTCTGCGCCAGCAGTGTCAGATACTCCACCTGTTCCGGCCAGACCCGCTGCATCCCGCGCTTGATCAGATCAGTTATCTCCGTGGCTACCTGCAGTGCCGCCGGATCGCACTGCTGCTGCAAATAGTACAGCGGCCCGACGAAATCCAGCGCAATATGCCGGTATTCAATTTCGTCGATATGCAGATACTGCTCGATAGCCGGCAGGAGCTGACCCATACCCACCCCTTCATTGGCCGAATGGGATTCGGGCGGCTCAGGCCGGACAGCCGAGTCGCGGTAGGCCGGAAAAATACGGTCTTCCGCCTCAAGCAGGATACCGTGGCGCAACAGCGCCAGCAGCGGCGGATCCTGGTAGTGGTCATCGAGCGCCAGGCAGCCGCCTTCGCGCAGCATAGTATGGATCTGCGCCAGGCCGGCATACAAATCGGGGACGTGATGCAGCGAATGCAGTGCGAAGACCGCGTCAACGCTCGCCGGCTGCATATGGAAACCGGACAGATCGGCACAGACATACTCCAATGCAACGCCCTGTGCTATGGCATACTGCTTGGCCAGTTGCATCAATTCGAGTGCCGGATCGAAGCCGATCACCTGGAAGCCGCGGCGGGCCAGAAACAACGACGACCAGCCCGAACCCACCCCGACATCGACGACCAGGCCGCCCGATTTGACCCAGGGATGCGCCGCCAGTTCCGTATGCGGGCCTTGCCATTCTGTCCCATCGAAGGGCAGCGTCTTCAGGATGCCGCTAGCGAGGAAAGGTGCCGGCGGTGCGTGCGTATCGAGGAACCCGGTGACACCATGATCGTAGAGCCGGCGATAATACGAACCCCAGTAGGCGCCATCAGCGCGCACAGCGGGTTCGAGGAGCTCCGCAAAGGAGAGGACATACTGTTCCACCGGGAAAGTCGCCGTACAGCCGGCACAGACAACACGCCCTTCAACGATTTCGCGGATCCGGGCTGTAGCATAACGTACTTCTGTTTCGTGCGTCGCTTCAGCCTGGAACGTGCCGGACTTGCAGACCGGGCAGCGCAGCCGGTCGAGAAGTTCATATTGCATTGCTTTCGCACACCTGCGTATCAGAAACCGCACTAGTATACGCTTGAAGGCGGTGTGCGTCAAACCAGGATCAGCGCCGCATGACCTTCTGCACCATACTCAAAACGCGCATCATGCGGCCTGACTCAATCCGCCGGATCAGTGTTTCCAGCGCACTGATGTGCTGGTTTTTCTCTTGCAGATGCCGTTCCAGGTCGCGGATTCGCTCCTCAGCCCGCGCGAGCTTGCGGCTGATCAACGGAGCGCGGGCAGCATCCCGGATGCACCCGAACGCAGGCTCGACAACCGGCAACTCATCGAGCGGCGATGCCGCCGGCAGCTTGCTGTTGGCGTGCTTGTCGAAGGGCAGCAAGGCGGCAAAATAGGCATCAATCGCCGGGTAGGTAGTGCGACCCTCGTGCCGTGCCCAGCGCAACAGGTTATCGGCATGCCCAAGATCAACCATGTCGGGAAAGCGCTGTTGCAAAGCCGCATCATGCTGCCAGGCTGCCTGCACGACGGCCGGCAGCACTTCCGATGCGCCCGCCCCGGCTTTATAGCCGAAAAAGTAGACGCCGGCCGCTACCCGCAAGGCCGCTTCTTCGTCAAACAGCATATCATAGCTCCCCAGCGGTTGAGCCAGCAAGTTCAGAATCAAATCACGATAGGCATTGAATTCAGCCGGTTCCGGCCAATCCAACACGTCGCCATTTGCCGGCAACTGCATCAAATAGGTTTGCAAAAGCATGCGGATCGCGAAAGAAGGCATTTGATACGGCGCTACTCCCGAACGCAGTTGCTTGAAATCGGCAAAGATTTGCTCAATGCCCTGGCGGCTGGCATTAAAATAATGATGCGGATAGCCATGATAGGCAAAGACAAAATTGCATTCACCATACACATAACCACCCGGTCGCAGCGCCGCATACATCTGCTGAGCCGCCGCAAATGGTTGTCGCAGATGTTCAATGACGGCCAGTGAGAAAATGAAGTCGCAACTGCCCGGCAACAACGGCAGCGCATGCGCATCGCCCACCACATCAACATAGGGCGTGAGTGTCACATCCATCCGTATCACATTCGGCAAGCTCAAGGTCAGGTTTCCCGCACCCATATCCAGAATAATCGCGCTAGCCGGCAACGACTGAAGCACAACCCGGTGCAACCAGGGATCATAATTCGGGCGTAGATCAAGCTGTTGCTGGTAGTCGGTTGAGGGAATACTGCCATCGGGCAGCAACACCGGTACGCCGTCGACAATGGGATACTGCCGCCGACATTGCGGGCATAACAGCGCCTGATTGTGCCGGCTGACATGAACCTTGCAATTGGGGCAGGCAAGTATGGCCCAGAGATCCAAAGCAGGTGCCTCCTTCCGCTCTTCCGCTTCCGACGATGTCCGACGGCAATCCCGTCGAACACCATCGGAAATCTACAGTCTACCATTGCCGATTTATCGTCACTGCACAATTAATGGAGTTTCGCTATAGGTGCGGTAACTGTCGACCCCGTCGGTTGATACGATATATACCCAGTAGCGGCCGGCCGGAATGCCGCTCAGATCCCAGCGACAGCTCTCACCGGTTAACTCAATGAAGTTGTCGGGCTGTTCAGGCGGTTTAGCCGGCATCACAACCAGCGGCAGATACACCTGGTTCAGGCGCTGCACCGGCGCTGCGGCGGCGGTCGCGGCGATATTTTGCGCCGGTGCCGCACAGGTGATCGGCTGCCCATCAAAGCCCTGGGCATCGGTATCGTAGAAGAAGCTCAATTGCGGTGTCGTACCATCAGCGTCGAGCGGGCTGTAGCGCAGCGTATAACTGCCACGAGCCGTATCGTCGCCGGTCAGCGCGATATAATCGACGTAGAAGCGGCGCTGAATATTGCGATTCACCGCGTTTTCGTCACCGAATTCGTGCGGATCAAAACGGAAGGCAATCGGCCGGCTGTTGGTCCAGATCCGGCTCCCCAATGGATTCGGTTCGAGCTTGAAATCGGGCCGGCTCAAATCGAAAGACTTCGTCTGCCATCCTTCATAGACGACCCAGGCCCGCGAGGTGGTGTTCTCTTCGGGCCGCGTACTCCACCAGAGCACACGGGCAACCGAGCCATTGGTTTCATCCCGCTCACCTTCAATAAACATGCGCACCGTGAGATATTTGAACGTGCCGGTATCAATCGGTGTGCCGACATTGAGCCGCAAACCCGGATCGCCGCGCCGGCTCACATCAGGATTGGTCAGGTCGTTTGTCCCGGTTACCAGGCCATCCTGAAACCCCTGGTTGATCACATTCTCGAACTTTGCTACGTCCGCCGAATCGGCCATATCCCAGGGATTGCCGAGGACGCTAGTGGCATAATCTGGCCCGCTGACATAACCCGGCGCATTGATCTTGACCAGCGGTACAGTATTGACCGGCAATTGGTAATTCGGCGCGCCGCTCGGCCGGCTGCCGGTCGGCACTGTCCAGATATAATAAAGGCCGGCGGCCAGTGAGGTGTTCCAGGTTGCGCCGGGGCCAACCTGCCGCTGCACCACCAGCGACGCATCGCTCGCATCGGCGGCCCGGCCAACCCAGACATCCGAAGATTGGTTTTCTACAGGCAATGGAATGTTGACACTGGACAGGCGCGTGGACAGCCGAATAAAATCGATTTTGAAGGGGATCTGGAGATCCACCGGGTCGAAATAAAATCCTTCGACGTTACCACTCCAGCCGACGCCGGTCGCGCCAAAACCACGATCCTGTAGATCAATCGTCACAATATTCCAGCCCGGCACCAGTCTGGCAAAGCTCGATGTGCCGAAATCGCCGCCCATCACCTGCTGCCAGACCACGACGGCATTGCCGAGTCCGGTGGTCGGTTCGGTGCGTTCAACCCACACCCGCGCCGTCACATAGCGATACACACCGGCATTGATCGGCGCAAAACTGCCTTCCTGCGGCACCACATTGACCAGCGGATTCGCCGGGACGCGGATCCAGATCCGCGGGTCATTGTTGGTTGCCGTTGCCTCGAGCAAGCCATTGCCGGCATTATTGATGGTCAACCCGGCCACATTGCCGGCGACCCGTGTTTTCTCCCGATCGATATCGAGCGGATCGCGCATATCCCAGGGATTGGCGAGCGCCTGGGTGGCAAAATCGTCGCCACTCGGCAAGCGGGCGGGTTGCACCTGGCCGGTTTCGGCTGCGAAGCTCGATGGAAACGTGGGCGCCATCAGGCCGGCAAGGGCAGCCGTCAGCGCGATCAGAATGGTGGGTGGAAACAGCCGAAGCAGAACGGGCATACTGACCTCCAGAACCAGGAAACTTCATTGGAATCTATATAGTTGTCCAACTTCACATCATAATGTAGCACAAAAGAGTGACTGTACCATAACCAGCATTCTCGGAGTATACTACGGAAACCAATGCCGAAGTATAGGAGTTTGCAGCTTATGTTTGACTTGAACAGTATCAGGCAGCGGCTCCGGGCCGGGTTGCGTGCCCTCGCCGGAGCCGACCCAGGCGTACCGCAAGCCGCGACCAATGCGACGGTTGTGCGACAATCGAGCATCCTCGATGCATATCTCGCAACGCCCCCCGATCCGCAGAACAGCCTGGACATTTTCCGAGGCGAATGGTCGTCGTGCCTGCCCGCGCCCTTCGCGCAATATCAGGCCGGCCCGCTACCGCTGTTTGAAGATGAACGGATCGACTGGGCCATCGAGCAATTCGGCGGTGTGCAAGGCCGGCGCATCCTGGAACTCGGCCCGCTCGAAGGCGGCCATTCGTATATGCTGGCACGCGGCGGAGCAGCCGAAGTGCTGGCCATCGAAGCCAATACCCGCGCCTTTCTGCGCTGCCTGATTGTCAAAGAATTGCTCGGCATGCCCAATGTGTCTTTTCGCTGCGGAGATTTCATGGCATACCTGCACCAGAAACCGCCTCGCTTTGATATATGCATTGCGAGCGGTGTATTGTATCATATGCGCAATCCAGCCGAACTGCTCGCGCTGATTGCCGCCAGCGCCGAACAATGTTTTGTCTGGACACATTATTACGACGCGGATGTGCTCCATGCCAATCCCCTGCTGAGCCCGCATTTTACCGGCCAGGAATCTGCCGAATATGCCGGCTTCCGGCATACGCTCTATCACCAGGAGTATGATCAGGCATTGGAACGGGCACAATTCTGCGGTGGCAGTGCTACCTACTGTCGATGGATGGGTCGCGACGACATTCTGAGCTGTATCCAACACTTCGGTTTCAGCGATATTCGCATTGCCTTTGAGGATCGCGATCATCCGCATGGGCCCTGTTTTGCCTTCGTCGCCAGGCGATAGCAGAGCAAGGCCTGGCGAATCTGAGTTTCCAGCAGCGCCGGCTGAAGCTGCATGTCTTCCTGTAGCCGGCGCATGCTACGCTGCGCCGCCAGGTTGAAGCGCGTCTGCTGTTCGAGCACCGACAACACATACCAGCGCGTTGCCACGCTGTTCCAGGCTGCCCGCAGCCGGGCCAGTCCGGGCAGTCGCGACCGAAACTGGTGTTCCCGCAAGACGGCTTCGCGCTCAACTTCGGCCAGCAAATCGGCCAGGGCCGGCGGCGTGCTATCGGCAAGGCCCAGCAACTCCCGAACTGCTGCCGGCCATTGCTCCGGCAATGCCTGCTGTGCTGCCGCGACCGTCGCCAGCACCTGGCCGGTGGCCAGGATAGCCGCTTCCTCGGCAGCATCGGGCGCGGCCAGGCCGTTTGGCAGGGATTGCCGGTAGACCAGCCCGGCCACGGCGCGATCCAGTGGGCTGGCCCGAACCAGCCGGCGCGCTTCCGCCGGCGCAAATTCGCCCCAGAGCGTGGGCCAGTTCAGTTGCTTGCAGGCGAAGCGCAGCCGATTGCGATGGTAATAGTAGTAAAAACGCCCGCTGAACTTGCCACTCGAACTCGACTCGCGGTGGCGCAGAACCGACTGCGGCACATAACGGCATTCCAGCCCCAGCGCCTGCGCCCGCCAGCAGAGATCGACGTCTTCGAAATAACCGGGGAAAAACCCGCGATCCAGCCCGCCCAGCCGATCCCAGAGCTCCCGCCGCATGGCCAGCGCCGCCCCGGTGACAAACGAAACTGCAATGGGCTGATCATACTGGCCCCGGTCGGCTTCACCGTTGCCACAGTGATCGGCCAGCAGCAGCGGTGCCTCGATCAGGCCGCCCGTGTGCAGCAGCGTCCGTCCATCGACATCGAGAATTTTGCTGCCGGCAACCCCACAGGCCGGATCCGCCAGCGCCGCAATCAACGGGGCCAGCCAGTCCGGTTCCACGACGGTATCCGGGTTGAGCAAGACGATGTACTCGCCGCTGCTGACCGCAACGCCCTGATGCACACCGCCGGCAAAACCCAGATTGCGCGCTTGCGGCAACCGGCGTGTCTGCGGCAGCAACTCGTGCGCCAGCGCCAGGCTTGCATCCTGCGAGGCATTGTCGACAATCACAATCTCAGGCGCCGGATCGTAGCGCAAGGTGCGCAAAGCTGCCAGGCATGCCGCCAGCTGTGGAGCGCTGTTGTAGGTAACGAGAATAATGGAAACTGTCGGATTCATCAGGAAAATCGCTGGTTCCGGCAATCACATTGCCAAAACCAGCAGAAACCGCAGCATCACGCCGTTGCCCGCGCCGCCATCCGGGCATCGCCCAGCACGTCGCCGACCTGCATGACTTCGTCTAACGTATTATAGAAGTGCGGCGCAAAACGCAGCCCCGCGCCGCGCACCGCACTGACGATGCCGGCCTGCAGCAAGCGGTTGCAGGCCGCGTCCGGTTCATCGATCTTCGCGACCACAATCCCACTGCGCTGCTCCGGCGCGGTGCTGGCAGCCAGTTCATAGCCGCGCTCGCTCAAATCATTGATCAGTGCGTCGACCAGGCCATTCACGTGGGCCGCAATCTGCTCGATACCGACTTCGTGGATCAGTTCGACGGACGCTTTCATTGCCACTGCGCCGGGGAAATTCGGTGTTCCCAGATTGAAGCGTTGCGCCGAGGGCGGGTAAGTCAGATTGTAATCCAGGTAGTTCTGCGGATCAACCACGCTGCCCGCGCCGACGTAGGCGCCCGGCAGCAGGTCATCGAGCAATTCACGACGCACATAGAGATAGCCACTGCCCGGCGCCGAGAGCATCCATTTTTGCGAGCCGCAGGCCAGAAAGTCGATGTTGTAGGCCTGCACATCCATCGGAAAAACGCCCAGCGACTGAATGCCGTCGACGACAAAAAAAATGCCGCGATCTTTGCAAATTTTGCCGACCGTCGCAATATCGTTGCGGAAGCCGGTGGCAAACATCACCGTACTGAGCGCAATCACCCGCGTGCGCTTATCGATGCGTTGTTCGAGCACATTCACATCCAGGCCGCCCTGGTGTTGCGGCACCACCTTGGTGAGCACACCTTTGTAGGCCAGGTTCTGCCAGGGATACACATTTGCCGGGTAATCCCCGTCGAGCACGAGCACATTATCGCCCGGATGCAGCGGCAGGCTGACGGCGGCCGTGTTGAGGCCGGCAGCCGTATTCGGCATCATCACGATTTCGTCGCTGCCGCGGGCATTGATCAACTTCGCCAGTTGCAGCTTCAAATCTTCAATCATCTGCACCATAAACGGAATCAACTCGCCGGTCGGCGTCGCCATCGAGCGATCAAGATAGGCATGCATCGCCTGCGTAATCCGCTGATTGACAGGTGAGACTGCGGCATGGTTTAAAAATGCATACTGCTCGGTGATCGGAAACTCGCTCCGGTACTGCTTGAGATGGTCGCTCATTGACTCCTCTTTTCTTATTCTGGGGCCAGGGAATACGGGATATTATACAATACCTCGGCAGCGCCGCGCTGTCCCGGCCCCGCCACTGGGTGTGACTGGGTGTGACGAGTGACGAAACGGCTTGCAGAAAAACCGCCGGCGCAGCCGGCTTCCGGGAAGCTGCCACCCCGGCGACCGCTCGCTGCTGATGCGGATAGCCCCCGGCGCCGGCCATCCGCACGTCAGCCGAAGCGTCCCGGAAGCGGGATCGCGGCGCACGGGCAGAACGTTGCGGCACACTCCCCGATGCCAACTGGATAGGATCTGGTGATGGAAACCTGCTATACTAAAAAAAACGGGGCATACACAAGGAGCCGGCATGATCGAGGCGCATCAACTTGGCAAACAGTTTGGTACGTTCCAGGCTGTTCACGACATCAACCTGCATATCGAGCCGGGCGAAGTGCTGGCGCTGCTCGGCCCCAATGGTGCCGGCAAAACGACGACAGTGCGTATGCTCGGCGCCATCTTGAAACCAAGTAGCGGCTGGGCCCGCATTGCCGGCCACGATGTTGTGACGGATGCGCGCCTGGTACGCAGCAAAATCGGCTTGCTCACCGAGTATCCCGGACTGTATAGCCGTATGCGAGCGATGGAGTATCTGCATTTCTTCGGCAATTTGCTCGGTATGGAGCCGGTGGAATGCCATCGCCGCGCCGAACTGCTGCTCCAACAATTTGGCCTCTGGGAAGTACGCGAGAAACGCCTCGATAGCTATTCCAAAGGCATGAAACAGAAGATTGCGCTCGTTCGTGCGCTCATCCACGATCCGCCGGTGATGTTTCTCGATGAGCCGACGACAGCAATGGATCCGCAAAGCGCCCGGGTGGTGCGCGATGCCATCGGTGAACTGCGGAACGCCAATCGTACTATCTTGCTCACCACCCATAATTTGCCCGAGGCCGAGTTTCTCGCCGACCGCATCGCGATTATTCGCGGTGGGCGCATTATCGCCGAGGGCACGATTGCCGAATTGACCCGCCAGTTGCTCGGCGATCCGCTCTGGGAACTGCGCCTGGCCCCACCGCTGCCCGCCGCTGCGGCGCGCCCGGCCCTCGCCGGCCTGGTGGACATCGAATGCGAAGAACCGCCCTTCGTACAGTATCGCTGCGCCCATCCCGACCAGGTCAATCCGCAGATTATGACCCGCCTGGCCGAACAGGGCCTGCCGCTGATGACTCTGGCCGAAGTCTCGCGGAGCCTCGAAGACGTTTATCTGCGCATCGTCGACGAACAACCTGCCGGCCAGCAGAATGCCGAAGCATTCGGTATCGAACCCGGTTTCCTCAGCACCCAGAATCTTTAACTGTTACACGGACACGGTCGCTCCGCGGAATGCCTTTTTTCATCTCCGGCAGTGGAGCAAAAGACATTCTTTTCCTCCACACTGTCGCAGCGGAAAACCCACATATATTTGTTTGATGGTGCGGCGTAGCCGCACCATCAAACGAATAGAGAAGTATCTTCCACGCTGCCGCAGGCCAACAAGCCTGTTGCGGCTCAAGCAACTAATACCAATTCGAATTGCGGATTCCGCATATCGACAACCGTTCTAGCCGATACGAACGCCACATCGAGGCTCGTCACTTGTCACTTGTCACCTGGTATAACGCCGACTGCGAAAGTCATATGAACTATTCCACGATTTCTGCTATCACCCACCGCGAAGTTCGCGAGACGCTCAGCGACTGGCGGATTGTGCTGCCGATCGCGCTGCTGACCCTGATTTTCCCGCAACTGCTGGTCTTCGCTTCCGGTCAGATCATCGAGTTCGTTGAGGATGCGGCACTGGCCGGGCGACTGGTGCCCTTTATGGCACTGCTCGTCGGCTTCATTCCGGCCAGCTTCTCGCTGATTACGGCGCTCGAGTCTTTCGTTGGCGAACGCGAACGCAATAGCCTCGAGGCACTGCTGGCGATGCCCATCTCCGACCGCGATCTCTATCTCGGCAAGCTCTTCTCCTCGCTGATTACGCCGCTGATTTCCAGTATGCTGGCGATGCTGGTATTCATCTTTCTACTCTATACCTTCAATGCCGAGCTGTATTTTGCCGCGATGACGCTGCCGCGCCTGCTGCAACTGTTCTTGCTGATCCTGTTGATGGCGCTGACGATGGTCTCGGCTGCTGTAGTCATTTCCAGCCATATTAGCAGTATCCGCGCTGCCAATCTTATGTCAAGTTTCATTTTGCTACCGATGGCGCTGCTGGTGCAATGGGCGGCCTCGTTGATCATCAATGAGCATTGGGAAACGCTCTGGATGACCACGCTGCTGCTGGCGCTTGTCGCGGCAGTGCTGGTACGGCTAGGCATGGCCCTGTTCAATCGCGAAGAGATTCTGGCCCGCGAAGGCGCACAGGGCGAGCTTCCGTTCCCACGCCCGCGCTTCCGACCCCGTACGCGACCGGCCCGGCTTTCGGCGAACTGGCGGGTTTTGCTCGGCATTGTTGGGCGCGAACTCGGCGAAACTTTGAGTGACTGGCGAATGTTGCTGCCGGTCTTCTTGCTGACGGCCGTGCTCCCGGTGGCCCTGGTCAGTGGAACGCGCTTTGCGGTGGATTTTGTCGGCGATGAAGCACTGATCGGGCGCCTGCTGCCCTTCGCTGCCTTGCTGGTCGGTTTTGTGCCCGCCAGCTTCGCGCTGATCACCGCCCTCGAGTCTTTTGTCGGCGAACGCGAACGCAACAGCCTCGAGGCGCTGCTGGCCATGCCGATTTCCGATCGCCGGCTCTACAGCAGCAAGCTGATAGCGGCCTTGATTGTGCCGCTGCTCTCGGCTCTGCTGGCCGTCACCGTATTTCTGACAACCATCAATGCCTTCTTTCCAACGATTTATGCTTATACGATGGACGGCATGCGCCTGCTGCAAGTCTTTGCGATGATCGGTGCAGTGACTCTGCTGATGGTGGCGGCGGCGGTTGTCATTTCGAGCCATACCAGTAGTGTGCGTGCCGCCACCTTGCTCGCCAGTTTTGTGCTGGTACCGACGGCGGTGATTATCCAGCTGCAAGCCTTGCTGGTGATTGCCCGGCGCTGGGATGTCCTCTGGCTAATCGTTCTGGCGCTGCTGGTGATTGCAGTGGGCCTGATCCGCACCGGTCTGCTCGTCTTCAACCGCGAAGAAATTCTCTCGCGCGAGCACGAACAATTGCAGCCGGCCCAGATTCTGGCTACTTTTAGCCGCTTTTTCCGCGAATACCAGCCGGCCGGCATTCCGCCGGATGCCTACACCGGCCTGAGCCTTTCGCCGGCGCGCTTCTATCGGCACGAACTGCCGGCCCTGCTGCGCGAACTGCGCCTGCCCATCATCGTTGCGCTGCTCGGCAGCAGCGGCGGGTTGCTCTTCGGCACGCTCGCCGGGTTGCGTGGCGACATTACTGCTTTCGACACGCTGGTCACCACGGTCGGCCAGGCGCCGCCGCCTTCACCGGGCCTGGCAATGAGTATTTTCGCCAATAATCTGCGGGTTTCTCTGCTCTCAAATCTGTTCTCGACGCTCAGTTTCGGCGCCTTTGCCTTTCTGGTGCCGGCACTCGCCTTCGCCCAGGTCGGCTTCGTCAGCGGACGACTGGCCGAGCTCGGCGGAAGCTGGGCGCTGAGCGACCCACAGAGCCCACTGGTCTTTTTGCTGGCCTATGTGCTGCCGCATGGCATCATCGAACTGCCGACATTTATCCTCAGCGCGGCGCTCGGATTGCGCATCGGTGCCGCGATGCTCGCACCACCGGCCGGCTTCAGCGTCGGCCAGAATCTGCTCTGGGCGCTGGCCCAGTTCGCCAGAACCTGGCTGCTGCTGCTGGTGCCACTGGTGCTGCTGGCCGCCCTGATCGAAGGCCTGATCACGCCCCAGGTGATTATGTTCCTGTATCGGTAATATCAAGCCGGAAAAGAGCGCGGCGACGGTTATTTCCGGTGGCTAGCCACCGGAAATAACCGTCGCCGCGCTCTTTTCCGGACCGAAAATCGGGGTACAATACAGGCGAGAGCCAATGAGCAGGAGGAAGAGAGCACAGCGATGACCACAACCGTGACTGAAACGGATAAAGAACAGGTCCGGCGCGATTGGGCGCGCGGCTATGAGTCGCAGCCGGAAGAGTTCAGCTACTGGATCGATGATGTTGAGGGCAATATCCCGGCCGAGTTGCAGGGCACGCTGTATCGCAACGGCCCCGGTCTGCTGGACATCAACGGGAGCCCGATCCATCACCCCTTCGATGGCGACGGTATGGTGAATGCCTTTGCCTTCAAAGATGGGCGCGCCTATTTTCGCAGTCGCTATGTGCGTACCGATGGCTATGTTGCCGAGCAGGAGGCCGGCACGGTGCTCTATCGCGGGGTGTTCGGTACCCAGAAGCCCGGCGGCTGGCTGCGCAATGCCTTCGATCTCCAACTCAAAAATGTGGCCAATACCAATCTGCTGCACTGGGGCGACAAGTTGCTGGCGCTCTGGGAAGCCGGCGAGCCGCACCGGCTCGACCCGCAAAGCCTGGCGACACTCGGCATCGACCGGCTGAACGGCTTGCTGCGCTCCGGCGAAGCCTTCGCTTCGCATTTCCACATCGACCCGGCCTGTCACTGGGATGAAGGCCGACCCTGCCTGGTCAATTTCGGTATGCAGCCCGGCCCTTCGACGACGATGACTATTTTCGAGTTCGGCCCGGACTGGAAAGTGCTGCGCCGCCAGAGCCTGCGCCTGAGCGGTTTTGCTCTCATTCACGACATGGCAATTACGCCGAATTACGTGATCTGCTTCCAGAACCCGGTCGAGTACAACCCGCTACCCTATGCCTTCGGTCAGCGCGCAGCCGGCCAGTGCCTGCGCTCGGTGCCCGGGCGCCCGACCCGCATCAATGTGGTGCCGCGCCATCCCTCGCTTGGTACGCGTCGCAGCTTCGAAACCGAAAACGGCTTCGTCTGGCATCACGCCAATGCCTTCGAAGATGGCGACGAACTGGTGATCGACTCGGTCTGGTACGATAGCTATGCCGGCATCGATCCCGACACTGATTTTCGCCGGGTCGATTTTGATCAACTGCCGACGGGCCGGCTCATGCGTACCCGTATCAACCTGGTGACCGGCGAAAGCGGGCGCACCCTGATCAACGAGCGCAACTGCGAGTTCCCGGTGCTGCATCCGGCGCTGGTCGGGCGCAAATATCGCTACAGCTACCTGGCTGCCTCGCGCCGTCCCAAGGGCAATGCGCCGCTCCAGGCAATTATGAAAGTCGACCTAGAGAATGGCGATAGCTGGGTCTGGAGTCCCGGGCCACACAGCTTCGCCGACGAGCCGATTTTTGTGCCGCGCCCGAAATCACCGGAGCTGGCCGGCAAAATCAGCCCGGACACCGGCGATCCAGCGGCCAACAGTGCCGCCGGCGAAGACAATGGCTGGCTGCTGACGCTGGTCTACGATGGCGAACGCCATGCCAACGAGCTGGTCATCCACGACGCGGCCGCCATCGAAAGCGGCCCGCTGGCCCGCTTACGTCTGCACCATCACATTCCGCACGGCCTGCACGGCAGCTTCACCTCGCGCTACTACGGCGCCGAAAAGGCTTCGACGCCGTAGTAGCGTGCCGCCCGCAACAGCACCAGAGAGATGGTTTGTATCGTCGATTTCGCAGCAATGCTGCGAAACCGACGATACAAACCATCTCCTTCGCAGGCGAAACGCGCCTGTTGCGGCGCAAGCAACAATGCCGACAGCGTACGTTTGATTGGTGACCCTGCCGGTTGGCAGGGCCAGGAGGCGAAGCCTATGCTCTCTGGCGCATTTCTGGCTGCAACTTCAGGCGCATTTCTGCTCGTGCTGATCATCGTTGCGCTCCTGTTGCTGGCAGCGCGCACCCTGCACAGCATCGTCGAACTGCTGGTTGCACTGTTTGAAGAAGTCTTCTACTTCTAACACTCGGTCAGCCGGTAGACGCTCTGCTCACGTTGTATCAGCCCACGGCTAACCAGCTCGCGCCGCAATGTCGCAGCGTCCAGATGATGCCGCTTGAGCAAGTTGTTCAACTCCAGTTCACAGATGCTTACTGTAGCGCCGACTGCCGGCATCGGCTATAATCTTTTAGCGGTCAGAGCCGAGACCGGCGCCGGCAGGCCATATTCGTCATTCGGACTGCCAGAGGAGAAGGACGTATGAGCATCGAGGCATTGCAGGAAAAGCTTGTTGCGATGGAAGCAGCCAATCAGCGCCTGGTGGAACAGGTGCAGCACCTGGAGCAGGAACTCGCCGCTCTGCGAGACTATACCGGGCAAGCAGTTGCGCCCGCTGCCAACTCATCCAAGCTACCGGAACACCAGGAAGCCCGACTGAAAGCCAATGCCCAATGGCTACGCCACGTCATGGATTCGTTGCTCGATAGTATTTTCATTATTGAAGCGGGACGACTCATCGACGCCAATCAGTCCGCTGCGGCGATGATAGGCTATGATCTGCCCGATCTAATCGGCAAACCAGTATTGCAATTGATCGCGCCGCAATCGCAAGAACTGGTACGCGAGAAAATGCAGTATGAGGCGGTTCAGTATTACGAAGCCTGGGCTCAGCACCGGGATGGACACCAGTTTATGGTCGAGATTTCGGCTCGCGCCATCGAGCTGGCGGGCCAGCAGCGGCGGATCGCCGTTGTCCGTGATATCAGTGAGCGCAAAGAAATCGCGGCCGGCCTCCGCATGTACCAGACGATTGTCGAAAACGCGCCGGACGGCATCGCGATCGCCGATCTCGATGGCGTGATGCAGTACTGCAACCGGGCAATCAGCAGCATGGCTGGGTACGACGATTTGACCGGCCACAGTTTCTATGACCTGTATGCCGATGCCGACATCATGACGTTGCAACAATACACGACTGAGCTGCTCAAGCGAGGCAGTACCCAGGCCCGGCTGAACTGGCAACATGCGACAGGCAGCATCGTGCCGGTCAATGCCACAATGTTCACCATCCGCGATGCGCGCGGCAATCCTTACCTGACAGCCTGCATCGCCCGTGACATCAGCCGTGAGGAGGCGGCCGAAGCCGAACGTGCCGCTTTGCAACAGCAGGTCATCGAGGCGCAGCAGGCCACGCTGCGCGAACTGTCGAACCCGCTGCTACCGATCAGCGACAATGTCGTGATCATGCCGCTGATCGGCAACATCGACAGCCGGCGCGCCCAGACCATGCTGGAAGGCTTGCTCGAAGGCGTTGCCGAGCACCAGGCCGAACTGGTCATCCTCGATATTACCGGCGTGCGCATGGTCGACACGCAGGTGGCGCAGGCCTTCATCCAGGCTGCGCAAGCCGTCCGATTGTTGGGCGCGCAAGTTATCCTGACCGGCATTCAACCGCAGATCGCGCAGACGCTCATCCACCTCGGCGTCGATATGAACATCTTCCAGACCTACGGCAGTTTGCAGGCGGGCATTGCCTCAGTGTTGCAGGCGGATTAGGGCAGCGCAATTGCCTCGTGAATATTGCCGCGCACCGGGCTGCGCTCGCGGTTCTGGCCGGCGGCGTGGATATTCATGGCCATGCCGTTGCGCGGGCGCAGCGTCAGGCGCAGTTCCTGGTCGACCTGCGCGTTGGGTAGGCTGGTCACCTGGAAGCGCTGCACAATCATGGCCAGTGCGATCTTGATCTCCATGAGCGCAAAACTGGTGCCGATGCACATGCGCGGGCCGGCACCAAATGGCAAATACTCATAAATCGAAGGATCGATGTCTTCCCAGCGGGCCGGGTCGAAGCGCAGCGGCTCCTCGAAGACCTCGGGCATGCGGTGGGTGATGTAGGGGCTCAGGAAAATGGCCGTGTTTTCGGGCAACTCGTAGCAACTCAGCGTGAAGGGCGCCGTGCTGCGGCGCAGCAGCAGGCCGGCCGGCGGCATCAGGCGCAGGCTCTCCTTGACGACATTATCGAGCAGCGGCAAACTGCCGAGTTGCTCGACGGTCGGCGCGGCGCCATGGAGCGCCCCGGCCAGTTCATCGCGGAGATCGGCGAGCACCTCGCGGTGCTGATCGAGCAGGAACAGCGTCCAGCACAGCGCGTTGGAACTGGTCTCGTGACCGGCCACGAAGAGCGTATAGGTCTGGCCAATCAACTCGGCATCGCTGAGACGCTGGCCGTCTTCGTCGTGGGTGGCGATCAGCGTCGAGAGCACATCCTGCTGCTCACTGCCACTGGCCCGGCGCTGGTCGACCAGGCTCTGCACTGCGGTTTCGATCTGCTCGGCGAGACGCATCAGCCGGTAGTAGCCGGTGCCCGGCACATCGATGCGAATGACCTGATCGAGCGGCGAAAAACCGATGTCGAGGGATTCCTTGAAGAGCGCAGCGAGGCGAGTCGCCTCGGGGCTGGTTTCGAGGCTGAAGAGCGTTTTGAGCGCCACGCCCATCGTGAGGCGCTGCATCTCCTCGGCCATATCGCGCTGCTCACCGGGCCGCCACTCCGCGATCACCTGCTCGACTGCGGCAACCATGCGATCGCGGTAGCCATTAACCTGCCGGCGATGGAAGGCCGGCATCATCAGGCGGCGCTGCTGGCGATGATGGGCGCCGTTCATGCTGAGCAGGCCATTGCTGATGCGGCTCATCGCCGTCTCATCATCAGCACTGAACGTACCGAGCGGATTGGTATTGAAGAGTTCGGCATTGGGGAAAATCTGGCGATTATACTCAGGGCCGAAGGCAAACACCATCACCGGCTCGCTGCGCGAAACCGCCGCGACATTGCCGTAGTCGCGCCAGATCTTCGTAAGATAGCCGATTGGATCGGCGGCAAAAGGCATCAGAGCGCCGCGCCAGCCCAGGATGGGATCGGGGCGCGGGCCGGGCATGAATACCGGGGAAACGGTGAATTCGACGGTCATATACTTTTACTTTCTAGAGCAAGAACCAGAGAACCGCTACCGCAGTCTATTCCTACACCCAGAGTCTGATTTTTGTTGACCGCAGAGGTACGCAGAGGCAGGCATATCATTGATTAGTGTGCTCCATAGGCCGAATCTCACGAAAACCTCTGCGTACCTCTACGTCCTCTGCGGTTGATATGACCCGCGTTGTAGCACTATCCGGCTGTGGTTCTGGGCGCTGCCACTGGTTCTGGCTTTATGAGAATTGCTATCGTGCGCACAAGCGCAACATCCATATTGACAGGGATTTCTTTCATAATACCTGAAATTGGCAGCCGAAACCGGAGCAAATCGGGGGAATTTATCGGCGGGGGGCGGCAAACGTTCACATTTTCTGCACGTTTTCGCGGGACAGGCAGCCGTAGAAGAAACAAGCTCCAACCCCTCAACGATCTGGCAAGCATCGAGGCGCTCTACGCTGCACGAAAAACCGCCGAAAGCATTGAGGACGTGCAGCGCCTGCTGCCTCCGCCAGGCAATGACACCGCCTGATCACCACGCCTCCCCCGCCGCGAACTCGTCCACCATACCGCAGAGCAGTTCAACCAGCGCAGCGCGGTGACGCTTGCGCAGCCAGTGAGCGAATTCGAGTTGCAGGGTGTGGAAGTGTTCGCCGTAGCCGCTGTAGCCACTACCCTGCTCACCGTGGCGGTGAAAGCCCTTCGAGCTGTCGCCGCAGAAGTTGGAGTTCAAGGCGATGCGTAGCCGGCGCGGCCACTGCGGCTCGCGCGCCCGCTGCTCCAGCCGCCCCAGCGCCCAGGCCTGCACCCGCCCCGAGCAACTGCGCCCGCCCAGGCTGCCGATCTCCACGTCGATGCCCCAGTCGTCGCGCATACCGTGGATCGACAGTTGCAGCACCGGCCGCCGCAACTGCCCCACCGCGTCCAGCAGATCTGCGCCCGCCAGCAACTCACGGATGCACTGGCGAAACTGCGTCACCGCCGCCCGGTTCGCCCGGTTCGGCGGTCGATTCAAATCGGCCTGCTCGCGCGAGACCGTCGCGATGATCGCATGGCAACCGCTGTGCCGCGCCGCCTCAGCGACAATCTCGCCGGTGAAAGCATCAGCCGCCGGCCCGGTCGCATGCAGTGCATCCAGGATGACGCAGTGTCGGCTGCTCGCCGGCAAATACTTGAGAAAGGGAGTTTCAAGAAACATACTAATTTTTGTAAAGTGAATGCTTCTTTCGTTCGTTGTGGCGGCAAAGCCGCCACAACGAACGAAAAAGACAGTTCTTCCACGCTGCCGCAGGCGAAAAGCCATTGTGGCTTGAACAGCCCACGCCGGCTGCGCAGGCCGATTATTGACAGGAGTTACGCGGTGGCGACCGCAAGCGCCTTTTTTGGCCTGCGGCAGCAAGGAAACGACCATCTATTTCGGTTGTTTTGGCGGCTTTGCCGCCAAAACAACCGAAAAAACGTCTTCTTCCACGCTGCCGTAGGCCAAAAAGCCCTGGTGCGGCCAGCGTCCAACGCCGGCTGCGCAAGCCGATTATTGATCAAAGAAAGGCTGCGCGCGCTCCTGGGCACGCGCAATCACTTCTTCCAGCGGCGCGTCGCCGTAGAAGGCCCGCTCCAGTTCGTCGCCCACTAACTCTTCGATGTCGACCCAGGTCGCCATCACCGGCACGGTGCGAATCACCGGGATGGTGTCGAGGTAGACCCGGCTGCGGCTCGGCGGCAGCGCGGGGTCGAGAAAGGCCGCCGATTCGGCGACGCTGCGCAACGAGGGCACGGTGCGCCCCGAGCGGGCGACGATGCGCTGGCCTTCCGCGGAGTTCGCATACTCGATGAAGCGCCAGGCGGCGTCTTTGTCTGCGGTTGCCGCCGCCATGCAGTAGGCGTCGGAATGCAGAATGCCCGCCCGCTGCACCTTGCCCGGCAGCGGCGCCACATCCCAACCGAAATCCTCGATCTGGCGGTAGGTCGGCACACCCCGCCGACTGTTGAAGAACATGCCCAGCCGTCCGTTCAAAAAGCGCTGCTCGCTGGTCTCGGACTGCTCGGCCACCCGGTTCGGTACCACGCCGTGTTCGATTTGCAGATCGACGAACCAGCGGGTCGCCGCGAAAGCCTCCGGCGTGTCCAGCGTCAACCGCGTCGGGTTGGCGTGGTCGTCGACGATGTCGCCGCCGTTCTGCCAGATGAAGGGCGCCAATCGGAAGATCGAGGGCTCGATGCCCGCACCGTACTGGTCGATCTGCCCATCACCGTCGCTATCGATGGTCAATGCCTGAGCCGTGACCAGGAAATCGTCCCAGGTCCAGTCGTCGGCTGGTTCGGCCAGGCCGGCCTGCGCAAACAGGTTGCGGTTGTAGTAGACCACCAGGCTGGACAGATTTTGCGGAATGCAGTTCAGGGTGCCGTTCCAGAAAAAGGGCGCGGTGGTTTCAGAATAAAAATCCTCGAGCGCAATCAATTCGCTCTGCTCAAGATACGGGCCGAGCGGCTCGATGGCCGCGCGTTCGGCGAAAGGCGCGTAACGCCGATAATTCATCAACACCACATCGGCCGGGGTGCCGGCGGAAAAATCGACACCCAGCCGGCGGCGATAGTCGCTCTGGCCAGGAATATGGATCAACTCGATGCCAATGTCGGAGTTAGCCGCCTCGAAGGCCGCCACCAGGCTCGCATAGGCCTGCTTCTCGGCCACATCGCCGAAAATCATAAACGAGACCCGGCGCTGCTGCTCAGCCGGCGGCGCCGCACATGCCGCCAGTACCAGCAGCAGGCCGAGAATGAGAATTCGTATACGCATACGCTGCTTCCTCTGAAACTATTTGCTCAAGCCGCAAAGGCTACTTCGCCTCCGGCAGGGCGGAAAGAACTTTTTCGCTTTGGTTTCGGCAGCAAAGCTGCCGAAACCAAAGCGGGTGTTCTAACGGCTTGCGTCGCCGGTGCTACTTCGCCCATGCAAGCAGGAAGAACTTCTTTTCTGGATTCTGGCAGCCAGGCTGCCAGAATCCAGGAAAAGCTCCGTACTTTCCTCTTCGCGTTTGCAGCTACGCTGCAAACGCGAAGAGGAAAAATTTCTTTTCGAGCTTGTCGCGGCAAGGCCGCGAGACGCGCTCTTCAGCGGGGAAGCTTGAAGGGGCGCCGCCCTTTCAAAAACCCTACTTTCCAAATACCCCCGCCATGCGGCTCTCCGGCCAGAAGGCGCGCTGGGCCAGCAGAAAGATCAGCACCAGCGGCGCCGTCATCACCACCGTGCCGGCCATCAGCAAAGGCCATGCAGTTATGTCGAGTTGCTGGAGAACCCGCAGCCCGACGGCAAGCGTGTAGCGTTCCTCGGATTTCAAATAGAGCAGGGGATTGATGAAATCGCTCCAGTACTGGACGCAAGACAGAACGGCGACGGCGGCGATGGCCGGGCGGGCCAGCGGCAGCGCGATCTGCGCCCAGATCCGCAGCGCGCCCATGCCCTCGAGCCGCGCCGACTCGATGAGTTCGCGCGGCATGCGCCGGAACGACCAGTAGAACAGCAGCACAAAAAAGGGGCTGCTGCCCATCCAGGCCGGCGCAATCAGCGCCCAGAGCGTATCAATCGCACCAAGGTGCTTGAAGATCTCGAAGCGGGTCAGCCAGAGCGCCGTCACCGGCACCATGCGCAGCAGCACGGCCAGCACGATCAGGATGGCGGCCAGGCGCGCCGGCAGCTGGGCCATGGCGAAGCCGGCCCAGGATGCCACCACAATCGTCAGCGGCACGGCCAGCGCGACGACCAGCAGCGTATTGACCAGAAACTGGCCTAGCGGCACCAGTTCAAAGATGCGCGCATAGTTCGCCCAGGCCGGCGCCTCGACCAGCCACTCGATGCCGCGCGGCGGCGGCAAGCCCGGCGAGCGCAGCGATACCAGCAGCACCCAGAGCAGCGGCGCCGCAAACAGCAGCACCAGAGCAGCAGCCAGCGCGTGAAAACAGAGAGCTGAACAGAGTTTCGTAAGCTTCCGTGGCATACCCAACAAAGTACCTGGTATGCTTGCCGGGCGGCTACGCTGCCCGGCAAGCATACGAAATCTCAAACTTCCTCGTCATACCCCCAGCCGCCAACTGCGGCATACAGCAGCCAGACCAGCAGCGCCACGCCAAGGAAGACCAGCACCATAATCGCAGCGCCCATGCCGAAGCGAAAGCGGTCGAAGGCAGTCTCGTACATAAGCAAGGGCAAAAACAGGGTCGCATAGTAAGGGCCGCCCTCGGTCATCAGCAGAGCCGGCGCAAAACTGCTCTGCACACTGACGATAATGTCGCGGATGCTGAGCAGCAGCAACCAGGGCGCAATCAGCGGCAGCGTAATATGGCGGAACAACTGCCAGCGCCCGGCGCCGTCGAGGGCGGCGGCGCGATAATAATCGCGCGGGATCTCCTGGAGCGCCACCAGCGCCACAATGAAGCCCTCGCCGAGTTGGAACGAGGCCATCAAGGCGATGGCCGGCAGGGCGGTGCGACTGTCGGCGAGCCAGGCCGGCGTCGGCAACCCGGCGCTGCTGAGCAACATATTGATCGGCCCATACAAAGGATTGAGCAGCCAGAGCCAGATCAGCGCATAGGCCACACTCGGTACAATCGTCGGCAAATAGATCGCCGCCCGGTAGAAGCTCACCCCGCGGCGGGGCCGGTTCAGCAACATGGCTAGCGCCAGCGCCCCACCAACCCGCAGCGGCACTGTGATCAGCACAAACAGCAGCGAGTTGCGCAGCGCAATCCAGAACAGTTCATCACCAAAGAGGTCGCGAAAATTCTGGAAGCCGCGCCATGTTGGTGCCGAAAGCCCGTCGTAGCTGGTGAAAGCCAGGCCGAATGAAAGCAAGAGAGGCAGCAGCACCAGCAAAAAGACGCCGGAGAGGAAGGGCAGCAACATCAACACCAGCACCAGCTGGTAACGCGTATAAGTGCGCCAGAGCGGCGAGCGGCGACGAGCGGCGAGACTGCGTGGCGCCGGCGCAACCCGGCAGGAAGGCTCAGTTTGCATAAACGTCGTGAACGCCTATCAATTCCCCCGTCCTTATGCGAAGGCAGGCGCCGGAGGCCGGCGCCTGCCTTCACGACGACAGTATCGATTTTCTGCCTGGTACTACAACGAGCGTCTGGTTTCTGACTGACCGCAGAAGACACAGAGGCACGCCGAGTCTTTCGTGAGATTCAACCTGCGGCGTACTTCGAGCATTGTATTGCCCACCTCCGCGTCCTCTGCGGTTGCTGCAACCCTCGTTGTCGTACTACGGCAGCGTGAACATCACACGCATGTGATGTTCACGCTTTAACAATTTCGCGGCTGATCACCAGGCGCTGGATCTCGCTGGTACCCTCGTAGATCTCAGTGATCTTGGCGTCGCGGAAGAAACGCTCGACCGGGTATTCCTTGGAATAGCCGTTCGAACCATGCACCTGGATCGCCTTGGTCGCCGTCCACATTGCCGTTTCCGAAGCATAGACCTTGGCCATCGCCGCATCTTTGACAAAATCGAGGCCATTGTCTTTGCGCCAGGCCGCCTCGTAGGTCAGCAGGCGAGCAGCTTTGATGCGCATCGCCATATCGGCGAGCGTAAAGCCGACGGCCTGGAACTCATTGATGGGCTTGCCGAATTGCTCACGGACTTTGCTATATTCGAGGGCGGCCTCATAGGCACCCTGCGCAATCCCAAGTGCCTGGGCGGCAATGCCGATCCGCCCGGCGTTCAAAATAGTCATCGCAATCTTGAAGCCCTGACCCTCTTCACCGAGCCGGCGCCAGGCCGGCACGCGAAAATCATCATAGGCCATCTGGCAACTATGCGCACTGCGAATGCCCAGCTTGTTCTCAACCTTGACAATACTCATACCCGGTTCGTGCGTATCGATCAGGAAGGCCGAAATGCCGCGATGGCCTTTGCTGGGATCGGTCATCGCCATCAAAATGATGGTATCGGCATGATCGCCGTTGGTGACCCAGTTTTTGACGCCGTTAATGACATAATGGTCGCCATCACGCACTGCGGTGGTTTTCTGCGATGCAGCATCGCTGCCGGCGCCCGGTTCGCTCAACGAGAACGCGCCCAGCGCCCGGCCCTGGGCCAGCGGCATCAACAACTCGCGCTTCTGCTCCTCGGTGCCGAATTTCTCGATACCATTGCAAACCAGCGAGTTGTTGACTGAAATGATCACACCCAGCGAGGCATCGACCCGGCTCAGTTCTTCCATTACCAGTACATACGACAAATAATCCAGGCCGGCGCCGCCATATTCCTCGCTCACGGCAATGCCCATCAGCCCCAGGTCGGCCATCTGCTTGACCAGCTCGGTCGGCCAGATGGCATGCTCATCGCGTTCCGCCGCACTCGGCTTTCCCTCTTTTTCGGCGAACTGTCGAACCGTATCCCGCAACATCTGCTGGTCTTCGGTGAGTTGGAAAAGCATTGCGTCCTCCTGATAGTTGCGCCGGCAACGGCGCCCGGCTGCGCCACAGTGCGCAGAAAAAAGTTACTCCACCCCTGCAAATATTGTAGTTGAGAACGGCCCGCGCCGCAACTGGCCCCATGTCCTATCGGTCATGAACCAGGAGTACGGTGGCAACCGCGCTAACCCGGTTGGAAAACCCGTGATACGACCTGCATCCAACACCTCCGGCGGAAGGCATACGAGCATTTCAAATTTGTGCAAAACATCCAATATATTCCCTCTTTTACTTGTTGAAAAAGTACATAAAGTTTGCTATAGTGAGGGTGCCACTGATTGCAACGACGCAATCAGCCAGCGTAAATGCAACCGGCGCTCCAGCGCCGGCCAGATGTAACCGGCAGAACAATGAATGGTTTTCAACAATCAGGAGGACTGAGATGAGCAAGGTTGAACTACAGAAAGTTAACGAAGTCGCAGCAAATGTCGCCGGTGCCGGCCGTACGCTGCACGCATATGCGATCGATCCGAGCAATCGCCTGACCCTGCGCCAGGCCGCTACCGCCGTCGGTGCCAACAGCGACGAGATCCTGGCCGTGATGGAAATGCGTGCCCGCCGCGCCGCCCGCCGCGCTGCTCCTGTCGCCGCCCCGGCTGCCCACGAGGAAGAACTCGAACTGGTTTAAGTTCAAGCGATATTGCGACAAGCTCGGGGTCGGCAGCATTGCTGCCGACCCCGAGTTTGTCGCAATATCACGTTGTATCACCCCCCTTGTATTTCCCAGATCTGAGCGCCCGGCGCGCCCAGGCTGCTCAGGCGCAAGGTGCCGTTTTCGACGCCGGCCTGGGCGCCGCTGAAGAATTCGCGTAGCCGGCTGCCGTCGGCAATACCGGCATGACGTAGCGGCAGGAGCTCCCGGCTGTCGTAGGAGCGACGGGCAAGAACCAGCATATTCCCCTCCGGGTCTTCGCGCAGGTAAGCCAGCGTTTCGCCATCGGCATAGACGATCTGGAAGCCGCCCCGCCACAGGGCGGCCCGGTTGCGTCGCAGCCAGGCCAGCCGGCGATAATGCTCGCGCAGATGATGATCCCATTCGGCCTCGTTCCAGGGCATACAGCGCCGCATATCCGGATCGCCGCCGCCCCGCAGGCCGATTTCGTCGCCATAAAAAATCGACGGTACGCCTGGAAAGGTGAACAGAAGCGTCACCGCCACTTCCACCAGTTCGCGCCGCCCACCCAGCGCCGTCATCAGCCGCGGGGTATCGTGGCTGCCCAGCAGGTTAAATTGCTGGATAGCAATCTGCCAGGGAATAGCCGCCAGAAAACTGCGCCACTGCGCCACCAGTGCCGATGTCGGCAACGCGACAGGGTCGCCCCAGGGCCGCCCGCCGAAGGCCGGCAGGTCAAAGCCGGCCAGCCAGTTCAGCAACGGCAGCGCAAAGCCACGATAGTTCATTACCGCGTCAAGTTCGTCGCCCTGCAAATGCGCGCTGCCGTCGAAGAAATTCTCGCCCAGCAAATAGGCCCGTGGGTTCTCGGCTTTGATGGCCCGGCGCAACGCCCGGCCAATCACATGCCCGAGCTGGCTCTCACCCTGGCGCGCCAGCATATTCGCCACATCGATGCGCCAGCCATCGATGCGATAGGGCGGGCGCAACCACTGGCGCATAATCGATTCCGGTTCGGCAAACATCTCCCGGCATAATCGCTCACTCCGATAGTTAAGTTTGGGCATGCTCTGCACCCCCATCCAGCATTCGTACTGATCGGGATGCTTGTAGAACGTGAAATATTCAGCCGTCGGTGCCGCCGGATCGGCCTGCGCCGCCAGAAACCAGGGATGCGTCGAGCTACAGTGATTGGGCACCACATCAAGCATCAGGCGCATGCCGCGTTCGTCCAGCGCCCGGCGCAAACTGGCCAGCGCCGGGTTGCCGCCGAGCTGCGGATCGACCTGGCGGTAATCGACAACATCGTATTTGTGATTGCTCGGTGCAGTGAAGATCGGGTTCAAGTACAGTGCCGAAATGCCCAGATCTTGCAGGTAGTCGAGGCGTTGCTCGATGCCCGCCAGGTCGCCGCCGAAAAACTCAACCGCTCCCGAACCCTGGTGGCGCTGCGGCAGGGCGCCCCAGGGTCGCGCCACCACCGGCACGCCATGGCAACGGTAGGCGCCGTTCTGCACATTGTTCCTCGGGTCGCCGTCGGCAAAACGATCCGGGAAAATCTGATAAAATATTTGCGCATCGATCCAGCCGGGTGCCTGCTGTTCGGCCAGCAAGGTGAAGTCGCCGGCATCAGGTGGGGTGTGCCGGGTCAGGCCGGCTGCGTTCAAGTGCCAGTTGCCCTGCTCGGTAACCAGCAAGAAGCGATACCGCATGCGGTACGCACGCATGGCCAACTCGCCCTGCCACCAGCCACAAACTGCGTTTTCGGCAACCAGGCGCAGTTCGCTGAATTCCTGCTCGCCATCCGGCGCTGTCCGCAACAACGCCCGCCGCAATGGTACATTTCGGCCAATGCGCAACCAGAGCCTGACTGGATCGTTGAGGCCCGGTAACTGGCTTGAACAGTAGCGCGGCGAACCATCATGATGGATCGATGCCGCCCATTCCGGAAGTTCTTCGTGCATGGGTCACCACTCCCTTAACATTCATAACCATAACAGCGGGTTTTCGCAACCAGTTGCCTGAAACTGATGTTCAGTTAATAATTCGTAACAAAATCGTTACTGTAAAGCCTGAAGAGCGTGCCTATAATAGGCACTATGGTTGCCTGTATGTCGTGCAGCACGTCACGTTGATCCCACTCCGATAGCCATCTTCTTTTCAATAGCGTAGTGCTCTCAGGCCGGCAAAGCCACCTGAAATAGCATGATGCCTGATTTGCAACTCCCATTGGTATAATTTTCATATTGGAGATGCCGGCATGCTTCGATGCCGGCATCCTCCCAAAGTTCCTGTAGTCATGGAAAGGACCCTACCAAATGACGCCTGATCCTACCAACACCCACAACAATAGTCCGACCAGGCAGCAATTGGAGCAGCGCATTGCCGAATTGGAACATAAGCTGGCTGACTACGAGCAGCAAGCGCCGCTCCGGGCCATTCTGGATGCCATTCCACACCCGATATTTTATAAAGATGCCGACGGGGTCTATCGTGATTGCAATCAGGCTTTTGCCCATTTCCACGACCGCAAGCGCGATGCGATCATCGGTTCGACGGCCTACGACCTGGCGCCGCCGGAACTTGCGGAGCAGTATCACGAAGCCGATCTGGCTCTGATCAAGGCAAACGAAAAGCAGGTCTATCAGGCTCAGGTAGTCGACACAACCGGGCAGCACCACACGGTGATGTTCCATAAAGCACCATTGCGCGACAACGGCCATGTGCGCGGGCTGGTCGGCATTATGCACGATGTCAGCGTTGAACAGCTCGGCGAAACCGAATACCGGCGCTTCTTCGACCTGTCGCTTGACATGCTCTGCCTGGTTGATTATAACGGCTACTTCAAACGGCTCAATCAGACCTGGATGCAAACGCTCGGCTACACTGAGGCAGAACTGAAGGCCGAACCCTTTATGAGCTTTGTGCATCCCGACGATCAAGAAGCCACGATGTCGGCATCGGCTGCGGTCTTTGGTGGCAGTGATGTAGCGCAGTTCGAGAATCGGTACCGCTGCAAAGACGGCAGGTACCTCTGGCTCGAGTGGCAATCGGCGGTGGTACCCGATCAGCAGTTGATCTATGCGGCCGCCCGCGACATCACCGAGCGCAAGCGCGTTGAACTGATGCTGCGCGACAACGAAGAGCGGCTGACTCAGTATCTCAATGCGCTACCGGTGGGCGTGTTCGTCGCCGACGCGCAGGGCCGTCCGCACTATGCCAATAGCGTAGCCCAGCATATTCTCGGCAAAGGCATCGCGCCGGGCGCCGATAAAGAAACCCTGGCCGAAGTTTATTCGGCCTACCTGGCCGGCACCGATGAACTCTATCCCACCGACAATCTGCCGATCGTGCGGGCCATGGGCGGCGAGTCCACTACGATCAGCGATATGGAAGTGCGTCACCCGGAGCACCGTATTCTGCTGGAAGTGACCGGCGCACCCATCTACGATAGCCAGGGCCGGATTAGCTATGCATTGATTGCCTTCAATGATATTACCGAGCGCGCTGCCGCCCAGGAAGCCCTGCAACGCCAGGCGGTTCAGGAAGAAGTTATTCGGGCGCAGTCGGCGACGTTGCGCGAACTCTCGACCCCGCTGCTCAAAATCAGCGACTCGACCCTGGTGATGCCGCTGGTCGGTACCATCGACAGTGCCCGCGCCCAGCAGGTGATGGAATCGCTGCTCGAGGGCATTGCCGAGGAACGGGCAACCAGCGTCATTATGGACATCACCGGCGTCTCGGTCGTTGATACGCAGGTGGCCAATGCGCTGCTGAGCGCCGCTCAGGCCGCCAGGTTGCTCGGTACCCAGGTTATTCTCAGCGGCATTCGTCCCGAAATCGCTCAGACCATCGTCGGCCTCGGCGTTGATCTGAGCGGGCTCAGTACCGCCAGCTCCCTGCAGCGCGGCATCAGTCGGGCGCTAGCCAGTGCGGGCAAGCAGGCGTAGCCGGGCTACGCCTGCTTGCCCGCACTGGCCGGGGCGTGAAAAAGCCCTGGCGGATCGAGCAAGCGTGATAGAAAAACAACCACGCCGGCCCTGCCGGCGTGGTTGTTTTTCTATCACGCTTGAAAAAGATTTCTTTACACACAAGAGTCCGCTATTGTGCCATAGTCTAAGAGATATTTTAACTTTATTTTAGTAAAGGAGCAGCGCATGCGCCTCGGTTATATGCCCGATACTCATGCCGGTTTCTATGATCGCCCACGCCCCGGTCGGGAAGAAGTTGCCGATTTCTACGATCACCTGGTGCGCGAAGCGGAACTGGCCGAGGAAGCCGGCTTCGATGCGCTGCTCATCCCCGAGCGGCATATGCGCACCGAGACCTTTTACCCCAATCCCTTCCTGCTAATCGCCGCGCTCGCCGCACGCACCTCGAAGATCCGGCTGGGGCATTATATCAACTTGCCGCCGCTGTACGACCCGATGCACATCGCCGAGATGGGTGCGCTGCTCGATGTTACTTCACGCGGGCGCTATATCTACGGCGCCGCTTCCGGCTATCACCCGGTGTACCACCAGATGTTCAATGTCCCCTACAACGAGCGCGGCAAACGCTTCGAAGAGAGCATGGAAGTGATCTACAAGGCCTGGGCGGGCGAGAAGTTTTCGCACCATGGCGAATTTTACCATTACGACGATGTGCAACTGACGCCGCTACCCTGGCAGCAACCACGCCCGGAAACCTGGATCGGCGGCATGTTTCCCAAGACCATCGAGCGAGCCGGGCGGCTGGGCGATGCCTGGTGCTCTGATCCTTTCCCACTCGATCCGAACGTCTGGAATGAACAGGTGCGCCTGTACCGCGAGTCGGCGGCGCGCCACGGCCAAAAATCGACGGTGGTGCTGATGCGCGACGGCTGGGTTGCCCCGACTCGCGCTGAAGCCAGTGATGTCTTTGTGCCGATTGGTCTGCGCGAGTGGCTGTTCTACTTCCAGTACGGTCTGCTAACACATCACCCGGATTTCAAGACCGAAGCCGATTTCACGATCGAAAATGCCTACAAGCATTTTGTCTGCGGGCCGCCCGAAGAATGCATTCGCCAGATCGAGATGTACGAGCGCGACTATGATGTCGACTATATCGTGATGCGTTTCCGGCTGCCGGCCGGCCCGCCGCGCGACAAGGTTCTCGACTGCATCAAGCTCTTCGGCAAAGAAGTGATCCCGGTCTTCCACAAGGACACGGCCGCGCAGTCAATTGTCAGGGCTGTGGCTAACTAATACAGCTTTTCGGAGATCCGCAAGGAGTTGCGACCGGGAGCGCGGGCGGCTCGCCTGCCGGGAGCCGAATGCGGGCAAGCCGCCCGCGCTCCCGGCAAGTCGGCACGAACTTTCGGCAAGCTATACCGGCGTCCAGCCTCTTTGTGGTATCGAGTCACCATGGCACGCTACAGCGCCTCTGTGAGGCGCTGTAGCGTGCCTGGTTTTTGCAGCCGGTCTGCGGCCCCGGCTCGGTGTCATCAGCACCGGGCGGCCCTCAACCCCGGCTTTCAACGAGAGCGTTTTTCGCCCGGCCGGACGGCCCTCACCCCCGGCCCCTCAATGGGGGTCACTGCCAAGGGGTCTCAAGGGGTCACACGCTGCCCCTCACCCCCATCGTTCGCCTGATGGGTCGCGATCCGTGCTTACGTATACAGCACCCATATTGGGGGCAATAAGCGTCC
>DAOTUJ010000133.1:0-31932 GCA_034437175.1 Chloroflexaceae bacterium | reverse complement strand
AAGCTTCTTCTGCCGAGCAGCGGGCGGCCGCTGCGGGTGCTGCGCGTCCGAGGCGACTGGCAGCAGGGCAGCCAGCTTCCCGGAAGCTTCTTCTGCCGAGCAGCGGGCTGCTGATGCGGGTGCTGCGCGTGCGATGCGACTGGCAGCAGGGCGGCCAGCTTCCCGGAAGCTTCTTCTGCCGAGCAGCGGGCGGCCGCTGCGGGTGCTGCGCGTCCGAGGCGACTGGCAGCAGGGCAGCCAGCTTCCCGGAAGCTGTCCCCGCCGGGGGCTTTGGGCCACCACGTGCTGCCGGTGCGCCAGAACCCGCTTCCGGGAAGCTTCTTCTGCCGAGCAGCGGGCTGCTGATGCGGGTGCTGCGCGTCCGAGGCGACTGGCAGCAGGGCGGCCAACTTCCCGGAAGCTGGCCGGGCGATCTTTGTACAGCACGGTTGCTTCCACGCTGCCGCAGGCGAAAAAGCCCTTGCGGCTTGAGCAAATACGCCGACGGTGCAAGTCGGGGAATAACAAAAAATAAATGCTTGCAGAGCGCATAGCAAACGGGTAAAATACAATTCCAGGTTGCTACCCAGGGAATGTGGCCGGCCGAATTCAAACTACAGGCGCTGTCTTGTGTACGAACCGCATTCGCTTACGTCGCAATTAGACATTATTGCCAGTTATTTGCCTGACCAGGTGGTGCGGCATTATGCGGCCGGCGCGACTCTGGCGAGCTTGCCGACGAGTACCTCGCTGGATGCCGGCATGCTCTTTGCCGATATCTCCGGTTTCACAACGCTGGCCGAACAGCTCACGCTCAGTGGCCCTGCCGGTGTCGAAGAACTCTCGCGCATCCTCAATATTACCTTCAGCCAGTTGCTGGATATCATCAAGGTGCATGGCGGCGATGTGATCAAGTTTGCCGGCGATGCCCTGCTGGCGATCTGGCCTGCGGAGCGCGAAGGCATGGCCGGTGCGGTCTTGCGGGCGGCCCAGTGTGCGCTGGGCATCCAGAAGCGGATCAGCAATTTTTACCGCCTGATCTCGAATAGCCCGCTCTACCTGCGCATTGTGGTGTCCGGTGGTTCCCTGGCGCTTATGCATATTGGCGGCGCCTACGGGCGCTGGGAATTCCTGGTCACCGGTGAGCCGCTGGTCGAACTGGCGCTGGCCGAGCAACTGGCCCGGCCCGGCGATGTGATGGTGGCCGAGGCGGCCTGGCGTTTCATTGCCGGGCGCTGTAGCGGCGAACGTCGCTGCTTCATCGACGGGGACTGCCCCGGTGTTCGCCTGATCGAGATCCATTCGGCGCTGCCGCCTCAGGCCCGCAAGCGCCCCTCGCTGAACCCGGCTATCGAGCCGGCACTGCGTGCCTACCTGCCTGGTGCCGTTATGAACCGGTTGGTGGCCGGCCAGACGGCCTGGCTCGCCGATTTGCGCCGGATCACGGTGATTTTTGTCAATCTGCCCGATCTGAACCACCATACGCCGGTTGAACTTGCCCAGACTGCGATGCGTTCTTTGCAGCAGTTGCTCTATCGTTATGAAGGCAGTGTCAACAAGTTGAGCCTGGATAATAAAGGCGCGACGCTGGTGGCGGCGATGGGCTTGCCGCCGCTCTCGCATATCGATGACCCGGCGCGGGCGGTGCAGGCGGCGCTGGCTATGCAGCAGGTGTTGACCGATCTGAATTTTCGTTCGGCCATCGGGATTACGACCGGGCGGGCTTTTTGTGGCGAGATCGGCAGCGATGAACGCCGCGAATATACCATGATCGGCGATGTGGTCAATCTGGCGGCGCGCCTGATGCAGGCCGCTGCCGCGTTGCCCGCTGCCGGCGCCGGCGGCTGCGGCATCCTCTGCGATGCCGCGACCCGCCAGTCGTTCAGTACGGTGCCGGCCAGTCCGGCGCCGGCTTTCGAAGAGTTGGAGGCGGTTATTGTGAAAGGCAAGGCTGAAGCGATTCCCATCTTCCGGCCTTTCATCGATGCCAATCCGTCGCCGCTCCGATCATCGCAGCCTGAATCGGGTGTGCTCGAACCGGTAGGCCGCCGGCACGAATGCCGTATCCTCGATCAACAACTTGCAATTCTGCACGATGACGGCCCCGGCGGGGCCATTCTTATCGAAGCCGAAGCCGGTCTCGGCAAGTCGCATCTGGTTTTGCATACGCGCAGCAAGGCCGAAGTCCGGCGCATTACGACATTTATCGGTGCTGCCGATGCGACCGAGCAAGCTACGCCCTACTATGCCTGGCGCAGTATCTTCAGTCGCCTGCTCGATCTCGACGTGCTCAACAGCATCGATCACCGGCGTGCCCACATTCTCAGTCTGCTCGAAGATGAGCCCGATGTGCTGCAACTGGCTCCGTTGCTCAATAACGTCTTGTTGCTCGATCTGCCCGATAATGAGATTACCGGCCAGTTGAGCGGCAAGTCGCGCGCCGATGCTACCCGCAATCTGCTGCTGCGCATGATCGAAGACTCGGCTACTCGCTCACCCAAGTTGCTGATCCTCGAAGATGCCCATTGGATGGATTCGGCCTCATGGTCGCTGGCTCTCGCTGTGGTGCAGCGGGTGCAGCGGGTGCTGTTGCTCGTGACGATGCGCCCGATTGCCGGTAGCGGCGCGCCGCGCCCCGGCGACAGCATTCCGCCTGAGTATCACCGTTTTCGCCAGCAGGCGCTGGCACTGCATATGGATGCGCTCAGTGCCGCCGAGGGCGTTGAACTGGTTTGCCGTCGGCTTGGGGTGAGCAGCCTGCCCGCGCCGATTGCCGAACTGATCCGCGAGCGGGCACAGGGCAACCCGCTCTACAGTGAGGCGCTGGCCTTTGCCCTGCGCGATACCGGCCTGATCCAGGTCGTCGGTGATAGCTGTGTGCTGGCACCCGGTGCCGACCTGGAACGGCTCAGCTTTCCGGAAACCGTGCAGGGCGCCATTATCAGCCGGATCGACCGGCTGACGCCTACTCAGCAACTGGCGCTGAAGGTCGCCAGCGTTTTCGGGCGGGTCTTTCCCTATAGCGCGCTCCAGGCGATTTTTCCAACCGATATTGCCGCCGATCACCTGAGCGATGATCTCGATACCCTGGCCCGGCTCGATATTACGGTTCCCGACGGCCGCGAGCCCGAGCCGATCTACAGTTTCAAGCACGCCATCATTCAGGAAGTGGTCTACGATCTGATGCTGTTCTCGCAGCGCCGCCAGTTGCACCGGGCCGTCGCTGAGTGGTATGAGCAGCGCTACGGCGGCAATGGCCGTGCGCCGATCGAAGTGGTTCCCGATCCCGATGATGATAACGCCTATCAGCGCGGCGGGCAGGAATCGGTGCTGGCACCCTACTATTCTTTGCTCGCCTATCACTGGCGGCAGGCCGGCATTGTGCCGCGGGCGCTGACTTACCTGGAGCAGGCCGGGCGCCACGCTTTGCGCATCAGTGCCCTGCAAGATGCCCGTGCCATGTTTGAACAGGCGCTTGATGTGCTCGATAGCGCCGATGATTCTTATGTCGCCAACCCGATCCGCTGGCGGATCAGCTTGAATCGGCTGGCCGGCGAGTCTTGCCAGCATCTTGGCGATATGGGTGCCGCCCGGCGCTATTTTAATACCAGCCTGGCCCTGGCCCGCAGTACGCGCAATCAGATCGCCGAAGTTGCCGTGCTGAGCCGCATCGGCCGCATGTTGAGCGAGGCCGGCGATTATAGCGGCGCGCAAGAGATTTTGACTACGGCACTGCAACTGTCCCGCCCCACAACGGCCCCCTCCTGGCTCGCCGATGTCCTGGCCAATCTGGGCGTGCTGGCTTTTCGGCAGGGTTCGCTCCAGCAGGCCGAAGCCTATTTTCAGGAAAGCATGTTGCTGGCTAGCCGGCTCGATGACCGCCTGGCGGTGGCCTATGTGTTGAGCAACCTTGGTGATGTAGCGATCGCGCGCGCTGCTTTCGATGAGGCGCGCTATTGCTATGAAGAAAGCCTGCAAACCCGCCGGGCACTCGGCCATCGCTGGGGGGTGGCCAATGCCCTCTGGAACCTCGGTCGGCTCGCCCTGCTCGAAGGTTGTCCCCGTCCGGCGCTCGAATTGCTCGACGAAAGTCTGGCCATCTTCACCGACATCGGCGACCAGCGCGGCCTGGTGTTGACGATGCTCTCACGCGGATCCTGTATGCAATCGCTCGATAAGCCGCAGCAAGCCTGGCACCTCTTCGCCGAGGCGCTCGGCATCGCCTATGGCATGGGTTCGCTTACTCTGACCCTGGAAAGCCTGCTGGCATTGCTCGATCTGCATATCGCTGCGGAACGCTACGAGCAGGCCACCGAATTGTTTGGCTTTGCTGCGACCGCCTCCTTCTCGCCCGCCCTCCATGATCGCTTGCAAAACCTGCAACAGCGCCTGCAACAGCGCCTGCCGCCTGCCGCCTATGCCGCCGCCCTTGCCCATGGCCAGTCCCTCTCCGTCGAGCAAATGGTGGAAAGCATCCAGCAACTGGATTAAATTTTCACGACTTACGCAGTTGTGGCACGGCAAGCGTTCTTCCGCCTGCGGCAGCAAGCAAGGGCTATCTTTTGCGTTTGAGATTGCGGCTTCGCCGCAACCTCAAACGCAATTTAGACCGTTTCCGCAGGCGGAGAAACCGTTTTATTGCTGTCCATGTTGCCGCAGGCGAAACAGCCATTCTGGCTTGAGCAAACGCATCGACTGCGTCAGTCGTGGCAAAAACAGCGGCTTTCAGGCCTTTGCCGCCCGGCGGCAAAACCGCTGAAAAATCGCACAGAATAGCGAAGCTATTTTGCTATAATGGTAACGAAGGTTATCATAGATCGTATAAACTCACAGCATTAAGGAATGGACTCACGATGCGTCGACGAATTGAACCGGGGCCGGGTCAGGAATCCGTCTGGGATTACCCACGCCCGCCACGCCTGGAACCGTCAGGCGAACATATTCAAGTGGTTTTCAACGGCGTAACCATCGCCGATACGCATGCAGCGATGCGCATGCTCGAAACCAGCCATCCGCCGGTCTACTATATTCCCCCCGCTGATGTGCTCATGCCGTATTTTACGCCTACCCGCCATCGCTCCTTCTGCGAATTCAAAGGGCAGGCTTCGTATTTTACTATCGAGGTGGGCGACCGGCGCGCCGAAAATGCGGCCTGGTGCTATGCCAATCCCGTGCAGATGTATCTGCCGATGAAAGATTATCTGGCGTTCTACCCGGCCCTGATGGATGCCTGTTCTATCGACGGCGAACCGATACAGGCGCAGGAAGGCGATTTCTATGGTGGCTGGATCACCAGCAAGATTGTTGGCCCCTTCAAGGGCGGCACCGGTACCTGGGGTTGGTAATCACTGATAGCGGAGGTCTGGTTCTTTGCTGGAGGTATTGACGCGCGCGTTCTTCTATGCAGTGGAACGTAGCGATGAGTTAGTCGAAGCATTCGGGCGGCACCTTTTTCTGGTTTTTGTCGCGATGGCGGTTGGTATCATCGTCTGTGTGCCGCTCGGTGTTCTTACGTCTCGATCCCGCCTCGCATCCATCACGGTCATCAATGCATTCAATGCACTCCGGGTTATTCCCAGCCTGGCAATTCTGTTCCTGGCCATTCCGTATTTCGGGCTGTCCATCGTTTCTGCCTTGCTCGCTCTGACGATTCTGGCTCTGCCGCCTATTCTGATCAATACTGATGCTGCCTTCCGCAAGATTGAACCGGCTATCCGCGAGGCAGCCTTCGGCATGGGTATGACGAAGCGCCAGGTGCTCTGGCAGGTCGAGTTTCCCCTGGCGATGCCGGTCATTCTGGCCGGTATTCGGACAGCGACGGTTGAGGTGATTGCCAGCGCGACCCTGGCCGCTTTTATCGGCGCCGGCGGGCTGGGCATTTTTGTCACCCGCGGGTTCGCTCTCTACGATAATGCCATTCTGCTTGTCGGGGCAATCCCGGTGGCTCTGCTGGCAATCGCTGCCGAAGTCGGCCTCGGTACGCTTCAGCGTACGGTGCAACCGCCGACCGGCAAGATGTAGGTGTCTTCTTTTGAGTTGAAAGGTTTTGAGTTCATGCGACGGAAATCGACGACGTTCGTGCTCGCGCTGCTGGCTGTGCTGACGATGTTGCTGGCGGCTTGCGGCGGCGGCAATGCGGGCGGCGATGTCACCGTCCGGGTCGGATCCAAAGATTTTACCGAACAGTTTGTGCTCGGTGAGATGTATGCCCTCGTCCTTGAGGAAGCAGGTTTTACGGTTGAACGCAAAATGAATCTCGGTGCAACGCCGGTGGCTCACGAGAGCCTCCGGAATGATGAGCTCGATGTGTACCCCGAGTATACCGGTACCGGTTTGCTTACGGTGCTCGGCCTGCCCACCAGCAGCGATCCGCAAGAAGTCTATGATACGGTCAATCAGCAGTATCAAGAGCAGTTCAATTTGACCTGGCTCGAACCGGCGCCAATGAATAATACGCAGGCGCTGGCAATGGAACGCGAACGGGCGGCCGAACTCGGTATCACGACTATCTCGGATATGGCCGCTCAGGCCGCTGACCTGACTATGGTCGGCCCGCCTGAGTTCCAGGAGCGCGAAGACGGCCTGCCCGGCATTCAGACGGCCTACGGCAATTTTGAATTGCAGAATTACATCGCTGTCGATCCCGGCCTGCGCTACCAGGCGCTCACCGGCGGCGAGGCCGATGTCTCCGTGGCTTTCGGTACCGACGGCGAAATTGCCGCCTTCGACCTGGTGCTGCTCGAAGATGACCGGAATCTTTTTCCGCCTTACCAGGTCGCACCAGTCGTTCGCCAGGATATCCTCGAGGCCAATCCGGGGATCGCCGAGGCACTCAACCAGCTTTCACCGCTGCTGACCGACTCGGTCATGCAGCGGCTGAACTATGAAGTCAGCGGCAATCAGCGTGAACCGGCCGATGTCGCCCGCGAATTTCTGGTTGAAGAAGGGCTGATCGAATCATCCTAGCCGCAATCCCTTATGTTTTTCACGGTTCGGTAGTGAGAATGCCGAACCGTGAAAAAAGAATATTATGAGTGCGATACAAATTGAGAATTTGTCCAAAGTCTTCCCCGGTGCGCCGCGCCCCGCCGTCAACGATTGCAGCCTGGATATCAGCGCCGGTAGCTTTGTTGTGCTGCTTGGCCCTTCCGGCTGCGGCAAAACCACCCTGCTCAAAATGGTCAATCGGTTGATCGAGCCGGATGGCGGTTCGATCATCATCAATGGCAGCGACATTCGTGACGTCAGGGTGACTGAGTTGCGCCGCCAGATCGGCTACGTCATCCAGCAGGTCGGCCTCTTTCCCCATATGACGGTCGCCGAGAATATTGCCGTAGTGCCGCGGCTGGTCGGCTGGGAAAAAGAGCGCATCGATCGGCGCGTCGATGAGTTGCTCGACCTGATCGAGTTGCCGCCGGCCGAGTATCGCGAGCGCTACCCGGCTCAGCTTTCCGGCGGCCAGCAGCAGCGCGTCGGCCTGGCCCGCGCCCTCGCCGCCGATCCGCAGGTGATGCTTATGGACGAGCCCTTCGGCGCTATCGATGCCATCACCCGGACTGCACTGCAAGATGAGATGCTGCGCTTGCAGCAAAAATTGCACAAAACTATTCTCTTTGTCACCCACGATGTTGAAGAGGCGCTGCGCCTGGCCGACAAGATCGTCGTTATGCGCGAAGGCCGGGTCGCCCAGTATGATACGCCGGTCGGCATTCTGACCCGCCCGGTCGATGCTTTTGTGCATGAACTGGTCGGCGCCGATGATATGGTGCGCCAGTTGAGCCTGCTGCGCGTCGAGGTGGCTATGGCCGATTTGCCCACCGATTACCATCGCAACGGCGAGCCGACCATCGGGCGCCACGAGGATCTGCGGCGGGCGCTCTCGTTGCTGCTGAGCAGCGGTGCTCCGCAATTAACCGTGCTCGACGACGGGGCGGCCGTTGGCCGGATTTCGCTGGAACATATCCGCGCCTCGGCCCGCCGGCCTACGGCCCGCTTGATTGGAGAGCCAATGTGAATTATTTGCTCGAGAATCCCGGTATTGTCTGGGGACTCACGCTGCAGCATTTGCAATTGACCCTCATCACGCTGTTTGTCGGCCTGGCAATCGCTCTGCCGGTCTCGCTGCTGATCTATTATCGCCCCAGGCTGGCAACGCCGGTGATGAGTGTGCTCGGTGTGCTTTACACCATTCCCAGCCTGGCCCTGATGATTATGCTGTTGCCGCTTTTCGGCCTGAATGCACGTTCGGTGGTGGTTGCCCTGATTGCCTACGCCCAGATTATCCTGGTGCGCAATACGCTGGCCGGTCTGCAATCAATCGGACCGGTGGTGGAAGAGGCCGCGCTTGGTATGGGGCTGGACGGCTGGCGGCGCTGGTGGTGGATCCAGCTGCCGCTGGCGCTACCGGTAATCCTGGCGGGCGTGCGCATTGCGGCGGTGGTGACGGTAGGCATTGCGGCAATCGGCGCCAAATTCGGTGCCGGTGGCTTAGGGGTGCTGCTCTTCGACGGCATTGCCCAGAACCGCGCCGACAAGATCTGGGCCGGTGCCATCGCACTCTCACTGATGGCCTTCGGTTTCAATTTCCTGCTGCTGGGCCTGGCCCGCATCATCGATCCGCAGACCCGCATCCATCGCGCCGAAAAGCGCAGTATGCAGCAAGCGCAGGCAGCCACCCGATAGCCTCGTAAAACAGAAAAGGGGTGTATGTAGCATTGCGGCGTAGCCGCCGCAATGCTACATACACCCCTTTTCTGTTCCTAAATACTACTTCGCGGCAGCGTACAACTCACTCACTTTGGCCCAGTTCACTACATTCCACCAGGCATCAACATAGCCCGGGCGCTTGTATTGGTACTTCAGGTAGTAGGCATGCTCCCAGACGTCGACGCCCAGGATCGGCTTGAGGCCCTCAGAGATCGGGCTATCCTGGTTGGGTGTGCTGGTGATGTGAAGCTGGCCGCTCTTGTCGACGACCAGCCAGGCCCAACCGCTGCCGAAGCGGCCGGTGGCGGCTTCTTTGAACTTCTCCTGGAATGCTTCGAAGCTGCCGAAAGTCGAGTCGATGGCGGCACCGAGATCGCCGGCGGGCTTGCCGCCGCCGTTCGGCGCCATGATCTGCCAGAACAGGGTATGATTGGCGTGGCCGCCGCCATTGTTGCGGATCGCGCCACGGATGCTCTCGGGGATTGCATTCAGATCGGCGAGCAACTCTTCGATGCTCTTGCCCGCCAGTTCCGGATGTCCCTCAAGCGCGGCGTTCGTTTTCGACACGTATGTGGCGTGATGGTTGTCGTGGTGGAACGTCATCGTCTCTTTGTCGATGTGCGGCTCGAGTGCGTCGTAGGCATACGGAAGAGGCGGAAGTTCGAATGCCATAGCTTTCAACTCCTTTACATTAAGCTATACGTTTCCGGAGGTTACGTGTTCATTTTACCACTACTTATCCAGTCCGTTGGGAGCAAGAAAGGAGCAGTCTGGGCACTTTGAAGTGCCCAGACTGCTCCTTTCTTGTTCCCATGCTGCCGCAGGCGAAAAATGTCTGTGGCCGCTACAGGCAAAGCAATGGCGCGGGCCGGTTCCGGCCCGCGCCATTGCTTTGCGTTCTTAGTTCGCGGCGATATGGTAGCGGCAACAGAAGTCGCCGTCCGAAATGGTTTGCTCGCGAGTGACTTCGACGCCCAGCAGCTCCCGGTACAACGCCAGTTCGTGTCGGCAAATGTCAGGGTAGCGCCGTGCGACGCAGTCTACCGGGCAGTTGTGCTCCGTCAGCAAATAGGAGCCGTCGGCCTGCTTGCACCATTCGCACATGTAGCCCTGCTCCGTCAACACACAGGCCAGTTCGGTAACCCGATCAGCGAGATCGCGCCCATGGAGCTGGGTGAACATATCGCTGGCATGGCGCTTGCGGCGTTGCTGAAAGACTTCGTCGACGGCAGCATGGCCGCCTCTGGCTTCGACGTAGCCCATCACTTCGAGCACCAGTTCGTCGTAGTTTTTCGGGAAAAAATGTTCGGCAGAATCGGTTAGCACATAGAGATGGCTCGGTCGCCCGATGCCACGCCGCAGGCCTTCGACCCGTACCAGGCCGTCTCGCTCCAGCAGTGCCAGGTGCTGGCGCACCCCAACCGCACCGATGCTCAGAGCTTCGCTCATTTCAAGTGCCGTCATCTGGCCGTTCCGGCGCAGCAAGTGCAGGATGCTCTGGCGCGTCGTTCCCTGTTCTTTTCGTTCGCTGCTCATAGCCTCACCTGTTGTTCGGGATGCTCTCACGCGAGAGCGTCAGCAGCACCGCTAGAGCGACTATATCATACACGCTACGTATAATATACTTTTGTATGATAATCATGTTTTTTTGAGTATATCACGCGGTCTTCCTTAATGTCAAGAATTTGTCAGGCCTGATCAACGGCGCATCCACTGTGTCTGTTGTATAATGCCCCGGAACATAAAGTCGCGCTGCCACCGTGCGTCCTTCCGCAATGCACAATGCACATGGTGGCGACCACCGCGAATGCTTGTTTCGCCGGCGGCAGCGCGGAAGGAAACGTCTTTTTCGTTTGAATTTGCGGCTTAGCCGCAAATTCAAACGAAATTAGCACGATGTACGTAGTGGCACCGCGACCGCCTTTTTCCGCCTTCGACAGGGTGGCCAAAACTGTTTATTTCCGTTGTTCCGGCGACAACGCCGCCGGAACAACGGAAAAAGATAGTCATTTCCTTGCTGCCGCAAGCCAAAAAGCCCTTGCGGCTTGAGCAAACACGCCGACTGCGCATGTCATCATAATTATTGTGGAACTGCAGAAACCATCCGTGAGCTCCAGCGAATCTCTGGCCGGCGTCGCTGCCGAACAGCAATCGAGCCCCGCCGAGCATGCGCCGGTCGCCTGGCTGGCGCGCTGGCGTAGCTTGCTGCTGCCGGTCGCGCTCATTCTTATCGTGGTGCTCGGTGGCTATTTTCGCGCACTGAGCCTGACTGATTGGGACGCCGGCACCGGCCAGCATCCCGATGAGCGCTTTTTCACCGATGTGGCCTCTTCGGTCAATCTGCCGGCCGGGCCGGCCCAGTATTTCGATTCGGCCCGCTCACCGCTCAATCCGCGCAACGATGAGCGTTTCCCGCTCTTTGTCTATGGGCCGTTTCCGATTACGCTTACGCGCTTCGTGGCCGTGACGCTCACGCCCGATGCGGCGCTGCCCGAAACGATTGCTCTCAACGATGGCTCGCTGATTGCCAATCCCGAGCGCGAAGTGCCGAAGTTCGGCTGGTTTCAGACGCTACTTAATCCCGAGGGCCGCGATCTTACCGGCTACTACGAAATCGTCAAGGTCGGGCGCTGGCTGGCGCTGCTCTTCGATCTGGGCTCCATTTTGCTGGTTTATTTGATTGCCGCCCGCATCTTTGATCGGCGCACCGGCCTGCTGGCCGCGCTGCTCTCGGCGCTCGCGGTTATGCAGATCCAGCAGGTGCACTTTTTTGTCGATCCGATCTTTTCGACTTTCTTCGGGTTGCTGGCGCTGTACTGGGCGGTGCGCGCCGCACAGACCGGGAGTTGGTACAGTTATGCGCTCACCGGTATCAGCATCGGGGTGGCGACGGCCAACCGGATTACGCTGGTTACCATTGCGCTAATCGCGATTGCGGCGGCGCTGCTCGATGCGCTGCGCCGGGCACGCCGGAGTCGCCGCAATTTCTGGGATGCCTTTCTGCTGCGCAGTTTTCCGCTGCTCTGCCTGGCCGGCCTGCTGACGGTTTTTACCTACCGCACGCTGCAACCCGATGCTTTCATCGGCTCGCAGCCGGACTCGCCGCCGATTGCCGGCCGGCACGCCTCGCCGCTCGATGTTATGCAGGGCCGGGGCTACTTCGATCTGCGTCCTGATCCGCGCTTCCTGGAGAATCTGACCACGGTGCGTTCGCTGGTCACCGGCGAATTCGATTTCCCGCCCTCCCAGCAATGGGTGAACCGCCCGGCCTATCTCTTTCCCTGGCAGAATATGGTGCTCTGGGGCATGGGGCCGCTGCTCGGCATCACGGCCTGGGCCGGCTGGCTGGTTTTTGCGGCCTGGCGTCTACATGCTTTCCGTCGCATACTCGCGGTGACGCCGCCCGGCAGCGCGCCGCGCTTTGCGCCGCCGCACGCCGCCTGGTTGCTCTGGCTCTGGGTTGCCTTCTATTTCGGCTGGCAGGGGGCGCAGTTCGCCATCACGATGCGCTATATGCTGCCGATCTATGGTGCGCTGATCATCTTTGCGGCCTGGGCGCTGTTTGCGCTCTGGGATTGGAGCCGCGAGCAGCGCCCCGACCCGGTCTGGTTGCGGCTGGCGGCGCGCTATAGTGCGCGCTGGCTGCCGCTGCTGGTAGTGCTGGCCACTTTTGCCTGGGCCTATGCCTTCTCGCGGATCTATACCGAGCCGCATTCGCGCGTCCAGGCCGCCCGCTGGTTCATCAGTCATGCGGCGCCCGGCTCAACCGTTACCGCTGAGGTCTGGGACGATCCGCTGCCGCTACAGGTCGATGGCCAGGCGCTCTGGAATACGGTCTATCAAGGGATCGATACGGCGCCTTATGGTGAAGATGATCCGCATAAGTATACCGGTCGCTTCAATGCCAATAACGAATATGAAGCAGGTCTGCTCGATCAACTTGAGCGCGCCGATTATATTACGCTGACCAGCAACCGCGTCTACGATTCGACCAGCCGGCTGCCCTATCGCTACCCGGCATTGATGCGCTATTACCACTATCTTTTCACCGGCGAACTGGGCTTCGATCTGGTCGCCGAAATTACCTCCTATCCGCGACTGCTCGGTTTCTCGATTCCCGACCAGGCCGCCGAGGAGGCCTTTACGGTTTATGATCATCCGCGGGTGCTGATCTTCCGCAAGACTTCCGAGTTTTCACGCGAGCGCGCCGAGGAACTGATTACCGGCGATGTGAACTGGGGCGAGGTTTATAAGCTGCCGGTGCAGATTGCCGACCGCAGCGACGATGCGCTGCGCTTCACCGAGCGCGAGTGGCCGGCCTACACTTCCGCCGGCACCTGGTCGGCGATGTTCAGCAACAGTGCCCGCGCCGGTATCCTGGCGCCGCTGAGCTGGCTGCTGGTGCTGGAATTGCTGGCCGCCGCCGGTTTTGTGCTGCTTTTCCGCCTGCTGCCGGCCCTGCCCGATCGCGGCTTCAGCCTGGCCAAATCGCTGGCGCTGCTGCTGGTGGCCTATGCGGCCTGGCTGGTCTCGGCGCTAGGCGCTGGTCGCTTTCCTTTTGCGCCGCTGCTGCTCTGGGCCTGCGCGCTGCCGCTGCTGCTGGCCGGCGGCTGGCTGGGTTGGCGCTCACGAGCCGAACTGCTGGTCTTCTGGCGCGAGCGGCGCGACGCGCTGATTATGGCGCAGACGCTGTTCCTGGTCTTTTTTGCGCTTGGCTTGCTGCTGCGCTGGTTCAATCCCGATCTCTGGCATCCGGCCCGCGGCGGCGAAAAGCCCATGGATTTTGCCTTCCTCAACGCGGTGCTCAAGAGCGCTTCCTTCCCGCCCTATGATCCCTGGCACGCCGGCGGCTATATTAACTATTATTATTTCGGCTTTGTGTTTGTCGGCGCGCTGGTGCATCTCAGCGGCACACTGCCGGCTGTCGGCTACAATCTGGCAGTTGCCGGCATCTTTGCGCTGACTGCGCTGGCTTGCTGGGGCGTGATCTACAATCTGCTGGCGCCGCGTCGCCTGCCTGCCGCCGCCCGCGCCGAGGGTCGTGCGCGAGTCGCTGCATTGCTGGCGCCGCTGCTGGTGTTACTGACCGGCAATCTGGTGCAGGCGCTCTGGTTTGCCAATGGCTACGCTGCTGAACAGGCCGCCCAGGGTCGCGCCGAATGGGCCTTCTGGGACGCCACGCGCATCGTGCCCGGCACGGTCAACGAGTTTCCCTTCTTCACGTTTTTGTTCGCTGACTTGCACGCCCACATGATGGTGATGCCGCTCTCGCTGGCGCTACTGGGGCTGAGTGTGGCCGCCGTCCGCCATGCGCCGCGCAGCCTGGCGCCCTTGCTGCGCCGCCACTGGCCGATCCTGTTGCTGATGGGCTTGCTGGCCGGAACGCTGCGGGCCACCAATACCTGGGATTATCCCAGCTTCGTCGGCCTGGCACTGCTCACGCTGGCCCTGCCGGCCTGGCAGGATTTCCGCCGCCGGCAGCGCCGCAACCTGGCGCTGCCGGCCCTGGCGCCGTTGCTGCAACTGGGCCTGGCTGCCGCAATTGTGCTGCTTGCCGGCAATCTGCTGTTCCTGCCATTCACCAGCAATTTTGCGACCGAGTCTTCCGGCATCGAGCTGCTGCGCGGCGAACGTACCTCTGCCGTCGATCTGTTGCGGCTCTACGGGTTCTGGCTCTTCGTGCTGCTCAGTGCCGGCCTGGCATTGACCTGGCGGCTCAGCCGGGGCAATGTACTGGTCACGCTGCCGGTGGTGCTGCTCGGCCTGCTGCTACCGATGGCCGCGCTGGCTTTTGAGTTGCCCGCGCTGCTGCTCCTGCTGCCGCTGTTGCTGGGCTGGCTGGCGTTGCTCTGGCGCACTCGCGACTGGCCGCCCTGTGCGCAGTTGCCGCTGATCTGGGGTGGTGCCGCGCTCGGTCTGCTGTTGCTGGTCGAAATCGTCGTCGTGCGCGGCGATGTGGGCCGTATGAATACGGTCTTCAAGTTTGGCCTGCATAGCTGGATGCTCTTTGGCCTGGCGGCGGCTGTGGCGCTGCCCTGGCTCTGGCGGGCCGGGCGTCATGCCCTGGCCGGCGGTAGCCTGCCGGCGCGTGGGCTGGTGATTGGCTGGCGTGCGGTGCTGCTGGCGCTGCTGGCCGCTGCGCTGGTCTATCCGGTCACGGCCACGCCGGCCCGCCTCGCCGATCGTTTTGCCCCCGATTTGCCGCGTACGCTCGATGGTGCCGCGTTTATGAACTACGTCGAGAGCGGCGAAAATGGGGTCAATTTCCCGCTGGCCGAAGATGCCGCCGCCATCCAGTGGATACAGAACAATGTCAAGGGCACGCCGGTGATTGTGGAGGCGCATCTGCCCTCCTACCGCTGGGCCGGGCGCGCGGCGACCTATACCGGGTTGCCGACCATTCTGGGCTGGGAATGGCACCAGATCCAGCAGCGCATGGCCGTGCAGGCCGAGCCGGTGATCCGCCATCGCCAGCAGGTTGTCAGCCAGATCTACAATACGCCCGACCCGGCTCATGCGCTGCGCCTGTTGCAAGATTACGGCGTCGAATATGTTTACCTTGGCGGCGTCGAGCGCGCCATCTACGATCCGGCCGGCCTGGCGAAATTTGCTACGCTGGTGGATCGGGGAATGCTCGACCCGGCCTTCAGCAGCGGCGACACGCAGGTTTTTCGCGTGGTCGCGCCGGGTGAGCCGACGATGCTCACGACCGACCTGGCGATTGAACCGCCTTCCGAGCGTACGCCGCCGCCGCTGATGCTGGATACGCCGGTGCAGGAATTGCCGGCCACCGGTGCCTACGTCTGGCAGAGTCCGTTCGGCAACCATTCGCTCACGGCATTGTTGCTCTGGTTGCTGGCGATCTACGGCATCGGCCTGCTGGGTGTGCCGGCGGCCATGCTGATCTTCGGGCGCAGCCGCGACGCCGGCATGATCTGGGCCCGCCTGCTCGGTTGGCTGCTGCTGGGCTACCTGGTCTGGCTGCCGACCAGCCTCGGTCTCTGGCGCTACGATGCCGGCGGGATCGCCGGCGGCCTGCTGCTGGCCCTGTTGATCAATGGCGTGCTGCTGGTGCTGCTCGGGCGAATGGCTCCGGCGGAAACATCAGCGCGGCCGGTTTCGCAGGGCTTCTATGTGCTCTTCGCCCGGCTGCGCGCTACTCGCCGCGAATGGCTGATCGGCGAGACGTTGTTCCTGGGCGGCTTCGGGCTGTTTGCGTTCATCCGTGCCCTCAATCCCGACCTCTGGCACCCGATCTATGGTGGCGAAAAGCCCATGGGCTTTGGCTTTCTCAATGCCATTCTGCGCAGCCCGGTGATGCCGCCCTACGATCCCTTTTTCAGCGACGGCCACATCAACTATTATTACTATGGCCTCTACCTGGTCTCGCTGCCGATCCGACTGACTGGTATCGATCCCGCGATTGCCTTCAACCTGGCCATTGCCACTATCGCCGGGCTCACGCTTGTCGGCGCTTACTGGATCGTCACCCGACTGACCGGCAGGCGGCGCTATGGTCTGATCGGCGCGGCCTTTCTCGGCCTGCTGGGCAATCTTGCCGGTTTCTTTGCGGCCGGATCGTCGCGCGGTATCGGATCGGTGCTACAGGCGCTTTTTGACGGCGGCCCGGCCGGTTTCGGTGCGCGCCTGGGCGACTGGTACTGGGGGCCGAGCCGGGTGATTCCGAACACGATCAATGAGTTTCCGTTCTTCTCCTTCATTTTTGCCGACCTGCATCCGCACCTGATTGCTCTGCCGCTGACGTTGCTGGCGATCGCGCTGGCCTTCGAGTTTGTGGTCGGGCCGGCGGGGCGGGCGGCAATGCGGCTGCGCCTGGCGTTTGCTGCGCTTACCCTCGGCGGTCTGGCGGTCACCAATTCCTGGGACTTTCCCACCTATGTGTTGCTGACCGGCGCCGCGCTGAGTTTTGGGCGGGCGCTGCGTGGCCCCGGTATGTGCAGGGCAAGCTGGCGGCAACGCAGGGTCGTGTTGGGCCGTGGTCTGTTGCTGGGCGGCGTGCTGGCCGTCGGCAGCATGGCGCTCTACGCGCCCTTCTTCGACTCTTTCTATCCTATGGTTTCCGGCCTGGATCTGGTGACGAGTTTCACCGGTATCGGCGGTTATCTGCTACTCTACGGCCTGTTCCTGGCGGTGCTGCTGCCACTGCTGATTGGCGCCCTGCAGCGCAGCCTGGGCGGCTGGCGCTATGCGACGCCCTTGCTGATCGTGCTGGCTGCGCTGCTGATTGCCGGCATTTTCGGGTTGCCCGAGTACGGCCTGCGCATCTGCTTGCTGACCCTGTTGCTGTTGCTGGCCTGGCTGTTGCTGCGGGCACGGATGAGTCCGACGACATGGTTTATTTTGCTGCTGGCGGCTACGGCCTGGGGCGTTTCGCTGGGCATCGAGGCGATCTACATTCGCGATCATCTGGCCGGCGGCGACTGGTACCGGATGAATACGGTCTTCAAATTTGGTATGCAGATCTGGACATTGCTGGCGCTAGCTGCCGCTGCCGGCCTGCCGTTGGTTTTGCGCGGCCTGCGCCGGGTCGGTGGCCCGCCCGCGTACCAGATGGGCCTGGTCGTGCTGGTGCTGCTGATCGCGATGGCGGCGGTCTATCCGCTGGCCGGCACATCCAGCCGGGTTGCCAATCGCTTCGAGAATGGGCCGGCGCTGACGCTCGATGGCCTGGCTTTTCTTGATGCTGCGACATTCACATATGATTGCAGAGCTTTTGGTGGTTGCTGGGCGGTCGATGCGCAGCCGGCGATCGATTTAAGTGACGATGGAGCGGCAATCGCCTGGCTGAATCGGAATATCGCCGGCACTCCGATTGTGGTGCAGGCGCCGCTCTCGTTCTACCGCGGCTACGGCATCCGGGTTGCGGCCAACACCGGCCTGCCCACGGTCGTCAGTGCGCTGCATGTCAATGAGCAGCGCGATCCCTTCCTGGCCGCCCTGCGCGACCGCGAAGCCAACGAGTTGTACCAGACCATCGACAATGAATACGCGCTGCGCCTGCTGCTGAAGTATCGCGTCGATTATATCTACGTCGGCCCCATCGAGCGGGCGGTGTATCCGGCGGAAGGGCTGGCCAAATTCGCCGCAATGACCGAGAGCTATCTCGAAACGGTCTACGATGCGAACCATGTGCAGATCTATGCAGTCAAAGATATTCCCGCCGGCTATGCCGCGCCCGTCTCTGCGGCCTTCGGCCAACCGGAGTTGCCCGAACCGCCGGCGGATTTGCCGCTGGTCACCGCGAATTCCGACGAACTGGCCGGGCTTGAGGCAGCCGTCGCCGCCGACCCGACCAATGCGCCGCTGGTCTTCGGCCTGGCCGAGCGCTACCGCAGCCTGCAGCGCTACGACGATGCCGACCGGGTGCTGGCCGTGGCGGCGGCGGCTAATCCTTTCGACATCGGTCTGCACCATCTCTGGGGCGACATCCTGGTGGAGGCCGGGCGTTACATTGATGCCGAAAAAGCTTACATGGCTGCGGTGCGCGTCGACGCGAGCGCCGGCAACTGGAACAAAGTCGGCGTTGGTTTGATGGCCGGCGGCGAACTCGACAAAGCCGAACTGGCCTTCAATCAGGCGCTGGCGCTCGACGCCTCGGTGCCCGAGCCCTATTTCCGCCTCGGCCAGATCTATGCCGCCCGCAACGACAATGAGGCTGCCCGCGATATGTTGCAAAGCTACCTGGCGCTGGAGCCGGCGGGTCAGTACGTTTTCGATGCCAACGAGTTGCTGAACGCGCTGGAAGAATAGTACACTGATCGTATGTTTACCGAGATACTACGCTGGTGGCTGGTGATCCAGGGGCTCGGCATCCTGGCTCTACCGCTGACCGGCCTGCTGTTTCGCTCCCTGCCCGACTGCGGCTATGCTTTTAGCAAAAGCCTGGGCTTGCTGCTGACCGGCTACGGCGCCTGGCTGCTGGCCATGCTCGGCCTGGGCAGTTTCAGTGCGCCGCTGCTGCTCTGCGTGGCCCTGTTGATGGCTGCGGCCGGCCTGGCGCTGCCCGCGCCGCCCGGCGAGACCGGTGCGCGCCTGCAACGCCTGCGCCCGGCAATTTCCTGGCGGGCGCTGCTGGTCTACGAGACCCTGTTCCTGCTGGCCTTCATTGCGCTGGCGCTGCTGCGTTCGCGCGACATGGGCTTTGTCGGGCCGCATCCCTGGGGCACCGAGCGGCCCATGGATTTTGCCTTCTTCAATGCCATCCAGCGCAGTGCCGGCTTTCCACCCGCCGATCCCTGGCTGGCCGGTTTCAGCATCAACTATTATTATCTCGGCTACCTGCTGATGGCCGTAGTGGCTCTGCTCAGCGGTATCGACGGCGCCACAGCCTACAATCTCGCGCTGGCCCTGATTTTCGCACTGACGGCCATCGGCGTCGCCGGAGTCATTGCCAACCTGATGGCTCTTGCCAATCGCCGGGAGGCTGCGGAAAACGGCTCCAGCCGGCGCTGGCCGCGTTTCACGCCGTTGCTGGCGCTGCTCGGCGTGGTCTTCGTGCTGTTGGCCGGCAATCTCAGCGGGGCGCTGCAAATCTTCTTCAACGATCATCGCGTCGTGGCGCTCGACAGCCGCCAGTTGCTGACGGCCGGCAGCCAGGCTCTCGCCGGCGCCGAAGAGATCCGCCTGCCCTACCCGGCTCGCACCAGTGATTTTGGCACCTTTGAAACGCTCGGCACCGCAGAAGAAGGCTTCAACTGGTGGTGGCCCTCGCGGGCGCTCTGGGACGCCTACCCCGCCGAAGATGGCCCCGTCCGCCGCTACAATATCACCGAGTTTCCTTACTTCAGCTTCTGGCTGGGCGATATGCATCCGCACGTGATGGCTTTGCCCTTCGGCCTGCTGGCGATGGCGCTCAGCCTGAGTCTGCAGGCCCGCCCGGCCCTGCCGGATTTCCTGGCTAACTGGCGCGGGCGCAGCGAGTTGATCCTCAGTGCGATTGTGCTCGGCAGCCTCTACCTGATCAATAGCTGGGATCTGCCGACCTACCTGCTGCTCTATGCCGGCGCGCTGCTGCTGCTCTTTCTGCGCAGCCCCGCTGCCGGCTGGCGCGAACTCAGCAGGCTCGGCGGCGCGCTGCTGCTGGCCATCGCCCTGCTGTTTGCGCCCTTCTTTCTGACCTTTCGCTCCCTCGTCGGCGGCGGCGGCGAGCCCCTGATCGATCTGCCGCTGCTCGGCAGCCTCACCCGTGCCATTGCGCCCTATGCCGCCTCGCGCAGCGACCTGGCCCAGTACCTGCTGATCTACGGCATGTTCCTGCTGCCGCTGATCGCCTTCGTCTACCTGATGCTGCGCCCTGGCTCGCAGCCGGCCGGCGATCAGACTGGCCTGCTGGCCGGCTCGGGTTCGCAGGCCGCCCAGCTACGCCCCGGCGTGCTGCTGCCCTGGCTGCCGCCGCTGCTGCTGCTGATCGGCCTGCTGATCGGCTTCCCGCTGCTGGCCCTGTTCGGCCTGGGCTTGATGGCGGCGCTGCTGGCCGTACGGCGCCGCCACGCGCCCGCCGATGCCTTCGGCCTGCTGCTGGTGGCCCTGGGCTGCGCGATATTCTTCGGCGTCGAGCTGATCTACATTCGCGATGTCTTCGGCAATCGTATGAACACGGTGTTCAAGTTTTATTACCAGACATGGCTGCTCTGGGGAACGCTGGCGCCCTATGCGCTCTGGCGCATTCTGGCGCTGAGCCGCGGTTCCTGGCGCGTCACGGCATACCTGACCAATTCGCTCACCCTGATCTTGCTGGCCGCTGCGCTGGTTTACCCGGTGCAGACGCTGCGCGAATTGGCAGCAGAAAGCAGCGCCTATGGACTGGAAGGCCGCACGCCGCGCGAGCAAACTGCGGACGGCCGGGCGGCCATCGAATGGCTGCGCGCAAACGCCCCGCCCGGCAGCGTCGTGCTCGAAATGGTTGCGCCCGGCGGCGGATCCTACAACGGCGAAGGCTATGCCGGTGTCTCAGCGGCGACTGGCCTGCCAACCGTGCTGGGCTGGGTTGGCCACCAGCAACAGTGGCGCGGCGGCGATCCGGTCGCGCTGGCCGAACTCGAACCGCGCCGCAGCAACGTCGACGAGATCTACTTCAGCCTGGATCTCGACCGCACACGCGAATTGCTGGATCGCTACGATGTCGATTACGTCTACGTCGGGGAATTGGAGCGGCGCAACTATGCCCCGGAGAGCCTGGCCAAATTTGCCGAACTCGGGACGCCCGTGTTTAGCGAGGGCGAGGTGACGATCTATCGCATCCGGGAATAGGTGGGCTCCCGGCAAATCGAACCGGTTTCTCACCGCCTGATCCACGCGAGTCGTCCGCCCGTCGCCCGCTTAAATATGCTATACTAGCAGCACAGAGTACAAAGAAGTAGCCCTGTTATTGTTCAGTGCAAGACGAAGGAGTTTTGCGATGATTGTCAAGACATATGCCGGAGATGGACGGGTTCGCGTGACGTTTTCTATGCCTGCTGCGATCTGGGCCGATACCATTCATGTGGTCGGTGATTTTAATCGCTGGAGCCATACGGCTAATCCGCTGCAACTTACCGAAAGTGGCTGGCTGGCAACGGTTGAACTTACCGCCGGCAAAAGTTTTCAGTATCGCTTTCTGGTGAATGGCGAAGAATGGCATAACGATTGGCATACCGACCGCTATGAGCCGAATGATCTCGGTGGCGATAATTCGGTGGTCGATACCCGTTCCTTCGGGGTTGATTTTGCCGAACACGCCCGCTATCAGCCTGTTCGCCCTTTGAGTGTGCCAAATAAACCCGCTGCACCGGCCTATCGCGTGAGTTTGCATTCCGGCCTGCATCTGGTTGCAGAAGCATCCTAAGTGCAAAACCACAGGACGTTGTAGGCTGGCGGTACAGGCCCGGCTAATGACGCTATGCGTGGAAGCATCCTAAGTGCAAAACCACAGGACGTTGTAGGTGTTCCTGGCTTTTGCACTGGCAATAATTACGATATTTGGACGAGGGAGTGTTCAGATGCAGGCCTGGCTCGCGTCTGAACACTCCCTCGTCCAAATATCGTTGTAGATTTTTCACCCATGACCGAGAGTATTCCTGTCCTCGATTTTGGTTCGCAGACGGCCCAGTTGATTGTGCGTCGCGTGCGTGAGCTCGGTGTTTATAGCGAGTTGTTGCCCAACGATGCTTCCGAGGAAATGGTGCGCGCCCAGCATCCGCGTGGCCTCATTCTCTCCGGTGGCCCGGCCAGTGTCTATGAACCTGGTGCGCCCGCGATGCCCGCCTGGCTGCTGGACACCGATTTGCCGGTGCTCGGTGTCTGTTATGGCATGCAACTACAGAGCTATGCGCTCGGCGGTACGGTGCTGCGCCCCGATCGGCGCGAATATGGCCCGGCGAAGATTGTGCTGGCCGGCGAAAATTCGCTTTTTCACGGGTTGCCCGCCGAGCAAACGGTCTGGATGAGCCACGGCGACCGGATCGAGGCGCTGCCGCCCGGTTTTCAAGCCCTGGCCACCAATGTCAGTACGCCCTTCGCCGCTATGGGCAACTTGCAACGCCATTGGTACGGCGTGCAGTTCCATCCCGAAGTGGTGCATACGGCCTATGGGCGCGGTTTGCTGCATAATTTCCTTTATCGTATCTGTGGCTGCGCCGGCGATTGGCAGCCTGGCGCCTTTGTCTCCCAGGCCGTTGAACAGGTGCGCCGCCAGGTCGGTCCGGAAGCTCGCCTGCTCTGTGCCCTCTCCGGCGGCGTCGACTCGGCAGTCGCCGCGCTTATCGCCTATCAGGCGGTTGGCGAACGGCTGACCTGTGTGTTTGTCGATAATGGTCTGCTGCGCCTCGGTGAGGCCGACCAGGTCATCGATACCTTCCGCGAGCATTTTCACGTGCCGCTGATCGCGGTTGATGCCGGCGAGGATTTTCTGGCTGCCCTCGAAGATGTCACCGATCCTGAACGCAAACGCAAGATCATCGGTGAGCGGTTCATTCGCATCTTTGAACGCGAGGCCCACCAGTTGACCGGTGTCGATTTCCTTGTTCAGGGAACGCTCTACCCCGATGTGATCGAGAGCAGTGCGCCCGACCGCAAAAAAGGCGTGACCATCAAAACCCACCACAACGTCGGTGGTCTGCCCGCTGATATGCAACTTACTCTGGTTGAACCGCTGCGTTATATGTTCAAGGACGAAGTGCGGCGCGCCGGCCTGGAGCTCGGCCTGCCCGAGAGCATGGTCTGGCGGCATCCCTTCCCCGGACCCGGCCTGGCCGTGCGGATTGCCGGCGAAATCACCTGGGAGCGCCTCGAAACGCTGCGCCGCGCCGATGCGATTTTTATGGAAGAATTGCGTGCCGCCGGGCTCTACCGCGATACGCAGCAGGCTTTTGCCGTGCTCCTGCCCGTGCGCAGCGTCGGTGTGATGGGCGACGGGCGCACCTACGGTGATACTATCGCCCTGCGTGCCGTCACCACCGAAGATTATATGACGGCCGACTGGGCGCGCCTGCCCTATGATTTGCTGGCTCAGGTCAGTTCGCGCATTGTCAATGAAGTGCCTGGCATCAACCGGGTTGTCTACGATATCTCGTCTAAACCACCTGCGACCATCGAATGGGAATAATTCGCCGCCGGTTTGTCGCCGGTCTGTTGTTCTGTACGCTCATCCTGGCTGCCTGCGCCCGCCCGCTGCCGCCCACGCCAACCCCGCTTGATCCGCCGGCGGCTACGCCAACCGCGCCTGCCACTGCTCTGCCCAGCCCGACTGCGTTGTTGCTGCCGACCAGCACGCTGCCGCCGCTTGCCGACCTGCTCCCTGCGCCACTGTATTTCATCGATGCCGGCCAGATCCAGCGCCTCGAAATTGATGGCGTCACGCGGCGCCGTATTACCAACGAGCTTGCACCACGCCTCACTGCCGGCGCCGTGCGCGAATTCGATATCGCTCCCAACGGCGACCTGGCTTACGTGATTGCGACACGCGAGGGTGGCACGGCCCTGATTACCAGTGATGCCCTGGGCCGGCAGCGCCGTGTTCTGTATGAACGCCCCGGTGTCGATATCAGTAACCCGCGGATCGCTCCCGATGGCCGGGATGTTGCCGTGCGGCTTACGCCCGATCCCGCCAGGGTTGCCGATCTGTTCGGTGGGGTCTATCTGTTGCCTCTGCTGCCGCACGTGGTTGTGACGGCGCCGGCCACTCCGCTGCCCGATCTGTTCTTGCCGTTTGTCACCAGTCCGGCGGCCCAACCCCGGTTGCTGCACCCCGATGATATTCTCGATGCCAATGCCAATCCACCATCGCGCCAGTTCATCCCGCTGCGCTGGTCGCCCGACGGCAAGCGGCTGGTCTTCGACGGGCTCTATTTTTCGAATACGACCTGTAGCCTGGCTCTGAAAGATCTGGAAAGCGGTGCGCTGCTGACGCCGGGATCGCCCATTGAAGATGCGGTGCTGGCCTGCGGTACTGCGGTCTGGACACGTGACGGCAGCACGCTGATGACTAATCTGCAGCCGCTCGGTATGCCGGTGCTGGCTACCGGCCTCTGGCAGGTGTTGCCCTGGGATGGGCCGGTCGTGCCGCTGCTGTCTCAGCAAGCCGGTGAACAGCGTCAAATGATCATTTTTCCGCATCAGACTGCGAGCGATGGTATCTATATGTTTCTAACGCGCACTACGCAGCAGCCCGATCCTTCGTACAGCCCGCCCTTGCGGTATACTATGCATCAGTATGCCTTCGATGGCAGCATTGTGGCGCTGCGCGATGATAGCTACGATCTGCGCGAGGCGCAATGGGCCGCCGATGATAGCGGTGCGGCGATTGTGTATGTGCGCGATCTGACGCCGGCGCTGGCCTGGCTGCCGGCGAATGGTGATTCGCTGCTGCCGCTGGATGCCGAGGGCTCCGATCTGTTTAACCTGCGATGGGGAAACTCGTGAGTGTTACTGTCTCTGCACCTGGCAAACTGATCCTCTGTGGCGAACACGCCGTCGTCTACAATCGCCCGGCGATTGCATTGCCGCTGAGTGATGTGCGGGCCTACGCAACCTTGCGCATCCTGCCGGCCGGCAGCGGCTTGCATATTAACGCACCCGATCTGGGTCAGGCCTGGCAACTCACGGCCGTTTCCGACGACCCGCTCAGCGAGTTGAGCCGGGCAGTGCTGCGTGAGCTGGCGATGGCCGAGCCGGATCTGGAAATCCGGTTGTGCTCGGACATTCCCATCGCCGGCGGTATGGGCAGCGGTGCCGCGATTGCGGCCGGGTTGGTACGTGCCCTGGCCGCTCATGCCGGCAGCGAGCTGGCGCCGGATCGCGTCGCCGAACTGGTCTATGCCAGTGAGCAACGCTACCATGGTACGCCTAGCGGCATCGACAACACGGTGATCGCTTATGAACAGCCAGTCTGGTTTCAATGCCGGAGTGGCCCCGGCGAATCGCCGCAGCCGCCGCTGATCGAGCCGCTGGCGATTGGCCGGGGCTTTACCCTGCTGGTCGGCGATACCGGTGTTCGCAGCGCCACCCATTTGCCGGTAGGCGAAGTGCGTCGTCGTCAGGCCGCTGACCCGGCGCACTACACCGCTCTCTTCAACGAAATCGGTGCCCTCGTACAGTCGGCGCGCCAGGCTCTTGCCGCCGGCGATGTGGTGCGCCTGGGCGAGTTGCTTAATCGTAACCAGGAACTGCTGGCCGCCATCGGCGTCTCCTCACCCGAACTGGAAACCTTGATCGGTGCCGCTCGCTCTGCCGGTGCCGGCGGCGCCAAACTTTCCGGCGGCGGCTGGGGCGGTGTCATGATCGCCCTGGTAACTGATGAAACCGGTGCTGCGGTCACCGAGGCCTTGCAACGCGCCGGCGCCGCCCGCGTGCTGCACAGCATCATCACACCCACCCCGCAATATCCGGTATAATGAAATCGCAAATAATGCCGTTGTAACCGAAACAGTTTTTGTTCGTTCTGGCGGCGCCGCCGCTAGAACGAACAAAAAGAAAATTCATATGGCTAAAGTAATTGTCGCAATGAGCGGCGGTGTCGACAGTTCGCTGGCGGCGGCACTGCTGCAAGAACAGGGTCACGAAGTCATCGGCGTGACCATGCATCTCTGGAATGACGAAGACGGCCGCCTGGCCGAGAGTCTCTGCTGCTCCCAGGAGATGGCCGAGAGCGCTCGCCGGGTCTGCCGCCAGTTGAATATTCCCTATTATGTGTTCAACTATCAAAAAGAATTTCGGCGCTACGTAATTGAATATTTTCTGAATGAGTATACCCGCGGCTATACACCCAATCCCTGCATGGAGTGCAATCGCGAGATCAAATTTCGCGCCATGCTTCAGCGTGTCGAGGCGCTGGGCTTTGAGTACCTGGCTACCGGCCACTATGCGCGAGTACACGACGCCGGCCCTGCTGCCGACCCGCGCCAGGGGCGCTACCAGTTGTGGCGCGCCGAAGACCGTTCCAAAGATCAATCATATATGCTGTATATGTTGCCGCAGGCCAGCCTGGCGCGCATTTTCTTTCCGCTCGGTACCTACAGCAAGGCTCAGGTGCGCCAGATGGCCACTGCGCGCGGGCTGGCCAGCGCCGACCGCGCCGAAAGCCAGGATATCTGCTTTGTGCCCGACGGTGATTATCGCAATTTGCTGCGCGAAGAGGCGCCCGAGAGCCTGCTGCCCGGCCCCATCGTCGACCTGGCCGGGCGCCAGATTGGCCGGCATCAGGGTTTGCCGCTCTACACCATCGGGCAGCGGCGCGGCCTGGGGCTTGGTGGCGGCGAACCGCTCTATGTCGCGGCCATGGATGTTGAACGCAACGCCCTGATTGTCGGTCCCGCTGCGGCCATCCTGCGCCGGCACTGCGTTGTGGAGCAAGCCGGCAGCATTGCTGGGCAGTGGCCGGCGGAAACCTTCGATTGCCTGGTGCAGGTGCGGGCGCATGCATCTGCTGCGCCGGCCACTGTCACGGTGCAGGCACCGGATCGTGTGCAGGTCGAGTTTCACGCGGAGCAGCGGGCGATTACTCCCGGCCAGACGGCTGTGTTCTACCACGGCGACCGGGTGATCGGCGGCGGGCGGATTGCCCGCCCGGAGAGCCTATGAGCCTGATTGCGCCGCCTACCTTGATTCTCTTGCTGCTGGCAACGGCCAGTGCCGCCCTTGCGCACGTGATCTGGGGGCGGCGCTGGCGGCAGTTGCTGGTCTTCTGGCTGGCCGCCTTCATCGGCTGTCTGCTTGCCTATACCCTCGGCTGGCGCCTGCCGCCCTTTGCCTTGCCCGAACCCGCCGGCGTGCCGGTGCTCGAAGCCGTGCTCATGGCCTGGATCTTGCTCATAATTGCTTCTCGATTGCGGGTGTGATATAATCGCGCCCGTTCGCACCGCTATTTAAGGGGAGAGAGCCTGTGTCCAGATGGATAACGATTGGACTGATTGTCCTGGCGGTTGCCGCTATCGGCTTTATTGTCGCACTCTCGATATTTGCGGATTTTCGTAAAGTAACGGTTGATGTGTCGATCGTCTTGCTGGCTGCATTCCAGATGATTGCCACAATTATGCTTATCGTAATGCTGTTGATTACGCTGTATGTGCTCAACCGGCTGGAAAAACTCTCCCGTGAAACCTTTATCCCCAAGATTGACCAGTTGACGACAAAAGTAAATGATCTGGTCGACATCGTAAGCCCGCGTGTCGATACGATGACGGCCCGTTTTACCGAGATCGTCGATGATACAAAAGAGACGAGCAATCAGGTACGCCATACTGCCGGTACAACCGCCAGTACTACCGTATTCATCGCCGAGCGCGTTGTGTCGCCGATTATCCGGGCTTCGAGTATGGCGGCGGGAGTGCGGGCCGCCGCTTCGGCCCTGGCGCGGCGCCAGTTGCCCCCCGATAAACAGTGAGCCGGTAGCCCATCAATAGCCCATCGTACTCATTGGCAAACAGTACCCCTTAACTATTGTCGTAAACTGGTCACTGTGTTATGATACAGCCAGCGGGCAATGAAAAAGGCTAAGTGTGCTTGTCATTTGCCCACCGCATTGAGTGATTTCACCGCAGAACTGTAGCAAGCTTAAAGGGAAGGCCGGGCCGCCGTCACAGCAAAGGTATATCTTCGGAGTTATCATACTGGCCTGTTCCGACAAGTGTACGGCCCAGGGTACAGTCACACTCAGATCTTCCTATCTGTGCGGCACTTCATTTGCATGAAACTGCCGCAAGGCATACGGTCAGGCCATAGCATCATTGTTACCGCGCGAGAGGCATCGCAAATGGCGCTGGTTGGCAACATTCGAGACTTCGGCCTGTCCGATTTCCTGTATCTCGTTGATCGTGGCTACAAAACGGGTGGTTTGCATCTGAGCCGCGATGATGAGCATGCCATACTCTATTTTGACCGGGGCAAACTGGTGCTGGCGTCGCGCAAGCCGGAAGATCAGACTGGAGAGTTGCTGATCCGGCTGGGCAAACTCGATGCTGCGCAACTCGCCCAGGCACGGCAAAAAGCGCAAAACGGCAGTGTCACGCTGACGCAGGCTATTCTGGACGCCAGTTTGCTGTCGGCGGAAGATCTGCAAAATGCGCTCTATGTTCATACTGAGGAATCGGTCTACGGGCTCTTCGGCTGGCCGGACGGCGAATTTCGCTTTGAGCAAAATGAGCGGCCGACTGATGATGCACCGGTGATGCCGGTGCCGGTACCGGTCGAAAATCTGATCATGGAAGGTGTACGCCGGATCGATGAGTGGGGGCGGATCAAAGAACGCATCCCCAACACCGATATGATCGTCAAATTTATCGATCAGGCCGGCGGTACCAAGGCTCGTGGGATCAAGCTCGCGCCGGAGGAATGGCGCGTGTTTGCTCGCATTAACGGCAAAGACTCGCTGTCGCAAATTGCGCAGAAAACCAACCTGAGCGAGTTTGATGTCTGCCGGATTGTGTATGGCTTTTTGACAGCAGGTCTGGTTGATGTGATGACGAAGCCCAGGCCCTCGTCACTCTCGACGGGCCGCGGCCAGGCGATGGAAGCACCGAAGGTGAAGAAGAGCCTGGTCAATCGGATCATTAATCGTATTCGCGGTATGTAGAGTTGTGCGCTGCAGCCAGAGCACAGGACCGTAGCGGAGGGCCGGTGTGCAGACGGTAAAGATGGTGATCAGCGGGGCAGTGAACGCCGGGAAAACCGAGTTCATTAAAGCGATCAGCGAGATCGAAGTCGTCTCAACTGAACGCCGAGCTACCGACGATACCAAACTCATTAAGAAAGAAACCACGGTCGCGATGGACTTCGGTCGGATCGCGATTGCCGATGATCTGGTGCTGCACCTCTTCGGCACGCCGGGTCAGAAGCGATTCGACTTCATGTGGGAAATTCTTTCGGAGGGTATGCTCGGGCTCGTGATTCTCGTCGATAGTACGCGCCCTGAGACATTCCGAGAGACCAATCGGATCATCGATTTCTTTGTGTCCTTCCGGGATACACCCTATGTCATTGCTGCAAATAAGCAGGATCGACCGAATGCCTGGTCGCCGGATGAGTTGCGTCTCGCCCTGCGCCAGCCGCCCAGTGTCAAGGTGCTGCCCTGTGTGGCTTCCGAACGCGAAAGCGTGAAAAACATTCTGCTCGAATTGCTCTACGTTATTTTGCAACGCAGCGAAGACTAATTGCGCTCTTATTTTTTGCTAAACCGGCGGGCGGGACCAGTATGGTACCGCCCGCCGGTTTGTTATGAAACGCGGAGGGCAAAGCAAGCAACATGGCGGGCAGAACCTGAGGTTCTGCCCGCCATGTTGCTTGCTTTGCTCCTACTTGCCGGCGCGCACCCAGCGCGCCTGGTCGAACCAGATTGAACGTGCGGCGTCGCCGGCCAGATCCGTCAGGTAGATGAAGCCTGCGTCGCCGGCCGCAAACGGGAATTGCCCCAGGTGTACCCAGTGGGTCTGTTGCTGCTGGTTGACAACAACTTCGACGGCGCCGTCGCGGTGCTGGATGAGGTAGCGGGCCTGTTCGGTCGGTGCGTAACGGCCTGGGCAGATGGGGACGTGGACGTAGAGATCGTACATACCCTCGGCCGGCAACACTGGTTGCCAGAAGGCCTGGCTCTGAACCTGCTCGGGATCGGTGGTCGAAATTGTCCAGAAAGCATGTTCGCCCTCGCCACAGCCAACAACACTGCGGTTCCAGCCGGTGCCCTCGCGCTTGAATAGTGGCGAGAGTTCGTTGACGGTGATTTCGCGGGTATCGGGATGGACTTCGGCAGCCTCGGCAGACAGCGGATCGCGCCCGAGCCAGAGGTAGGTTACCTCGACTTCGGCCTGGTCGCCGTGAATGCCCAGTTCATTCCACCAGATTCCATCGCCGACATCGATAGCGGTGGGGAAGCGTACGTAGCCCTTTTCGGCATAGCCGCCATTGTGCTTTTCAAAATAGGCGGCGTGATCCTGGGGCCAGCCACGGGGCAGCTCCGGGAACCCGCTGCGCTGAACAGCCCAGTAGTCGTCGCGGGTATTCCAGGGGCCAACATCCCAGACCGGTGCGACGACGCTGCGCCCGCGGTAGCTGATGCGCACCCGGTAATCCCAGCTGCCCCGTGGCGACAGCGATGACCAGGAGGGCAGTGACACAAAATGGGCGCGCGGCGGAATGATGAAGCCGTTGGCAGTGCGCCCGCCAACCATGCCCTGGCGGGTGGCGCGAATGCGGAAGGTTGGCGCAACATGGCTATTGAGCACAGCTGAAAGTGGTTCGACACTGGTAGCAACCGCCGGCTGGCTGGTGCCGGGGCTGGCGGTAGCCTGGCCGATCACTTCAAGCGAAACATTGCTCAGAGTCGGGCCGGCGTCCACGTTGCCGAATAGTTCGGCGCGATATTGCAGGCGATCAACAGCACCGGCAAAGGTGATGCTGGAGCCGGTTTCGGTTACCGCATGCCACTCACTCCAGCGTAGCCCGTCGGAGCTGCCGCGCAGAAACAGGAGCAAATCACTGCCGGTGGGTGTCTGGCTCAAGTAGTTCATCCGTACGCCGGTCGTTAGCGTATCGAGGAATTCAACGGGGGCAAGATAGCTGCCATAGCGGCTAAATCTGCCGTCGGCCAGTACCGCCGGCGGCGACGGAGCATCTGGCTGCAAACTCAGTACGCCATCAGACGAAACGGCAACCGCATCGTGGAGGTTGCCCTGATCTTGTGAGGCGTAAGCAGGTTCAGTAGGAGCAGCATAGCTCGTCATAATGGCTGCCAGACTAAGAAGCAATACCAGAACGCTGATGCGCCGGCGTCCATGCAAAGCGAGATGCGCTGAACTCAATCCGACCTCCTATTCATACGTACAAGGTAGTGCAATGAGTGTGAATTTCAGGACAACTTGTTCCGGAAACCGGTTTCATCATTGCAGTCACTCCCTGGTGACGGCGCGCATTATAACATAATCTGCAAACTGCAATGCGATCAGCGTTGACAGCGCATAGCGGCGGACGTATAATGCCGCACTGGTATCACTCAAAAAGTGTATGCGGAGTGACACAAGCATGGATCGTCCTGTCCGGGATGTATATCGCAAACAGTTGCTGACACGCTATCGGACGCCGATCCTGCTGGCTGGTTTCGCTGGTCTGATTTTGCTGCTGTTATATGCGGCAGCGTTAACCTGGTCGTTGCCGGCGCCGGCAACCTGGCTGCTGGCTTGCGTGAGCCTGGGCCTGTTGCTATGGCTACCGGGAGCAGTGCTGCTCCGTTTGTTGCCGCCGGGCGACCTGGCGCCGGTCGAGCGGTTTGCCCTGACGGTTGGGGCGAGTTGTGCGCTCTTGCCGATGCTGCTGCTGGCGAGCCGGCAACTGAGTCTGCACTGGAACACTGCTACGGCCTGGCTGCTGCTGCTGATCTGCGCCGGTATCTGGTTCTGGTCTTATCGACAGAATCTCCGGCAGCGCTCGCTGAACCGGCAAACCCGGCGCATCGACGGAGAGTTGGCCGGCCTGTGGTTGATTCTGGGGCCGGCCCTGATTATTCGGCTTTTGCCGACGCGCGATCTGCTGGTCGGCATGTGGGGCGACTCCTACCATCATACGGTTATGGCCTGGCTGCTGGCTGAGCACGGTGGCATTTTTTCCTCCTGGCAACCGATTGCGCCACTGACGACTTTTACCTACCATTATGGTTTTCATGCGGCGGTGGCCTGGCTGGCCTGGTTGAGTGGCCTGCCGGTTACCGGCGGGGTGCTGCTGGTGAGCCAGGTGTACAATGCACTGGCAGTCGTTGGGGTGCATTTG
>DAOTUJ010000132.1:0-57186 GCA_034437175.1 Chloroflexaceae bacterium | reverse complement strand
CGGAGACAGAGCAGGAATGGTAGAATAGTGTCCATGGCTTTGGTGGGCTTTCCGTTGTCGGGTTTTGATCGACCCAACGGTACCACAAAAGCCATGCTCGTTCCCGGTCAGTTTTGGCGAAGGTATTGGTTAAAACATGTTATACTATTGAAAGGGAAAAATTCTGCACCTACGAAACCGGCATGTTCCGCAGTTCCGCACAACCTGAAGTCAGTACCCGCGTCCGTTTTCGGCGTGTCTTTGTTGCCGATGGGCACAGCGCCGAGCGTGAGGCGCTCGATATTCTGGCTGCCCGCATCCCTGATGCCTATGTGGCCTGGGAGGGCAATAATGTTACGCTGGTCGGTGGGCAGCGCGTGCGCGGGCGATTCATTCTCTGGGTTCCGCAAAATCGCAACCAGCTGCCGGATGACCAGGAACTGACGCCGCCGGCTGTGTCTCCGGCGAACCGGCACCGTGCGCAGCGCAAAAAAGCGCCCCTGTCGGCTGCCGCCACCGCACCATCAGAGGCGATAGCCGATGAGTCGGCTGTTGAAGCGCCCGACAAGCATAAAAGCATTACCCGCATTGATCATCCTGCCAAACGTACCTTCGGCTATTTTGTGCGCGTTACCTGGAAAAAGCAAACCCGTAGCAAGTTTTTTTCGGATCGCAAATGCGGCGGGCGCCTCGCTGCTCTGCACTGCGCTATCGAGTGGCGCGATGCCATCGAGCAAGAATTCGGCAAACCTCGCTCTGAACGCGTTGTCATTGGCAGTGCCCGCAATTCCACCGGGGTGGTCGGTGTTCGCCGGATGGTCAAAGAGGGCTCCGAGGTCTTTGAGGTGACCTGGCGCAAACCAGGCAACCGGGTCGGGCGCACTTCGTTTTCTATCGCTAAACACGGCGAAGAACGAGCCTTCGAACTTGCCGCTCGCGAACGCCGCCGCCGTGAGGAAGAACGCTTGCATAGCCCACACGACGCTTCGTCGTAGATTTTCGGCGTGCCTTCTGTGTTGCCTGCAATGAACCCCATGGTGTCAGGGCAAGTTCATGTATCTGTCCTCGATCCACTGCCTGCCTTCTGTGCTCGCTACAGTGCCTGACATCACGGGTGCATACGTCGGTGTGCCTTTGCACGATGAGGAACGTTGCATTGTCCCGTCCGTCATTGTGCCCGCTCAACCGGCTTCGCTATTGCCGATTCAGGCTATAATTATGGTACATGCCAGTACTGAAAATGAGAGGGAGCTATGTCTGCCTGGGAAAGCTATTTCGATGCGCATCAGGCGCGGTTTCTCGCTGAGTTGCTCGATTTTCTGCGCATTCCGAGCATTTCTTCGCTGCCGGAGCACGCCGCTGATGTGCAGCGGGCCGCCGAATGGGTCGCTGCCCGCCTGCGCGCCGCCGGCCTCGACCATGTGCAGATCTTGCCTACCGGTGGCCACCCGGTGGTTTATGCCGACTGGCTGCACGCTGCAGGCAAGCCGACTTATATGATCTATGGGCATTTCGATACTCAGCCGGTTGACCCGCTGCATCTCTGGTCGCATCCGCCTTTTGAGCCGTATGTCGCCGACGGCAAAATTTTTGCTCGTGGCGCCAGTGACGATAAGGGGAATATGCTTGCGCCGATCCTGGCGGTCGAGGCCATGCTCAAAAACGGCGGCCTGCCGGTCAATCTCAAGTTCTGCTTCGAGGGCCAGGAAGAAATCGGTAGCCCGCAGTTGCCCGAGTTTGTGGCAAAGCAGCGCGAATTGCTGGCCTGCGACGCGGTGATCAGTGCCGACGGCGGCCAGTTCAGCGAGAACGAGCCGGCGATTCTGCTCGGTCTCAAGGGGCTGGCCGGCATTCAGATCGATGTGCAGGGCGCCCGCACCGATCTGCATTCGGGCATGTATGGCGGTGTGGTGCAGAATCCTATTCACGCCCTGGTGATGATCCTTGATAGCATGCGCGGCAAGGACGGCAAAATTCTGGTGGCAGGCTTCTATGACGATGTTGTCGCGCTGCTGCCGGAAGATCGCGAGCAGATTGCGAAAGTGCCCTACGATGTCGAGGATGTGCAGGCACGACTGGGTGTGCCCGCCTTCTTTGGCGAGGCCGGCTATACGCCGCTCGAGCGGGCCTGGGCGCGGCCGACCCTGGAAGTCAATGGGATCTGGGGTGGCTTTCAGGGCGCCGGTGTCAAGACGGTGTTACCTAACCAGGCTCATGCCAAGATTACGTGCCGGCTGATGGCCAACCAGGATCCGCAGCGGATCGCCCGGTTGCTGGTGCAACATGTCGAAGAACATGCTCCCGCCGGCGTCCATGTTACGGCGACGCCCTTCGATAGTGGAGCCTATCCCTACCTTATGCCCGCCGATGATCCGGTCAATCAGGCGGCTGTGGCGGTGCATCGCAAGCTTTATGGCCGCGAGCCCTATTATGTGCGCACCGGCGGCAGCATCCCGGTCTGCTCGCTGTTCCTGAAGGAACTCGGCGTCTACACGACCAATTTTGCCTTCGGCCTGGAAGATGAAGGCGCCCATGCGCCGGACGAATTTTTCCGGATCAGCAGTTTTGAACGCGGCCGGCGCGCCTACTGCATGCTGCTGGAACAATTGGGAGCCTGATCCGCTATGAATGTCCTGTTCCTGTCGCCGCATTTTCCGCCCAACTATTATTTGTTCTGCGAGCGACTGCGCCGGCTGGGCGTGAATGTCCTGGGTGTCGCCGATCAGCCTTTCCTCGAGTTGCGCCCTGAGTTGCGTGAGGCGTTGACCTGGTACTACCAGGTTTCTGATTTGCACAACTACGCCGAAGTGCATACCGCAACGGCCTTTCTCACGCATCGCTTCGGGCGGATCGACCGCATCGACTCGCTGAATGAATACTGGATCGAAATGGAAGCCCGGTTGCGTTCCGATTTCAATGTGGAAGGCTTCAAATTCGATGATCTGCCGGCGATCAAGCGCAAGTCGGAAATGAAGCATGCCTTCCGGCAGGCCGATATTCCGGTTGCTCGCGGCCGCGTTGTCAATAGTGCCGATGAGGCTCGCGTCTTCGTTGCCGATGTCGGCTACCCGGTGGTGGCCAAGCCCGATGTAGGTGTGGGCGCCAGTCGTACCTTTGCCATCGGCGGCCCGCACGACCTGGAGTATTTTCTGTCCGGGCCGTTTCAGGGCTATTTCTTAGAGGAATATGTGTACGGCAGCATTGTCACCTTCGACGGCATTGCTGATCGTGACGGCAACCCGGCTTTTTTTACTTCGATGGAATACCACCGCGGCGTGATGGAAATTGTCAATGACGATGATGATGTACATTACTGGATTGTGCGCAACATTGCACCCGATCTGGAGCAGGCCGGGCGCAATATTCTGCGGGCATTCAATGTGCGCGAGCGCTTTTTCCACTTCGAGTTTTTCCGTACCGCCAATGGTCGCCTGCTGGCGCTCGAAGTCAATATGCGCCCGCCCGGTGGTCTTAGTGTCGATATGTTCAATTTTGCGCACGAAATCGACCTGTATGCCGAATGGGCGCACATGCTGGTGCATGGCCATATGAGTCGCGGCTATGGGCGGCCCTATACGGTGTGCTATGCCGGGCGCAAACACGGCAAGCATTATATCTTGAGTTTTGCGGAAGTCTTGCAGCGCTTCGGCGAGCGCATTATCCATCATCAACCTATGCCGTCGGCTTTTCGCCAGGCGATGGGCGATTATGGCTTTGTTATTCGTACCTACGACGTGGAGGAAGCGGTGGGCATTGCGCGGGAGATCCAGGCGAAGTATTAAGAAATCCTTCAGGTGGGTGGCATTGCCTCCCACCTGAAGGGCCGTCGTCGTTCAGGCGTTCACGTTGATGCTGCGCTCGTGCTCTTCGAGGGCGCGCCCGAGAATCGCCAGCGTCGGTGCCCAGAGGCCGATGAAGATCCCGAAGCGCTCGGCCTGCGAATGATCTTCGCTGCGGCGGAAGAACCACATTGCAATGCTGCCGACAATCGAAGCCATTGCGGCAAAGTAGGCCATGTCGGACGTAATGTTGAACTGGCGCATCAGCCGAATCATGATTGCTCCTCCTGTTTTCATAGAACTACGCGCATCCAGCGTTGTCCTGGAAATATTTGCAAAAACTGTGCCAACGCTGTTCATAGCTTACCATGCTTTGCCGGGGCTTGCCGTGGGCGCGATCACATTACTGCCGACGCAATTTGCCGTATTATCGTGCCGAATGCGAAAAAAACCGGTATAATATGCGAGAATTTTGTTGCTCACGCCGCAAGGGCTTTTTGTCTTCGGCAGGGCGAAACCGTTTTCACCTGCGGCCGCAGGTGAAAACGCCTTTGCGGCGTACGCAAACCAGGCCGACTGCCGAAGTCATAGCAATGAGAGGAACCTATGGGAACCGTTCACCGTCAGGCTGCCGCCGCCGCAGGCGGCATGTGGGAGTACAGTGATGTGCCGACGATGGAATACCGCAGCGAAGCGGCGCCGGGCGTGATCCGGCGAGTGCTGGTGGGACAGGAAGAGGGCGCGCGCGATTTCATTGTGCGCTATTTCACGGTGCCGGCCGGCGGCCATACGGCCTACGACCAGCACGAGCACCAGCATGGTGTGGTTGTCGTGCAGGGCCAGGGCCGGGTATTGCTCGGCGAGCACTGGCACGCGATCGGGCCGGGTGACGCGGTGTTCACCGATACGAATGAGATCCACCAGTTTGAGGCTACCGGCGATACGCCGCTCGGCTTCATCTGTGTGATTCCACGCTGGGCCGAGCAGTAGCGCTGATGTACGAGGATCGTACCCGGCTCGAGTTTGGTGTCGGTGGCTCCAGTATGGTGCCGTTGCTGTTCGCCCCCCAGGTGCCGCGCTGTATGGCCGCCGGCCCCGGTGGCCGCCCGCTGCGGGTGCTCTTCGATACCGGCACCGATCCTTCGGCTATCGATCTGGGTCTGGCCCGTCGGCTGGGTTTGCCGCTTGGCGAGTTTAGCCTGGGCTCGGGTGCGGCCAGCGATAGCGTGTCCTTCGCCGAGAGCGTCCTGCCCTGGCTGCGCATCGGCGACCTGGTGCTGCGCGATCTGTATGTGCTGGCTCTCGATCTGAGTTGTTCGCCGCTCGATGTCGACCTGGTGCTGGGTTACAATGTGCTGCCCTACCTGCGTTTGCATATCGATTACCGGGCCGGCCGGCTGCGGCTCTGCCATCCCGACCTGGGGCCGCCACAGCCTTCGCCACAGGGTGCGTTGCTGCCGCTGAGCTTCTACGAGCATTTTCCCGCCCTCAGCGATCTCTGGGTCGATGAGCATGTACACCTGCCGCTGGCCACCATCGATACCGGCTCCAACGGTGGCCTGACTCTCGGCGCCGACCTGGCGGTTCGGCTGGGTTTGCAATCCGACGACCAGGAAACGGTGACCGGCCAGGCTATCGGCTTTGGTGGTGCCAGCAACATCGTGCAGGGTCAGGCTGCCAGTTTGCGCCTTGGCTCCTTCCTGCTCGAAGATGTCGAGCTCGATGCGCCCACCACTCTCGCCGGCGACCTGCCGCGCCTCGGTCGCGCCAATCTCGGCAATCGCTTGCTGGCGCGTTTTGCCAGCCTCACCCTGGATTATCATCGCGGGCTGTGCCTTCTCGAGCGTTGAAGCGTTGGAGCGTTGGAGTGTTGGAGCGTTGGAGCGTTTCGTTGCTTGAACGCTTCAACGCTCCATTATGGCTATGGCTTATAGCCCTGGGTAAAACGCTTGAACCTCACCCAGGGGCGTATCGGGCACTGCAATGCATACCCGATTTGCGCTTTCCTATCGTGCTGCCTGGCCTCAGTAGAGGCATTCTCCACCTGCCGCGGTTTGGCATTGTGCTGTCGGCTGTTGTTGTTGCCGCTAGCCGGAATTAAGTGTCTATGTTACGCTAAATACAGCGATATCTGGCGGCATCGTTCTCAGCACTTGAGTCCCGGAGGCAGACATGGAGCAGTCCTTCTTTTCGATCTATCGGCACGGTTTTGTACGGGCGGCAGTCTGCGTGCCCACGCTGCGGATTGGCGATCCGGCTTATAATGCGGCGCGTAGCCTGGAGCTGGCCCGGCGCGCCGCAACGGCGCAGGCGACTGTCGCGCTGTTTCCCGAACTCGGGCTGTCGGCCTATAGCAACGATGATCTCTTTCAGCAAGATGCGCTGCTCGACGCCGGCCTGGCCGGGCTTGAGCAGTTGCGCAATGCCAGCCGCGATCTGCTGCCGCTGCTGATCGTCGGCCTGCCACTGCGCCACGAGGGCCGGTTGTTCAATTGCGCCGTCGTGATCTACCGTGGGCGACTGCTCGGCGTGATACCGAAAAGCTATCTGCCGAATTATCGCGAATTTTATGAGAAACGCCAGTTCAGCGCCGCCCGTGATGCCATCGGCGACAGCATCGAGTTGCTCGGCGAATGCCTGCCCTTCGGCGCTGATCTGATCTTCAGCGCCCGCAACCTGGCCGATTTCGCCCTGCACGTCGAGATCTGCGAAGATGTCTGGACGCCGCTGCCGCCGAGTACCTACGCCGCGCTAGCCGGCGCAACCCTGCTGGCCAACCTCTCGGCGTCGAATATTACCATCGGCAAGGCCGATTATCGCCACAAACTCTGTGCGGTGCAATCCGCCCGCTGTGTCGCTGCCTACCTGTATTCTGCCGCCGGCCCTGGCGAGTCGACTACCGACCTGGCCTGGGACGGCCAGGCGCTGATCTACGAGAACGGCGATTTGCTCGCCGAGGCCGGGCGCTTCGCCGGCGACGAGCAAGTCGTGCTGGCCGACATCGACCTCGAACGGCTGCGCCAGGATCGCATGCGCCTGTCGAGCTTCAGCGACACCGTTGCCGACCATCGCGAGCACCTGCGAATGCTGCGCCGGGTCGAGTTCGAGTTTGCATTGCCGCACAGCGTCGTCCCGCCCATCCGCCGGGTCGAACGCTTTCCCTACGTGCCGACCGATCCGGCCCTGCGCGACGAGCGCTGCTACGAAGCCTACAACATCCAGGTACACGGCCTGATACAGCGTCTACGTGCAACCGGCATCAACAAAATCGTCATCGGCGTCTCCGGTGGGCTGGACTCGACCCAGACCCTGATGGTTGCTGCCCAGACGATGGATCGACTGGACTTGCCGCGAACCAATATTCTGGCTTACACCATGCCCGGCTTTGCCACCAGTGAGCGCACTCACCGCAATGCCCACGCCCTGATGCAGGCGCTGGGCGTGAGCGCAGCCGAGATCGACATCCGGCCTTCCTGTATGCAGATGCTGCGCGACCTGGCGCATCCTTTCGCCGCCGGCAAACCGGTGTATGATGTAACTTTTGAGAATGTGCAGGCCGGCGAACGCACTTCGCACCTGTTCCGTCTGGCCAATCAGCACGGCGCGCTGGTGCTGGGCACCGGCGACTTGAGCGAACTGGCGCTGGGCTGGTCCACCTATGGCGTCGGCGATCACATGTCGCACTACAATGTCAACGCCTCGGTGCCGAAAACCCTTATTCAGCACCTGATCCGCTGGGTGATCGCGACGGATCAGTTCGACGCCGCCACCAGCGCAACGCTGCAATCCATTCTGGACACCGCGATCTCGCCCGAGCTGGTGCCCGGCGGTGCCGAGAGCGAAGATCCGGCCCAGAGCACCGAGCAGCGCATCGGCCCCTATGAACTCCAGGATTTTAATACCTACTATATCACCCGTTACGGCTTTCGGCCCGGCAAAGTCGCCTTCCTGAGTTACACCGCCTGGCACGATCGCAACCTGGGCCACTGGCCCGAGGGCATCCTCATCGAGCACCGCAACCAGTACGATCTGGCGACTATCCGGCACTGGCTGGAAGTCTTTCTGTATCGATTTTTCCAGATCAGCCAGTTCAAACGCTCCGCGCTGCCCAACGGCCCCAAAGTCGGCTCCGGCGGCTCACTTTCGCCCCGCGGCGACTGGCGCGCCCCTAGCGACTCCGTGGCCACCGCCTGGCTGGCGGAACTGCGAGCAACCCTGCCTGATGGCGATGAGCGATAGGCCATGCCGGATCCTGGATTTGTCGGAGCGCGGGCGGTGCGCCCGCGCTCCGGCCAACGTTTCGTCACACCTCAGCAGCCCGCCGGCGTTGACACTGCCCGGCGAAGATGCTACAATCGCGTTGCCTTTAATCTGGTTCCGTGAAGCCAGAAAGGATCCATCGCATGAGTGTATCACGCGCTGTTGATATGCGATCTTGTTCGCAAACCGATTGTTGTGTTCCTCTCCTGGCGGATCCTGTCCTCCCCGCCATACCGGTATTTTCACGAAGGCTCCGATCCACAATCGTAGACTCCCGATTGCATCAGCCAGTCGGCATATGTGTGTGTGCTCGTACAGCTATCGGCTATCGGCTGCTGGCTCTTTCCAGGTATGCCTATGCATGAAGAAAAAGAAATTCTCTCGGCCGATGATATGCGCCGGGCGCTGGTGCGCATTGCCCACGAGATCGGTGAGCGCAATGAAGGTGTCGCTGAGGTGATCCTGGTCGGCATAATGCGGCGCGGCGTGCCGCTGGCCGAACGCATCGCCGCCAGCATCGCCGATTTTGAGGGTTTCCAGGTTCCGGTTGGGCACCTGGATATCACGCTCTACCGCGATGATCTGCGCCGCCTGGGGGCCGCGCCGCTGGTACGCAAAACCAGCATTCAGGCCGATATCAGCGAAAAAGTCGTGGTACTGGTCGATGATGTGCTCTATACCGGGCGCACGGTGCGCGCTGCGCTCGATGCCTTGACTGATTTCGGCCGTCCGGCACGCATTCAGCTTGCGGTGCTGGTTGATCGCGGGCATCGTGAATTGCCTATTCGGGCCGACTTTGTCGGCAAAAACGTGCCGACCGCCCGCGACGAACGGGTCGAGGTGCGCGTCGCCGAAATTGATAGTGTGGATAGCGTCGTGATCATTCATAACCATGATTAGGGGAGGATGCGAGCTATGGCCCGGAGCACAGCGAGCGATGGGGCTCCGACTATCTTTTCTTCGTTCATCAATGATCGGCGCCGGCATGTGCTGGATCTCGATGATTTTAGTCGTGAGGAAATCGAAGAAATCCTCGAAATCACCGAGAGTATGAAAGAGGTGCTGTCACGGGAAGTCAAACAGGTGCCGACGCTGCGCGGGCGCAATGTGGTCAATATGTTCTTCGAGGATAGTACCCGTACTCGCATTTCCTTTGAACTGGCCGCACGGGCGCTCTCGGCCAATGTGGTCAATTTCACTGCCCGCGGTAGCAGCGTCGAAAAAGGCGAGTCGCTGATCGATACGGTGCGTACCTTGCAGGCGCTCGGCGCCGACTTCCTGGTGTTGCGTCATGCGATGGCCGGCACGCCCTACCTGGTGGCGCGCCATTTCCGCGGTTCGGTGATCAATGCCGGTGACGGGCAACACGCCCACCCGACCCAGGCGTTGCTCGATCTGTTTACGATGTATGAGCAGCGCGGGCGGATCGCGAGCCTCAAGGTGGTAATTGTCGGCGATATTGTGCATAGCCGGGTGGTGCGCTCTCATCTCTGGGGCCTGTCCTGTATGGGTGCGCACGTGACCCTCTGTGCGCCGCCCACGCTGCTCGGGCCGGAACGCTTCTGGAAGGCGACCTGGCCTGAAGTGATGATCTGCCACAATTTTGATCAGGCGCTTGAAAATGCCGATGTGATTATGGCCCTGCGCCTGCAAAAAGAACGCCAGCAATCCGGTCTGTTGCCCTCGCTCCGCGAATACAGCCAGCTCTATGGCCTGACGCTTGAACGACTGCGATCGGTCGAGCGCGAGGTTCTGATTATGCATCCCGGCCCGATGAATGAAGGCGTCGAGATTGATCCGGAAGTGGCCACCTCGCAGGCCTCCGTCATTGAAGCCCAGGTTACCAATGGGGTGGCGTTACGCATGGCTCTGTTGTACCGGCTGGCGGCTCAGCAGGCCTGAGCCGCCGGCCGGCTGCCCGAGCCGCGGAGAATACCTATGCGCTATTTGATCAAAAACGGCAGTATTATCGATCCGGCCCAGCGGGTGGCCACCGTGGGCGATGTGCTGGTTGAGGACGGCAAAGTGGTGCGCCTCTACGACCTGGCCGATATGCAGGCCGAGCGCGATAATGCGGGCGATGTCGAGATCATCAATGCCCGTGGCTGTGTGGTGGCTCCCGGTTTTACCGATTTGCATGCCCACCTGCGCCAGCCCGGTGAGGAGTACAAAGAAACCATTGCCAGTGGTACGCTGGCGGCAGCCTATGGGGGCTTTACGACCGTATGCGCTATGCCCAGTACGCATCCACCGCATGATCGGGCGGCGGTTATTCGTCAGGTGCGCCGCCTGGTGCAGCGCGAAGCTCATATTAATGTCGATATCGTCGGGGCGATGACGCTGGATCGCGCCGGGCATACGCTGACCGAAATGACTGAGTTGCTCGAAAATGGTTGCTTTGCTTTCAGCGACGACGATCATCCGGTGGAAGATCCGGCGATGATGCGCAATGCCCTGGCCTATGCGGCCCGGCTCGGGGTGCCGCTTTTTGCGCATTGCGAAGATAGCCGGCTCAGCGCCGGCTGGGCCATGCACGAGGGCGTCGTCAGTACTCGTCTCGGCCTGCCCGGCTACCCGGCGGCCGCCGAGGAGTCTCGCATTGCGCGCGATATCAGCCTGGCTGAATTGACCGGCGCCCACCTGCATATCTGCCACGTCAGCACGGCCGGCAGCGTGGCGCTGATTCGCAACGCCCGCCAGCGCGGGATCAATATTACGGCAGCCGTTACACCGCATCACCTGACGATGAGCGATCGCTGGGTGCTGGGTTCGCTGGCTAATCACGAGCGCAAAGCCTCGGTTGAGCAACGGGAATATGCCTATTCGCGCAGCCAGGCGCTTGGCCTGCGGAGCTGGCTCGACCCGCGCCTGTTGCCGCCCTTCGATCCGAGTACACGCGTCAATCCGCCGCTGCGCAGCGAAGAAGACCTGGCGGCTGTGCTTGAAGGTTTGCGCGACGGTACGATCGATGCCATTAGCACCGATCACGCTCCGCATGCCCTGGTCGATAAAGCATGCGAGTATGCCCTGGCGGCTCCCGGTATCAGCGGCTTTGAAACTGCGCTGGGTCTGGTGATGACGCTGGTGCATCGCGGTGAGATGGATCTGGTTAATACGGTGGCAAAATTGACTGAGGGGCCGGCACAGGTGCTCGGGCGCTCACCGGCGACGTTGCGTGCCGGTGCGCGCGCCGATATCGTCGTCTTCGATCCCGAACGCACCTGGACGGTCGACACCGCGACGTTTGTCTCGAAAGGCCACAATAATCCCCTACACGGCCAGATGCTCAAAGGCCAGGTGATGCTCACGATGTCCGGCGGCACGATTGTCTTTCGACGTGAGGGCTTCGGCAAACATACTTGACGGGTAGCCGGCTTCAGTGTAAGATAACGCAACTCAATTCATTTCACACGCTATATGTTTCATAACGCAAAATAACAGCCACGAGTGCTGTGCGGGCGCATTGCGGTATTTGAGCACGGTATAGCTCGAATGCTATATGCGGCTGAGCCGATTCTCTTTACATTTTTAACAGGATAGTTGCGGCGGTGATGCCGGTTTGAGCATCGGGGTTCGCTGAAGAAATTGTGAACTGTGTCGCAATGCAATCGGCGAAATTCCCCTTGACTTGACACAATTACTCAGGGTATGATATTTTGTAAATATCCTCGACATAAATCATAATCGATCATAATTCTTTGTTAAAGAATAACGGCGGAATGACTCCGTTCGGGTGCGATGATGCCTGGTGTGTAAATGCTTTGACGACCAGTTCCGGGCGAACAGGTCTTTCTTGAGTGTACCCGTTATCGGCTTGATTGTGTGTTCCCTGCCATATGCCGAGGGTTGCGCACTGAATCTGGATGCCAGGCGCCGTCCGGCAACCCGCTGAACATGGTTCGGCAATGATGCCGGAGGTTAGCCTTTCATCATAGGAATGACGGAACCGTTTCGTAACAAGGAGGTAAGTGTGAACAATCGGTTCTGGACTCGCTTGATCGGTGTTTTTATGGTTGCGGTACTGGTCGCCGCCTGTGGTGGCGCACCACCTGCGCAGACTCCCCCTACGGAAGTGCCGGCCGAAGAGCCGGCTGAAGAGCCCACCGAGGCACCGGCCGAAGAACCCACCGAGGTGCCGGCTGAAGACACTGAGGCGCCGGCTGAAGAAGCCACTGAAGCGCCGGCTGAGGAGCCTATGGCCGAGGGTGAATTCACCCGCGGCGAGGGTGACCTGTTGCGCATCCTGTACTGGCAGGCGCCGACCACCCTCAACACCCACCTGTCCACCGGTACCAAGGACTATGACGCCTCGCGTTTGATCCTGGAGCCGCTGGCTTCGATTGGTCCCGACGGTGAATTGATTCCCGAGCTGGTCGCTGAGATTCCCACCGTGGAGAATGGTGGCGTGGCTGAGGATCTGAGTACCATCACCTGGACTCTGCGTGATGATGTGGTCTGGTCGGATGGTACGCCGTTCACGGCTGAGGACGTCGTCTTCACGTACGAGTATTGCGCGGATGCGGCGACGGCCTGTACGACCGCCGAGACCTTCCAGGGCATTGCCGCGGTGGAAGCCGTCGATGATTACACGGTGACTATTACCTGGGAAAGCCCGAACCCGAACTTCTACAAGACCTTCACCAGCACCACCGGGCGCGTTTTGCAGAAGGCGCAGTTCGAGAACTGCATCGGTGAGGCGGCCACCACCGACGCGGCCTGCCAGGAAGCCAATCTGGCACCCATCGGCACCGGCCCCTATGTGCTGGAAGAATTCCGCCCCGGCGACGTGGCTATCTACAGCATGAACGAGAACTTCCGCGACCCGAACAAGCCCTTCTTCCAGCAGGTGGAGTTCAAGGGCGGTGGCGATGCGCCCAGTGCCGCTCGCGCTGTGTTCCAGACCGGCGATACCGACTGGGCCTGGAATTTGCAGGTCGAGGCGGCGGTGCTCGATCAGCTGGTGAGCCAGGGTGGCCAGGGTACGCTGGTGACGTACAATACCTCGAATGTTGAGCGCCTGCTGGTCAATTTCACTGATGTCAACCCGGAACTCGGCGACCAGCGTGGTGAACTGGACAACCCGCATCCCTTCCTGACCGACCCGGCGGTGCGCGAGGCGCTCAAGCTGGCTATCGACCGCCAGGTGATTGCCGAACAGCTCTACGGGGCGGCCGGTATCGCGACCTGTGAGATCCTGGGCTATGAGCCCTTCGTCGCGACGGAAGACATTCACGGTGGTCGCAACGATTGTCTGCAAGACCTGGATCGCGCCAACCAGTTGCTCGATGAGGCCGGCTGGATCGATGAGAACGGCGACGGCATCCGCGAGAAGGACGGCGTCGAGCTGCGCGTCCTGTTCCAGACCAGTGTGAACTCGCTGCGCCAGAAGACCCAGGAGCTGATCAAGCAGTGGTGGGCTGAAATCGGTGTGGAGACCGAACTGAAGAGCGTCGATGCCGGCGTCTTCTTCGGGGCTGATGCCGGGAACCCGGACAACATCGGGCACTTCTTCGCCGACATTCAGATGTACACCACCGGTGCCAGCCAGCCCGATCCCACCGCGCACCTTTGCCAGTGGACCTCGGATCAAGTTTCGCAGGCCGCGAACGAGTGGCGCGGCAACAATAATATGCGCTGGCAAAACGAGGAGTACGACGCGCTCTGCGAGCAGTTGAAGGTTGAGATCGATCCCGAGGAGCGCATCAACATTGCCCTCCAGATGAACGACCTGGTCGTCAATGACGGTGCGCTGCTCCCGCTGATCGCCCGTGGCCGCGTCGCCGGTGCCGCCAACAATCTGCGTGGCTACAACCCCAGCGGCTGGGACTCGGAAATGTACGACATCGCTAACTGGTACATGGTCGAAGAGTAGGCTTCATCAATAATGCTTGCGGCAGTCTCTGCCGCAAGCATTATTTGCGCGACTTGTGCGGTCGTAGTATTTGCTCAAGCCGCAAAGGGCGCTTTCGCCTGCGGCAGCGTGGAAAAACAACCTTTTTCATTTGATGTTGCAGCTTCTCTGCAACATCAAATGAAATTTTGCTAAAGGCAACAGGTTTTTCGTTCGTGTGCGCGGCTTAGCCGCGCACACGAACGAAAAATGCTAACAGTTCCACCCTGCCGGAGACGACAAAGTAAAGGTTGGTATAAACAACAGGTTGTAGGCGGCTGGGCCGCCGGGACCACACAAAAAAGGTTTTTTGTGAAAGGGAGAGGCCGCGAATGGGCACCTATCTGATACGAAGAATTCTGATTGCGATACCCACCTTGCTTGGGATCAGTATTGTGATTTATGCGGTGCTGGCGCTTGCCCCCGGCGATCCGCTGGCGCAGTTTGCTGCCGACCCCTCGGTACCGCCGGAAGTTCGTGAAAATATCCGTGAGTCGCTGGGCCTGAATGACCCCTGGTATGTGCGCTATTTCAAGTGGCTGGGCGCGCTCGCTACCGGCGACTGGGGTTTTTCTTTTGCCAGCAAGATGCCGGTGATCGATTTGATTAGCCAGCGCATGCCGCAGACGATGCAGGTGCTCGGCCTGGCTTACCTGATCTCGATCATTCTGGCTATCCCCATCGGGGTGCTCTCGGCGGTCAAACAGTATTCGCTGTTTGATAATATTGCGACAACTTTTGCTTTTATCGGTTTCTCTGTGCCAACCTTTTTTACCGGCCTGGTTCTGATCTTGATTTTCAGTGTGAATCTGAACTGGCTGCCCTTCATTTATAACTCCACGCTGGAAGTGAATAGCTGGGAAACCTTCGTGCAACAGGTCAAGCAAATGATTATGCCGGTCACAGTGCTGGCGCTGTTTCAGACCGGTACGCTGACCCGCTTTGTGCGCGCTTCGATGCTGGAGAACTTGCCGCAGGATTATACCCGCACCGCACGGGCCAAGGGCTTGACTGAGCGGGCGGTGATTATGCGCCATGTGCTGCGCAATAGCTTGATCCCGGTCGTGACGCTGATTGCGCTGGGTGTGCCGACGATTTTTACCGGCGCAATTGTGACTGAGCAAATCTTCCGTATCAATGGCATTGGCGAATTGCTGATCAAGTCGATCCAGAACTCGGATACGCCGGTGGTGATGGCGATTACCTTTATTTTTGCCATTCTGGTGGTGGCTTTCAATCTGGTTGCCGATATTTTGTACGGTATTCTGGATCCGCGCATTCGTTACAGCTAGTTCAGAAAAAAGGGATAGCCATGACTGAAGCAAATCCTTCGATGGAAACTACTCAGAATAAAACCATCCTGACGCTCAGCCAGCTCGATAGCATCCAGATGAGTCGCAAGCCCCGTACGCTCTGGGGCGATGCCTGGCGACGCTTCCGCAAGCATAAAATGGCTATGATGGGCGGCACGATCTTGCTGCTGCTGCTTGCGTCGGTGGCGGTCGGCCCGCTGATCTATACCGAAGACCCGATGGCTATCGACTTCAGTATTGCTATGCAGGGGCCCGGCGGCGACAATCCACTTGGTACCGACGACCTGGGCCGCGATATGCTGGCGCGCTTGATGCTCGGTGGGCGGGTCTCGCTTGCGGTGGGCTTTGCGGCAATGCTGGTGTCGATCACGGTCGGGACGTTGATCGGCGCAATGGCCGGCTTTTTCGGCGGGCGGGTCGACAATCTCCTGATGCGTCTGACCGACCTGTTTCTGGCGCTGCCGGTGGTGCCGCTGCTGCTGCTGTTGATCTTCCTCTTCCGTGACTCGCTGCGCCGCATGCTCGGCCCGGAAGCCGGCATCTTCTGGTTGATTGTGTTTGTGATTGGTATTCTAAACTGGATGACTGTGGCGCGCCTGGTGCGCGGCTCCTTTCTCTCGCTGAAAGAGAAGGAATTTGTCGAGGCGGCGACGGCGCTGGGCTTCAATCGCTGGTCGATCATGTTCCGCCAGATTTTGCCCAATACGATGGGGCCGATCATTGTTGCGGCAACCCTGGGCGTCGGTGCGGCCATCATTACCGAGTCGGTGCTCTCTTTCCTGGGCCTGGGCTTTCCGCCCGATGTGCCGACATGGGGGCGCCTGCTCTTCGACGGCCAGAATTTTCTTGACCTGGCGCCGCATATGGTGCTCTGGCCCGGTTTTCTGATTTTTATTACCGTGCTCTGTATCAACTATATGGGCGACGGCCTGCGTGATGCGCTCGATCCGCGTTCGCGCCTCTGATACTTTCGGTCTATCAAATTCTGAAAGAGAATGGGTATGCCCACCATGATCGGGTGGCGCTGCTCGTAATGCGTTATGCCCGGCTGTATTTCAGCCGGGCATAATGCGTTATGAACAGGGTGATTCGCCGATTGACAATTTTTCGGTTTATGTTAAAATCCAGACAATTCCAAAGATGCAAGTAAGACAATTCCTGGCAATGACCGGCGGGCAATCGCTTGTTTTCGGTCGTTCCCCGATACACTCTTCCGGGTTCATCGCATAGTCTTGCGAAGCAATCGGAGTGGCCGATTGTGTCGACTGTGCGTTGTTGATAAGGAGAACCAATGCAGCGAGCTTTATTTGCCATCCTGACGGCTTTGCTCCTGGCCGGGTTGCTGGCGGCCTGTGGCCAGCAGGCACCGCAGCAGGAAGCGACGGACGCGCCGGCCGAAGAGGCTCCGGCGGCAACAGATGCCCCCGCCACCGAGGAAGATGCTCCCACCGAGGAGCCCGCCGCGACGGTTGAGCCCGCCGCGACGGCACCGCCGGCCGGTGGCCAGGAGACGCCCTCCGCCGGTCGCTTGCAAACGGTGATCGACCGCGGTTCGCTGATCTGTGGCGTCAACAATACCCTGCCCGGCTTCGGCAACGTCGACTCGGCCGGTGAGTTTGCCGGCTTCGATGTTGATTTCTGTCGTGCCATCGCTGCCGCTGTACTCGATGACCCTACGGCGGTTGAGTTTCGCCCGCTGACTTCGCAGGAGCGCTTCACGGCTTTGCAAACGGGCGAAGTTGATGTGCTCATTCGCAACACGACCTGGACGCTGGGCCGCGATGGTGGCCTGGGCCTCGAGTTCGGCCCGGTTACCTTCTACGACGGCCAGGGCATGATGGTGCGCCGCGATAGTGGTATCACCACCCTGGAAGATATGAACGGCGCAACGGTTTGTGTGCAAACCGGTACCACTACCGAGTTGAATCTGGCTGATAGCTTCCGTGCTCGCGAGCTCGAATTCACGCCGCTGGTCTTCGAGAATAACGATCAGTCGGTGGCGGCTTATGATGCCGGCCAGTGTGACGGTTTTACGACCGACAAGTCGGGCCTGGTTTCCAGCCTGACTTTGCTGGCCAACCCCGAGGAGCATACCATCCTGGAAGTCACGATGTCCAAGGAGCCGCTCGGCCCTTCGGTGCTGCAGGGCGACCCGCAGTGGGATGATGTGATGACCTGGGTGACGCTGGCGACGATCCAGGCCGAGGAGTTCGGTATTACGCAGGATAACCTCGCCGAGTTCCTGGAGAGCGATGTGCCGGAAATTCGCCGCTTCCTGGGTCTCGAGGGCGACCTGGGTCAGGGCATTGGCTTGCCCAATGACTTCGTGCAGAAGGTGATCCAGGCGGTCGGCAACTATGGCGAGATCTATGATCGCCACCTGGGGCCGGATACGCCCTTCGATTTGCCGCGTGGCCAGAATTCGCTCTACACCGACGGTGGCTTGCTCTACTCGCCGCCGTTCCGCTAAGTAATCCGACAAGTGGGCCGGCATGCCGGCCCGCTTGCCGGATACAGAGTTTTTTCGTCTGCGGCAGCGTGGAAAATGACTTCCGGCAGCAAGGAAAGACTTTCTTTTGCTCTGGTTTCTGGCCGCTTGCGGCCAGAAACCAGAGCAATAATAAGGTGCTTTTCCTTGCTGCCGCAGGCGAAAAAACATGTTGGCTTGAGTAAATACGCCGACTGCGTACGTCTTATAAGGATCGCTTATGGCTACCGCGCCTCCGCCTGAGTCGCAACGCATTCCGTTCTGGCGCGATGTTCGCGCTATCGCCGTATTGCTGCAAATTGCCTTCGCGCTTGCAGTGATGTTTCTGTTCTGGTTTCTCTATCGCAATATGATGGCCGGCCTGGAGTCGGCCAATCTGGCGCCTTCATTCCGCTTTCTCTCCCAGGAGGCCGGCTTTCCTATTGCGGAAGGTTTGCCCTATGATCCCTCGGATAGTTATGGCTATGCCTTCCTGGTGGGGATCGCCAATACTATTCGGGTAGCGGTGGTCGGCATTATTCTGGCAACGATTCTGGGCATTACGATCGGCATGTTCCGGTTGTCCAACAACTGGTTGCTGCGCAGCATCGCTATAGTATTTATCGAGACGTTGCGCAATACACCGCTGCTGCTGCAACTCATCTTCTGGTTTTTTGTCACTCGCGCCTTTCCCCGTGTTCAGGAATCCATCGCGGTCGGCAATGTGATGTATATGCACAATCGGGGGGTGTCGCTGGCCTGGCCGGCGGCCGGTGCTGCCTTTGCGGCCTGGATGCCCTGGTTGCTGGCAGCGCTGATCGTCGCGGTCGGGGTGTTCATCGGGCGCCGTGTGCAACTCAAGCGCGCCGACCGCCCCGGCCTGAGTTGGCCATGGGCGCTGCTGGGGGCGTTTGTAGTGGCGCTGCTCGGCTGGGTGGTCGTCAGTATGACCAGTGGGCAGGGCGTGCCGCTGCTGATTGAGCTTCCGGAGTTGCAGGGCTTCAATTTTGTCGGTGGGGTTACCGTAAGCTCGAATTTCTTCGCACTGCTGACGGGCCTGACTTTCTATACCGCAGCGTTTATTGCCGAAATTGTGCGCAGCGGCGTTATGTCGGTCAGCAAGGGCCAGCGTGAAGCGGCCCGCGCCCTCGGATTGAATGCCGGCCAGACGATGCGCCTGGTGATTTTTCCGCAGGCACTACGGGTGATTATTCCACCGACGACCAGCCAGTATCTCAACCTGGCCAAAAATAGTAGCCTGGCTATCGCCGTCGGCTACCAGGATATTTACAATATTTCGCAAACGATTTTCAACCAGACCGGCCAGGCCGTGCCGGTGATTCTGATGATGATGGCAAGTTACCTGGCGGTCAGTCTGTTTACGTCGCTGTTGATGAACTGGTACAACCGGCGTATGCAGCTGGTCGAGCGCTAGGCGAGCGAAAGGACGATTATGGCGACCGAAGCAACGCAACCTCGTACTCGCTTGCCGCGCCAGTTGCCGGCACCGCTGGCATGGCTGCGCGATAATCTGTTCAATACCTGGTATAACGCGCTGATCTCGCTGGTGCTGCTGTATGTGCTGGTGCAGGGAACGATCAGTTTTGCCACATGGGCCATCAATGCGCCGGGCTGGGTGGCGGTGTTGCAAAATGTGCGCCTGCTGGCGGTCGGCATCTATCCGGCGGAACTGATCTGGCGGGTGGAACTGGTGGTCTGGTTGACGGCGCTGCTGCTCGGGTTGAGCGCCGGAACCTGGAAGGGCATTGCGCGCGGCCTGGCGATTGCCTCGGGCATTATGCTGCTGCTGCTGGCGCTGTTTAGCCTGCTGCTGCCGCCCACTGCCGAGCTCGATACGATGTCTTCACTGCTGTTTACACTGGGTACGGTAGCGCTGCTGGCGCTTGGCTATGCCGGCGGCGGCATGATTGGTGAACGGCTGCGCTGGCCGCTGGTGGCCGCCTGGGTACTGCTCTACCCCTTCACCATCCTGATGATCCGCGGCATTGGTGGTGCGGAAGGCCCCTGGCAAGTCGTGCAGACCAGTGCCTGGGGCGGCTTGATGCTGACACTGTTGCTGGCGATTACGGCGATTGTCGCTTCGTTTCCGATCGGGGTGCTACTGGCGCTGGGCCGGCGCAGCGATCTGCCGATTGTCAAGATATTTTGTATCGGCTATATCGAGTTGATTCGGGGCGTACCGTTGATCACGGTGCTGTTTATGGCCCAGGTGATGCTGCCGTTGTTCCTGCCGGCCGGCTGGCGTGTCGATGCGCTGCTGCGGGCCATGGTGGCGATGACGCTGTTCAGTGCGGCTTATGTGGCCGAAAATGTTCGGGGTGGCCTGCAATCATTGCCGCGTGGTCAGACCGAGGCTGCTCGTGCGCTCGGCCTGAATGTGGTGCAAACTACGATGCTGATTACGCTGCCGCAGGCGCTCCGTGCGGTCATTCCAGTGCTGGTTGGCCAGTTTATCGGTCTGTTCAAAGATACCTCACTTGTGACGATTGTCGGCTTGCTGGAACTGCTGGGCATGGCTCGAACTATTATTTCGCAGCCCGATTGGCTGCAGGTCTCGGGCGGTGTCTGGCGCGAAACCTTTCTGGTGGTGGCGCTGATCTATTTCGTCTTCTCTTTTGCCATGTCACGTACCAGCCTGGCGATCGAACGGCGCACCAACGCCGGCAAAGATTAGAAGTCAGGTACCTTGATTGCGTTTGATGTTGCGGCGAAGCCGCAACATCAAACGCAATCAAGGTACCCTTCCGCAAAAGGAAAACTCTATGAGTGGCCATCAAAGCAACGACGATATTATTATCTGCGAAGATGTGAATAAGTGGTTCGGCGATTTTCAGGTGCTCAAAGACGTCAGCATGCGGGTGAAGAAGGGCGAAATGGTGGTGATCTTCGGCCCCTCGGGGAGCGGCAAGAGTACCTTCATTCGAGCGATCAATCGGCTGGAAGAGCATCAGGCCGGGCGAATTCTCGTCGACGGGATCGAGATGTCGAACGATATTCGCAATATCGATGCGATCCGCCGCGAAGTTGGGATGGTCTTTCAGCAGTTCAACCTGTTTCCGCACCTGCGGGTGGTCGATAATGTGGCCCTGGCGCCGATCTGGGTGCGCCGCCGATCTAAAAAAGAGGCCGAAGCCCAGGCGCTTGATTTGCTCGACCGGGTCGGTATCAAAGAACAGGCTTACAAGTACCCCGGCCAGCTCTCCGGCGGCCAGCAGCAACGCGTGGCCATCGCCCGCGCCCTGGCCATGCAGCCCAAAATTATGCTCTTCGATGAGCCGACCTCGGCGCTTGACCCCGAGATGATCAAGGAGGTACTTGACGTAATGCGCGAACTGGCCCGGAGCGGTATGACGATGCTCTGTGTCACCCACGAAATGGGTTTCGCCCGCGAGGTCGCCGACCGCATGTTTTTCTTCGACCAGGGCCGGATTGTCGAAGACGGCAGCCCCGAACAGATCTTCAACAATCCGCGCCAGGAACGCACCCGCCTGTTCCTCTCGCAAATTCTCTAGCATTGACATCGGCACCGAGAAAGTATGTTCAATGGTGATGATGAGCAGCGTCGCTGCCAACCATCACTACGAATGGGCTTTCGCTTTCTTGATGAGGAGCATCCTATGGGAAGAACTGCTGCCGGACAGGGCGATAACATTGCCGCTGTGGACACACATATAGTGATGGTGCCCGGCCCTGCCGGCCCGGTACCGACGCCTTTGCCGCATCCCTTCAATGGGACGATTACCGGCGGCTTGAGCCCCAACGTCACAATAATGGGCCGGCCGGCGGCAACGGTTGGCAGCACTGCCGATAATGTGCCGCCTCACCTGCCGACGCCGCCCGGTACGGTATTTCAGCGGCCACCGACGAATATCGGCACGATTGTGACGGGTAGCATGACGGTGAACATCAACGGCAAACCGGCTGCACGCAATGGCGATACGGCCATGACCTGCAACGATCCGGCCGATTTGCCGGTTGGCAACGTGATCACATCGCCCGGCACGGTGACTATTGGCTTGTGACGGCTCCCAGGGCTAACGCACCTGGGCTTGAGGCTCTGTCTTTGCAAGGAGGGTAAAATGGACGTACCCATCACGGTGGCTTATGGGGACGGTATCGGCCCCGAGATTATGGAGGCCACGCTGTTTGCGCTGAAAGAAGCCGGTGCCTGCCTCGACATCGAAACGATTGTGATTGGCGAGGCGATGTTCGCGCGTGGTTTCTCGGCCGGCATTGAGCCGCATGCCTGGGATTCGTTGCGGCGCACGAAGGTGTTTCTCAAGGCACCGATTACGACGCCGCAGGGCGGTGGCTTCAAGAGCCTTAATGTGACGGTGCGTAAGAGCCTTGACCTGTTCGCCGGTGTGCGGCCCTGCGTTGCCTATCCGCCCTTTGTCCATACGCGCCATCCCAATATGGATCTGGTAATCATCCGTGAAAACGAAGAAGATGTCTATGCCGGCATCGAGCATCGCCAGACCGACGAGGTCTTTCAGTGCCTCAAGCTGATCTCGCGGCCCGGCTGCGAGCGCATCATTCGCTATGCCTTTGAGTACGCTCGCCAGCACCAGCGCCGCAAAGTCACCTGTATGACCAAAGACAATATCATGAAGATGACCGATGGCCTCTTCCATCGCACCTTCGATGAGATTGCCGTTGAGTACCCCGAGCTCGACAACAATCATTATATTGTCGACATCGGTGCTGCTTTGCTGGCCGACCGGCCCGAGGAATTCGATGTCATCGTAACGCTGAACCTGTATGGTGACATTCTCTCCGATGTAACCTCGCAGCTTTCGGGTTCGGTCGGGCTGGGCGGCTCGGCCAACATCGGCGAGTATGCCGCTATGTTCGAGGCGGTTCACGGTTCGGCGCCGCAGATCGCCGGGCGCGGCATTGCCAATCCCTCCGGCTTGCTGCTCTCGGCGGTGATGATGCTGGTGCATATCGGCCAGACCGATGAGGCCGAACGGCTGCACAATGCCTGGTTGAAAACCATCGAGGACGGGGTGCATACCTTCGACCTGTACACCGAAGGCATGAGCCGGCGCCAGGTCGACACCTGGGGCTTTGCGCGCGCCGTGGTCGATCGGCTCGGCCATGAGCCGCAGATGTTCCGGGCGGCTCGCTATACCGCCGGTTCGCTCAAGCCCTCGGCGGGCTCGCTGGCGCCGGCGCACCACTCATCACCCGGCTGCAAAGAACTGGTCGGTGTTGATGTCTTCTTGCACTGGCGCGATGGTGTGCCCGATCAACTGGCGGATGTGCTGCAACGAGCCGACAGCGAGGCGCTCCAATTGATGTTGATCACCAATCGCGGCGCCAAAGTCTGGCCCGACGGACTGCCCGAGACCTTCTGTACCGATCACTGGCGCTGCCGGTTTATGGGGCGCAACGGTACCGGCGATATCTCCAACCATCATATCGTCGACCTGCTGGGCCGGATTGCCGACCACGGCCTGGATTTCATCAAGACCGAGCATCTTTACAATTTCGATGGACAACCCGGTTTCACATTGGGGCAGGGCCAGTAGGGGCGCAGGGTTGGCAGGACGGGACGCCAATTCGCCGGGCGTGCCGCGTCGTGCGCGTGTTGCAACTCGGCAACGAGGTGTTGCACATCTGCCTGCTGCTCGCCCAACGCCAGTTTGAGTGTCAGGCACATGTAATCGACCTGGCTGCTGTGCCCGGCTAGCAGGCGCGCCAGTTGCTCCCAGGCCGCCGGCTCGGCTTGCTGGCGCTCCGCCAGGCCGAGCAAGGCCAGGCGGAGTACATCAGCCGACACGCCGCTGGCGGTGGCGAGGGCTGGTATGCTGTAGTGCAACTGGCCGCAGCGCAGTGCCAGGTACCGGCCGGCGAGCCGCCGGTAATGTCGATCCGGGGCATGATTCGTACTACCGCAGGCATGGCGGTGCATAATTTCAGCAGCCAGCGTTTTGCTGAGCCGGAAATCATCGGGTGAAGTTTTAGTGCGCATATCCTCGGTAATCTGCTGTTGCGGCGGCGGCCGCAGCATACTATGCTCCTGTGTCTGAGCGAACCGCCAGCGCGGCGGATTGCGCGACGACGACAGATCCGCCCGGTGCTGGTATCGTCGTCGACTCGAAAAAATTATTCGGGCCATGTATCCTCCAGAAACTTACGAGTTTGCTCTAGAATGCGTTTATGCCGCTGGCGTAGCGCGGTGGCCGTCCAGCCGTCGCCGCGCTGCCTGGCAATTTCCGCGAAAGGCACTGGCGGTTCAATCTGCCATCTCTGGCGCATGAGCTCCTGGTCATCCACCGACAATTCGCTTTGCCAGTACTCTTTGATCAGCCGGTGCAGACTCACGCGGATCATGTCTTCAAGGACAGCCTCGTAGCCTTCGGTGCTGCGATGATCGATCAGATATCGCTCATGCTCAGTGCTTTCCGCCTGCTCATACGGTTTGATGAGCAGGCTGATGGGAATCATGCGGAACCGGTTGTGCTTGCTCCGTGTGCGTGGCGTGACACTATAAATGCGCTGGTACTGTGTGTCGAGTGCCCGATGCGCGATTTGCCGCAGATACACCCGTGGATTTTGCCGGGCATCAAGCTTGACTCTAGGCAGTGCCTCCAGCAACTCGAGCATACTGGTCATCGCGATGTCTTCAATATCGGCACCCATGCCGGCATTGTGCCAGCGCCGAGCGACCCGGCGCAAATCTTGCCGGAGTATCATCCAGATTCGCTCACTAATCTGGGCAAGCCATGCGGTGTAATGCTCGCTCCACCAATCGAGCCGCTCATCGTGAAGGGCCGCATGTGCTATCTGATATTGCTCGACATACCAGACCAGCACAGCATCGATGTCTGCCGGATCGTCCGGCATCATATGCAGCAAGGCAAACTGCTGCAGCAACGACCGGATATCGGTCAGTAACTGTTCGCGCGGAGCCGTATAGCCATCGGTCGGTTCTTCGCGGCATAACTGCATAAGCAACCTCGTATGTGTTCAGGTTCACGAGGGTCGCCGGGGGCCGTTATGAGCAGGCAACATGACCCTCTACTAAGTATATTCATACATACGAGGTCTGATGTGACTCTTTCATATGCTTATATTCAGTCCGAAACGTGCCGGTGTGACATTGGCTATAGTCTATTATTCGGCATTTGCCGGCTTGATGTGACACAATGATTGATTTTGTTGCACCGGGCCGCTTTTTGATGAATCCCTGGATGCAGGCAGAAATTCGGCATATGAGGAGGAGGAGAGACCGATGCTTACGATGTTGCTGCTCGGGATCATTATGGGGCTGGTCGGGGCAATGACAATGCTCGGCCAGCAGCGTATTCATATTGATAATGGGAACGGCCATCCCAACTCCGGTGGCGCCGGGGGCGGCTGTGTGCTGCTTCTGTTCGGGTTGGTCTTGCTGGTAGTGTTCGGGGGGATGGTGTAGGCGCGAAGCAGTTGCACCAGGTCATCAGCAGCTACGCTGCTGATGACCCGATGCAACTGCTTCGCCCTGCTGGCCGGTGTTTACCGGTTTTGCTCCAGCCAGCGTATGCCAAAATCGACCAGCGGGCGCTGCGGCATAAGCATGGCCTGCCCCTCGCCGGCCGGCCCCTGCCGTAACAGGCGGCTTTCCGCCGCAAAGGCGGCGCCCAGGATTGGAAAATCTTCGCTGTCATAGTCGATGTCTTCATATTCGATCCAGCGCCGCTCGCCGTTGAGCAACAGCGGCGCGCCGTTGTCGGCAAGCTGCTTGCCGGAGTAATCGGCGCGGTATTCGGCCAGGTGCAGTGAGGTGTTGTTATCGTGGTCGACGCCGAGTAACAGTACGTAGCCATCGTAGCGGTAAATCTTGCTCAGCGGCGAATCGTCGCCGAAGGCCGGGCTCAGCGGATGGTCGGCAGTGACGCGGGCGGCCAGCGGGCCACGGGCCGCAAACGAGGCCTGCGGGTGCCGGCTGCGCAAGACGCCGGGCAAGCCGCGGAAGCAATCGACGATCACGCCCATTTGCCAGGTCGGTGTGTGCTGTGGCACATAAGCCGGCGTGTGCATGCGGATCACCGGCCACCAGGACTTCGGCACCGGCGGATTCTGCCAGTGCGCCGGGTCGGACAGGTCGCCGGAATGGGCCGGCATCACCAGGGTGCCCCGGCGCCCCAGTACGGCCTCGATTGCCTGGATCACCGCCACTGGCCCGCCGACTACCCAGCCGAGCCGACTGAGTGCCGAGTGTACCAGCAGCAGCATGCCCGCTTCAAGGCCCAGCGTTTGCAAATCGGCCTGGAGCGATTCTGCCGTAATCGCACGGGTCGTGCCGCGCGGTCCGAGATCAGGGTATGGATGCATCCGTTCTATACGCCCGGTGTCCGGCGCGATGCCGGTGCCGTTACCGGTTTGTTATTGCCCAATACATGGGCACCCAGTTTGCCGATTTCGCGCAGCCAGAGCACCGAACTGGCTACCGCAATGCAGATCAGCCAGTCGAGCGGGCTCAGTGGCATCGTGCCGAACGCACTCTGGAGCGCCGGAGTGTATACGACCACCAGTTGCAAGGCTGCCGAGAACAGCAATGCCAGCCCGATCCATTTGTTGGTGAACAGCTTGTGAAAGGCGCTGGCCGTGTCCGAGCGGGCGTTCAGCACATTGAACAACTGGAAAAAGACCAGCGTCGTGAAGGCCATGGTGCGCGCATAATCGATGTCGCCGCTGCCGGCGATCAGGCCGCCGGGCAGGCCGTAGTCCAGCATCAGCAGGGTGCCGGCAGCCATCACCACGCCGACAAAAAAGATGCCGAACCACATCGGCCGGTCGATTACCGGCGTGCCCGGCTGGCGCGGCGGATCGTTCATCACGTCGGGGTCGGCCGGATCGACGCCGACGGCCAGGGCCGGCGCGGCGTCGGTGGCCAGGTTGATCCAGAGGATCTGGGTGGCCAGCAGCGGGAGTACCAGTGCCTCGCCTTCGCCGGCCACCAGGCCGATCCCGCCGGCCAGCACCACGCCGAAGAACATCGTCAGCACTTCGCCGATGTTCGACGAGAGCAGGTAACGCAAAAATTTGCGGATATTAGCGAAAATCGAGCGCCCCTCTTCAACTGCAGCTACGATGCTGCGGTAGTTGTCGTCGGCCAGCACCATATCCGAAGCCTCCTTCGACACATCAGTGCCGGTGATACCCATGGCCACGCCGATGTCGGCGGTTTTGAGGGCCGGTGCGTCGTTGACCCCGTCGCCGGTCATGGCGACCACTTCGCCGTTAGCTCGCAGCGCACGTACAATGCGCAGCTTGTGCTCCGGGCTGACTCGCGCATACACCGAGACTTCGCGTACCAACTCACGCAGGTTTTCATCGTCCTGGCGCTGCAATTCGGCGCCGGTCACCGCACGGGCGCCGGGCTCAACGATGCCGACTTCGCCGGCAATGGCGGCAGCCGTGAGTGGGTGGTCGCCGGTAATCATCACCGGGCGAATGCCGGCCCGCCGGGCGACGCGCACTGCTTCTTTCGCTTCCTCGCGCGGCGGATCGATCATGCCGACCAGACCGAGGAAGACAAATTCCCGCTCCAGGTCTTCGCTGGTCTCGGCTGCGTCTTCGGCGGGCAAGCTACGGAAGGCAATGCCCAGCGTACGCAGCGCCTGCGAAGCCATCGCATCAATGGTTGCGTGAATCTGGCTACGCCGCTCCGCGCTCAGCGGGCGAGCCTCCTCGCCAACGCGCTCGTGGGTGCAGCGGGCCAACAAAACATCGGGCGCGCCCTTGGCAAAGACGATCCTGCGTTCGGGTTTTTCGGCATCACTGTGGGCCGTACTCATCAGCTTGCGGTCGGACGAGAAAGGCACCTCGCCGACGCGCTCGAAGCGATCCTCGACGGCATCGGCCGCGATGCCGGCTTTGCGCGCCGCCACGATCAGCGCGCCCTCGGTCGGGTCGCCGCCAATGCTCCACTGGCCGTCTTCGGCGTGCAGCGTCGCATTATTGGCCAGCCCGGCCGCCCGGAGCGTCTTGTCGATTTCGTTGAGCAGCGGGCCATCCTTGAGGGGCTGGCCGGCATGAAGCAGCCGGCCCTCCGGTGCATAACCGATGCCGGTCAGTTCGACCTGGCCGCTGGCAGTGACGATGCTGCGCACCGTCATCTCGTTGCGGGTGAGCGTCCCGGTTTTGTCGGAACAGATCACCGTCGCTGAGCCAAGCGTTTCGACGGCCGCCAGTCTGCGGACAATGGCATTGCGGCGAGCCATGCGCTGCGTACCCAGCGCCAGCACCACTGTCAATATCGTTGAGAGCCCCTCGGGAACTGCGGCGACGGCCAGCGAAACCCCCAGGATGAGCACATCGACGAAGATTTGCAGTGAATTGACGTCCTCGAAGAGCAGGATGGTACCGACAATGATAACGGCGATAGCGATGACGGCGCGACCGAGCAGCAGGGCCACCCGGTTGATCTCACGGGCCAGCGGCGTTTCTTCGTCTTTCGTCGACTGCAAGAGATCGGCGATCTTGCCGACCGCGGTTTGCATGCCGGTAGCGACAACAATTGCCCGCCCGCGGCCCTGGGTGACGGCCGAACTGCTGAACACCATATTGCTGCGGTCGCCGATACTGGCTTCGCCTTCAAGCGCCGCCGTATCTTTGAGCTCCGGCAAACTTTCGCCGGTGAGCGCAGCTTCGGCAATTTGCAGGGCACGCGCTTCGATCAAGCGTGCGTCGGCGGGTACCGTATCGCCCTCTTCGAGCAGCAGAATATCGCCGGGCACCAGCTCGGCTGCCGGTACGCGGCGCGCTTCGCCGTCGCGCAGTACGCCGGCCTCGGGTGCCGTCATTGCCATAAGCGCGGCGACCGATTCTTCGGCGCGCGCCTCCTGCACATAGCCGACAATCGCATTCAGCAGCACGATCACCAGGATCGCAATAGCCTCGAAGGGCAGGGCCGCCTCACGTTCAATGAGCCAGACGCCGAAGGATACCAGGGTGGCAATGAGCAACAACATGACCAGGGGATTCTGGAATTGGGCCAGAAGTTTGCGCCAGGCCGGGATTTTCGCCTCGGCCTGCAACTGGTTGGGGCCATACTGTTGCAGCCGGCGGGCGGCCTCCTTGCCGGCAAGTCCGCGGCGGGCATCGCTTGCCAACTCGGCAATCACTGCGTCCGCCGGGCGCTGATAGACTGGAACGTCCTGGGACGATTCAGACATGCTAGTTTCTTCTCCTGGTTAGCCATTCATTGCGAACGTTTTATCGTCAGGATGCACACTCCGGAACCCGGCCTGGTCAGTGCATGCGAGCAAAATACTTTGGCCCGATGACTCACATGCGATTTCCCGAACCCTTGCGATATCAGCAAAGGTCATGCCAGGCATAATGGTACCGCGCTGACGAGAGATCTGCAACTGGCCGACAGAGGGATTTTCCGGCTGCCGGCAGGGAAAATGCCCGATGTGCTCATTCTGTTTCGCTCCCTGACCGGTTCGCCGATCTATGGTACGATAGAATAAGCATTGCAAAAGTGCCGCCAGCCGGCCGGCTGGCGGCACTTTCACGATAAAACATACCAGGTGAAATTTATGGGATGGGCATTTCGCATTGTTCGCATTGCCGGCATTGATATAAAAGTTCATGTGACGTTTTTTCTGGTGTTGCTGCTGGGCGCGTTTATGATCCAGGGCCAGGGCGTGGCCGGCATGATCTTCGGGGTGGTGCTGGTGCTGCTGCTGTTCTTCTGTGTCACCCTGCATGAACTCGGGCACAGTGCGGCGGCGCGCTTCTTCGGGGTGCCGGTGCGTGAAATTGTGCTGTTGCCGCTTGGCGGGGTGGCTCTGATTGCGCGCAACCCCGACAAGCCCTTGCACGAGTTGATCATCGCGCTGGCCGGGCCGCTGGTGAATTTGTTGATTGCGCTGCTGCTCTTGCCGGCAGTGCTGGTGACTATGATAAGCGGCGGTCTTGAGGCCGGCCTGATTGTCGGCGGAGGGCTGACGCCGAACCTGTCGGGCCTGCTGCTCTGGTTGTTCGAGGCCAATATCATTCTGGCCGTGTTCAATATGATCCCGGCTTTTCCGCTCGACGGTGGGCGGGTGCTGCGGGCGGTGCTGGCGATGGCGACCGGCGAGCAGCGCGCCACTCGGATTGCCTCGGCGATTGGCCAGGGCGTGGCTGTTTTGATCGGGGTGCTTGCCCTGATGAATGGCAATATCTTGCTGGCCATGGTCGCCGCCTTCATCTTCTTCGGCGCCGGCCAGGAAACCGTTGCCAGCCAGACCCGCAGTGTGCTGACGACGCTCAAGGTCGGTGATGCCTACAATAAGCATGCGCTGACCCTGGATGCCAACGACCGGATCAACAAGGTTGTCGACTATATTCTCACCAGCTATCAGCCTGATTTTGCGGTAATATATGGTGGCCAGCCCATTGGGATTGTCACCCGCAATGATGTGATGAAGGCGCTGGCTGAAGGCCAGGGCGACTATTACATCAACGGCATTATGCAGCGGGACATTGTGCGGGTAGATCAGGGAGCCAGCCTGGATGCCGTGCGGAATGTGATGGCTGAGCGCAACGTACGCGTGGTTGCGGTCTACGATGGCGAGCAATACCTGGGCCTGGTCAGCCTGGAAGACATTGGCGAGGCCTATGCGCTAGCCACGCATATGCGTCGCCGGGCCGATGATGGGCAGAACGAAGCCGAGCGGGCTGATACGGGGCCGTGAGGCGTATCCGCGCTGCATCAAGTCGCTGAAGATCGCGACGATATGTGGGTCGAAATGACTGCCGGAGTGCTCGCTCATGAAGTCCATCACTTCCGCGTAAGATTTGCCTTTGCGGTAGGGCCGATCTGAGCGCAACGCATCCCAGACATCGGCGACAGCGCAGATGCGGGCGGCCAGCGGGATCTCGGTGCCGCGCAGCCCGAAGGGATAACCGGCACCTGACCATTGCTCGTGGTGATGCAATACAATGGCTGCCAGGGTGTTGTGTTCCGGCCAGTTCGGGCTGATCTGGAGGGCATCCAGCATCTGCGCGCCGAACAGCGGGTGCAGGTTGACGCGCTCTTTCTCCAGTTTTGTCAGGTTTCCCGGCTTGTCCAGAATAGCCGGATCAATATGGCTCTTGCCGATATCGTGCAGCAGTGCGCCAAGCTGGATTTCCTGCTGCTGGCGCGCTTCCAGGCCCATTGCGTGCGCCAGGCGCCCGGCCAACCGGCTGACCCGCTGCGAATGGCCGTGCAATTCGGGCCGGCTACGAAAAAACAGGTTGCTCCAGCGCCGGATGCTCTGGATGTTCTCATGCGGCAAGAGCGGTGCAATTTCGGAACGGTATGGCAGGCGTGTCAGGGGCGAAACCCTTGCAGCACGTCGCGGGCGGCGATGGATTGCATTCATTGCTGGCGTCCTTGTGCAAAGCTTGACGGCGACTTCTTCTGCCGTTCAGTATAGCGAGCGGGGGCGCTTTGCAGAAGGAACGCTACCGGACGAACTGCGGATGTTCGGCGGATATTTTGCTGATATGCGCAGCCGATGGAAAAAACGCGCATTGCATCACAGCGCGTTTTGCGCCTGTTCAAGCAGCATGTGCAGCAGGTGATGGTGGAGCCAGGCCAGGGTTTCGGCCAGGCTGTCGGTGGGGAGCCGGCTGACGACCGGCGATACGATGGGAATGGACGGGGGCATCTCGGCAGCATAGTGCCATGGCGCAGGTGGTGGATATGTTGTAGGACAGGCACAGTCCGGGTTGAGAACCACATCAGCGTTGTCGAAGAGAATTTCGTATGTCGGGCGCCATGTCATTGGTCTTGTTCCTGTCGGCGATTCATCCTATTCTCTCGGTGATCGCCGCATTGATATATTCAATACTTTCCTCCCAGGCTGTCGACCAGACGGTCGCATTCGGTCGTTGATAGGGCAGATCATCCGACGCCACGTAGAGGTCTTCGCGTTCGGTGAGCTGGCGAAAATCTTTCAGAGACGCTGCATCAATCTGCTCAATCTGCTCAATCTGCTCGACAATCAGCGCCTCAAATGTCTGCTGATCGCGATGATAGCGGGCAAAACAATACACTCTGGCGAGTGCGACAGCCATAAAAGACAGGGCCGCTTGTGGATCGCTATGATATTCGAGCGCCAGATAGCTCTGTTGCAGGGCCAGTTTGCCGCTCAAAATATGGCTATAGGCCGGCATTTTGATTTGCGAACGCGCCATCATCGCTTCGGCCTGGCTCAGCAAAGCCTCGGCTTCGGCATACTGATGCATATTGATGTACATAGAAATTTTATGTTCCAATACATCAATCTGTTGCATATGCATGGATAGTTCGCCTGAAACTATTGTATATGCATCGTCAAGTCGTTGCAGGGCGTAGCGCTGGTGTACCTGTGATGTTTCGGCATCGTTGTCGTGGGCATACAATTTGCTGAGATCGCGTTCAAACCTGGCCCAGTCGAGGTAGGTTTCGTAGAGCGCCTGCGGTTCTTCATGCAGGTAATCGGCGGCCTGCTCGTAGTGTGTTTCGATGTCTACCCTGGGCTCCCGGCGGAACTTCATACGATTGCGTTCATAAAAGGCGCGGGCCTGCGCAACCAGGCCCAGGGCGCGCCGGCTGCCCGTATCGCGGGCGGCCTGTTCCGCCTTTTCAACCGCCGGCAGCGCATTGTCGATGTCGCCGGCCAGCAAATGAATGAGCGCGTTCGTGTTGAAAAAGAGCGCCCGGCGATAGCTGCCGAGGAAGGGCGTAAATTCCTGAATGACTTCGTTCGAGAGGCGCAGCGCCCGTTTCAGATTGCCGGCCCGCGCTAGATTGTAGGCCAGATTGTTCGTGATCTGAGCCAGGTCGGGCAGCACATAATCGTTCAGTTCCACTTCGGGCACGATCTGCCGCCCGTCCAGTTCGACCTGATTCTGGCGATAGCGCTTGAAGGCCGCCCGGCCCTGCTCGTAGTCGACCTGGGCTTCGGAGAAGCGTTGTTGCTGGCGGCGCATGTAGCCACGGATCAGGTAGGCAAAGCCGAGGAAATAATCCTTGCGCAACAGCAGGAACGCTTCGCGCTGATCGGCCTGCCCGAAATCCGGCCATTCGAGTACGCTAATTACCGTGCTAAACAGGGTTTCGGCCCTGGCCGTGATGCCATGGCCCAGCACCAGCGCAAAGGCGCGCCGCAGCGTAAAATTGACGTACAGGGAGCGCCGGGCGAAGGGCGGATCGCCGGGAAATGCCGCAGCATCACGCAGATCCTGCTCGTCGGCGGGAATCAGCCGGCGCTGCCGGAATTCGGCATAGAGCTGCTCGGCATAGCTCGAAGCGTCCTGGTTGTAGCCCTGGGCAATCAGCAAACTGATCTGGTTGACCTGTTCGTCAGCCAGAATCTCGGCATAACTGAGCCGGTTCGAGCGGGCGAGGACATCGCTGTAAGGCTGGACGACCTGCTCGGCGCGCTGGACGCGATAGCCCAGCGTGCTCCAGAACACGTCTGAGAGCAGCAGCGTTTCTTCGATATCGATCTCGGCCAGCAGCCAGTTCGTGTACACCGCATAGGTTCGGTAGCCTCTGACCAGATCGTAGGACAACTCGTAATACAACTGGTCGGCCATTGCTTTCAGCAAATGCGCCAGGCCGGCCACCCGGCGCACACCCTGATTGATGCGACGCACCTGTTGCTTATTCAATTCGGCCAGGTAGGTCAGCGTAACCTCGCGCAGGCCAAGCTCGCTTTGCAGGCCGCTTTCATCGATCAGGACGTGAATTTCATCATGCAGGAACAGCAATTCATCATTGTTGTTGGGCATGGCGCTGTCGTCGGCGGTGGCGTTGAACTCGCGATCCTGAACCACTTTGACCAGCGCAACCTGGTCGAGGCCGGCAATGACCTGCGGATCGTACTCATCGAGGCCCATTTGCTCCGAGTCGAAGAGCGCCTGCAACTCGCTACGCCGGATACCGCGGCGGGCATAGGAAAGCAAATGCAGGCAGAACAACAGGGTTTGCTGGCTGATGCCGGCCGGCTGGAGCGGATTCAGAATAGTTTTGATCAACCAGCTTTCAAAAGCCGGCCGCCCGGGCGGCAATTCGTGCAGCGGCAGGCCGGGCGGAAAACTGAGTTCGGAACGCAAGGTCTGCGCATAGCATGTCAGCAAAAGCGGATGGCCGTGCGTGATCGCCAGGCTATAATGGATCTGCTCATCATCGAGTTCGACGCTGGCATAGCGTTGCAGGTACTCGCGAACTTCCCGGCGATTATCGAAGGGATGCAATTCCTGTACCGGTTCGATCAGCAAATCGGTCTGGCGCAGCGCATCGATGAAGGGATTGTCGCTGCGGTCACGCAGCGGGCGCCCGCTGAAGAGCGCCAGGCTAGCCCGCAGGCGCGGCAGGACGGTTTTGATCCAGTCGAGCACCAGGCTACTCCCGGTCATGGCGCCGGCGGCATTGACCAGCGCTTCGGGCGGGGCAGCCGGTTGGTACAGCGTTTCGACGGTATCGAAGCGCATGACCAGCGGCACTTCGGCGGCGAGCCGGTTCCAGCACTCGACGAAGAGGGCGCGCAGTTTCTGACTGGTTTCGCGGGCGAGGCTGACGCTTTCCTGTTCGCGGGCGCGCATATATTCGCCATAGAAATGATTATAGGGTTGAAAGATCGCATCGACCTGATCGGCCGGCAGGTGGCACCAGTCGGCGGGTTGGCCGGCGGCATGTTTGAGGCTATCGATCAATTTGCGCTCGATCACATTCGGGTTACGATTCTCGAAATTGTAGAAATCGATGATATCGGCAATCGCGAGCCGCAAGCCGGTCGGCTCAATGATTGCCGGATAGCTATTCAGCAGCCAGGTTTTGCCCAGCCCGCCGCCGGCCTGAAAATAGAGCACCCGGCAACCGGCCTGCGGATCGAGCGTGCCTGACCAGTGTTGCAATACTTCTTTTTGCGCGCTACGACCGACGTAGCTGACGCGGGGAAATGCGGTACTCATAGCCACCTCGTAGAATGCATCGACTGCGCAATTTCAGGATCCGGACTGGCATATGGCGAGTTCGGCATAGGATCGGACTTTCACCAGCTTGAGGCACTACTCTGCGGAGGCGGCGCAGGTATCAGACTCTTGATCCGCGGATCCAGCCGGTACTTTTGCTGAATATAATCGTAAAAGATGAAGCCACGGCTACTCAGCCAGTTGATCGTAATATTGATGCGGCCGGGGGGCAGCCGGGCGAGCAGCGAGCTTTCCTGTTCGGCGAGTTGCCGGCGGAGCGAACTCAGATCGAACTGCTGGCCGAGGGAGGCAATTTCCTGCAAGAGATCTTCCAGGTAGGCGCTACGGATTTTCTCGGGCAACTGGGCGATCAGTGTTTTCAGCATAGTATGCCGATAGGCCGTGATCGTCTGGTTGTCGATTACCCTGCTTTCGGCCTCCCCGAGCAACTCGGTGGCATAAACCAGGCCGAGCGGGTAGCCGCCGGTGAGTTGCTGCAAGGCATCGGTGTGCTGTTCGAGACCGGCGGATTGCAAAAAAGCGTGGGTTTCGGTCAGACTGAAGGCCGCCAGTTCGTAGGGCGTATTATGCTCATTCAGTTCCCAGAAATGCCAGCCCATTGGTGAGCGACTACTGACCAGAATGAAGCACTGGTTGTATTCGAGCAGCGGCTTGATCAACTGTTCCTGGATCCATTTCCAGCAAGAAAGCTCATCGAGCGCATCGAGCAGCAGCAAGATCGGGCGGCCGCTTGCAGCGACGGGCAATAGATCGGCCAGATTATCGGCAAAAATCAGCGCCGGGTTGCTTGCCTGCTCATCGGGGATCTGTTCGGGCAACTGCTTGAGCATCGGCAATTGCCGCAGGGTGCCGGCGATTTCCCGCCAGTGCCGCCGAGCATGCGGATAGGCTGGCTGTTCACGAGTATCAAAGCTGAGCAAAATAACCGCATGGCTCGTTTTGAATTGCTCATACAACTGATAGATGGTGTCCGTTTTGCCGATGCCAAGAATGCCATACAGATTTGTGATACGTTTTATGGTATCTTGCGCGTGTTCAATCGCATGAATTTTCTGCTGGAAATGCTCAAGAACCGTAGTTCGCCATACGTTCGATGCCATAGCAACCCTGTTTCACCAATAGTAAAATGCAGCAGCCCCTTTCTTGCATTGTCGGCTTTTTATCCGGGTATATCAAGGATTTTCTGCGGATATCTGCGAGATATCCGGCGCCGGTTGAACCGGTTCATCGGCATAATTGCGCAACACAAAGCCGATACCGGGCTGCTTTTCGATGTAGGAAGAACCGGACTGATCGGGCTCAAGGAGTTTGCGCAGGCGCTGAATGATTTTGTCGCAACTTTCCCAGGGATCGGCCCGATCCTGCAAATCATTCCCGTACAATTCCTCTACCAGTTCCGCATACTCGACGGTGCGGTGGCGATGTTCCCAGAGATAGGTGATACTGCGTCGCAGCATTTTCGGCAGATGCACATGCCGGCGTTGTGCACCGAGCCAGATATCGCCGCGCTGGTCGATATACAGCGGAAGCACGCGATGTGCGCCGTCGACACGCCTGGGCGCTGCCTGGGCAAGGGGCGTGGCCTGCTTGGCAGCAGTGGGTGCCGCCGATCGCAGCACGGCCATGATCGTCGCAGCGTCGATCTGGCTGTCGAGCACAGCGGCGGTTTCGCAGTGCGATTCCAGAATGGCGCGTCCGAGGTTCAGCAAGGTGCGCGGCGAGGAATCGGCGGCACGGGCCAGCCAGGTATCGACATCGAAGTCGACATCGCAGAGCTCGCGGAAGCTATTCACGGCACCGCTGGCGGAGGTGGCACTGATCCGGCTGTAACTCTGTAGCCGCTGCGCGAGCATAGCTGTGAGTTGCGGTTCTGTCCAGGTGAGGGCACGGTGCAGAATGCGATCCAGGCGCCCGATCTGCTGATCGTGCATGGCCTGTCGCAGGTGCAGCGGCAGAAAGAACTTGAAGGCAAAGCCGCAGCCCTGCAGCAAGCCGGGCGCATCGAGCAGTGGTGAAAGCAGCGCAAAGCTTTTGCCGGCATCCTTGCGGGTGCCGGTCGACTCGTCGAACCCATCGATGAGCACGTAGACGCTGGCGAAGCCGGCCTGCTGTACCAGATCGAAGAGTTCGTCGTGCAGCCATTCGCGTGGTCCCGACTCGCTGCGCTGATACGCCTGCATCAGTCGCTGCACTTCGATGTCAGGCTCAGTATAGCTGAGCATATGGCGCGGGCTGAAGAGGCGCAGCAGGGCATCAAGCCGATGGTAGGCCGCCGGATTTTGTTGCCGGAGCTGCGCAAGTTGCCCTTCGCTCAGACGGGTTCTGAGCTGTTCGAGCGTTTTGCGCCGGATCAGGCGAATGTAAGCCCCAATGCTGATTGGCTCGTCCAGCAGCAGATGCACATCATCGAGCGTCACGACCAGGGCGCGATATTCGCGGGTGGGTTCACCAACGATGCGGGCAAGTTCCAGGCGGTGACTGGTTTTGCCGTGACCCTGCGGGGCGAACATAATCATGCTGGCCGGGTGGCGAGGGTTGCCGACCAGTTGTTCGAACCAGTCGACACGCACAAAGAAAGCGGGCAGATACTGAGCTTCCTGTTCAGCATTGTTACTGGCAAAAGGATTGGCACTGAATCCTTTCGCTTCGAGATAGCGTTGTAACTTTTGGTACATAGCAACAGGCCGGCTACCAGGGCTTCCAGAAGCGCAGCACCAGATCGTGGAGCCCCGGCCAGTGATATTCGATATCGAGCAGCAGATGGTAATAAGTCGGCAGCACCAGCTCGCGGCGCGGGCGAGCGATCAGGTCGGCGATTCCGCGAGCAACGATGCGCGGGCCAGGCATCGGCATCGCATGCATCGAACGAGTCATGTCGGTACGAATGAAGCCGGGCGAAACCAGCGAAACTCTGACCCCCTGGCGTTCGATTTCGCGGCGCAGGGTATCGTTCCAGCCGCGCAAGGCGTGCTTACTGGCATTGTAGAGCGCCTGCGTGGGTGCCGGCACATAACTCGCCACCGAGCCGATATTGATGATCTGGCCGGATTGGCGTTCGAGCATTTGCGGCAGCACCGCTCGGGTCAGCTTGATGGGCGCAACCAGGTTGGTTCCAAGCACCAGGTCGATCTGCTCGTCGCTGGGGTTGCCGGCACGATGCGCGACGGCGACTCCGGCATTGTTGATGAGCACATCGATGCGCCCGAAATGATCGGTTGCCCGCTGCACCAGGCTGGCGATCTGCTGGTTATCGAGCAGATCGGTGGGGGCGGCGAGAGCCTGGCCGCCGGCGGCCGCAATGCCGGCGGCCAGTTGCGCGATGGCAGGCGCACGACGGGCGGCGAGCACCAGCCGGTGGCCGCGGCGGGCGAGCGCGTGGGCCGTCGCCTCGCCGATCCCGCTGCTGGCCCCGGTGAGCAGCACCACTTTTGATGTCCGGCTGGATCTCGGCATTACCTGCTCCTTTGAACTTCATGCCCGGAACCGTCGGTTGGTTCAATCGCTTGATTGTGACGTTCGGCCAGGGTCGCGACCGCGATGCCCGCCAGCAACAGGACAAAACCGGCCAGTTGCAGTGGCGCAAAACCTTCGTCGAGAAACTCAAGCGCGAGCAGCGTCGCGCCGATGGGCTCACCCAGAATTGCCACTGCCACAAAAGTCGCCGAGAGCCGGCGCAGCGCCCAGTTGAAGGACGTATGCCCGAGCAACTGTGGGCCGAGCGCCAGCGCCAGAATCGCCAGGTAGGCCGGCGGGTGCAGGCCGAACAGTTGCTGGCCGGCAATCCAGGCGGCCAGGAGCAGCAGCACTGCGGCTGTAGTATACACCAGCCAGACATAACTCAGCAAGGGGATGCGTTCGCGCAGGCCGCGCCCGATCAGGAAATAGCCGGTAACGCCGACTGCGCCGAGTAGTGCCAGGGCATTGCCGAGCAGCGGTGCCGGCTGAAGCTGCGCGGCGGCGGGGCTGCTGTCGCTGAGCACAATGCAGATGCTGCCGGCAAAGGTCAGCAGAATGCCGGCGATCATGCCCGGCTGCAAACGCTCGCGCAGCAGCAGCAAGGAAGCCAGGCCCACCCAGATCGGATTGGTCGACACCAGCGCGACACTGCTGGCCACCGAAGTATAGGCCAGCGAACTGATCCAGGCGCCGAAATGAAGCGCCAGGAAAGCACCGGATCCCAGCGCCGGCCAGAGATCGCGCCGCTCGATGCAGCGCAATTCGGCACCCTGGCGCAGCCAGGCGATGGGCGTCAGCAGCAGCGCGGCGATGCCGAGCCGCCCGGCCGCGATCGCCAGCGAGCCGGCACCGGTCTCCTGGGCCAGCCGGATCATCAGGGCGGCCGCCGATACGACGATCACGCCGAAGGCAATCACCAGGAAAGGAAGGATTTTTTGATTGGGCATAGGATTTGCTGTAGGGGCAACGCAGCCGTCGCGACTGGATACTGCTGCCTGGCGAATATCTCGTGATTACGAAACGCCAGTCGCTATGATAGCATAGTGGAGTAGCCTGTTCGGAGGAAGGGACAAATAATGGCAACGAGTGAAACCAATCGTAGCGAGGATTTTCGGCAGGGACTATCGGCATACTGGCGGCAGAACCTGGTCGGTGCCGGCGAGTTGGAACAGACGGCGGGCGGGCTACGGCTGATCAATCGCCAGCCGGCAACCGATCGCTACAGCAATGCCCAGTTCGACGATTACCGGGCGGCGGAACGGCCAGGATTGCGCTGGCAGCCGCCCTTGCGTTTGCAGCTACGAGCGCGCTTCTCGCACCGGGCTGAGGATTTGCGCGGCACCGCCGGCTTCGGCTTCTGGAACTACCCGCTGACGCTGTACGACCAGCGGTTGGTGCTGCCGCGCCTGCCGCGAGCGATCTGGTTTTTCTGCTGCGCGCCGCCGGGAAATATGCAATTCGATCTGCTCTGCCCCGGCCAGGGCTGGAAGGCGACCACGCTCGACAGTGATCGCCCGGCGGCGCTGGCGCTGGCGCCACTGGCGCCGCTGGCGGTACCGCTGATGCAGGCGCCGCTGCTCTACCGGGCGCTCTGGCCGCTTGCCCAGCAGGCCGCCGGCATCCGCGAGGCGCCGGTAGTGGTCGACATGCGCGACTGGCACGAGTACACAATTGAGTGGGGCGAGCGCCACAGCCGTTTCCTGGTCGACGATCGCGTCATCCTGGAGCGAGCACCTGCGCCGCGCGGGCCAATGTGCTTCGTGATCTGGATCGACAACCAGTTCCTTGAATTGACACCACAGGGCCGTTTTCGCTGGGGATTGACGGCGAACGCGGCGGATCAATGGCTGGAAGTGGCGCGGGTCAGCGTTGCCGCGGTGGCGCGTTGAAGCGGCTGCCGGTTCGCATCGCGCGGCGCGAGCCAGGCATTGATCCGGGCCAGCAGCGGCTGCCGGGGGGCATTGTGTTGCAGATGTTGCTGCGGTTCAGCGAGCAGTTCCTCGGCCTGCCGGCGCCGGCCCTGCCGCAGAGCGATCAGGCCCAGGTAGGCGCGAGCTTCCATGGCCCAGTAGTTGCCGGGGCCGCAGTCTGCGTTGATGATTTCGTAGGCGTACGAGAAATAATGTCGCGCCGCCGGCAGATCATCGCTAGCGACGGCGAGCATCCCCAGCGCACTGTAGCGCAGTGGATCATGGGGAGTGCCCGTACGATCCTGCCGGCAAATATTGAAAGCGGCTTCCAGGTAGCGCCGGGCCTCGTCGATGCGCCCCTGGCCCAGCAGCGCCAGCCCGATACCATCCAGGCTTTCGCCGATTTCGGTGTGAATAATGTTACAGGGATCAGATTGGCCCGGCGCATACACATGTATGCGGTGTCGCAGCGACTCGCGATGGCAACGTTCGGCATCCTGATGACAGGCCTGAAAGTTGCCGATCAGGCCGAGAATGAACAGGGTCTGCGCAATGTCGCCCTCCGGCAGCGGTTGCTCATTCCAGAACAGGGGCAATGCCGCTTCAGCGCAGCGGCGTGCGGCCCGGTACTGCCCGGCGTGCGCGAGACAGTAGGCCAGTTTGCGAAGCATGCGCCCGGCATGGTCGCCGAATTGCGGCTGCAGCGAGCGGGAATTCTCCCGATAGCGCCGCTGCTGCATTGCCAGAGCCCGCCGAACCGCTGCCAGCCCTGCGGCGAAACGCCCGATCAGAACCGCACTGATACCGAATTCTGCCAGCAGGCTTTCTGCTTCGCTCACGGTGCTGAGCAGCGGCATTGCCTGTTGAAACATCTCGACAGCCGCCAGGTGTTTGCCCTGATACTGAAGTGACTCGGCATAATTGAGCGTGCGCCGCAAACGTTCGCTACGCGGGATGGTCTGGTTGTCGCCGGACATCTCGAATGCCTGGCAGGAATAGGATAACATCGCCTTCCAGTTGCCGCTGAGCTCATAATATCGAACTGCCCTGGTATAAATTCGGGTCGCTTCGCTGCTCTCGTGTTGCGAGAGATTCTCCAGCAAGGCCATCAGGTGGGGCGCCTGCGCCGACCAGGCTGCTAAATTGTAGCCGCAGCGTTCGAGCACCCGATCGAGGGCATCGACGGCCAGACGGCGACTATCGATGCCCAGCGGCACCGCACGTAGGTAGGATGCGACCAGCTGGTGCATCCGGGCCGCTGCTTTCCGGCAAAGCCAGCACATCCAGCAGATCCGGGTTTTCGCAATTGTCCAGCACGATTAGCCGGGGCAATTTGCTGCTCCAGGCCACGCGCACCTGCTGGAGCTGCAGCGTAGCCGGCAGAGCCGCGAAATGTTCTTCCAGGTGCATGCCGCCATGGCCGCCGGCGTTGCGCATATCGCGTTCCAGCAGTTCACGCCGTTCAGCGGCGAGCCAGAATACTCCACCGGCAAAATAGCGCCCGTAGCGGTAGCTCATTTCGCGGGCCAGGGTAGTTTTGCCCATGCCGGCGCCCGCCGCAATGACGACCCGGCGTTTCCGCAGCAAAACCTGCGCCAGGGCCAGAAGCCGGTCGTGCCGTTGAAAACCATCTCCGCTCGATTTTTGTCAAACTGGGTGTTCAGAGTCGAACCCAGGCCGTGGTTCATCCTCACGCTCGTCGCTGCCAATCTTGAAAGTGCTGCTGCTCCCGGTTCGGTGGCAGCCTCAGCCGTTCATATTCCCGCGTTGGTATCCCGCCAGATCCATGGTGACAAACCGAAAGCCGACAGCTTTGATGCCTTCAGCCAGCGTACCGGCATGTTCAAGCAAGCGCGACATGTCGGCCGGCTCGACCTCGATGCGGGCAACATCGCCATGGTGTCGCACGCGAAACTGGCGCAGGCCAATGTCCCAGAGCAGGTCTTCGGCAGCTTCGATCTGGGCCAGGCGCTCGGGGCTGATGGGGCTACCGGTGGGGAAGCGCGAGCCGAGGCAGGCGAAGGCCGGTTTGTCCCAGACCGGCAGATCGAGGTGACGCGCCAGAGCCCGGATGGCCGCTTTGCCCAGGCCAGCCTCTTTGAGTGGAGCGCGGATGTTATGTTCGGCGGCGGCCAGCACGCCGGGCCGGTGGTCGCCGATGTCGTCGCTATTTTCGCCATAGGCGATCCAGCGGTAGCCGCGTTCGGCGGCGAGCTCGCCAAGCCGGCTGAACAGCTCGGTTTTGCAGAAATAGCAGCGGTTGGCGGGATTGGCGGCGTAGCGCGGATCGCTGACTTCGGCAGTGGGCAGCAGCAGGTGCCGAATGCCGGCCAGGCGTGCGAGCTCTTCGGCGGCGCGCAACTCGCGGCGTGGCAGCGAGGGCGAATCAGCCGTAACGGCCAGCGCCTGTGTGCCGAGCGCATCCCGGGCCACCCGCGCCAGCAGCACACTATCGACACCGCCCGACATCGCGACGATCACGCTTTCCATATCGGCCAGCAGCGTGTACAACCGCTGGTAGTTTTTTGCAAGATCCTGTTCAGTCATCAATGCCTCTCGACTGACCGCAGAGAATCCAGAGGGACGCAGAGAGAAGAGATCACAAAGTCAACCTCTGCGTGCCTCTGGATCCTCTGTGGTTGCCTCCACCGGCATTTCGGCATACAACCGGTTGATGAGCGAAGCGGCAAAACCGGCGCCGAAGCCGTTATCGATATTCACCACCGTGACACCGGCGGCACAGGAGTTGAGCATGCCCAGCAGCGCAGCTAGCCCGCCAAAGCTGGCGCCGTAGCCGACGCTGGTCGGCACCGCAATCACCGGGCGGCGCACCAGGCCACCGACCACACTCGGCAGAGCGCCCTCCATCCCCGCCACGACGATCAGCACCGTCGCGGCCATAATCCGCTCGACATCGGCCAGCAAGCGGTGCAACCCGGCTACCCCCACATCATAGAGTCGTTCGACCTGGTTGCCCATGATCGTCGCCGTGAGCGCAGCCTCTTCGGCCACTGGCAGGTCGGCGGTGCCGGCGCAGATCACCAGGATCGTGCCGGGGCGTTGGGTCAGCGGCGCCTTCTGGTAGGTGATGGCGCAAGCCATATCGTGATATTCGGCGCCGGGCAGGAATTCGCGTACCGCAACGAAAGTTTCCTCGTCGGCGCGGGTAGCCAGAATGGGGCCGGGGCCGGCGGCCAGTTGTTGCATGATCGCGGCCACCTGCTCGGGGCGTTTGCCGCTACAGAGCACCACCTCGGGAAAGCCGGAACGCAACGCCCGATGCGTATCGAGGCGCGCAAACCCCATATCGGCGAAGGGCAGGCCACGCAACTGCTGGAGCGCCTCGTCGATGTCCATCTGCTGTTGCCGGACGCGCTGAAGCAGTTCACGGAGAGTATCTTCATTCATGCCTGCACTATACCACTTTTTGCGCCCACGACAATCTAACGACAATCTGTTGAAGCGTTCAAACGCCTGAACGCTTCAACGCTCCGCAATTTCCAGCAGTTCTTTCAGAAAGGCTTCGTCGGCCTCAGCGAAGCTGCGTTCTTCGCCGGCAGGCGTGGCGATACGGGCCTGTTCGGCCTGGCCCCGGCGGGTCAGCATTGCTTTGATTTCGAGCAAGGTTTTGATGGCGGCGGTGCTGTCGGCGGCAATGTTGACGATCTGGGCAAGCAGTTCGATCGAGTCGATGCTCAGTACCTGGGGCGGCGGGCGCATCACTGTAGCATGGTGGGCGAGTTCTTGTTCGACCTCGGCGGCAAGGCTTTCGTCGGCGGGTAGAGTGATCAGGATTTCGGTGGCAGGCATGGCTTGCTCCTGGGATAATGACACTACGTACGCAGTCGGCGTTGCATGGTTGCTGCGATAGCAAAGATTGGTATAGCGTTCGTTTGCACCATACCAATGTTCGTCAGTATAGCAGACCGCGGCGCTACGTGCCGGGAACCGATTGCGCTCGCGCTATGGGGTGTGACGAAACGTTCTGCCCGTGCGCCAGAACCCGCTTCCGGGAAGCTTCTTCTGACGAGCAGCGGGCGGCCGATGCGGGTGCTGCATGGCAGCCTTCCGTCGCAGTAGCGCGAGAAGCTTCCCGGAAGCGGTCCCCGCCGGAGTCTTTTTGCCGAACGTTTCGTCACACCCCGCGCTATGCGCTACCTTGCCGACGGCGTGCGGCTGCGGTATACTAAAGCCGACGCAGATCGGCTTCGAGTGACGATGACGGCTCAGTACCGTTCAGCCGTCAGGAGTGTTTCGTGCAACCCTTTCGCATACTGGCCCTGATCGCCGGATTATCGATCCTCTTCTTGCTTGCTACCTGCACCGGCTCCTCGGCGGGCCGCGTTTCGCATTGGCAGCCGGGAAGTACAGTCGAGGCTCCCGTTACTCTGAGCACGCCGGAAACAGCCGATTTCCGCGCCGCAGTGCTGCCCACGGTTGGGCCGGGTCGTGCCGACCAGGTTGTGGCTACGCCTGAGCCGATTACTGCGGTGGCGCTGCCGATTGCGACTGCCGCACCGGCTCCCGGTGTGGGCGCAGCCGCTGTGCCGCCCGGCGTTCTGGATGGAGTTGCCTCGACGCTGAGTACACCGCCGATCCCGGCGGAACCGGTCGGCCCTGGCATACCGATGCATGCCTACGTCCAGTCGCTGGCCAATGCCGGCCAGTTCAGTGGGGCGATCCTGGTGGCGCAGGGCGACCGGGTCTTGCTGGCTGAGGGCTATGGCATGGCCGATTACGGCGCAGGCATTGCCAACACCGCCGAAACGCGTTTCCGACTGGCTTCGCTTACCAAACAGTTCACTGCGATGGCGATAATGGTTTTGCAGGCCGCCGGTCAACTCGACATAAATCAGTCAATCTGTGAGTACCTGGAAGATTGCCCACCGGCCTGGCGCACGGTGACGGTGCGCAATTTGCTGAATCATACCAGCGGCATTCCGAATTATACCGATTTCATTGATTTTGAAACGACCGAGACACGCCCGACAACGCCCGAGGAGCTGATCGGGCGCTTCCGTGCTTTGCCGCTGAACTATGAGCCGGGTGCTTTCTACCATTACGGGAACTCGGGCTATGTGCTGCTGGGCCGAATCGTCGAGCATGTCAGCGGCATGAGCTATGGCGAGTTTCTCCAGGCGGCAATCTTCGACAAGGTTGGCATGCCGGACAGCGGCGTTGATCCGGGGGCGCCCGGTGCAGTCGAGCGGGCGCTGGGCTACGTGGTACCCGGCACACCGGCTTCGCCCATCGATACCTCGACGCTGTTTGCGGCCGGCAATCTGTATTCGACGGTAATCGATCTTTACCGCTGGGATCGGGCGCTTGAAACCGAGTTGCTGCTGCCCGCCCACCTGCGCAACGAGCTGTTCATGCCCGGCCACGGTGAATATGGCTATGGCTGGAAGATCACTACCCGCAATGGCCATCGTGTGATTGCTCACCCCGGCAATATGAGCGGTAGCGCCACGCTCATCCGCCGCTACCCCGAAGATCGGCTTACCCTGATTATTCTTTCGAACATGGAGTACGCCAACATCTATGCCATCGGCGACGGGATCGTGGCGATGGTTCTCGAGTAATACAACCCGGTTGCGCAAACGGCTTGTGCCACACCCGCAGCAAAGTTGGTTCATGCGCAAAAGTACCGGGCAGCAAAGCTGCCCGGTACTTTTGCGCATTGCGCGGGTACCGACTTTTTACAGGAGGCGCCGGGCTATTCTGAGCAGGCCAAATTCAGCTTGCGCCGGTTACGGTGCGGCGCGCAGGCTCCCGCCGGTGATCACGATGCTCAGCTCACGGGAGCCGCCGACTTCGTCGCTGGTGGGTGCGCGCAGTTCCAGCCGGCTTTCGCCGGGCGGCAGCAGCAGTTGGAAACGGCGAGCTGCCGGCTGTTGCTGCAACTGCCATTCGGCCAGGTGGGTGCCGACATAACTCAGACTGACGCTGACATGCTCCGCATAACTACCGGCTACCAATGTCAGTTCAGTGGGCAGTGCCTGGGCAGTGGGGTTGAAGAGGCGCAGCGTGCCGGTAGATTGCATCCAGCGCCAGGATCGCTCGCCCTGGCGCTCAGTGTTGTACCAGCCGGCCCCGAAGTCGACGAAAGGGCGCAGTTCGGTCGGCGGCACCCGGTAGGCAGTGATCTGTTCATCGCGATAGGCCGGATCGACGCTAGCGAGCATTGCTGCGGTTGCCTGATCCAGTTCGGCGCGCTGCTCGAGAGTCTGGCGCTGCTGATGGATCACGATATCGCCCAGGTTCAACCAGTTGAAGACAATCAGCGGATCGCCGGGGGCGGCCAGCGGATGGGGCGGTTCAGGCCGGCCGGTCCAGAGCTGTCGCAGGTAAGGCGTTTCCAGCGGCAACTCGTAGCGCGGCGGGCGTGAGACGAAGCCGCCCATCAGCGGGCGCTGGTGCAGCAACTGGGCCTTGAGCGGTGCACTGCTCTCGTTCGACAGATCGTAGGGCGGCAGGGCCAGAATTGCCCCCGTTTCGCTGCGTAACTCGGCATAGTAGGGATGCGCGTCAAGGCGCCAGAGCTGCCAGGCGGGCGGGGCAAACTCGAAGGTCAGCAGGATCAGGGCCAGACCAGTAACCAGGCCGGCACCACGGGCACGCAGCCGCTCGCGGAGCGCACGCAGCCCGAGGGCCAGCAGCGGCACCATAGCCAGCAGCGCCAGCACCACAAAATGGCTGGGCCGGTGGGCCTGGCCGACGCCCGGCAGGTTCATGAGCATGGCATAGGGCAGCGGCAGAGCACTGCGCCAGCCGGCGATTTGCAGCAGCGGGCCGAGCGCCAGCAGCAGGGCCAGCCCGGCCAGTAGGAGCCAGCGCCGGGCCTGGCGCCAGGCAAGTCGAGCGGCCAGCAGGCTCAGTACCAGCGGCAGGTAGCCCAGGCTGACATTCCAGCCGGCGATGAAAGGATGCCAGTTGCGCCCCAGCTCCCGCACGGCCTCGCCCCAGAGCGGGTGCAGGTAACTGGGTAACCAGAAATCGAGCAAATCTGCCGAACGCAGCAATATCGAGTCGAAGGGATTGTCCGGGTCGATGTCTTTGCGCAAACCGGCAACTTCGGGCAGGGCAGCAGCCAGCAGCGGTGCAATCAGCAACAGGCCACTGCCGGCAACCAGGGTAGCCTGGCTGAATATGGGCAATCGCAGCGATTGAGGCGCCGGCAGCAGCCAGATCAGCACGAACAGCACACTGTACATCGCCAGGAACAGAAAATAGTACCAGCTCGTGTAGCCGGTGAGGGCCAGGAACAGCCCGGCCAGCAGCGCATCGCGGCGGCGTCCGTCTTCGAGGGCGCGCAGCAGAAACAGGGCATAGAAAGGCAGCCATTGCAGCGCAATCAGTTCAAGCTGGCCGTCCCAGATCTTGGTCAGGTGAAAGGGCGAAAAAGCGAAGAAGAGCCCGGCAACGAACGCCGCCGGGCGGTCGCCGCCGGCCCGCCGGGCCAGGCCATAGGCGCCGAGTGCCGCGAGCAGGCAGGCCAGCGAGGTCGCGCTGTTATAGGCCGCAATCGGCCCGAACAAGGCAGTGATCGGCAGCATCAGCAGGCCGTTGCTGGGATTGAATGTCTGCACAGCCAGATTGACGCCGGTTGGAAAATAGAGATAACTGCTGAAAAAGGGATTCTGGCCGGAAGCCAGGGCAAAATGCATCCACCACAGGTTCCAGACATTCTGCCAGCCGTCGACGTCGGCGACCGGGCCGCCAGGCAGGGCACTGGCGAAGGTCGGCAGTGTCGGCAGCAGCAGCAGCAGGGTGGCAAACAGGTAGCCACCGAACACCAGCAACGCCGGGGGCAGGGTGCGGGCGCGTACTCTGAGCAGCGTCAGCTTCTTATCCAAGCGAGATCATTTCCGATTAGCAATTCGCTCATCCGGGCGTGGTGGGTATTTTTCATTGCGATGGTCTGCAGGTGGCACAACATCGGGAGAAATTCCGGCATTGGGAGGCAAACCCTGAGTCTGCTTATTTGCGACGCGGCCATTGAGATACTCGATAAATTCATTCAGGTTTCCGGCGCTCGGACGGGTAATGGTATCGAGTGCTTCGCGAAAATGCGTATACTGAATGCCGGCACGCGTCAATTTGAAACGCTGACTCTGGTGATCGTGATTGAGCGAATATATTTGCCAGGCAATGTCAGCGTCTTCAATTGTTGTGGTTCCCATTTGAGGAAGATGCTGGAAAAGTCTTGATGGACAACTACAGCCATATAAACCTGTGATGGTTAAATTGTAGCACATCTTTTCATGCCCTGTGGCAAGTGGTTGTATTGCTACCAGACCTTATTTTAGCCCTGACCCCTGACCTCTGACCAGCGATATACCTCTACTCCCTCTTCCGCAAACACCAGCTCCATAAACTCGCTGAACTTCGCCAGCCCCGGCCCGCCGTGCAGTCGTCGTTCGGTCGGGCCAATGTAAACGTAGCCGATGCTGTACTGAGCGAGCATCCGGCGCGTCCATTCCAGGTCGTTGCTAGTGTACAGTTTGGGAATGATTGCTTCGCGGCGGCGTATTTCGGCGAGTTGTGCTGCTGCGCCGCTGCGCCATAGAGTCTCGTGGCCGTCCAGCCAGCCCAGCATGGTGGGCTGGCCGGTCACAGCGGCGACTCGCCCGATCTGGTCGTAGTCGCAGTTGCAGAAGGCCGTCAGCAGCAGGGCATCGGGCCGAGCATTGGCCGCCAGCCAGCCCATGGCGGCGGCTTCGGCGGGATGTTCGCGCCACAGATAGGCCAGGCCGTCGAGCGTACGTTCGGCCGGCCGCCAGGGTTCGCCGCGACTCAGGGTGGCCGCCGGGTAGGCCAGACTGCCGGCCAGCAACAGCAGCGCCGGTCCGGCCCAGAGCAACATGTGAGGACGCCGCCGGGCTCGGCGCAGCAATTCTCCGGCAGCGAAGGCCGCAATGATGCCCCAGAGGAGCCAGGCCTGGTAGTAGAACTTGAATACCGTAATCATGCGCGGCATCGTTGCTTCCTGGTGGTCGCGCACGTACAATGTGTCGGCGGCAAAGATGATCAGCGCACCGACGGCGATGCTCCAGAGGGCAAAAGCCTGCGCCGGCTGCTCTTTGTGGTGCCAGGACTGCCGGGCCAGCCCAAGGCTCAGCGGTAATAGCGCCAGTAGCGGAAAGCCGATCAGTCCGCCGCCGATCAGGGCGGCCAGGCTGATACCGGCGATTAGCCGGCCCGCCTGTGGCTGAATTGACCAGGCATAGGCCAGCAGCACAACCACGAAGAGGCCGAAGATGAGCAGAAATCCGTACAGGCTGGTGCGGCTCGGTGCCGGCGCAAAAGTACGCAGGAAGGGCAGGTTGCCGTTGCCTACCCCCGGCCCGGCCGGCGGTACGAAACTCAGCAGGAAAGGCAACACCGCCATTCCGGCGATCAGCCCGGCCAGCAGCACTTCGCCCGCCGCCGCCGGCAGGCGCCGCCGGCCCAGCAGCGTCGCGCCGGCAAACAGCAGGGCGTAGATCGGCGCGTCCCAGGAATTGATGGCGTAGAGGCAGCCCAGGACGATGCCGGTTATGGCCAGGCGTGCCAGCCATGGTCGACGCGATTCCGACGGGGCGGCGGTGGCGGCCAGTGCCAGTGCCAGCGCCAGCAGACTGAAGGGCAGTGTCAAGACGTGCGGATGCAGGTCGCCCAGGTAGAAGCTGAAAAAGGGAAACTCGGTAATCACGTAGCGCCGCTCGAACTGCCCCGATCCGGTGGCTACATCGTCGAAGACGGCACGCGAAGGACTGAACCAGTCGAAGGATTGCTGGCCGGCCGGCGTGATGCTGGCCGGCACGCCGGCAACCCCGGCGGGCGCTGAAACCTGGATGGTCTCGGCGCCATGCAGCCGCTCGCCGAGTGCCGCCAGCATTTGCGATCCGCTAAGCGCCCGCGCTTCGCCGCTGCCCAGCAGCAGTTGCAGCGCGCCCATCTGGTTGCCGGCAATCAGTACGAGCAGTATCGCCAGCAGCGCCGTACTGCCCAGACCGCGTGGCAGCGCTGTGCTTCCGGCCCGTTCGCGCCGGGCCAGGCCGGCCAGACTGATCACCAGGCCGGCCAGCATCTGCGCGGTTAGTGCAAAAACCGTGGCCGTACCCAGGTTGAAGGCAGTGCCGAGGCTTGTGCCGCTCAAGGCCTGCAAGCCGGCAATCAGGACATAGCCCAGATAATAATAATTGATTGCATAGCCGCCGAACCAGGGATCCAGGGGTGGAAAACTCGGGCTGCGCAGGATGCCGCTCAGGAAGACCAGTTCCATCGGCTTTTCGGTACCGTAGATGGCCGGTCCGACCGCGCCGTGCCAGCGCAGCCAGACACCGAGGCAGAGTGCGAGCACAAAGAGCAACTCGAAGCCGAGGATGCCGCGTAGCATAGCGCCGCCTTCACCTGCCGGCGGCCGGTGCGGGCGCTGTGGCCGCCGGAGCAGCAGGCCGATCAGCAGGAGCATGACTGCCGCCAGCAGCATGCTGCCGCGCCCGAAAGGAACCCCGCCGGCCATGGCCAGTAGCCAGGCCAGCCAGCCGCTGAGCAGCAGGCCTGACGTGCGGGCAAAGGCATACCCGGCCAGTGGCAGGTGCCGAAAAATCAGCGTGCTCAAAGGCAACGCAGCCAGGCCCAGCCCGCTGATGATCAGCCACCATTGCCAGATGACCGGCGTAGTCGCCAGCGCGCCCAGGTCGAGCAGCAGCGGACGAAGTGCCGCCGGATCGTGCCACCAGGCCCAGGCCAGCACGCTGCCGCTGCCGGTTCCCAAAAGCAGCGCCGGTGCCCGCGGCAGTCCCGCCAGCCAGCCGCCCGAAGCGATCAGTGGTGGCAGCAGCAGGAGCATCAGCCACAGAGCCTGCGGCAGCGGCGTTACCGGCCCATCGTTCGGCAACAGGCGCACATGAGCCAGCGCCAGCAGCAGTGGGCGCGGATCGTCGGTGTTACCGGCGGGGACACCGGCGACGCGCAGGTTGCGCCAGCCATAGGCATCACTGCCGGGCGGAACCAGCAGTCGGTAACGGCGAAACCCTGGCGCCGAAGGCAACGCAATCGGCGCCTGATCATCCAGTTGCAAGGTCAATGCTTCGGCGGCGGGGGCTATTGCAGCGTAAAGTTCGATGATGTGTGCCGACGGAGCGGCGGGCAGGGCGAGCGTTGCGCCGGGGCGCGCCCAGCGATAAGCCGGGCCATCCTGCTGCTCGACCGGGTCAAACGCAGTGAGTAGCCCATCGGCGCGTGCTGTCGCCTGGTCGAGCCCCCAGGGATGCGGCTGCTGGCTCAGCAGCAAGGCCAGGCCGAGCGGTAAGAGCAGCAGGAGGAGCGGCAGCAGGCTTCGATAGTGCGCATTTGGTGGTACCATAGCGCATCATTGTACCGAAAACCCATCAGGTATTCAAATTCTACCAGATCCGGATCAATTGTTACTACCGAACCGGTGCTTCTGATCAGGCGGCAATCTCGCGTGCCAGGTACAGCTGCTGCCGCTGAACCAGCATACGGATCAGTGTGCGCCGCAGTTCTCCGATGCCGTGCCCGCGATTGGCAGCCAGTGCGACGACCGGCATACCCAGGCGTTGCTGCATCCGCTCGCTATCGATGCTAATGCTGCGTTCGCCGGCTATATCAATCATATTGAGTGCCAGCAGCAGCGGTGTACCGGCATCGAGCAATTGCGCGGTCAGGTACAGATTGCGTTCCAGGTTACAACTATCGACAACATTGATCACCAGAGATGGGCGCGAGCGCATAATGTAATCGCGGGCGATCTGCTCTTCAAGGGAACAGGCCGAGAGACTGTAGGTACCCGGCAGATCGACGATGGTGACGTTGCAGTCATCCAGCCGCAACGTGCCGGCCTTTTTTGCGACGGTCTTGCCGGGCCGGTTGCCGACGTGCTGACGTGCGCCGGTGAGCGCATTGAAAATCGTGCTTTTGCCGACATGCGGATTGCCGGCCAGGGCAATTTGCACCTCTTCGCTCATGAATCGGCCTCCCGGATTGCTTGGAGTTCTTTATTTCGTGTTCGACGTCCGAATCTGATCCGCCGGTTGATCCGTCAGGGTTAGCCGGTGTTTTCCGACTTTCAGCAGCAGGGTACCATCATCGGCAATTCAGCTTGATTGCTCAGGTCAGCCTGCGACTGAACCTAATCATAAAACCTGACTTGTGTCTGTGTCAATAGGTGCATCGGAAATCATTCTGAGCTAGAATAAATCGTATGCTTGCATGCAATGCAGCGAAATGCCGTGGTGCCCGACCAGGGCGGCATGTTGCTGCCGGATGCGATGGTTGAGATTCAACAACCGGAGTCAGTGCCCATAAGCCGACTCCGCTGCGGCCAGGCCTGCTATAATTTCGGTGATGGAAGCAGCGTATAGTGATCGCGAACTGTATATTGCCTGCGGCAACGAGGGCAGCCTGGAACAGGTGACGGCTTTCGAGACGCTCTGGGCCGGCCTGTACCGGATTGCCGCCGCTATGCTGCGTGACTACCCCGCGGGCGAAGCACTCGCTGCCGATTGTGCCCAGCAGGCGCTGTTGCGCATTCACCGCAACCGTGAACAGTGCCGTGACCCGGATCGGTTCCAGAGTTGGGCCGGCCAGATCGTACGGCGCATCGTTATCGACGAGTTGCGCCGCCCGGAGCAGGCCCGTCGCGGTGCCTGGCCCGCCATCGAGCCGGCAGCGCCCGCCGAGACCGAAGCGCTGCTCGAAATGCTGGCCGGAGCCAGTCTGCGTGAACTGCTCCAGGCCGCAATCGCCAATGGCGGCCTCAGCGAACGCTCGCAGCGCGTGGTGACCGGGCGCTATTTTGCCGAGCGCAGCGACGAAGACCTGGCCCGCGCTGAAAGCGAGTTGCAGGGCAGCGAACTTCGCCCGAGCCACATTCAGGTTACTCGCGCCAAGAATCTGGCCAAGCTGCGGCATAATTCGGCCCTGCGGGAAGCGATCCAGCGGGCGATGGGTGATGGCTCATAGGGTTTCTGGCGCATACGACCTGTCATCTGGAAAGCTCCGGTACCGCCCGCTCGTCCTGACTATTAGATGGCATTTGAACCGTGTGAGGCATGTGTATGGATGCGAAAATGCCCGATATGCAGGCGCTGCGCCTGGCACAGCTCCTGGCGGAGGAACCGGACGCAGCGGCCTGCGCAAGCTGTCTCGACAACCTCGAAGACTACGTGGCGGCGCAACTGGCTGGACGCGGCTACACCGCGCTCTTCCCCACCGTGGCGCGCCACCTCGACCAGTGCGTTGCCTGCGCCGAGGCCTATGCGCTGATCTACGATCTTCAGGCCGCGCCGGCGGCTTCCGCCGGGCCAATACCGCAGCCCGACCTGAGTTTCTTCGCGGTGGCGCCCGGCCCGCTGAGCCCGGCGGAACTGCGCCGCCGCCGGGCCGCTGCCGCGTTGCGTGAGGCGCTTGCCGCCGGGTTGCGCCAGGCCGGCGACCGGCTGCGCCTGGTGCTGAGCCAGGCGCTGCTCGATGCCGGCGCGGCGCTGGCGGCTGTTGAGCCGGCGCCGGCCTACCGCGACAGTGCCGCAAAACCTCTGCTTGAACTGGATCTGGCGGCGCCGACGACGGCAATCTCCCGCCTGCAGATCCAGGCACTGCCTACCAGCCGGCCGGAGCGCTTTGATCTTCAGGTGCAACTGGAATTGCCTGACCGCGACTGGCCCGATCTGGCAGATGTGCCGATCCGTTTGCGCGCCGGTAGCGCCGAGTATCGGATTGCCACCGATGAATGGGGCGTCGTCCGCTTCGCCGATTTGCCGCTGGAATGGCTGCCGACGCTGGAAATCGCGATTGACGTGACATGACAGGGTATATGTATGGGATGGTTGATGGCGTAGCCATCAACCATCCCATACATATACCCTGTCTTTTGCGAAGCGATCTCAGGCGTTGCTTTCGGCCACATGCCTGGCAGACTGGCGCACCAGTTCACGCAGCGTCTCCTGGTCGACATCGCCGAGCCGTTTGATGTACAGGCAGGATTTGCCGGTTTTATATTTGCCGAGCTTTGCCATCAGTTCGTCGTACTGGTCGAAGCCGGCCATAATATAGAGCGTCATGTTCTGCTTGCGCGGCGAAAAACCGGTCAGGAACCAGTCGCCCTCACGCCCGCTGGCATAGCGATAATGATAGCTTCCAAAACCGACGATGCTGTTGCCCCACATTTTCGGTTCGTACCCGGTGACTTCCTGCATCAGCGCAAGTATATCGTAGCAGTCCTGGCGCTTCTGTTCATCGGGTACAGCCCCGATAAAGGCCTGCACATTCTGGTCATTGACTCTGGTTTTGAGTTCGGTCATTAGTTCCTCCTGCTTTTCGTCCACTCTCAACGATCACATAGCCGGCCCAGTGTTCGGGTGCTGCGAAAGGCGGTTCGCCTGCCGCATCAATCGGCTCGCCCAATAACTCGGTTGCGTGCTGCGCGGCGAGCCGGCACAATTCGCGGCGAGCCTGCTGCAAGGCCACAGCCGGATCGCCGGTGCTACCTAATTGGGCGTAAAACAGCGCCATCAGCAGCCGTGCTGCTCGATCATCTACCGGCCACAGGGTTACCAGCACGGCGCGGGTGCCGGCCTGCATAAAGGCGCGCGCCAGGCCCAGCGGTTCGTCGCCGCGCAATACCCGGCTCAACCCGCTGCGGCAGGCGCTCAGGGTCACCAGTTCCGCTCGCAAGCGCAGATCCGCGATCACATCGAGGGCGCGCAGGTGTTCGCCGGGGCCCAGTTCCAGCAAGGAGTCGAGCGGTTCTGCCAGGTTAAACTCACCGTGACATGCCAGATGAATGATCCGATAGCCGGCGGCGGCAGCCCGAAAGCGCTCGATAATGCCGGGGCTGCCGCGCCAGGCTTCGCCGCCCAGTCGCGCCGCGATAGCCGCCGCTTCGTCCTCGGTGTGGCGCAGTTCATAGCCGGTCGCGCCGTCGTAGCCCAGTGCCAGGCAGGGCGCCTGTGCTGCGTCCGTGATCGGCGGAGCGCTGAGCAACACCGTAGCACTCGGGCTGTAGCTGAGCCTGGCCAGATTCGCCGGCGGGCACTGTTCGCTTTCGCTGCCGAGAGCGGCAAAAGGCACCTGGTGCAAGGGGCCGTGCGGTACGATGATCAGTTCATCACTCGCCGCCAGTTCCGCCGTGCAAGGGGCAAGCAGCACATTGTATAATCGTTGCAGCACCCGCGGACGCAAGAAGCGCCGTCCGTCGCCGCCGGCGGCGCTGCTCTGCAAGCTATTCGGATCGATCCCGCAATCGTAGGCTTGCAGACCACCCTGTTGTACGGCAAAAACCAGCAGGCGCGCCGGAACCTCGAGGCAGGCGCGCAGATCGGCTGCTGCCGGCGGCATGGCCTCACGCAGCGCACTCTCCGGGCCGGGCAATCCACAGCAGAAATAAGCCAGCAGCAGCGTGCCCGCCGGCAGTGCCGCCTGCACCCGGCGCGCATCGACCGGCTCGACCGCCGGTTGGGTGCTGGCACGTGTCCGGCGTGCCAGCATATCGGCGAAAGCCCGCGCCCGTGCTCGTTCGGCATAATCAAAGGCCGTCGCTGCTGCGCCCTGTTCCAGGCAGATCAGAATCGCCGCCTCGTACACCTGCTGCCAGCGGCCCATCAAACTGATCAGCAGCGACTCCTCGCGCAGCGGTTCGCGGCTGGCTTCAATCGCCGTGACTGCGGCAGCATAACTGCTGCCGGCCGCCGCGAGGTTGCCCAGCCGACGGTGTGCATGCGCAATCCGGTAATGCAACAGCGGCACAATATCCTGGCGCTCAATCGTTTCCGCCAGTTCCAGCGCCCGCTGATAGTGCTTCAGCGCCGCCCGGTCATCGCCGCCGGCCTGGGCCAGCAAGCCTTGATTCAGCGCCACATCCACTGCATACACCCGGTTCTGCATCAGCCGGCCGGCCTGGGCGAAACGAGTGGCGGCGGCGGCATACTGGCCACAGAGCATTTCGACTTCGCCGATATTATTGGCAACTCGCCCGGCAAATTCATAGGCACCGGCAGCCTCAAAGGTGGCGAAGGCCTGCCCCGAATGCTGCAACGAATTGGCCCAGCGGCCCTGGTCGCGGTAGAGCAGTCCCAGTTCGAGGTCGGCCAGAGCCCGGCGATGGCGATCATTGAGGCGGGCAAACAGGGCGGCACTCTCGCGAAACGCGCTTTCCGCCGCCGGATAATCGTGCAGTTCATAGGACAGGATGCCGCTGTTGAGCAATGCGCGTGCCTGGCGGCTCTGGTCGCCGAGCGCTTTCCAGAGCGCCTGACTGGCTCGAAACCCGCGCAGGGCGCGTTCGTAATTGCCCTGAATCTGGGCAAACAGCGCATCCGAGTTGAGCGTACGCGCTCGCACACCGCTGTCGAGGACGGGCAGCGCCAGCAGTTCGTCGAAGATCGTGCGAGCAGTGGTGAAATCATCGCGCAGGCCGGCGCCCAGCCCCTGGTAATAGCGCAGCAACTGGCGCTGGCCAGGCTCCGGCAATTGATTGAGCGGCACATCGGCCACAATTGCGGCGAGCGCAGCCGGCTCCTGCTGCACGAGGATCTCGGCCAGCGTTTCGCAGCAGCGCACATAGGCCGCAGCCCGAGCCTGCCGCTGATCGGGCAGTGCGGCAACCAGCCGATTTTTTGCCTCTTGCAACACTGCCGTTGCCAGTTCACGCTGGTCGGTCAGCGGCAACTCGGCGAAGGCAGCCTGGAGCAGCACCTGAATCTCGGGTTTCGGCGCCCAACCCGATGGGCCGGCGACGAACAGCGTTTTGCCGCGCAGCGTTACCGGCAGCGCGGCGAACTCCGACGGCGCCAGCGGCGCCAGCAACATCATCCGGAAGAGCAGCGTTCGTTCCGCATCGGCGAACCCGGCAATCCGGTGCCGGATATCACGTTGTTGTTGATGATCCATACGGTATTATGGGCAATCTGGAAATCGCCGCCTGATTGCGTTCGTCATGAGTATGACGTGTTCTGCGACAAAGTCTGCTGTGGTTTGAACTTTCAATCAGTTTCAAGGAGAAAAACGTGTATCGTTGCGTATCTTTGTTGATCGGTCTGGCTCTGCTGCTCGGTGTGATCACCCCGGCCGCCGAGCAGCAGAGCCAGACCGATCAACAAAGATACGCAACGATACACGTTTTTCTCCTTGAAACTGATTGAAAGTTCAAACC
>DAOTUJ010000131.1:0-17967 GCA_034437175.1 Chloroflexaceae bacterium | reverse complement strand
GCGCTTTTTTTCGTAGGCGTCGGCGCCGTCGGCACCCGGGCGCTTGTTCACCGGCGAGAGCAGTTCAATCGCCGTCACCAGCGTCTCGTCGTTGACCGCCCGGATCTCGATGCGGGCGTAGCGGGTAGGAATCTCCAGCAGCGCCGTCCCGGTCAGCGAGGGCGCATCAATCGTGGTCGCCGAGCCAGCGACGCCGGGAAGGTCACGCTCGTACACGCCGACATCGGGCACGACCGCCCGGCGCGGCGCGGCGATATCGATCTGCTCAAGCGCAATGTAGGGCGTGATCTGCGCGACGTAGGCAGGTGCAATCTGCGCCTGAAGTGCATCACAGCTTGCGGTGATCAGCCGGGTATGTACATCGGGCCAGAGGCCCGGCCGCTCAAGATAGGGATCCATCCCTGGGAAGGGCAGTTCCATCGTCCACCTCCGGTTCGCCAGTCGCTTGCAGCCATGATAACACAGGGAGCGTACTGTGGGTGCCCAGCTCCATGCTGTGCAGCCTTTTCTCCAGACTGACCCGTAGATGATTGTGGCTCCCGTAACGATGATTTTCTTCACCGTGCTCGGTTTTAACCTGCTCGGCGATGGATTGCGCGATTGGCTGGATTCGACGAGCCGGCGACATTAGCTCCAGTATCAGCGGCTACAGCGCGTCGGCTGCTGCGCCTGTGCGTACACGCGCTCGAATTCGGCCAGGTAGGCTGCCGCGACTGCCGGGCTGTCCAGGATCAGCATCGTTTCGCTGTTCACGTCTTCGGCACGTGCTGTGAAGTTGTATGAGCCGGTAATCACGATCCGCCGGTCAATGACGATAATTTTATGGTGGAAGGTGTAGCAATTGCCGTCTTTCAGTACCGCCGGCTCGGCTGCGCTCAGGATGCCGTATTCCGAGCCCAGGCCGTTTGCGTTGCGCCGTTCGATGATGCCGCGCAAGGCAATGCCGGCCTGCTGCCGCTCCAGCATCGCCGCGCCGGTGCTGTCGTCGGTGAACGAGAAGGCCATGAAGTCGATGCTTTGCTGCGCGCCGGCAATGAGCTCGACCACCCGCGCGCGCGGTTTGTCCTGTGGCGAAAAGTAGCTCTCCAACACCAGGCCGCTTTCCGCCAGTTCCGGGTACAATGCCCCCGCTTTGATGCCGTCGTCGAAATCGCCGGCAAATAGTTGCGCGAATTCGGCGCTGTAGCTTGCGGCAATCGCGGAGACGGCGATGCGCAGCATGTTGTTATTGTTGCGGTAGATATCGTTGACGGTCAGGTTCGCTGAGCCCATCCAGACCAACCGCTCGTCGATGACGACCAGTTTCGAGTGCATAAAATCGCTGCTCTGTTCCCAACTGATGGGAATGCCGGCCGCTTCGACTATGCCGGCCCAGTGTGCCATGGCCGGTTTGTGCAGACATTCGCGATCCAGTACCAGCCGCACGCGCACACCCCGCCGCTGCGCTGTAACCAGCGCCTCCGCGATGCTGTCCAGGTTATACTCGAAGACCGCCAGGTCGATGCTTTGCTGCGCTGCGGCGATGTCGCGCAGCAGCGCTCGCTCGATGGGCGGCGGCTCGCGCCAGCGTGCCACGTCCGGGTAACGCAGGGCCGGGGTGGTGAAAAAGATCTGTGCCGCACCGCCCGGCAAAGCGACCGGCACGATGCCGCGCTTCAGCGGATCGGCTTCGCCCGGCCAGGGTAGCAAATCCCGGCAGGCGTAGATAACCAGCAACAGGACGGCGATCAGTGGAATGGCGTTGTAGAGACGTTGATGCTTCATCGCGTTTGTCGGGTGTAGCTTTTGCTGCGGGGCGGCGTAGCCGCCCCGCAGCAAAAGCTACGCTTGTCCTATCCTCTATCACCCGATCCCTTTCAATGCTTCCTCCAGCGCCGCCAGGTGTTCATCGACGGTGCGGTAGCCCATGCCCATGGTGTTGATGCTCAGATGAGTGGCACCGATGGTGCGCCAGGCCGTGGCATACTCCTGCCACTGGGCCATCGCTACCCGGTTCAGGCTCAGCCGGGCTTCGATGCCGACGGCATCCGCCCGGCGCCCAGCCACTGCGGCGTAGCGCTGCAACCGTTCGATCATCTCCTGTGCTTCTGCGGTTGGCCCCATCTGCGGGAACCAGCCGTCGCCCAGGGCACCGGCGCGCCGCAAGGCGGCCTCCGAATGCCCGCCCACCCAGATCGGGATGCTGCGTTTCGGCAGAGGATTGATGCCGGCCTCGGTGATGGTGTGCCAGCGCCCGGCGAAGCTGATTTCCGGGGCGCTCCAGAGCGCCCGCAGTACGGCGATCTGCTCGTCGCAACGTGCGCCGCGGTTGCGAAAATTCTCGTTGAGCGCCTCGTATTCCACCGCGTTCCAACCGACGCCGATCCCCAGCCGCAGTCGCTCGCCGCTCAAAATGTCGACTTCGGCAGCCTGTTTGGCAACCAGGGCCGTCTGGCGCTGCGGCAAGATGATCACGCCGGTTACCAGTTCGATCTGCCGGGTAATGGCGGCCAGGTAGCCGAACAGCACAAATGGCTCGTGAAACTGCGACTCGCTGGTGTAGGGGCCCTGCCAGTCCGGCCGGTTGGCCGTGCCGGCCCCCAGCACGTGATCGTACACCAGCAAATGCGCAAAGCCCAGTTCTTCCACGCCCTCGGCATAGGCCCGGAGCGCACCCGGATCCCGGCCAATCTCGGTCTGCGGCAAAATTGCCCCGATTCGCATGTCCTGTCCTTCCCCCAGCCGCGCTGGTGTATAATTTTATGCAGGAATGGCTTTAGTATACTGGAAGGTTACCAGTCGGGCATCGGGTATCGGGTATCGGGTATCGAATTATTTAATACCCGATACCCGATGCCCGGTACCCACACTCTATGATCTCCCTTGCCATCATTATTGTCTCCTGGAATACGCGTGATTTGCTGCGGCGCTGCCTACGTTCGCTGGAAACGTCGCTGGCCGCTACCACGATTGATTATCGCATTGTCGTGGTTGATAATGCCAGCCACGATGGGACGCCGCAGATGCTGCGTGCCGAGTTTCCCCGGATTCAGTTGATTGCCGCCTCGCGCAACCTGGGCTTTGCCGCCGGCAATAATGCTGCCTTGCACGCCCTGGGTGTGCTGGCGCCCGCCGCCGTTCCGCCGCCCGATTATTGCCTGCTGCTCAACCCGGACACCGAAGTCCAGCCTGCTGCCCTGCCACATATGCTTGCCTACCTCGAAGCGCATCCCGACCTCATCGCCGTCGGTCCACAACTACGCTACGCCGACGGGGCGCTGCAGTCGTCGCGACGACGCTTTCCGACGCCGGCGACCTTCTTCTGGGAAAGTACTGCGCTCGAACGCTGCTGGCCGGCCAATCCCTGGGCGCGCCGTTACCACTGTGCCGATCGGCCCGCCGGCCGGCTACAACCCGTCGACTGGCTGGTCGGCGCGGCACTGCTGGTGCGCAGCAGTGCCATTCGGCAGGCCGGCCCGCTCGATGAGGGCTTCTTCATGTATAGCGAAGAAATGGAGTGGCAGATACGTTTGCAAGCCGTAGGCAAGCCGGAAGGATCGCGGATTGTGTATCTACCGCAGGCAGTTGTGGTACATTATGAAGGTCGCAGCAGCGAACAGGTGCCGGCGGCGCGTCATGTGTATTTTCAGCGCAGCAAGCTGCGTTTTGCCCGCATGCGCTATGGTCTGCTGTTTGCCTTGCTGTTGCGGCTCTTTCTGCTGCTCACCTATCTGTGGGAACTCGCGCTGGAATGCGCTAAACTCGTGCTGCGGCATCGCCCCGACTTGCGGCGCCGGCGCATCGCGGTCTATGCGGTTGTGTTGCAACAGCTTGCTCTGATATCGAAACAACGCTCATGAAACCAATGACACTGACCGAACACTGGTCGATCCAGCCGCTCGAATATTTTCGCCACGGCATCTATGCACACGACGATGCCGGCTGGCTGTCGATTGCTGTGCCTGCCCATTGGCAGCAGCATCCCGATTTGATCCGCCACGCCGGCAAGGTGGTCTATCGCTGCCTGCTGCCCTTCGCACCCGGCCCGGCCGACGAAAATATCAGTCGCTACTGGCTCCGGATCAATGGCGCGTTTTACTGGGCGCAGCCGTATTGGAACGGTGTCGATCTGGGGCGCAACGAGGGCTATTTTGTCCCCTATGAGCAGGAAATCACTGAACTGATGGAACCCGAAAATCGCCTGCTGATCGAGGTGGAATGCCCCGATGAGCACGATAAGTTCGGCAAACGCATGATTACCGGCGTGTTTTCGCATTGGGATTGCTTCGACCCGCTCTCCAATCCGGGTGGGCTCTGGTTGCCGGTCGAGATCCAGCGCAGTGGCCCGCTGCGCCTGCAATCCGTGCGCTGCCATACCGAGACCGTCAATGACCGTGTTGCGCAGATTGGCTATGTTGTTGAACTGGATGCGGCGCTGGCCGGGCCGATCCGTTTGCGCTGGACTGTCGAGCCGCGCAGTTTTGCCGGTGAAAAGCTGCAGTTCGAGTTTCAGCGCGAGGTGTCGGCCGGCCGGCAGCAGCTCAACGGCCTGTTCAAAATTCGCGATCCGCGCCGCTGGTGGACGCACGATCTCGGCGATCCGGATCTCTACACGTTTACGCTGGAAGTGCTGTACGAGGGGCTGCTCAGTGACTGCCACCGCTTCCATTTCGGGATTCGCCAGTTTGAATTGCGCAACTGGATTCCGTATCTAAACGGGGTGCGCTTTCTGGCACGCGGCAGCAATTACCCGCCCGGTGATATGCGCATCGCAACGATGAATGCCGAACGCTGCGCCACGGATCTCCGACTGGCCCGTGAGTGCCACATGAATATGCTGCGCGTCCATGCCCATGTCGATCACCCGGCGCTCTACGATGCCGCCGATGAAGCCGGGGTGCTGCTCTGGCAGGATTTTCCGCTCCAATGGCTCTACGTCACCAGTGTGCTGCCGGAGGCCCGGCGCCAGGCCCGCGCCATGGTGCGCTTGCTCTACAACCATCCCAGCATTGCTATCTGGTGCATGCACAACGAACCGGTCTTCCTGGCCGATACAAACGACGAAACACTGATGATGCGGCTGCGCACTTACCAGACGGCTTTCGGCTTCAGTTGGAACCGCGATGTGATGGATACGCAGCTCAAGCATATGGCCGAACACGAGGATCCGCGCCGCCCGGTGATCCGTTCTTCCGGCGAATTCGACATCCCGCTGTTGCGTGAGGGCACCGATGCACATGCCTATTTCGGCTGGTATGCCAGCTACGGTACCCTCGCCGAGGCCGAGATTCTGCGGCGCAATCTGCCGGCCAATTTGCGCTTCGTCACTGAATTCGGCGCCCAGAGTTTTCCCAATCTCGAATCCTGTCTGCGCTTTATGCCCGCCGACATCAGGCAGATCGATTTTGCGACGCTTACGGCGCGCCACGGCTTCCAGGCCGATATTATGGCGCGCTGGATTCCCTGGCGCGAGGCTGAGAGCCTGGCCGAGTTGATCGATATGAGCCAGGATTATCAGGCCGAAATCAATCGCTACTATATTGATCGCCTGCGTTATCACAAGTACCGGCCCACCGGCGGCATCATTCCCTTTAGCTTTGTCGACGCCTACCCCGCTATTCTCTGGAGTATCATCGATTACTGGCGCGTGCCCAAACGCTCGTACAATGCTATGCGCATGGCCTTTAGCCCCCAGTACGTCTTCTCCTTGATCGAGCCGCGAGTCTATCGCATCAATGAGCCGGTCGATCTGCCGCTCTTCGCGGTCAACGATGAGCACCGGGCCATCGGCAATCTGCAATTGAACGCATGGCTGCGCGACCCAGGGGAATATCTGCTGGCCAGTCTGGAACATCACTTCGATCTCGGTGCCGACTGCCTGGCCCAGGAGATTGACCGGCTGCGTTTGACGCCGAAAGTCGCCGGACGCTACAGCCTGGAACTGGCACTGCGTGGCGGCTTCGAGGACATTCGTCACACCTATTGGATCAATGTGGATTAACCGGTTTTGCCGACGGGTAGGGGCGCAGCATCAACCACCGTTGGCGTGGTTGATGCTGCGCCCCTACCCGTCGATATTGTCCCATTCTGCCGGGCCGATGATCGCGAGGTTGGCATTGGCTTCGACTGCGGGCAATAGCGCCGGGCTGACCAGCAGTTCTGTCAGGATGAGGGTGTTGGGGATGCGCAACAGCCGCACGTCTGCCGGATCGGGCCGGCCACAGACTTTGATGGCCATCGCGATGGTGTCGCGCACGGTCGGCAGCGTAATCGGCAGGGCGCCTTTGCGCAGGCCGATCAGACCGGACGTCAGGTTGTTGATGTAGGTAGCGGCAAAATCGATTTTCTGGGCCATCCGCGCCGGGATCAGGTCGGCCAGGCCCATGCCGTTGGCGTTGCCCTGACTGCCGGCGGCGACATCGAGCACAGCGATGACGGCGATGCGCGGCGATGATGGTTCGGTCTCGCCGTTGATCCGCAGTCGCCCGATCACATTGGTGTCCATACCGGTGCCGCTGAACTGTTTGCCGATTTCATCGACCACCAGCACATCGAGTTCAGCGAAGGGCAGGCGAGCCATCAGGGTTTTGCTGCGGTCGAGCAAGGCCGCCTCGGCCGGGCCGCCGATCGCGGCGGGCGGCAACACGGCAATGTCGGCTGTTTGCTCGTGCGCATCCTCGATGATGGCCACGCCGGCCAGTACCTTGCCGCGCTCGACGACCATGCGGGCCATCGGCACCAGTTGCTCGCGCAGGCCATACACCCCGCGGCTATGCACGATTTCGGCACCCTGGCGCTTGCCCAGCCCGACCGCGGCCATTTTGGCCAGCCCGCTCTCGATGTCGGCCTTGAAGGAAGTGTGGGCCTTGACCCGGTTGACCAGCAGCACGCCATCGGCTTCGGCGGCATGCCGATCCATATGGACCGGCGTACCGTCGGTGAGGCGCCCGAGTTCGACAACATCCATCGCGGAGTGGATCGGGCAGCCCATCGTTTCGGGGCTGATACCTAGCCCGGCGAGCAGGCGCAGCTGGCCTTCGGCGGTTGCGCCACCGTGGCTGCCCATCGCCGGGACGATGAAGGGCGCGGCGCCGGCAGCGCGCAGCCAGGCGACGCAGTTGCGCAGTATCAGCGGCATATCGCGAATGCCACGGCTACCGGCCGTGACGGCAATCCGGGCGCCGGACCGGAGTTGCGATAGCAAGCCGGCAGCCTCGAGTTGCTGGCGCAAGCGGCCGGGTACGTCATCGAGCGGCTGCGTATGCCGGAGCCGGCGCACACGGGTCAGCGGCGGCAACGGCGTATCGCAGTGGAGATCGTTGATGTTGAGGGTAAGGTTCATCGTAGTGAACAATACAAAGGTATGGTGCTATTCGCTTGCGCCGACGCTCCGCGAACCCGGTTCGAGCCCGAGGCGCACGAACATCTGGTGGGCTTCGAGCGCCAGTTCCTGGCTGCGCCGGACGCTACCGTGGCGGGCCTCGTAGCTCGACCAGGCCTGCAAACTGCGAGCCTGGTCGCTCACCTGGCCGATGCCGCCGAAGATCTGGACGCTGCGCTCGAAGCAGGCCGGTGCACCGACACCTTCGGGCAACATCGACATAACTTTGCCGAGGACGCGCCAGGCACGCGCCGCTTCGAGCCGATTTTCGCTCTGCTGAGCCAGTTCAAGCGCCTGACGAGTTGCGCTCATCGCCTCATCGGCGTCGCCCTGCGCCAGGTGAACCTCGGCCAGCACAGTGTAGGCCGCCGCCCAGCGGGTGCGCCCGAAGCCTTGGATCAGGCGCATACAATTGCGCACATCGGCTTCGGCAGCGGCAATGTCGCCAACATTCAGCCGGATCCGGGCCAGATTGATCAGCGCCGTAGCTTCCTGGTTCCGATTCCCAATCTGGCGGGCGATGTCCAGCGATTGCCGAAAATATTCGCCGGCCGCTTGCCGATCATTATACCAGGCGGCCGTTTCGCCGATGCTATTGAGCACCATCGCCTCACCGCGCCGATCACCAATCGAGCGATACAACGCGAGCGCCTGTTGATTGTACGCTTTTGCCGGATGATGTGCTTCGCACAGGCCGTGACTGGCGCCCAGCAAACTGAGGCTCTGGGCCAAATGCTGGTGAGCATCGAGTTGCGAACTGATCTGCAAAGCTTCTTCGGCGACCAGCACCACCGTCGGATCGCTGAGCCGGTACAAAGCCCAGCCCTTGAGAATCAAGATCTCGACCAGCGCCAGGTCGAACACGGCATCGGCGCGGGCCAGGCGCTCAGCCCGATCCGCAATCACAAGCACGTCGCGCGCGTGGAGTGGCTCGTGTTGCACACGCGCCAGTTCCGTCAGCGCATAGAGTTGCGCCGGTACATCGGCGGTTTGCTCGGCGAGTTGCTGCAACTGCTCATAAGCCGCAGTCGCCTCTTCAAAGCGCGCCTGCCATGTCAGCACGCGCCCGAGGCCGCGCAGCAGGCGCAGCCGGCGGTCGGGGTAAGCCGGCGCGGCGGGCAAGAGCGCCAGGGCGCGCTGGTAATAGCCGCGGGCGGTGGCACCGGCATAACAATAACGGGCATGCTCAGCGGCGCGCAAATACCAGTCGATCGTCGTCAAGATTTCGCCGGCCTGTTCGCAATGGCCGGCAATCATCGCCGCGCATTCCTCGATGCGCTCGCCGGCGCGGGCAATCAGCCAGGCCGCTGCATCGGCGTGATAGCGCCGGCGCAAGTCGGCGGGCACCTGGTTGTAGAAGACATCGCGGGCCAGGCTTTGCGGAAAGAAATATTCGCATGCTGCGGCGAACACCGAGCTTTCCCGCAGGCTGATCAATTCCCGGCGGATCAACCGATCCAGAACCGGCGCCGGATCGCCTTCCGGCACGACGGCACTATCCCAGAACACTGTGCCCATCACGGCCGCACGTGCCAGCACCTTCTGCTCGGCTGGTGTCAGTGCCGAGAGCCGCGAGGAAATTAGCGCACTGAGAGTAGGCGGAATACGAGTTTTATCCAGGATCTGCGGCTGAACATCCCAGTAATCATCGCCGGGAACGATCACCTGGTCGGCAATCAGCATCTTGATCAATTCTTCGATATAAAAAGGATTGCCGGTAGACTGGCCGGCGATCAGGTTTCGCAGATCGGGCGGCAGGCGGCGCACTTTGCGCAGAATATCGGCGATCAAGATGTGGCTGTAGTGGCTGCTGAGCGGGCGCAGATCGAGCCGGACGTGATTGGCACAGGCAGCGGCCCAATCCGGGCGCTGTTCAAAAAATCGTTGCCGAGCCAGGCAGACAATCAGGAGCGCCGTGTCGGCGGGGTGGCGCAGCAGATCCTCCAGCACATCGAGCGATCGCTGGTCGGCCCATTGCATATCTTCGACGAAGATGACCAGCGGGTAGTGCCGGCTGAGGGTGGACAGCAACCGCTGAGTCGCTGCGACACCAGACTGATAGATCTGCTGGGTATCGTGGAGCGTCGCGCCGGGCAAAGAACTCTCAGGGAAGTCGAAGCCGATCAGGTGGCCCAGCATATGTGCCGTTGCCTGGCTTTCCGGCCCGAGTACTGTGCATACCGCCTGTTCAAATTTCTGCCGAATGGATGCCGGCGGATCGCTGTCCTGAATCCGGAAATAATAAATCAACGCACTCCGCACCATGCTGAAGGGGATAGCGGCAAGAGCTTTATCGCTGCGGCCCTGCAAAAATTGCACCGCGTCGGGCAGGCCGCCGAGCCGCGCCCGAAACTCGTAGAGCAGGCGCGATTTGCCGATGCCGGGCTCGCCGACAATCGTGACCATCCGGGTGGATCGTTGCTCGGCAACCCGGTAAAATTCTTCGAGCAGGCGCTGCAATTCGGCATCACGACCGACCATGCGCGTCACCAGGCCGGCGACGACCGGTGGGGATGTCGGTACGCGGCTTTCAAAAAGGCGCTCTGCATCTGCCTGGACGACAAAAGATCGTTGCGTCATACGATTAACTATCAAGCGAACGGTGTTCTGCTATAGCGGTGGCCGCTACGCTTGAGCCAGGCCAAAGCACATTCCGAAGCGGAAGAATAGCTCAGCAACGGCTCAATCGTTCCGCTCTCGGCTATAAGCCAAACGAGTTGTAGTTTGCATTTTTGCGCATGGTGTATGAGCCAGTATACCAGTTCCGCCAGGCTTTCGGGGCCATCACCGGCTACGGTCAGGCGCAAAACGTTTGACAGTTCGCGCCGCAACGACTTATAATAAAGCGATGCGATGCGGTTGGATCGTCAGTTCTGAAGACAGGTTTTCCCAGCTATGCAAGGCTTGAGTGCGGCGCAGATCCGCTCGAAATACCTCGATTTTTTTGTTCGCCATAACCATACCCTGGTACCGAGTTCTTCGCTGGTTGTCAGCGGCGATCCGACGCTGCTCTTTGCCAACTCGGGCATGGTTCAGTTCAAAGATCTGTTTCTCGGCGTGGAACAGCGCCCGTATACGCGGGCAGTTACGGCGCAGAAATGTCTGCGGGTGTCCGGCAAACACAATGATCTCGAAGAAGTCGGGCCTTCACCTCGTCACCATACCTTCTTCGAGATGCTGGGCAATTTCTCCTTCGGTGATTATTTCAAGGAAACGGCGATTCCGCTTTCCTGGAAATTGCTCACCGAAGCGTTTCAATTGCCGGTTGAACGGCTCTGGTTTACGGTGTTTGAAGGCGCTCCCGGTGTGCCCGCCGACGACGAGGCGGCCCGGCTCTGGGAACAGGCCGGCGCCGATCCGGCCCGCATTCGGCGCTTTGGCGAAGCTGATAATTACTGGGTGATGGGCGATACCGGCCCCAGCGGCCCGTGCTCCGAAATCACGGTGTATATCGGTGATGACCTGAGCAAGATGTCGCCCGACGGCGTCAACTCCGACGATCCGGATTATGTCGAAGTCTGGAACAATGTGTTCATGCAGTATGAACGCAGCACGATGCAGCCGCTGCCGCGGCCTTCGGTCGATACCGGCATGGGCCTTGAACGCATGGCCATGGTGCTCCAGGGTGTGCATTCGACCTATGATACTGATCTGTTTGTGCCGCTGATCGAGCGCACCATGGCACTGGTCGGCAGCGATTATGCCGACTATCGAGCGCAGCTGGCGCCTTACCGCGCTATCGCCGACCATAGCCGGGCGGTGACGTTTCTGATTGCCGAGGGGGTGCTGCCGGGCAACAGTGGGCGCTCCTATGTGCTGCGCCGCATTTTGCGCCGGGCGGTCTACCAGGGGCGCCGCCTGGGTCTGGAACGGCCTTTCCTGGCGGAGGTGGTTCGGCAGGTGGTTGCGGATATGGGCGAGGCCTACCCTGAACTCCAGCAGCGGCGCGCGTTCATCCTCGATGCGGTCGGCGCCGAGGAAGAACAGTTCTTGCGCACGCTTTCCGGCGGCATGGTGATGCTTAATAGCCTGGTGACGCAGGTGCAAAACGAGGGCAGCAAGACGATTCCCGGCAGTTCGGCCTTTCAATTGAAAGACACCTATGGCTTTCCCCTCGACCTGACCGAGAAGATTGCCGGCGAACAGGGGCTGGCAGTGGATGTGCGCGGCTTCAATGCCGAGATGCAGGCGCAACGCGAGCGGTCGCGGGCAGCGGCCCAGTTCAAACGCGGCGTCGATCTCGATGTCTGGGTGGATCAGGAGTTGCCCGAAACCGAGTTTCTGGGCTATGCCGCCCTGCACAGCCCGGCGCGGGTGCTGGCGCTGGTGTTTGCCGGCGATGACGTCGCCAATGCTCAGGCCGGCCAGGAAGTCCAGCTTGTCCTCGACCGTACGCCCTTCTACGCTGAAAGCGGCGGTCAGGTCGGTGATACCGGTACGCTGAAAACCGCCGAGGCATTGCTGCGCATTCGTGATACGCAGCGCCCGCTACCGGGCCTGATCGTCCACTACGGCATTGTTGAGCAGGGCAGCATCGCCCGCGGCGACAGCGTTGAGGCGACGGTTGACGCGCAGCGGCGGGCGGCGATCCAGCGCAACCATACGGCTACCCATATGCTGCACCGGGTGCTGCGTGATCTGCTGGGCGAACATGCGGCGCAGGCCGGTTCACTGGTGGCGCCCGAGCGGCTGCGCTTCGATTTCACGCATACCCGTGCGCTCGAGGCCGGCCAGTTGCGTACCATCGAGCAGCGGCTCAACGATTGGGTGCGCGCCGACGGCAGGGTTTCCTGGGCGACGATGGATTACCAGGCGGCGCTCGATGCCGGCGCAATTGCGCTGTTTGGCGAGAAATACGGCGATCAGGTGCGCGTCGTCAGTATTACCCGCGGTTCCGGTGATGAGCAACCGGGCGCAGACCAGTTCATCCCCAGCCCACAGATGCCGCAACCGCTGGAAAGCTACGCCAGCCGGGTTTCGCGTGAGTTGTGCGGCGGTACCCACGTGTTGCACACCGGCGAGATCGGCTATGTGCGGATTATCGGCGAGAGCAGTGTCGGCAGTGGGCTGCGCCGGATCGAGGCGCTCAGCGGGGCGGTCGCTGAGCAGTGGGCCGAAGAGCAGGCGGCGACGCTCCGGGAACTGGCCGGGCGCGTCGGCGTTGCGCCGCATCAGCTCGCTGATCGGATCGAGGCCTTGCTGGCTGAGCAAAAACAGCGCCAGCAAGAGATCGAGCAGTTGCGTTTCCAGGTGACTCGTGGCGCGCTCGAGGATTTGCTCAGCCATGTGCAGGCTGTCGGCGATATTCCTTTGCTGGTGGCGCGGGTCGAAGCCGACGAAGCCAACCAGTTGCGCGGTATGGGCGACTGGTTGCGTAACAAACTCGGTAGCGCGGTCATCGTGCTGGGTACGGTGATCAACGCGAAACCGCAGTTGCTGGCTATGGTCACTGCTGATCTCACCGGCCGTGGCCTGCACGCCGGCAATCTGATCAAATCATTGGCCCGACATGTCGGCGGCGGCGGCGGTGGCCGCCCGGAGATGGCTCAGGCCGGTGGGCGTGATGTGAACAAACTCGCCGATGCGCTGGCCGAGGTGCCGGACCTGGTGCGTGGTCAGGCCGGGCAGCATAGCGAAGCGTCAAACGTTTGAACAAAAAGCGCACAGCGAATGCGCGTTGCTGCGCCCAATGCGCTCGCGAGACGCCATCGTAGGATAGATCGAGGATAGATCGAGCAGACGGCTGGCGCAGCCGTCCGTTCCACAGGAGCACATGGCATGGTCGCCGATAACTCTACGCTGGTAATGGTCATGCCGGGCGACGACATTGATACGGTGATTGGCCGCATCGGTGCCGCCAATGCCTCGACAATTCAGTTGTTGATTCCCGATGGAGCAACAGCATTGCAGACCGGCCAGGATGTGCGCCGGCTCTGTGCGGCTGCCGGCGAGCAAGGGGTTACGCTGCTGCCGATTTGTTCCGACGAACAAATTCTTGATGCGTTTTGCTTGAATGGCGTCGCAGCCATCGCTGTGCAGCATACGCGGGTGCGCCCCGATACAACATCGGAGGCGGGCAAACCGGCGCGACGTTCGTATACCACGCGCCGGATGGCTTCGGAAGAGCCGATTATTCAGTCGCCGCCGGCCGTCGAAGAGAGCGACGAGGATTTTCTGCGCCAGCTCAACGAGCGGGCACAGGAACCGGCTAGCCGCACCGCCGATCATCTGCGGGATGCAATGGATAGCATGACGCCCCGCAGCGGATCGCTACAGACCGATGACGATGAACTGGCGGCGCAATTCGATGATTTCAGCGATATGATCGAGCGCGAGCAACAATCGTCCGAATCCTATGCTGCGCGCCCGCTTCCGCCGCGGCCACCTCGCGTTCGCCCTGAAGACATCGAGCTTAGCCCCGAGGAGACCGCCCGCGCTGCAAAGACCCGAACCTCAACGCCGACCCGCCCGCGGGTGGAACAACCAGTGCCGCGCCCGGAGGTTCAACCGATCCCGCCACCGCATGATGGGGCGCCGCGGCGGCGGAGTAGTGAGCGCCGCTCACGCCGGGCGCGCCGGCCCGGTCGCCCCGGCTGGGTGCCGGTTGTGCTGATCAGTGTGCTGATCTTGCTGCTGTTCACGGCGGCAATTTTCTTGATTTTCGGCAACCGGGTTACGGTTGCCCTCAGTTTGCCCGAGCGTGCGACGGAAATCCGCAGTTTTGATAAACAGGTGATTCCGCTGGTTCCGCCCGGCAGCGAGGTGAGCGCCTCGGCAATTCAGGCCGGCGAAGTGCGTAGCGAAGCCGGTTTCTCAGTCCGTGGCCAGGCCGGCACGGAGGTGGCTGAGCCGGTCGGGACGGCCGGTGGTAGTGTGCTGTTGCGCAACCTGGGCACCCAGGCTTTTGCAATCCCGGCCGGCACTGAGTTTATCGCGCTCAATGAGCAAGGCCAGGAAGTGCGCTTCGCCAGCGATGCCGACGTGACGGTGCCGCCGTCAACAACTTCCCGCCAGGGAGCGCAGATTATCACCAGCCTCGGTGAGGCAACGGTCAATGTTACGGCGCGTTCACCCGGCAGTGCCGCCAACGTCGGCGCCAATAGCATTCGCCAGATTGCGCCGCCCGGCCAGCCGCCGATTGCAGTCAACACCGGCAGCGCTCTCGAAGTCGTGCATGAGCCGCTAACCGGCGGTAGCGAAGCGATGGTGCGGATTGTGAGCGCGGCCGATGTGCAACAGTTGCTCGGCGAGGCATTAACCGGCCTGAACAACCAGGGACGCCAGAACCTCGAGCAGGCAGCCGTTAGCCAGGGGCTGGTTTTCGAGCCGATGACGGTTTCGCCTTCGCCCGATCAACTGGTTGCCGGCCAGGGTTACGAGATGATTGTCAATCCGCCGATTGGCGAACGAGTGCCCGATCCGGACAATCCGGACTTTGAAATTCAGGTGCGCGGTATCTTCAGCGCACTGGCTACGCCGCCCGATCGTCCGCTGCAAGATCAGCTTCAGCAGGTGTTGCCGGAGCAACTGCGGATCAGCAATCTGATCCGGCCCGGCGATGGCCAGGTACCGCTGATTACCGGTTGGGACTGGGATGGCCAGCGCCTGACGGCGCGCGGTGAACTGCGCCCGACGGATAGCGGCGCCGCGCTGGATCAGGCCACCCTGGATGCAATCAAATCCAGCATTGCCGGCAAATCACGTGCCGAAGCCGAGGCCGCGCTCGAGAACTTCGTGCAACAGGGCGTGATCGGTGGCTATGCGCTGCCGGATGTCGCCAGTCTGCCGGGATGGGATTTCCAGATTACGCTGGAAGTCGTACCGGCTCCTACACCATAATTCATGCCTGACGAACAGCAACCCGGCGGGCAGCGCGGCGTGCCGGGCACCGAACAACGGGTGCTGGCGCTCGATGTTGGCGGGCGCCGGATCGGGGTTGCGCTCAGCGACGCCTATGCCATGCTGGCTACGCCATTGACCACACTCCAGGCAAAACCGCGTGAGCGGGTGATTCAGCAGGTACTGGCACTGGTACGCGAGCACTCGGTCAGCGAGGTGGTATTGGGATTGCCCCTGACGCTGCGTGGCGAGATCGGGCCGCAGGCGCGGGTAGTACAGGAGTTCGCTGCCATCCTCGAACAGGCTCTGGGCTACCCGGTGCAATTCTTCGACGAACGGCTGACCAGCGCGGCTGCCGAGCAACTCCTGCGCGACATGGGCGTCAAGCCGGCGAAGCGCAAACAGCGCATCGATTCCGTCGCTGCTGCGATTATTCTCCAGGATTACCTCGACCACCGGCGCAATCAGCAGTAAATTGGAGGCAGAGAACGATTTTCAAGATGCCGCACACAGTTGCAAAATCCGTTGCCCTCCGCTATAGTTGGAAACGACGCGGGGCTGTAGCTCAGATGGATAGAGCAGTGACCTTCTAAGTCATTGGTCGCCCGTTCGAGTCGGGCCAGCCCCGCCACTATGGAAAGAGGTTTTTGCCTGACGTTTGATGTATTTCGCCAGTTCGTGGATGTAATTGGCTGGTAAATACAATTAGCTGTCATTTTCATTGTCGCCATCGTCGCCAGCGATCAATGGATCGTCATCACCATTGTCGGGGTTAAAAGTTTCATCGCTTTCGTCGATCTGCGGCATCGGCTTATCCATAGGCTCCCTCATTGCGGTCGCTTCACCTTCCTATCAGCATACACTCCTTTTGCGGAGACCGCAAGGTGATTGCGCTGATTGAGAGCGCCCGTGAACGGACGATGGGGCTCTCCGGCGTTTTCACCCGGTTCGAGATGCAGCTCGACCCCAATCATTCAGCGCCGATTGCCGATGCTTTTATCGGCATTCACCAGGTTGCGTCGCAGGAGCGCGGTCATCCGGTGCCGTGTACGGACACCAAGGCCTGGCTGCCATTCAGCAACGGCTGGCTACACCCCGATGCTGGCGCTCATGCTCGCGACGATCTATACCGCCACACTGCTGATCTCACTCCCGCGCTGGCTGATCTGGGTGGTCGCGACCGTGCGCCGCTGCCAGACCGAGAACCCCTACCATTCCTGGCTGCGCCGAATGGCGCTGAGCCTGCCCTGGCTGACGGCGGTGCTGTTGCTGCTCCTGGGCTGGCAATGGCTGGGTGAAATGATCAGCCCGGCGATGGTGTCGGGCTGGTTCTGAGTATGGGCCGATTGCTTCACCAGGTTTGATGTCGATCGTCGCTCTCGAAGCCGCCTGGAAGGGCAGAGCACCTGGGATGCTATAATGATCAGGGATCGCATTGCTCTGGAAAAGGAGAAAAATGATGGCGGCACATGGCTCAGACTCCTCACCGGCAACGACTGCACTCTTGCTTGACCACTGGCGAACGACACCGTCCTGGCAGAAGCTGGCGGCCATCAACGAGTTGAACGCGGCGCTCAAACTCCTGGCGCTGAGCGACCTGCGCCGGCGCCATCCGCACGAGTCGGCGGCCCAGCTCCAGCGCCGCCTGGCCGCGCGCTGGCTGGGTGCAGAGCTCGCCGATCGGGTCTATGGGCCGATGACCGAGGATGCTGATGCAGCCGACTGAGGTACTGCTTCTGGTCACTGATACGCTGGAATCGCTCGGGATTACCTATTGTGTCGGCGGCTCGTTCGCGAGCTCGACCTACGGCGAGCCACGGGCTACTCGCGATGCCGATATTCTCGCTGCGCTACCTGCCGCCAAAGCAGGTATCTTCGCTGCCCGGTTAGAGCCAGCGTTTTTTCTCCAACTGAGCGATCTGCGTGATGCCATTGCGCTGGCTCCTTCACTGCGAGACGATCCCTTCCGGAGGGCTTCGTTCAATCTGGTGCATCGCACAAGCTTTTTTCGGGTCGACCTCTTCATTGCATCCGGCCGTCCCTACGAGCAGGCACAATTCACCCGGCGTGTCCCTCAGACCGTCGCGCTCAATCCGGAGCGGCAGGCCTATTTTGTGAGCCCGGAGGATATTATTCTCATCAAGCTCGACTGGTATCGCATGGCACAGGGCGCACTTGACCGCCAGTGGAGCGATGTACAATCGGTGCTGGCAACGCAGGGCAACACTCTCGATACTGCATACCTGCGGTACTGGGCGGCACAACTGGATATTGTTCATCTCCTCGATGCAGCACTGCACCGAGCACCACCGCCACGGCTGACGCCTCCCGACGATAATGATGATTCACCCCAACTGCGTCTTGACCTGTGAGGATTCGCCTCCGTCACTCCATCAAGCACTACCAGCATTGCGTATTGATATAGAACCTGACTCGGCTCGGCATAGATCCTAACTGATGCACAAGCATCTGCTGACTGATATAACTAATGCAGTTGTCGTAGTGCTGGTTACATCTGCGGCATGCTTTTCATACAACCAGGAACAAGCTCGCACCAATGGTGCGAGAAATTGGTTGGGCGATAACCATAGGGATCGATTTATCAAAAGCGTAAGAGAATGGCTATTCTCTTGCGCTTTGCTTACCGTTCGCTTATTTATCCAGGTGGTTCAGACGAATGCGCAACCAGCCGCAGATAGCACGTATCCTCCAGGCCTGCCAGCGCCAGCAGACGTTGCTGCAGACTCGTCAGCGGGGTCAGATGGCGG
>DAOTUJ010000130.1:0-17814 GCA_034437175.1 Chloroflexaceae bacterium | reverse complement strand
GGCGCTCCATATGGGCCAACAGCAGCGGCACGTCATCCACCCGTTCGGTATGTATCGTCAGTTGCTCGTTCATAGGACGAGCCTACCCGATGTTGCGAACCCTGTCCAGATTTAAGCGAACGATAAGTTCCTATACTATGTTTAATAGCCATCTCCCAGACACTGGCAATACTAAGATATCTTTGATTCGATCTTTCCTCAATCAAACTACGCGCGTGTACACTGATCCGTGAGTCACCAGAAATAAACCAGAGAAAACTGTGCGTATCAAGCAAGAGTTTTATGGCATATACTGGCGAAACTCATCGAGTGGAGCATCGAAATCATCAGCTATTACTACCTGAGCTCGCGCGCTCCCAAAAGTTGGTCCTTGGCCAGGAATGGGCGCGGCCACTATTTGAACAACCGGTACTCTATTTTTCAAAATAATGACCGACTCACCCTGTTCTGCTGCTTGAATAATTTCGAGGAAGCGAGCCTGAGCCTCGCTGATTTCAATATGGATGGCCATAGAAAAGCTCCTTGTCTACTCCGCGAACAACTCCGCCAGCGCCTGCAATACGGCTTGCCGCGCCGCCGCATCGATCTCGCCCAGTCGCTTCACCAGGCGCTGCTGGTCGACACTGCGGATCTGATCCAGCACGATGAATGCTGCGCGGCCCTCGAAGCTGCAGGCAATGCGCGTTGGGTAGGCCCGCGACTTTGTCGTCATCGGTGCGATGATGGCTGTACGGATGTTGCGATTCAGTTCGTCCGGCGAAATCACCAGGCAGGGCCGGGGCTTCCTGATCTCCGCACCGACCGTCGGGTCGAGGTTGACCAGGTAGACCGCAAAGCGGCTTACTCCCACGTCCACTCCTCCGCGTCCCAGTCTGCGTCGGGCAGCAACTCGGGATCGAGCAGTTCGTCATCGCCGGCAGCGGCCATCTGGCGGAACTGCGTATCCCAGCCGGCCCGCGGCCGCCACGCCGCCCGCAGCAGCAGGTGATCGCCGCGCACCTCCAGCTCAATATCTTCGCCCAGCCCAACCTGTTCCAGCAGAGCACGCGGAATGCGAATGCCCTGCGAATTGCCGATTTTCACCAGCCGGGTTTTGATCACCTGGTTCATACACATGCCCCTTTCACAAGTAATTACATTGTAATCACCAACGAAAGTCTGTCAAGCATGGCCTCAGCACAAACCGGTAAACAAATCTTCCCATCCAGTAGCGATTTTTCTCACGTCGCTACCCCATTCCCTGCGTATACTTGCGCTGGAGTTTCTCGCATCCTATCTGACTTGCGCAGCCAGGGTAGCGCCGGCTACAGCGCGAACAAGTTATACCTTTTCTTTCAGAATGGCAGCGAAGCTGCCATTCTGAAAGAAAAAGACGGAACCTTCCACGCTGCCGCAGGCGAAATGCGCCTGTGCGGCGCGAGCAACCTGTCTGACGCCGGCTGCGCAAGCCAAAAAGAGCAACGCTATGCAACAACGCATCATCATCATCGGTGCCGGCTTCGGCGGCCTCAGCGCCGGCATCCGGCTGGCCGCCCAGGGCCATCACGTCGCGATCTTCGAGCAGAGCAGCCAGCTCGGCGGCAAGGCGGCCGTCATCGAGCGCGGCGGCTATCGCTTCGACACCGGCCCAACCGTGATCACCGCACCGTTTATGTTCGACGAGCTCTGGCAAGTCGCCGGCAAGCGCCGCGAGGACTATTTCGAACTGCGGCCCTGCCATCCCTATTATCGCCTCTTCAACCACCAGGGCCGGCATTTCGACTATTCCGGCGACGAAGAGGCGCTGATCAGCGAGATTGCCCGCTTCAATCCGGCTGATGTCGCCGGCTACCGCAAATTTATGGCCAGCACCAAGCCCATCTTTGAGAAGGGTTTTGTCGAACTCTCCGACAAGCCCTTCCTGCACTTCGGCGATATGTTGCGCGTCGCACCCGATCTCGTCCGCCTCAAATCCTATCTCAGCACCTATAGCTATGTCTCGCAGTTCATCAAAGACGATTTTCTGCGCCGCTGTTTCTCTTTCCACCCGCTGTTCATCGGCGGCAATCCCTTCGATGCCTCGTCGATCTATGCCATGGTGCACTACCTCGAGCGCGAGTGGGGCATTTACTACGCCGTCGGCGGCACCGGCGCCATCATCAAAGCCATGGCCCGGCTCTTCGGCGAGGTCGGCGGCACTTTGCACCTGAACAGCCCGGTGCAAGAAATCGTCGTTGAGGGCCGCCGCGTCACGGGAGTACGCCTGGCTGACGGTTTTGTCCACCACGCCGATAGCGTCATTTCCAATGCCGACGTGGCCTATACCTACAGCCAACTGGTGGCGCCCGAACATCGCCGGGTCTACACCGACCGCCGCATTCGCAGCAAGAAATACAGCATGTCGCTGGCGGTGATCTACATCGGCACCCGCCGCCGCTACAACGACGGCTCGCTGATCCGGCACAACATTATTTTCGGCAAACGCTACAGGGGCCTGCTGCACGACATTTTCCACCGCAAGCGGCTGGCGAAGGATTTTTCGCTCTACCTGCATATCCCCTCGCTCGACGACCGTTCCTTCGCGCCGGCCGGCGGCGAATCGTTCTATGTGCTCGCGCCGGTGCCGCACCTCGGCGCCGGCATCGACTGGGCAAAAATGGCACGGCCCTATCGCAATGCCATCGTGCAATTCCTCGAAGAGCACTACATGCCCGACCTGAGTCGCAATATCGTTGTCGAAACAATGATCGACCCGCGCCACTTCGCCAATCAGCAAAACAGTTTCCTCGGCGCCGCCTTCGCTATGGAACCGACGCTGACCCAGTCGGCCTGGTTCCGCCCGCACAACCGTTCCGAGGAATTTGCGAACCTCTATTTCGTCGGCGCGGGCACCCACCCCGGTGCCGGTGTTCCCGGCGTGATGGCCTCCGCCGTCATCGCCGAGGATTTGATCGGCACCGCCTGAGTAACAAACCGGTGCAAAAAAACGGCAGTCCGGCCTGCGCTCCAGGCCGGACTGCCGTTTTTTCGACCCGCGCGAAAGCATTTAGCCCTCGCGAAGCTCCAGATCCTCCAGGATCGGCGTCGCCGCATCGGCCAGTTCGTCGTTGACGGCGGCAAACACGGTCGCCACATCTTCCTCATTGACGATGATCCGCTCCAGGCCGCGCCCGATGATCTGGTCACCGTTGCGCACAAACACGCGGGCCGCGTCCTGAGCGCGAGTCAGCGGCAACTGCTCGACGGCAGTGCGGAAGTTGGGGTTCTCCTCGAAGAAGCTCTGCATGCTTTCGCTCTGCACCGCACTGATGCTCACCGGCATGTAGCCGGTGCTCTGCGACCAGATCGCCGCATTTTCGGTGTTGGTAGCGAAGGCAACGTACTTCATCGCCGCCTGCTGCTTTTCGGCCGGAATGCCCGCCGGAATAGCCAGGCCGGCGCCACCGGTGCAGCAGCCGAAGTTGGTCTCTTTCGGCAGGAAGCCCACCCCCACATTGAAGGTCGCATTCTCGCTGATACCGGCCAGGCCGCCGGTCGAAGCCATCATCGCCGCCGCGGTGCCGCCCAGGAACTCCTGGTTAATATCGGCCGACAGGATGGCGTAGTTCTTCGCTACGACCATATCCTGGTAGAACTGGCCGGCCCGGATGGTATTCTCGTCGGTCATGGTCATCGTGAAGTCTTCTCGCGAGTACTGGCCGCCGTGCTGCCAGGTAACACCCTGGAACAGCCAGGCAATATAGCTGGCGCCGTTCGGATGCACAAAGGCCGCCCGCTCCAGCGTGTCGCCCGAGCGAACAACGAGATCCGGCACCCACTCCTCGAACTCGGCCCATGTCTCCGGCGCCCGATCCGGCAGGCCGGCCTCGGCCCAGATGTCCTTGTTGTAGTAGAACAGCGGCGTGCTGCGGGCAAAGGGAATCCAGAAATGCTGGCCCTGACGTACCCCCTCATTCAGCAGCACCGGCTCGTAATCGCTGAAGTCCACCCCTTCGGCCGCCGCCAGTTCATCCAGCGCGACAATGTTCTCCGATACATAGAAGCTGAACCACCACACGTCCGACAGCAAAACCAGGTCGGGAATGGTGTTGGCCTGCAGGCCGGCAGTATACTTCTGGGCGGTCTCTTCATAGTTGCCCTGGAACTGGTACTCGACGCGCACATCGCTCTGCGATTCGTTGAAGCGCTCGACCATCGCCGTCTCGGCTTCACCCAGGCTGCCGCTGAACGAACCCCAGTAGACCACATTGACCGTCGAGCCGGTTTCTTCCACGGTTGCCGGCGCAGTGGCCGCCGGCGCTTCTTCAGCCGGCGTCGTTTCTTCGGGAGCAGCCGGCGCCTGCTGGCCACAGGCCGCCAGCAACACCGCGCCGCTGCTCAGCAGCATCCCGTTCAGGAATTTGCGCCGCGAAATCTTGTCACTCATCTTCTCGTTCTCCTCACTGGTGAATCTGTAAGAATCTATGACCAGGCGCCCGGCCGGTAGCCAGTTCGCCATGTCACCATCACTGCGCGTTTCGTGCGATCAACCCTTGACCGCACCGGCCGCGATGCCGTCCACGATGTAACGCTGGACCCACAGAAACACAAAGAGTACTGGTACGATGAGAAATAGCGAACCGGCCATGATGACGCCCCAGTTGAAGTTGCCTTCCTGGTTCAACAACCAGTACACCCCGATCGGCAAGACTCGCATATCAGCGGTGTTGGTGACGATCAATGGCCAGAGAAAATCATTCCACTTCGAGACAACCGAAAGCAAGGCCATCGTTACCACGGCCGGCGTGGCCATCGGCAGCACAATGCTCCACAATGTCCGTAGCTGCCCGGCACCATCGACACGCGCGGCCTCGAGTACTTCGCTCGGCAGGGTACGGAAAGCCTGCCGCAACAAAAAGGTACCAAAGGCTACCGCCGCCCCCGGCATCACAATCCCGGCATAGGTATTGACCCAGCCAAGCGCGGCGATGGTCAGATAATTCGGCACAATCGTAATCTCGCGCGGAATCATCAAGGCCGCCAGCAGCAGCAGAAAAATATAATTCTTGCCCGGAAAACGCAAAAACACCAGCGCAAACGCCGATGTCACCGCAAAATAGACTTCAAACGCGGCGCCGGCCAGCGTCACAAGCATGCTGTTCAAATAGTAGCGTCCGAAGGGCGCCGCATTCCAGGCATCCGGATAATTGCTCAGGATCGGGTCGCGCGGGAACCACGTCGGTGGAAAAGTATAAATTTCTTGCGAAGTTTTGAAGGAAGCCGATACTGTCCAATATAACGGCAGGCCAATCATCAGAACCGCCAGCAGCATCGCTGCATAGCCGGCAATCCGCATCGCCGAGCCATGCCGCCGGCCCGCCGGCACCGAAACCTGTGTCTGCGAGAGGGTTATTTCTTCTTGCAATGCCATAACTTTTCCCTTGCCGGTGCTTCGTCGGCTGCGCCGGTGAAGCACCGGCAATCATGACCTTATTTACGTAGTGTGGAAAATGCCATTCTCTTCTCTGGTTCTGACCGCTTGCGGCCAGAACCAGAGAAGAGAATGGTGGATTTCACTTTTCGCCTGCCGCAGGGCGGAAAAACCGTTTGATTGCGCTGGTTTTGGCCGCAAGCGGTCAGAACCAGCGCAATCAAAGGTGCCTTCCTTGCTGCCGCAGGCGAAACACGCCCGTTGCGGCACGAGCAAACTCATTGGCTGCGCCAGCCGATCAGTTTGCGTAGTGTACTTTCTCTTCCAGGTACCGCAACTGAATAATCGTCAGCAGCAGCATCATCAAGAATAAGACCATCGCCACAACCCCGGCCCGCCCGGCATTATAACTGACGAAGCCCAGTTCGTAGAGATAATAGACCAGTGTGTTCGTCGCATTCGCCGGTCCGCCCGCCGTCAACACGGCAATGATGTCGAAGGATTGGAATGAAGCCAGAATGCTGGTCACTGAGAGGAAAAAGGCAATCGGAGCCAGGCCCGGCAGGGTCACGTTCCAGAAACGATCCCAGACTCCCGCACCATCCACCGTTGCCGCCTCATACAGGTCGCGCGGAATCGCTTGCAGGCCCGCCAGGTAAATCACCACCGCATAGCCCACGTTCTTCCAGACATAAACAATGATCACCGCCGGCATCGCCCAGGTCGTACTCACCAGCCAGTCCGGCGAATTCAAACCGACCAGCGCCAGGATCTCGGCAATCAGGCCGTAACGCGGATCAAAAATATACGACCAGACTACCGCGATCGCAGCACCTGAAATGATTACCGGCGAGAAGATCACCGCTCGTGCGCCGTCGCGAAAGCGCAGTTTCTGATTCAACAGCAGCGCCAGGCCCAGTCCAATCAACAATGTCAGGCCGACGGAGAAAAAGGCAAAAATAAAAGTATTCCAGACGATCACCCAGAACTGGTCGTCTGAGAACACCCGAATATAATTGTTGAACCAGACCCAGCGCTTCGTCGGACGCAAAAAGTCCCAGTTTACAAAACTCAAATAGGCATTGTAGAGCAGCGGCCAGTAGTTGAAGACGGCGAAGAGCAACAGGTTCGGCCCGATCAATGCTATAAACAGCAGGCGCTCACGCCATTCCGCCCGCGAGACCGGCTGCGCCTCGGATTTCATCGATATACCTGCCATGCATCCCTCGCTCCGCTCACTCACGACACAAGAAGTGCCCGGCTAGCCGGCCGAGCCTGGTTTTGACGCGCAAGGTCATGTATCAATTTGCAAACATATGCCAAATAAGCATAGCTAAACCGTTTTAATCGAAAATGATGCTTCGATTAAGTTGAGATTAAGCAAATGTAAATTTCTCAAGGTAGCAGTGCAGCGGCGGCCATAGCCGCTGTTGCGCTGCTACTTGCGCCCGTTCATAAAATCAGTTACGCTTTTTATAGCAAACACGGAATGTTCACTCTGCCGATACCTACGGACTCGCGCCATGTTCAAGTTGTTCTCACGTCGCCCCGATTATCGCAGCCTGCTCGCCAATCTCGCCAATCACAACATCGATGCTGCCAGCAGCACCGCCTTCGCCGATTTTCTCGCCCGCGCCGACGCTCGCGAATTGACGCACCTGAATCCGCGCTACCTGGCCGAATCCATCAGCCATAGCGAACGCCGGACACTCCGCCTGCTGGTTGCCGCGCTCTACGAGGGAGTCGTCGTGCTGCACTGGAATGTGTGCTGCCCGGTTTGCGGCCAGATCGACGACGGCAATCACTCGCTCGGCCAGTTGCATCACGATACCCAGTGCAAAATGTGCAAAGCGGAATTTTCGCCCCAGATCGACGACGAAGTCTTTGTAACCTTCAGCCTGCATCCGCGTCTGCGCCCACTGCCGCCCACCACCAGCGCTGCCGCCTTCCGCGCCGCCATCGATGAGCGCCTCGGGCGGGTGCCCGGTCACGCCCTGCTGCTGCTGTCCGATTTCCAACGGCTCTTCCCCCGTGAACGCCTGCTGCCCGAAGAAAGCCTTGATGTCGCTCGCGCCACACTACTCTTCACCGATCTTGCAGGATCCACTGCGCTCTATGCCCGCCGCGGCGACCCACGCGCCTATCGGCTTGTGCGCCTGCACTTCGATGAGCTCTTCCGCATTGCCGATGAACAGTCCGGTACAGTCGTCAAGACGATCGGCGATGCCGTGATGGCTGCCTTTCAAACCATCGTCGATGCAGTTTCGGCGGCCCTGGCAATGCAAGCTGCGATCAACGCACTCAATCAGAGCGCCGGTCTCAGCGGCGCGGATCGGCTGATTTTGAAAATCGGCCTGCACTCCGGCCCCTGCCTCAGCGTCACGCTCAACGATCGCCCCGATTATTTCGGTACGACGGTCAATATCGCCGCTCGTGTTCAGGGGCTCTCCCAGGGCAACGACATTGCGCTCACCGAGGCCATCTATCATGATCACGCCGCCCATCCGCTCATCGCAGATTACCCTCACACCAGCGCCCACGTCCAGCTCAAGGGTATCACGGAACAGGTGCTTGTGCATTGCCTGAAACTCAACCCGCCAACGCTGCATGCAGTTTGACCTTCTGCTCAAACTGCTCCGCCACTCGATCCCAATCGAACTGCTGCACGTGTTCACGCCCAAACGCGCCGTATTCCGCCGCCAACTGCGGATCGCTCAGGAGCTCATCCAGCGCCGCCGCCAGGTTCGCCACGTCGCCCGGCGCCACCAGAATGCCGGCCTGCCGCTGCGGCACAACTTCGGGAATCGCCGCCGCCGTCGTTGCGACAATCGGCAAACCGGCTGCCATTGCTTCCAGAAATACGATGCCGAAGCCTTCCTGCACGCTCGGCAGGCAGAAGAGCCGACTGCGCCGATAAACATGCGCCATCTCGGCATCCGACAGCGCGCCGGTGAACTGCGCCGCCGCGCCCAGTCCCAGTTCGCCGGCCAGCGCCCGCAGCCGGCCATGCTCCGGCCCATCGCCGACGATCAGCAGCCGCGCTGCCGGCTGCCGCCGGTGCAACGGTGCCATCGCCCGCAGCAAATCGGCTATGTGCTTGCGCGGGTATTGCCGTGCCACGCAAAGGATTGTTGCGGCGGCCGGCGCGGTAACCGCTGCCGCCGCCAACCGCGCCTGCCAGCCCGCCAGGTCGATGCCCTCGGGCACCAGTTTGACGCGCTGCGCGGGGACGCCGTAGTGCCACCCGATCTGCTGCCGGCAGTAGTCGCTCGTCGTCAGTACCAACGGCGCCCGCCGCGCATTGATCCGCTCCAGCGCCGCCAGCATGGCCAGTTGCCGCCGCACTATGCCGCGCTCGTGCTGCAATTCCTCGGCGATCACGCCTTTCACGCTACATACATAGGGCACGCGCTGCCGCCCCGACCAGAGAAAGCCATCGATATCGAAACCTACGATCAGGTCATAATCCAGCTGCTGCAAGAGCGCCGGCAACTGCAAGTTGAACAGCAGTCGTCGCAAGATCAGCGCCGCCGGCCAGTTCCGCCAGGGCGCCAGCCGTGTCACCCGGTGCCCGCGCCGCTGCAAGGCCCGCCCCAACCCGCCAATCGCCGCCGCCGTCCCGCTGCCCGCGCTTACCTGCTGTAACCACGAATCGAGCAATGCTATGCGCAAAATAGATTCCTTTGTAATTGGCCAATCTTACTCATGGTACAATACTCGATATGCGCAAAAACATACCGGCAATTCTCCGGTTCCTTAGTTCCTTGACTCCCATCATGTCCCAACCACCAACAAACCAGGAAATCGAAAGCGTTCGCCGCATTCGCTATGGCTGCGCCGGGATGGCGGTGCTGATGACGGCGCTGGCGGTGTTGCTGATTTTTATGACCCGGAATCTGGCCTGGAGCCTGCTGTTGATCGTACCGGTCGTGCTGCTGATTCTGCGAACCCAGGTGCGCTGAGATCATTCTTGTGCTATACTCTTGCAGCAGAACCCGCGGCTAGAGAGGAGCAAGCGCTGTGAAATCACGCTATAGCGCCCACTCCGATGTTGGCCTCAAGCGCGAAATCAATCAAGATGCTTTTGCGGTCGAACCGGAAGCGGCTGAGGCTCCCGAACGCTTGCTTGTCGTCTGCGACGGCATGGGCGGTCATGTGGCCGGCGAGATCGCCAGCCGGCGCGGCACCAGCATCATCGTTGAGCATTACTGCGCCGATCCCCAGGCCGCACCGGAAGCGCTGCTCGAAACCGCCTTCACTGCCGCCAACCAGCGGATCTATACCGAGGGCCACGGTACGATGGGGACGACCGGTATCGCGGCGCTCATTCGCGGCGATCATCTGCATGTCGCCAACGTCGGCGATAGCCGCGCCTATTTGCTGCGCGATGACGGCATCCGCCAGGTCTCGCGCGATCATTCGCTCGTCTCCGACCAGGTTGCCGCCGGCTTGATGACGGCCGATCAGGCTCGCGCTTCCAGTTTCCGCAATGTGATCACCCGCGCCCTCGGCCATCTCCCTGAGTTGAGTGTCGACCATTTTGCCGAAACGCTCTACGCCGGCGATATTGTCATCCTTTCGACCGACGGCATGCACGGCCTGATTGAGGACGAAGAAATTCTCGCTGCCTTTCGCGCATTGCCGCTGGCCAAAGCCGTCAACCGCCTGATCAATCTCGCCAATCAACGCGGTGGCCCCGATAATATCACGATCGTCGCCGCCCGGCTCGTCGACAACGATGATCCGACCACCGGCAATGACGATTTTGCCGGCGATACCGCCGCCGACCCGGCTGAGCTCGCTGCTGCGGAGGCCGCCGCTGCAACCACCACGTCTGCCGAAACTCCCCCCCAATCAGCAGCCGGCACCTCGCCCGAACGCCCACTCACCCGCGCCGGCATCATCCTGGCCATTCTGCTGCTCCTGCTCATGATCGGTGCCGGCGCCTTCCTGCTCGCCAGCCCTGCCAGCCTGCCACCCACTGCCACCGCTGTTCCTCCAACCACTTCCACCCCCGCCGCAATCGAGACCAGATGACCGATCACGGGTTTCTCACCCATGGTACAATAATAAGCAACTCTGTTCGCCCAGTGCAAGAAGACCTTGACTCCGGTTGTTCTCGCAGCGAAGCTGCCAAAATAGAGGAACGTTATGCCGATCCGTATTCTTGAGCCCACGGTTGCAGCCCAGATTGCTGCCGGTGAGGTGGTCGAACGGCCGGCCTCCGTGGTCAAAGAACTGGTGGAAAATGCCCTCGATGCCGGCGCCGGCCGCATCAGTGTCGAGGCCCGCGGCGGCGGCCTGCGCGAACTCACCGTGCGCGACGACGGCTGCGGCATTCCCGCCGATGAAATCGAACTTGCCTTTCAACGCCATGCCACCAGCAAACTCAGCCTCGCCGACGAGCTCTGGTCCATTGCTACGCTTGGCTTTCGCGGCGAAGCCCTGCCCAGCATCGCCAGCGTCGCCCAGGTTATTTGTATCAGCCGCGCCGCCCACGAGGAAGTCGGCACCGAATTGCGCATCGCCGGCGGCGAAATCCAGAGCCGCAGCCCGCGCGGCTGTACGCCCGGCACCAGTTTCAGTGTGCGCAACCTGTTCTACAATACTCCCGTGCGCCGCGAATACCTACGTTCCGAAGCCAGCGAACTTAGCGCCATTAGCGCGGTTATTCAACAGTATGCGCTGGCCTATCCCACTGTGCGCTTCGCCCTCACCCTCGATAACCGGCTCGCACTGCAAACCAGCGGCAGCGGCGATCTGCGCACCACGATGATTGAGCTCTATGGCCTGGAACTCGCTCGCCAGTTGCTGCCCATCGCCGTCGAACATGGCAGCGACCAGCAATACGTCGCGCTGCACGGCCTGCTCTCGCCGCCCGGCCTCACTCGCGGCACACGCAGCTATATGCATATCTTCGTCAATCGCCGCGCTATCCAGGCTCGCGGCGCCATCGCTGCCGTCATCAGCGATGCCTACCATACGCTACTGATGAAAGGCCGCCATCCCATTGTCATCCTCGACATCGAGGTGCATCCGGCGGCCGTCGATGTCAATGTGCATCCGACCAAGAGCGAAGTCAAGTTTCGCTACCAGGGCCAGGTGTTCAGTGTCATCGGGCGCGCCATTCGCGAGGCGCTGCTCGCCGGCGCCGATGTGCCGGCCTGGGCCGATGTACCGCCCGATCCCGCCGGGGTGCAGCGCCGCTTCGAGTTGCGCCGCCTCGGCCAGGCTGAACCGCGCGGCAGCAACGAGGCCGGCTGGCAGGTCGGCGCCGCTACCTGGGATCGCCGGCATAGCCGCTGGGACGCCGGCGCTACTCCCGCCGATTCGCTCGATGCCGCCGAGCAGCCATTTGCCGCCGGCCGGCCGGCCGCGTCGCCCGCCGATGAGCAACCGGCACCGCCCGGCCATGCCGATGAAGCCGCCGGCGCCCTGCCGCCGCTACGCGTCGTCGGCCAGGTCGGCTTGACTTATATTATCGCCGAGGCGCCCGAGGGCATGTACCTGATCGATCAGCACGCTGCTCACGAGCGCATTACCTACGAGCGGTTGATGGCCCAGCACGGCGCCGGCGCCGTCGAGTCGCAGGGTCTGCTGCTGCCGCGTAGCCTGGCCCTGCCCGCCGACGCCGTCGAATTGCTGCTGCACAACCGCGAGCGCCTCGCCGAGTGGGGCTTCGAACTTGATGCCTGGGGCGAAGGCCTGGTGCGCCTGCGCGCCGTCCCGGCCACCCTGCCCGCCGAACAACTCCAATCGGCGCTGCTCGAACTGGTCGAGCACCTGGCCGGGCGCGGCGGCAGCACCCCCGGCGACTGGCGCGAAGCCATGCTGATTACGCTCTCTTGCCATACCTCGGTACGCGCCGGCCAGGCGCTCTCTCCCGACGAGATGCGTCAGTTGCTGCGCCGGCTCGAACACTGCGTCAGTCCACGCACTTGCCCCCACGGCCGCCCCACCATGATCCTGATGACGCCGGCCCAGCTCGAGCGCCAGTTCGGCCGCCGGGCATAAAAGCGTTGAAGCGTTGAAACGCTTCAACGCTTAAAGCGACACTGCCGCAAACTCGGCCTGGCAGGGCACGTCCGGAGCCACGTGCATCACCCCCCGGTCGAGTTCCATGATCACGCCGCAGACGCTCTCGGAGCGGGCGAAGGGCGGCAACTTCGGGTCGGGGTGCCGGCAGATGCAGCGCGGATCGCCCTCTTGGTCGCGCAGCAAAGCCTGGATTGCCGCCAGATCGATCCAGCCACGCTGCCCGGCCAGCAGCACCGTCGCCCGATCAAGCCGCTCCAGGCTGGTCGACATCGGATCTTGCGGGCATTCATCGGCGCAGGTCGCCGGATCCAGGCAGTGATTGCTGTGGGCCAGCAAGCCCTCATGGTCTTCAATTACCGCCGTTGCATTCGGCGTCAACTCCAGGTTGGCCGCCCGTACTCCCGCCTGCGCCACCGTCACACAGGACGAACCGCCGGCTGGGAAGCGCATCACGACGGCGCGGGCCTCGGCATAACTGTGGCTCTGCAAAGCCTGACGTAGCGCCACATGCACCGGCATGCCCGGTGCCCGGCCGTCACTCTGCGAGCGCAACAGGTTCAGGCAGACCCCGACACCCTCCGAATTCATACCGATCTTGGCCAGCATGCCGGCTTCGGTCATCGTCAGAATATCCGGTTCGCCCGGCGCCGCGATCCGCAGCAGCACACAGGCCGCCCGCTGTTCACCATTCCAATCCCAGGTTTGCGCCAGGTAGCTACGCCCATCCCGGCTAGCCGCCGGCAGCGCTGCCGCCATGGTGCATTCGCTGGGCGCCGGCAGCGCCACCTCGGCCGGCCGCCAGTCCCACCATTCGGCTTCGTCAACGTGGCGCGGCACCCCGGCCGCCCGGTTGCGCTTCATCGCTTCGATGGCACCGGCATCAAACACCCGCGCCCCCAGGCCGGCGAGAATCTCGGTGCGCACATTCAGAGCCACAATCTCGGCCAGCTCCAGGCCGGCTCCCACGGCAATCCCCTGCATCTCCTCCAGCAAATCAGCTGCATGCTCACTGAGAAAAGGCAAAAAGCCCTCGGCCACCGCCTGCGCCGCCTGCCAGTCCAGCCCGCGCCGAATGGCAAATAGCCGCGCATAACTGGCGATGCTGTGCCGAATCTGTCCAGACGCCTGCACCCCGTACTGGCGACCACGCTCACGCGGCCCGCCACTGACTGCAATCAGTGGAAACATGCGCATCCTCCTGGGGGTTATATCAAATCTTGAAAGAGAAAGTGCGTTTCTTCTGGTTTCCAGCGGCTACGCCGCTGGAAACCAGAAAAACCATGCAGATTATCATGGCAGATTTGATATTATTCTTTTCAAAAACTCCGTATGGGTGAATTTTACCATAAATAAACAGGTTCGCCGGGTCGGGGGCTACATCGCTCCCAGACCCGGCGAACCTGTTGCTTTCGTTCAAACGAAATGCGAAAACAACACTCGATTGGTATCAAGGATCGTTGTCCTGGATGGTAATGGTATGCACCGTCTGTGAACCCAGGGTTGCCCACTCCGGCGTCCCCATGATCAAAATTACGGTTTCATCCGCTGCCTCTGAAATGCTATCATCGATGATAGTGATCGTCACAACAGCACTGGTGGCACCGGCCGGAATAATAATCTCACTGGCGGTCAGGCTGTAATCCGGGTTGGGGTTGACGCCATCGTCAATGGTTGCCGTACCGCCCAGCGTAAACGGAACCCTCACAGCATAACCGCTGGGCGCGTCGAGCACTGCCGTCACCGTCACCGTCCCCACCCCTTCAGCGACAGTCTGCGCCGCCGGGTTGAAATTCACGTTCGGCGAATTGTCATTGTCGCTAATGCGAATGTATGCCCGTTCGAGATCAATCGATGCGCTGCTGGTCGAATTGCTGAGCAGTAGCCCGATCCGTTCGACTGGCTCATCCAGTGCGTCTTCCAGGATTTGCACATCGAAACTGGCAGTTTGCACACCGACTGGGAAGGTCAGAGTTCCACTGACCGGGGTATAATCCTGGCCGGGAGTCGCCGCCGGCTCACCGCCTGCCGTAGCGGTGTCGGTCGTGAAATCCACTTCAATCGTCTGGGTGTAGGTACGGCTCAGTTCAACGTCGACGGAATATGTGTTATTGCCTTCGACCAGCGAATACGTTCCGCCGCTAAAGCTAATGCGCGGTTCATCATCGATAATCCGCAGGTCGGCCCAGTTCTGCCAACCGCGATAGGCATTGGAACTGACGCCCGACAGATCCAGTTCAAGCAGTTCATCACCCTCGCCCAGCGCATCATCACGCACCTGAATCTGGAAGGTCTTGCTGATCTCACCTGGCAAGAAGGTCAATGTACCGCTCGTCGCAAGATAGTCGTCTGGCGAATCTGCGGTATCGTCCGTCGTGCTGTAATCCACCGTAACGGTCTGCACCGCAGTTGCCGACAGTTCAACGGTAATCGTTGCCAGACCACCGGTTTCGTCGATGTTGAATTCCGCATTGCTGAATTCAACTCTGGGCTCATCATCGATAATCTTCAGTTCCGCCATAATCGGCAAAGGCGTCTCCGGCCAGACATTGCTGCTCGTCGTTTCCAGCAACAGGCCGATATCTTCATTCGGTTCGCCGATGATGTCATTCAAAATCGGCAGCGTAAATGTCTGCACACTGGTGCCGTCGAAGGTCAGCACGCCGGTCAGATCGGCCGGGTCGTTGCTGTAATCCAGTCCGGCCTCAGCATCGTCGGGATCGGGCAACTCGTCGATCCGGTAGCTCACCGTAACCGGTGTCGTCGGCGTCATGCTCAGCGTCACCGTGATCACTGCCGCGCCAAATGGGTCGTCCTCGTTGACCGTAAAGGTCGGACTGCTGAAACTCACTTCTGGCTCATCATCGATGATGGCGAGCGTTGCATCGATATTGCCGGGTGTCAACACCGCAGATGCCGGTGAAGCAGCAGTCAGGTTCAAATCCAACTCCTCCAGCGGCTCCGCCAGGTCGTCCTGGGTAATCGGTACTGCAAAGGTTGCCGTCGTGATGCCCGGATCGAAAATCAACGTCCCATTGACTGCCGTATAATCGCTGCCGGCCAGCGCCGTACTATCGATACTGCTGTAATCGATCGTTACCGGCGTACCGGCTACGGCACTCAAAGTCACGGTAATCGTGGCCGTACCGGCTCCCTCAGACACCACAAAGCTGTCGGCGCTAAATTCGTATGTGATCGTATCATCATTGGAAATAGTCGCACGGCCTGCATCGTCGGCAATCGTGATCGATGCGTCACTGGCGTCACGGGCCTTCGTCAACCGCACCCGGAATTCTTCATCAAACTCAAAGAAGGTATCGCCGATTACTTCGACGGTGAGCGGTGCCGTCAAATCACCAGCCGGAATCACGATGCTATCGTTGATACGCGGCCGGTAATCGTCATCGCCCGGCACGCCACTACCGGTACTCGTGGCACTATCATCTTCAGTACTGAACGTCACCGTCGTATCGCTGGAACTGGCCGTCGTCAGGCCCACCGTGAACGTGACCAATTGCGTGCCTGTATCGCCCTCTGTTATGATCGGATCATCAACCGATACTTTCGTTGTATCATTATCCTTGTTCACTGCGTCTACGCCGGCCGTCAGACCATCGTAGTTCGGATCAGTCGACGAGGTTGCCAGGTCAATCGTGTACGGCACATCGCCATCGTAGATTGTGTCGTCCTGGCCGGTGATCGTAACCGTCTTCGGGCTGTTCCAGTCAGTCGTCGTGAAAGTCAGTGAGGCAGTTGGCACCATACCCTCGCCGGGCGCCGAACTGCTCAGATCGATCGTCACGGTCGCCGTCGGCTGCGAAGTCAGGCTGACCTCAAAATCGGCGGTTGTCCCGTCTTCTTCGGTTACCAGGCCGCCGGTCGGCGTCACGATCAGCCCGGCTACATCATCGTCAAGGTTGGTTATTTCGACAACCGGCAGGCCGGTCGACAGGTTGTTATAGTTTGCATCGCCACTGGCAACCAGGTCAACCATGATGGTGTAAACCTGGTCGCCGTCGTCAACAGAATCATCCACACCGGTAATCGTCACGTTTTGCGGCGTGTCCCAGTTATCCGACGTAAAGATCAGTTGATTCGGTGCAACCGTCCCTTCACTCACATCCGAACTGATCAGATCGATCGTCACGGTCGCCGTCGGCTGCGAAGTCAGCGTCATTGTGAAACTCACGGTCGCAGTCGGGTTGCCCTCATCGGTAGTCAGGCCGCTGAGCGGCGCCGCCAGCACCCCGACCGTATCGTCATCCTGGTTGCTGACATTGACAATCGAAGACGTCAGGCCATTATAGTTCGGATCGCCGCTTACCGATGGGCCAATCTTAATAATGAAGGACTGGTCGCCGTCGTCAACAAAATCATCCACACCGGTAATCGTCACGTTTTGCGGCGTGGCCCAGTTGGCCGGCGTAAACACTACGCTTGCCGGCGCCACCGTGCCCTCACTGATATCGGTGCTGGAAATAGCAATGGTTACGTCAAACAGCGGCTCGCTGTCCAGTACCAGCGAGAAGTCCGCCGTGCCGCCCGCCTCGGTTGTCACCAGGCCCAGGCTGCCGGTATTGATTGTCAGGCCGGCGGTATCGCCGTCATCCTGGTTGACTGCATCATCTATGTCAATCGGATCCAGGCCGTCATAGCTCGGATCGCCACTGACCACCGGATCCATCACAATGGTGTAGTTCACCTCACCGTCATCAATATCATCGTTCACCCCCGTGACCACCACCTTCTGCTGCGTGTCCCAGTTACCCGGCGTAAAGGTGACGCTCGATGCACTCAGGCTGGCCTCGGTCGGATCAGAGACGCTCAGAGCGATAGTCACAGTCGCTGTCGCTGTCGGCTGAGCCGTCAACCGGAGGAATATGGTAAAGCTGTCACCGGCTTCACTCGTAGTTGCCCCCGGATCGGTAAACACCTCGACATTGGCCTGGTCGTCATCAAAATTCGTGATCGAGACATCAGGCGGATCCAATTCGGCGTAGAACGGATCAGTGCTGGTAGCCGGATCTGTAATATCTGTAATAATGGTGTATTGCTGGTCGCCGTCATCAATATCATCGTTCACACCTGAGACTCGAACCTTCTGCGGCGTGTCCCAGTTACCCGGCGTAAAGATCAGTTGATGCGATGCAACCAGAACTTCGTCCGGGTCGCTACCTTCGTCCGGGTCGCTACCTTCGTCCGGGTCGCTGCTCCGCAGGTCAATCAGACCTTCGCCCGGGTCGCTGCTCCGCAGGTCAATCGTCACGTCAGCAGTTGGTTGGCTACTCAACTGGATGTCGAAATCAGAATGAGCACCGCTTTCAGAGGTTGTCCTTCCGTCGGCATTGTTCAACTCGAAACCGGCGGTATCGTTGTCGACAATCGTGACC
>DAOTUJ010000129.1:0-101268 GCA_034437175.1 Chloroflexaceae bacterium | reverse complement strand
GGCGCTCCATATGGGCCAACAGCAGCGGCACGTCATCCACCCGTTCGGTATGTATCGTCAGTTGCTCGTTCATAGGACGAGCCTACCCGATGTTGCGAACCCTGTCCAGATTTAAGCGAACGATAAGTTTTAGAGTTCTTCTTTCAGTATATCCATCGCTTCGCGGATCATATCGACGGTGACATCGTCTTCGATAGTGCTGATGTCGCCGGTACTTTCGCCCTCGTAGACCGAGCGAATGACGCGGCGCATGATCTTGCCGCTGCGCGTCTTTGGCAACTGACTAACGAAGCGAATGGCGCTGGGAGTGGCAATCGCGCCAATCTTATCGCGCACCAGCTGGCGAATCTCCTCGGCAACCCGGTTCTCAGTGACCGGCGCGATCTCCTGCTTGAGCACCGCGACGACCAGCACACCCTGGCCCTTGAGCTCGTCCTTCACGCCGATCACACTGACTTCGGCGATGGCCGAGTGCGCCGAAATGACCTCTTCGATCTCGCGGGTTCCCAGGCGATGACCGGAGACGTTGAGCACTTCATCGGCGCGACCGAGCATCCAGAAATAGCCGTCTTCATCTTCGATGGCATAGTCGCCGGACATGTAGAGCAGCTTGTCTTTGAAGTAACTCCAGTAGCTCTGGATGTAGCGATGATCATCGCCCCAGACGGTCAGCAGCATACCCGGCGGGAGCGGCCCCTCATCGACCAGGAAACCCTTCTCGCCGTGCGGCAGGTCATTGCCGTCGGCGTCGACGATTTTGAGCTTATGACCGAAGGCCGGCTTGGTTGGCGAACCGCCCTTAATCGGCTGAAGATCGAGACCAGCCGGGTTGGTGAGCATCGACCAGCCGCTCTCGGTCTGCCAGTAGTGATCGAGCACCGGCACCCCCAGCGTATTGGTCGCCCATTCGTAGGTTGGCGCATCAAGCGGTTCACCGGCCGAGAAGAGCAGGCGCAGCGAGGAAATATCGCTGTCCTTCATCCAATGCTCGGGGAACTTGCGCAGGGCGCGTAGGGCGGTTGGCGCCGTAAAGCAGACCGTCACGCCATACTTCTCGATCACCCGCCACCAGATACCGGGGTCGGGATGATCGGGGCGGCCCTCGTAGAGTATCGTCGTCACCCCGGCCAGCAGCGGCCCATAAACGATATAGCTATGCCCGACGACCCAGCCGATGTCCGAGGTCGACCAGTAGACATCTTTTTCGTCGCAGTCGTAGATCTGGCTCATCGAAGCATTCAGGGCGACCATGTAGCCGCCGGTATCGCGCACAACGCCCTTGGGCTTGCCGGTGGTACCGGAGGTATAGAGGATATACGATGGATCGGTGCTGAGCACCGGTGTCGGCTCAACATAGCGTTCGCCGCGCTCTTCGAGCTGCTCGGCCCAGTCGAGGTCGCGCCCGCGGTGCATCTGGCATTCCACGATGCCGCGGTCGAGCACCAGCACATCGCGCACACTGTCGACAGTCGCCATCTCCAGGGCCGCGTCAAGGACTTCCTTCAGCTTGACCGGCAGGCCCTTGCGCAGGCCGGCATCGGCAGTGAGCACCATCGTCGGCGAAGCATCGTCGATCCGGCTGGCCAGCGAGGCTACACTGAAGCCACCAAAGACCACCGAATGGATTGCGCCAAGCCGCAAACAGGCGAGCATACCGATGGCGGCTTCAGGAACCATGGGCATATAGATCAGCACCCGGTCGCCCTTGCGCACACCCAGATTCTTCATCACACCGGCAAGCTTATTGACTTCGCGATACAGTTCGAAGAAGGTCAGGGTGCGCGACTGGCCGGACTCGGGGCTTTCCCAGATCAAAGCCGCGTGGCCGCGTTTGTTGCCAAGGGCGTGGCGATCAACGGCATTGTAGCAGAGGTTGGTTTCGCCGCCGACGAACCAGCGATAAAACGGCGCCTTGCTATCGTCCAGCACCTTATCCCACTGCTTGTACCAGTGCAACTGCTCGGCCAGTTCTCCCCAATAGCCCTGCGGATCGTCAATCGAACGGCGGTAAGTCTCAGCGTAGCCCATCAGACAGCCTCCTCCATGAGGTCGGATCCCAACAAACACGTCGATGTGGTACACCTGTACCACGATGGTCGTAGTGACTGGTGATCTTTGTGTGGGTAGTGCAATTCTCAGGTCATGGATAATTTCTGACCGAACTATACCACAATCATAGCCATAAGAATCATAATCAGCAGGTATCTTTAGTAAAGATCTGCTAACGCAGAGTTGTTTCGGCATAATAGATCAGGAAGCAGCATACTCCCGGCCCGGGAGTATGCTGCTTCCTGCGTTTACAGGACTTACGCGGTCGCCCCGCGAACAGACCGGATTCGCCTGCGGCAGGGCGGAAAACTGTTTTAATTCGTTTGATTTTGCGGCGCAGCCGCAAAATCAAACGAATTAAGATAGTCACTTCCTTGCTGCCGCAGGCGAAAAAGCCCTGATGTGGCCAGCATCAACGCCGACTGCATAAGTCACATTACTCTGCCATCATGGCGGCGATCTTTTCGGGCTCGTAGCGCAGGATAGGTTTGCGAGCGGCGCGCACCTCATCGAGCCGGCGAGTCGGCGCCCGGGTCGGCGCTTCGTGCAGCAGTTCGGGCGTCTCGACGGCTTCGCGAGCGATGTTTTTCATCGCGGCGATGAACAGGTCGAGCGTGCGCTTGCCCTCGGTTTCGGTCGGCTCGATCATCAGCGCCTCGGGCACGATCAACGGAAAGTAGACCGTCGGCGGGTGGAAGTCGTAGTCGATCAGCCGTTTAGCAATGTCGAGCGTGCGCACACCCTGCGCCCCGGCCAGTTGCCCACGCAGCACGGTTTCGTGCATGCAGACGCGGTCGACAGCCGGCGGGTAAATCGCATCGAGCTGGCTGCGCACATAGTTCGCATTCAGCACCGCCGTCTCGGAGACTTCGCGCAGGCCGGCGGCACCCAGCGTACGAATGTATGTCCAGGCACGCACCAGCATACCGAAGTTGCCGTGGAAGACCTTCATGCGCCCGATGCTCTTTTCGGGATCGAAGAAATCGTAGCTGCCGTCGGCATGATGCCGCACACGCGGGCCGGGCAGAAAGGGCGCCAGTTCGGCGATACAGCCGACGGCGCCGCTGCCGGGGCCGCCGCCGCCATGCGGGGTTGTGAAGGTCTTATGCAGATTGTAATGCATAAAGTCGAAGCCGACCGCCCGCGGCTTGACGATGCCGAGGATCGCGTTGAAATTCGCGCCGTCGCCGTACATCAGGCCGCCGGCCGCGTGTACCCGCCGCGAGACCTCGACAATGTCTTCTTCAAACAGGCCAAGCGTATTTGGATTGGTGAGCATCATACCGGCGGTGCGCGGCGAGAGCTTGCGTTTGAGGTCGTCGAGATCGACGTTGCCGCGGGCATCGCTCTTGATCTCAACAACCTTGAGGCCGGCCATAGCCGCAGTGGCCGGGTTGGTGCCGTGGGCCGCATCGGGCACCAGAACCTCGACCCGGTCGTGGTCGCCGCGATCCAGGTGGTAAGCGCGGAAAGCCAGAATACCGGTGAACTCGCCCTGGGCGCCGGCTGCCGGCTGGAGCGAGACGGCATCGAAGCCGGCGATTTCGGCCAGGTACTCCTGCAACTCGTACATGATATGCAGCGCACCCTGCGCGAGTTCCTCACTTTGCAAGGGATGGATCGCCGCGAAACCGGGCAGGCGGGCGGCTTCCTCGTGGATCTTGGGGTTGAACTTCATTGTGCAGGAGCCGAGTGGATAAAAGCCGGTATCGATGCTGAAATTGCGCTGGCTGATGCGAGTGAAATGGCGGATCACCTCCGGCTCGGTCAACTCCGGGAAATCGTTCAGATCATCCCGGCGCAGCAGCGCGTCCGGCAGTTCCGTGGCCGGCACATCGAGTTCCGGCAGATTCGCGCCATGTTTGCCGGGCTGCGAAAGCTCATAGATATGCGGTTCGGTATTATTCATTATTTTTCTTTCCTCAGGCTCAGAGAATCGCAGGTTTAAATAAGCTAAATTCGCCTCCGACAGGATGGCAGTTACTTTCATTGACACGACTTACGCAGTCGGCGTTGGATGCTGGCCGCATCAAGGCTTTTTCGCCTGCGGCAGCAAGGAAGAAGACGTTTCTTTCGTTTGTTTTTGGCCGCTTGCGGCCAAAAACAAACGAAAAAGAAGTCCGTTTCCACCCTGCCGGAGGCGAATCCGGCCTGAACGCGGGGCGACCGCGTAACTCCTGTTATTGAGCTTTGATTTTTCGGCCTGGCCGAACAACCAAAGCGACGGGCAGTTTTTTCCTGACCGGAGGCGTGCCCGCGGGCTATACGCTCGCCAGTGTGCCGACCAGCGCGTCGATGTCGCCCTTTGTATTCATTTCGGTGACGGCCAGCAGCATAGCGTTGCCCATGTGCGGCTCGACTTTCGCCAGTTCGAAGCCGCCGATAATGCCCTGTGCCGCCAGGGTCTGATTGATCTCGGCGACCGGGCGCGGGCAATGTACCACAAATTCCTTGAAGAAAGGCGCATCCTGTTCGACGCGATAGCCCGGTAGTTTCGCGATCGCAGCGGCGGCGTAGTGGGCACGCTGGTAGCAGAGTTCGGCCACCCGGCGTATGCCCTGCTTGCCCATCAGGCTCATATACACTGTGCCAGCCAGCGCCATCAGCCCCTGATTGGTACAGATATTGCTGGTAGCCCGCTCGCGGCGGATGTCTTGCTCACGGGCGCGCAGCGTCAGTACATACGCCGGTTGGCCGGCCACATCTTTCGTCATGCCGACGATGCGCCCGGCGATTTTATGCACATATTTCTGGCGGGTGGTGAAAATGCCCAGGTAGGGACCGCCGTAATTCAAGCCGATCCCCAGCGGCTGGCCCTCGGCTGTCGCAATATCAGCGTCGACTTCAGCGGGCGTCTGGAACAGCCCCAGCGCAATCGGGTCGAAATGCAGCGCCAGCAGCGCGCCCCTGGCATGCACCTGGGCAGCCAGTTCACGCAGATCGTGCAGGCGCCCGAAGAAATCCGGGTTTTGCACAATTAGCACTGCCGTCTGCTCATCGACCTGGGCCAGCGCCTCGTTGATACCCGTACCGGGTGTTTCGTCGCCGATGATGGGCACATCGAGCGCCTGCATATACGTGCGCAGCACTTCGCGATACTGCGGATTGACTGTACGTGCAACAACGATTTTGCGCCGGTTGCGCACCACATTCAGCGCCATAATCGCCGCCTCGGCAATGGCGGTACCGCCGTCGTAATGCGAGGCATTCGCGATCTCCATGCCGGTCAGGCTGCAAATCAGGCTCTGATATTCAAACACCGCCTGCAAGGTACCCTGGCTGACCTCAGGTTGATACGGCGTGTAGGCCGTGTAATACTCGCCGCGCCGCAAAATCTGGTCGACCGCCGCCGGCACAAAATGGTTATAAGCGCCGGCGCCCAGGAACAGGCTATGGCTCGTCGCATTGGCATTGGCATTGCTGCGCCGGCGCAATGCGCGCATCAGGTCGAGCTCAGCCATCGGCGTCGGCAGATCAAGCCGGGGGAAGCGCACATCAGCCGGAACATCATCAAACAGCGCCTCAACATTCGCCAGGCCGATAGCGGCAAGCATCTCTTTGCGCTCAGTTTCGGTAATTGAAATATAATGGGACATCGCAGAACTTTCTAGACTCTTGCTTCAGGCACCAGGCAATGATCGTTCAGTGCGCGCTTTCGTCAACGTGCCTGGTGTAGGCCGCAGCGTCCAGCAACTCACTCTCGGCGCCGCTCGGCTTGAGCCGGATCATCCAGCCCGCCCCGTAGGGATCGCCATTAACCGGTGCCTGGTCACCTTCCAGTTCAGTATTGACGGCGATCACCTCGCCGGCCACCGGTGCGTACAGATCGGATGAGGCCTTGACCGACTCGATCACACCGAAAACATCGCCGACCGCAAAGCTATCGCCGACGGAAGGCAACTCGATATAGACCACATCACCCAGGGCATCCTGGGCGTAGTCCGTAATCCCGACGACCACCTCGTCCCCCTCGCTGCGTAGCCACTCGTGCGTGCGGCTGTAGCGCAGATCGGCAGGTATGTTGAAGCTCATCCCGATTTCCCCCTGCTGTTACTTCTTGTAGCGCGGCTGATAGAAGGGCATTTTCACCGCCCGCGCCCGCACCGGCTTATTCCGAATGAGAATATCGAACTCGTTGCCACGCTTGCTCAGCGCCGTCGGCACATAGCCCAGGCCCAGCGGCCTGCCCAGCGTCGGCGCAGGCATGCCGGTCGTCACGTGGCCAATCGGCTCGCCCGCGATACTGTAGATCGGGTACTCACCGCGCGGCACCCCTTTGCCGACCATCTCGAAGCCGGTCAATCGGCGCATCGGCCCCTGCGCCTTGACTTTTTCCAGCGCGGCGCGCCCGACAAAATCGCCCTTTTCGGGTTTGACTACCCAGCCCAGTCGGGCCTCGTAGGGATTGATGTCATCGGCGATCTCGTGGCCATAGAGTGCCAGGCAGGGCTCAAAGCGCAGGCTGTCGCGGGCGCCCAGGCCACAGGGCTTGAGCCCAGCGGCCTCGCCTTCACGCAACAACCCTTCCCAGACATCGCCGGACATACCGGCATCGAAGAACAACTCGAAGCCATCTTCGCCGGTATAGCCGGTGCGCGCAATCAGCGCCGGCGCGCCGCACAGGTGTACCTGGGCAACGCCGTGGAACGGCAACTCGGCCAGATTGCAATCGCTGACAACCTCACCGGACGAGAGCAGCGCCTCGGTCGCCGGCCCCTGGCAGGCCAGCATACTCCACTGATCCGAACAGTCTTCCAACTCGACATAAAAACCGGCGGCGTGGCGATTCAGCCACTGCCAATCTTTTTCGCGATTGGAGGCATTGACCACCACCAGGTACTCATTCGGCAGGTGATAAATGAAGACATCATCGACAATGCCGCCCTGCTCATTGCAGAGCAGGCCATAGTTCGACTGGCCGACCGGAATCGCGCCGACATCACAACTGACGGTATACTGCAAGAATGCCAGCGCGCCACTGCCACGCACCATAAAGCGCCCCATATGGCTGATATCGAAGAGACCGGCGGCATTGCGTACGGCATGGTGTTCCTCGATGATACTCGAATACTGAACCGGCATTTCCCAGCCGCCGAATTCGACCATGCGGGCACCCATCGTGCGGTGGGCATCGTACAGCGAGGTACGTTTGAGCATGCTTCCTCCCAGGCTCACTGTTCTGCTTCGAGACCTTCACGCACCCGGCGCAGGAGCGCCCGGCACTCAATTGCATAGGTCGCTATTTCTTCATCGCCGCCGGCGCGGGCCTCGGCGGCAAACTGCCAGAGCGCCTGCTCGGCGGTTTCGGTCAACAAAACCGGGTAGCGATCAATGGCATTCGCGATAGCATCTTCATCATCGGCCACCAGCAAGGTTTCCAGCGCAGTTTCCAGCTCGTGGGCGCCGGTGGGTTCGGCAGCCGATGTTTGCAACTGCAGCAGCGCTTCGCGGCGCTCATCGATGCGGGCCGCCAGGCGTTCATTTTCCGCATCGAGCGCCTGGTCGACCAGTTCAGCCAGCCAGCGCAGAAACTCAACGGCGAGCAAGCGTGGATGCAGCCCGGCCAGTTCGGTCAGCGCGGCCGCATCATTGCGATGCAACAACTGCTGATACAAATCCTCATCGCTGACATCACTGACGGTCGCCGGGGCGGCCGGCGCCGTCGTTGGCACCGAATCAGCAGTGCGCAACTGAGTCAGCAGGAACCGTGCCTGCGTGAGGCTCTCGGCAATATCGCGTTCGCCCTGGTCGGCAGCAACTGCGGCAAGTTGTGCCAGGGCTGCATCGGTTTCCGGCGTCGTCAGCAGTGGATGTCGGGCTACAACTTCCTGTAGTTCAGCATTGTCATTGGCAGCGAGCAGCGCCTCGACTGCGGCCAGCAAAGCATTGGAACCGGGCGCAGCCGTAGCGGCGGCCGACGGCGGTGGAGAGACGGTATCTGGTGGGCGTTTGCGGCGTTCAGCGCGCTCGATCAGGCGCACCACCCCGCCGAGGTCGTGCGCGACCTGCACATCACTCAAATAGGCCCGGCGCTGTTCGAGAGGCACACTGCCGACCAGCAGGGCGTGCAGGTCACGGGCCTGATCGTGCCACTCGTGCTCGGCGGCGCCGGGAGCGGCGGCAAAAATCACGGTGCGCGCAGCCGCATCGTGGTAGAGCAGCGGTGCAGCAGCCGGCCCCGTGCGCCCGCAGGCCGGGCAATGCACCATGTTGAGCCGACCGCTCTTCAGGGCGGTGGCTTGCGCCGGCTCTTCCTGTGCATCAAGCAGCAGCCAGATCTCGGCGCTGAATTCAGCCCCACATTCCGGGCAACTGATTACTGATGTTTCGCTGTAGGAAATTGGCATAGCTCAGAACAGCGGGCAAGGCCCGATCCGAGAACGGTGTACATTTTGAACGCTCTCTTGTGCTGCGGTATTTCTGTATTGTACCACAGGAGTGCGGCCGCCCTGGGGTCGGTCTCCCGTTGTGGGCGCGCCCCATGCCCTGCTTCATCGACACAACTTGCGCAGTCGGCGTAGTTGCTCAAGCCGCAAGGGCTTTTTCGCCTCCGGCAGGGCGGAAGGAACCATTGCTGCCGGAGGCGAAAAAGCCTTGATGCGGCCAGCATCCACGCCGACTGCGCAAGTCTCCTAAAAGTGGTATCATTGCGCTATTATGAATGCTCAGCCCGCAGCTATCGGGCGGCTCAGTTCGAGGCCTGCTGACTGCGTGCCTCCTATGGCCCAGTGTACCTGGTTTATCTACACGGTTGGCCGACGCCGGTTGCCGGCCCGCATGATGCCTGGTGAGCGATGCGTATTCTGTTTCTGGCGCCCTATCCGCCCTTTCCGCCGCGTGGCGGTGGTGCGCTGCGTATGTTCAATCTGCTGCGCGGGCTTGCGCCGCACCATGCGATCACCTGCCTCAGCTTTGCTCCCGATGAAGCTGCACGGGTGGCGATTGAACCGCTGCGCGAATTCTGCCGGCTCGAAGTCGTTAGTGGCCCGCCGCAGCGTAGCCTGGTTCGCCGTGCGCTCAGCACGCTGTTTGCGCCGCAGCCCGATATGGCGCTGCGCAATGCCAGCCCGGTTTATCGCGCTGCCCTGGAGAAATTGCTGCAAAGCGGCTCATTCGATGTCGTGCATGCTGCGAGCATCGAGATGGCCGGCTACGGTTTGCAGGCCCGCCGCAGCGGGGCCGCCCTGGTGATCGATGAGTTCAATGCCGAGTATGTGCTGCAACGTCGTGCGGCGCTGCATGATCTGCGGCGCCGGCCGCAGTTGCGGGCGCTGCTCGGTGGCGGCTATTCCCTGTTGCAATGGCTGAAACTGGCGGCCTACGAACGACAATTGCTCGCCGAAAGCGATGTGCTGCTGGCTGTCTCGGAGGAAGATCGCCGGGCGCTGCGTCGGCTCAGCCCGGCCGGGCGCATCGCCATCGTGCCCAACGGTGTCGATTGCGCCTATTTTCAACCGATGCCGGTCGAACCGGGCGCAACGTGCGACCTGGTGTTTACCGGCACGCTCGATTTTCGCCCGAATATCGATGCCGTGCGCTGGTTCGCTCACGAAGTTCTACCGCTGGTGCGTGCTGTCCGTTCCGATGCGCGCTTCGTGGTGGTCGGGCGCAATCCGGCGCCGGCAGTGCGGGCGCTCCACGATGGCCATAGCATCGCGGTGCTCGGCGAAGTGCCCGATGTGCGCCCGGCCATTGCCGCCGCCGCTGCCTACGTTGTGCCGATGCGCATCGGCGGCGGGGTGCGCCTCAAGCTGCTCGAGGCCCTGGCTATGCAGGCGCCCACCGTCAGCACGCGCATGGGTGCGCAGGGCGTCGATGCGCTTGAACAGAGTTGCCACCTGCTGCTGGCCGATCAGCCGTTGGCCTTTGCCCGCGCCCTGCTCAGCTTGCTCGAACAGCCGGCCTGGGCACGCTGTCTCGGCCGTCGGGGCCGCGCCCTCGTCCAGGCCCACTACGACTGGCAGGTCATTGTGCCGCGGCTGGAGCAGGTGTATGCTGAAGTTGCCGGGAAAGGATAGCGCCGCTTTCCGGCGGCAGCCTGCGCGATCCGCATCCTGGGAGCCGGACAACATCTGGTACAATCTGCCTGTGCATTCCTGGAATATCCTGAAAAGAAATTTCGATGCAGCAATGGCTTCCTTACGCCGACCTGATCGGCGAACGTGCGCATACGGTGGTTGGTGAGTTGCTGGTCTGCGCCGGGGTGTATAGCCCGCAACTGGGCAATCGGCGCGATCTGTTTGTGCTGCTGCCGCCTTCCTATCACCAGAGCCGTCGGCGCTACCCGGTGATTTATATGCACGATGGGCAAAACCTTTTCGATGCAGCGGCCAGCTTCTCCGGCGAATGGCAGGTCGATGAGACGATGCAGGCGCTGGCCGGCGAAGGCCGCGAGGCGCTTGTCGTTGGTGTGGCCAATGCCGGCAGCGAGCGCATCGCCGAGTATAGCCCCTTCACTGATGCGCACCTGGCGGATGGTGGGCGCGGTGATGCCTACCTGGCTTTTTTAGCCGAAACCGTCAAGCCGCTGGTCGACGGCCATTTTCGCAGTGAGCCGGTTCGCGAGCAGACGGCGATGATCGGCTCTTCGATGGGCGGCCTGATCAGCCTGTACGCTTTTTTCGCCCGTTCCGACATGATTGGCCACGTGGCGGCGATGAGCCCTTCGGCCTGGTTCGGCGAAGAGGCGCTCTATCATGATCTGCTCCAGCGGCATTATCGGCCCGGCCGGATCTATCTCGATGTCGGCACATGCGAAGGTCTGGGGCCGGCCTTTGCCTTCGGCGCTGCCGATGCCTTCGCCCGTCGCTACACCGCCGGGGTGTTCCGCCTCTACCAGCATCTGCTGGAAATCGGCTACCGCCCCGGCCACAATATTCGCTACGTTGAAGAAGCCGACGCCGACCACAGCGAGGCGGCCTGGGCGCGCCGGTTGCCGGCGGCCCTGCGTTTCCTGCTTGACCCGAACGATACCTGAAGAATACGGCAAGGACTGTCCGGGTTTTTGCTAGAGCAAGAGCCAGAGAACCAGGAACTAAAGAACGGTGTCGGGAGACATCCCGGTGCGCAGAAGCGGGCAATGCAATGATCGGAACACTCCGCAGACCGAATTCTCGCAAAAACCTCTGCGCACCTCTGCATTCCCTGCGGTTGATACAACCCTACAGAAAGAGGAGAGCGTGTCCTGATGACTATGAAAGAGAGCCTGTACGCGCTGGCCGGGCGCCTGCTGGTGGAACGCCCGGCCCGGCAACGTCGTCTGCCCGACATTATCGCGCAGTTCCACCAGGGTGCCGCCGATATCGATCAGCGCATTGCCCATGCCGCCGATACGCCGGCCAACCGTGAACTGCTGCGCCACATTATCGGCATCGAGCAATGGGGCCGGCGCCGGCTGCAAGTGGCGCTCGGCGCGGAACCGATCCGTGACGAGTACGACGGCTACCGCCCTGCCGAGGATCTCGACATGGCCGGGCTGCGCCATGCCTTTGCCGAAACTCGCCAGGCGACAATCAACCTGGCTCACGAATTCGAGGCCCGGCCCGCCGCCCTCGATGAAGCCGTGCGCCACAATGATTTCGGCGGCATCACCGCCCGCGCCTGGCTGGTCTATCTTAATATGCACGCGAATATCGAGATCAAGCGATTGCAAAAGTAGCGGAGCAATTTTGTCCGGTTTTGCGGCTTCATCGCAAAACCGGATGAAAAAAAGCCATCTGCTACGCCTGGTTGTAGCAAGGCAATTGTTGTCATTGCGCCTGGCCTTACAGGAGCTCGCAAGGCCAGGCGCAAAAGGAGTCTCGCAATGGTGCGCAGCATCTTCGGCAAACTGGTGTTTATTCTGGCCAATGTTTTTGTGATGATCATTCTGCATGGCAACTCGAAACAGTTCTGGCCGAAAATTCCCTATTTCAGCCTGAAGAACGAAAGTGTTGCCGAACACTCACGTCTGCTCTTCAACACCTTGCTGGTCGTCAGCGTGGGGCAGTGGTTGATCGGCAAACTGCCGGAGGAACGGCGCCTGCCGCGCCTGCTGGTTCTGCTGGCAATGCCTGCCGCGCTGCCGCTGCTGATCTTCTTCGGCCGGCGTATTCTCAAGCTCGAAGGTGAAGCCGCCGAACGCTACAATCTCGGCCTGGTGCCACTGTTGCCTGTCGGTGCTATGATCCTCGAAGACTGGCTGACAGGCGTTGAAGCGGAAGACGAAATTCGTACGGCGAGATGAGGATCGGAACAACCGCAGGGAACGCAGAGGTGCGCAGAGGTGCGCAGAGGTTTTCGGAAGAATCGGCCCTGGTAGCCCGCCGAGCTATGGCTTTCCATCTTCTGCGCACCTCCGCGTGCGCTGCGGTCAGCTAAAACCCGGACGCCTGAATCGCTCAAAAGGAGGCTCAACGATGTCCCAGTCCACTCAATTGAACCTCGGCGAAGTCGCCGAGCTCTCGGTACTCTGTATCTCAGAAACCGGCTGGTTCGATAGCCGGCAGTTGCTGGATGATATTGCGGCTGCCGGTGGTATGCAAGCCAGCCAGTACAATTACGGTTGGCCGCCCTACGGCACCCTCCACGCCGATAATCTCGGCGGGAGTGCGGCCCTCGTCGAGTTTCGTGATCTCGATGGCAATCCGCATCGCATCCTGCTCGACTCGGGCTGGGGTGAGGAATGGATGCAAAGCCGCTTTCAGGCTGAAGGTGTTGATAAGTTGCTCGCCGAGGGCCGGATCGATTGCCTGGTCGTCTCGCACGAGCACTTCGACCATTTCTGGGGCATCGGGGTGGCGCTGCAATATCGCCCCGACATTACGATCTACGTCAATTCGGGCTTTTTCCCCGAGGGCTACGAACACCTCAAGCGGGCCGGCCACACCGGCGAACTGGTCGTGGTGCAGCCCGACCAGCCGGTATTGCTCTTCCCCGGCGTGGCCCTGGTCAATTTCGATCAGCCCTTCATCTGCCGCATCCAGGGCGAGAATGTGCTTTACTTCAACCTGAAAGACAAGGGCATCTGCACGGTTACCGGCTGCGGTCATCCCGGTATCGTGAACATTCTCGAATATGCACGCCAGCGCTTCGTCGGCGGCGAACAGATCTACGCAGTCTATGGCGGCTTGCATATTGCACCCTTCGAACAGTGGAAGCCCGAACTCGACGAACTGGTGGATATGCTGGCAAGTTACAACATCCCGCTCTGGGCTTGCAATCACTGCACCGGCGCCATCACCGTGCAAAAAATGATCGAAGCCGGCATGCCCGTCGTTCGCGGCAATGCGCGCAATGGTTCGAGGAATGATTTCTACCTGGGCAACGGCGATCGCATTACCTTTTGAGCGCGGTGGGGTTTTCCGGGGCGGATCCCATCGCTATTCTGACGATCACCACAATCAGGGCCAGGGTAAAGACAGCAAACAGAATCGGAAGAGATGCTAAGGAGCCAGGCGAGTCTTTGCTCAAGAAGTACAGATTTGCGGGGTCAAAGGTGAATTGCGCGTTGTGCCGGTACCACTCGGCGGTGTGTTGGGTGGTGAGGCCAACCGGTGGATTGGCCCAGCGACGCTCGCCGGGGCGAGGGGTTACGGGGTAGAGTACGCCGGTCGCTATCACCTCCCCTTGCCCCGGATCAAGCGGCTTGTAGGCGTGGCTTTCCATCACAACCAGCACCGGCTCGTCGGCGGTCCAGCCGGCATCAACCAGCGGCACCTGTGAGAACACGTAGGTGTTGCTGCGTTTTGTGGCGTTATCGTATACGGTGTAGGTTTCGGTCAGGGTTAATTCATGTACGGGGTAGCCGCGAATGGTGACGTAGGCCGGCAATACAGGGCGATTCGTGACCAGGTCTTCCAACCGCAGTTCCTGGAGTTCAGCGGGAAGATTTGCACTGGTCAGGTATTGCGGCACCGAGGCGCCCATCCAGACCGATACGACGCACATCGGTAATCCGCCGGCAATCAGCGGAATAAGCGCGGTTAGCAGGGGCTTGCGCTGCCACAGGGTCAGCAGCAGCCCGCCGCTAATCAGGCCGAAGAGCCCGAAGGCAAATGTTCTGGGCCAGTTGTTGAGATCGCCGACCTGCGCGGTGGAGGCGCCAACGATGATCCAGGCCAGCACCCAGAGGGTCATAAGCAGGGCCATGACCCCGCGCAGAATGCCGGCTTTTGAGGTGTCGACTCTGAAAAAGTTGATGATGTGCTGCACGTACTATCCTGAGGCGACTCTTGCTTTCCTGACAGGATAGACGGTGAGACGGGAATCGGCCGGAAAGCGCGCGGTTGCTGCTTGTTCTGCTAATGAGCGCTCGGTATACATTCCTCAATCAAGCCCTTGCTGCATTGCTGTTTCGCTACAATTGGGGATTATACCAGGAACTTGAATTTCCAGTAGTTCTCAAATTCTTGTTTCCAGCCTGGCACTTGGCGCGCCGGAACACATCCGCCGCTTAGCACACATTTGCCTGCCGGCAGGCTGAAATCGGCATCCGCCATCTGGCTGAGAACCACAAAAAAGTGGGTATTGCGGTCTGTCGCGGTGTAGCCGCAACAAACCGCAATACCCACTTTTTTAATTTTGATCTAATCGGCGCTGCCGGCGGCGGGCTGGGGCGCCGCGGGGCCGGCTGCGTCCGGCGCGGCGCGCACCGGCAACTGGCGCAGCAGTACCAGCAGGCCGATGACCAGGAGCATAAGCAGCCAGCCGGTCCAGCCGGTAACCCCGATGACGGCCGGGTCGAGATCGCTGCCGGCAGCGAAGACGAGCGTGCCCATGCCGGCGGCGCCGTTGATGGCGGCATGGCCAATCACGGCCGGCCAGACACTGCCGGTGGCCAGGCGCGTCCAGCCGAGCAGGATGCCCAGCAGCACGCTAAAAACGATCATCAGCAACCAGCCGCTGAGTGGGTACTGCGGATAGTTGTAACCGAGCAGGATCACCGGCGCATGCCAGAGCCCCCAGATCACGCCGCTGATCAGCAGCGCCGGCCACTGGCCCAGCGGTAGCAACTGCGGCAACAGGTAGCCGCGCCAGCCCCATTCTTCGCCGAAGGCCGGCAGCGCATTGATCAGCGGCGCTAGCAGCAGTGTGCCGAGCTGGATCAGCACCAGCGTCTGAATACCGATTTGATCGAGCGCAGTTGCGCCGGCCGGATCCTGCGCGAGCAATTCACGGAAGCCCGAGAAGTTCTGCAGGTCGAACTGGTACCGGCCGAATAGCGCGCCAATAAGCAGTGCACCGGCGACGAGCAGTGGCGGGCCGAACCAGGCCAGCAGCCAGAAGCGCGGCCAGTGCCGGCCCAGCCCTAACCCGGTGGCCTTGCGAATACCACCGGCCGGCGGGCTGATCCAGCGCGTGACGATCAGGGTAGCGATGCTGGGAGTGAACATCATCGCGATCATCAGAGGCAAGGCCAGCGGATGTTGCAGACCCTGGCTACTGATCCACAACGGCGACACGACCATCCATGCCAGCCCCATTGCCAGCAGCGTAAAACTGATGACGCCGCGGGCGTCGATTTGACACTTGTTCATTATTGTCTCCTTCATCCCAGACCTGAGAAAAGTATTCCATTGTTGTGGGTTTTGCGGACAAAGTCCGCAAAACCCACAACAATGGAATACTTTGGCTACTATTCCATTGGCATAAGGACTGTCGCAAAAAGTCGCCGCCGACGCTCAGGGCCGGGCTCGTTTTCCAGGAAGGGCCGCATGGCTGCATTGAGCGCCTGCGCCATTTCCAGCAGTTCGGCATCGCTCAGGTACAGCGCCGCCTGGCGATAGCCGGCGCCGTCGGCCTCCAGGTCGATGGGTTCGCGCTGCAAATAGCGCTCGAATTCGGCCAGTAGCGCGCCGGTAAAGGCCTGAAAGGCCTGCAAATGGGCGTCCCGATCCACGCCGGCCATATCGGCGCCGCTCAGGACGGTGTTGTCACTCAGGGCATAAACCCGCTCGGTGGCGCCGCGTACGGCATATTCTTCGGCAACGACCAGCACACCGCCTTCGTTGAGCCGCCGGATGTGGCGATAAAGCGTGGCCTGCGGCACATCCGGCAGTTCCGCCGCCAGTTGCTGCGGCGTCAGCCGGCGGCCCCCGAGCATGGCCTGGATAATCTGGTAGCGCACCGGGTGCAAGATGAGTCGGGCGCGGTCGCTACTCATAACATCGCCTTCCTACCATTACCATTATCATTATCAATAATGATAATGGTAGGAAGGCAATGCTGCATCGGTCAAAAGGAGGATTTTCGCCTGCGGCAGCAAGGAAGGTGCCTTCTTTTTCGTGTGATTTTGCGGCTTCGCCGCAAAATCACACGAATTTTGACAGTTCTGCCGCCTTGCTGCGGACGAAAAGCGGGCATGGGCATACAACGGCGCCCGGCATTGCCGGGTGCCGTTGTATGCCCATGCCCGCTTTTTAGTACTGAATCATGGAGTAGATCGGGTGGCGCGGCATTTTTTCGCGGCCGTTGAGGAAGGTCAGTTCAATCAGGAAGGCGATTTCTTCGATGCTGCCGCCGGCCTGTTCGATCAGTTCGACCGCGGCGGCGGTAGTGCCGCCGGTAGCCAGCAGGTCGTCGACGAGCAGCACGCGCGCACCGGGCTGAAAGGCATCGCGGTGAATCTCGAGCTTGTTGGTGCCGTATTCCAGTTCGTACTCGATCTGAAAGGTATCGGCGGGCAGCTTGCCGGGCTTGCGCACCGGCACCAGGCCGGTGCCCAGTTCAATTGCCACCGGCGCGCTGAAGATGAACCCGCGTGACTCGACGCCGACGACCACATTGATGCCGCGGTTGCGGTAGCGATCCGTAAGCGTCGTAATCACCTGGCGAAAAGCCTGCGGGTGGTTCAGCAGGGTGGTGATGTCTTTGAACTGAATGCCGGGGATCGGAAAATCCGGAATGTTGCGGATCAGCTCGGAAAGATTGAGATTGCTCATGCTACTCCCTTGTCACAACCAGTTTTTATAACGAAAATAGGCGAACATGCCGCCGGCGATGACCAGCATCGTCAGGATGGTCACCGGCAGCGCCAGCGGGTTTTCGGCATAGGGCAGATCGACGTTCATCCCCATAATGCTGGCAATCAGGGTCATCGGCAGCATGATAACCGATATGGCGGTAAAGATTTTCATCACCTGGTTGATGCGATGCGAGGTCAGGCTGTCAATTGTGGCATTCAGCCCGATGATGATCTCGTTTTGCTCCTCGAGCATGTCCCAGAGTTTGGCCAGGCCGTCGGTCAGGTCACCGAAATAGACTTCCTCATCGACGCGCAGAAAGGTACGTTCGCGCACTTCCAGTGAGCGCACCACCGGTATATTCGGTCGGATGATCCGGCGTAGTGCAATAATATCGCGGCGCACAAACGAAAGATCCTGCACCGTCGTTTGCACATCGCGCTCAAAAATCTCCGACTCGATCCGGTCGAGGTGCTGGTCGACCCGGTAGACCATGGGGAAACACGAGCTGATCAGCACATCGAGGATGCGGTAGAGCAAATAGCCCGAGCCGCGGCCCATCAACTGCTCGCGCTTGTCCTCGTCGAGCGCGCCGGAGACCAGGCGCAGCATCGGTTTCAGCCGCCCATCGTGCATCGTGATGACAAAATCGCGTCCGGCGAATACATTGACTTCGCTGACCGTCGAGACGCGTCGGCGCTTATCGAAGACCGGGAAATGCACGATCAGGAAGACGTAGCCGCTCTCGGGATTATCGTCGATCTTGGGGCGTTGCAGGCGCGAGAGCACATCTTCGAGGTGCAGCGGGTGGAAATTGTAGTGTTCGCGCAGGTCGCTGATCTGCTCAACATCGGGGCGCACCATATCGATCCAGGTCATCCCGTCGTGTTCCAGATGCTGCCGGGCGGCTCCCGGCGGCGGCGGTTGCGGTAGGCGCAGCGCCGGTTCGTGGGTGCGTGCGATCATGCCGATGTTCCCCACAGGTGGTGGGACAGGCCGAGTGTCGGTCACCCGATCTGTCTCACCATAGGCTTGTATCGATCGGAAATCATACGACCAGTGTTTCCTGGTACACTCCGAAGACATCGCGCAGCACGTCGCACATTTCGCCCATGGTGGCATAGGCGCGTACGCAGTTGAGCAGCGCGGGCATGGTGTTCTCGTTGCCGGCGGCGGCCTGGCGCAGTTCGTTCAGCCGCTGTTGCAGCAGCGCATGGTCGCGCTCGCGGCGCACCCGCTCCAGCCGGGCGAATTGCTTTTCTTCGCCCTGCGGATCCATATCCAGGATCGGGATCTCCAGCGGCGCATCGACGACCGCTTTGTTGACGGCGATGATCTCGCGCTCCACGCCATCGATCTCCTGCTGGTAGCGATAGGCGGCGTCGGCGATCTCTTGCTGGAAGAAGCCATTGCGGATGGCCGCGATCACACCGCCCTGCTCATCGATGCGGCGGAAATAGTCGTTGGCCTCGCGCTCCATCTCATTCGTCAATGCCTCGACAAAATAACTGCCACCGAGCGGGTCAACCGTATTCGTCACGCCGCTTTCGGCAGCGATGATCTGCTGGGTGCGCAACGCAATCGTGACTGCCTTCTCGGAGGGCAGCGCCAGCGCCTCGTCCAGTGAATTGGTATGCAGCGACTGAGTGCCGCCAAGAACGGCGGCCAGCGCCTGGATGGCCGTGCGCACAATGTTGATCTCGGGCTGCTGAGCCGTCAGCGAGCAGCCGGCCGTCTGAGTATGGAAGCGCAGCCACCAGGAGCGTTCGTTCTTCGCGCCGTACTTCTCACGCATGGCGCGGGCCCAGATTCGGCGGGCGGCGCGGTACTTGGCGATCTCCTCGAAGAAATCGTTATGCGCATTGAAGAAGAAAGAGAGCCGCGGTGCAAAATCATCGATATTCAGGCCACGCTCGAGGCCGGCCTCGACGTAGGCAAACCCGTCGGCCAGGGTGAAGGCCAGTTCCTGGGCGGCAGTGCTGCCGGCCTCACGAATATGGTAGCCGCTGATGCTGATAGGATTCCATTGCGGCACGTGTCGGCTGCCGAACTCGATGGTATCGACGACCAGGCGCATGCTCGGCTCGGGCGGGAAAATATACTCGTTCTGCGCGATATACTCTTTGAGAATATCGTTTTGCAGCGTGCCGCGCAGCGTATCCCAGCGAATGCCGCGTTTCTCGGCAACCACCAGGTACATCGCCCAGACAATCGCCGCCGGCGAGTTGATCGTCATACTGGTGCTGACCTGGTCGAGCGGAATGCCGTCAAACAGGATTTCCATATCAGCCAGCGAGGCCACCGCGACGCCGCATTTGCCAAACTCGCCCTCGACTAGCGGGTGGTCGGTGTCGCGCCCATAGAGCGTCGGCATATCGAAGGCCACCGAGAGCCCGGTCTGGCCCTGCGAGAGCAAGTAGCGGAATCGCTGGTTGGTCTCCTCGGCGGTACCGAAACCGGCGAACATGCGCATCGTCCAGACCTTGCCGCGGTAGCCGGTGGGATGAATGCCGCGCGTGTAGGGATACTCGCCGGGGTGGCCGATGTCGCGCAGATAATCGCTATCAGCCAGATCCAGCGGATCGTAGAGCCGATTGATGGGCTTGCTGCTGGTGGTCATAAATGCCATATCGCGCTCGGGGTTGCGTTGCAGCGCCGGAAAGAGCGTCTGCTGCTCCCATTGCTGATGGGCCTGTTTCAGCTGATCTTTTTTGTCAAACATCGCGGGTTCCTCTTCCATAGAGTTATGAGTTTTCAAGCGAACTATACGACATTGTAACAGATGGCGGGGCGATGATGGGGAGAGGAACACCCTTACGGTACACCGGCAAACCGCTTGACATTTCTTCCGCCACGTGTTACTGTAGCATTTCAGAAAAGGCCGGGCGACGTAGCCAAGTGGTAAGGCAGTGGTCTGCAAAACCGCGATTCGCGGGTTCGAATCCCGCCGTCGCCTCCAACAAGCAGGGGCGCCCGCAGCAATTGCTGCGGGCGCCCCTGCTTGTTGGAGGCGCGAATTAATGATTGGTGATATCCTGCCTGCCGGATGCCAAAAAAGGCGGTCGCCACCGCGTAACTCCTGTCAATGATAGATTAACTGTTTCAGGTTCCGTAGCTGGATGACAATCCAGTCATATGCAATAGGGAGCGACAATGATCGAATTCTTCAACCCTACGCTGCCGCCGGCAATGACGGCGATTCTGCGTGAGACGGCAGTCCTCGGCTTTACGATGTCTTCGGAACGGCGCACCGGAGCACTGCTGCGCACGCTGGCGGCTGCGCGCCGCACTGGACGCTTGCTGGAACTGGGAACCGGTACCGGTATTGCGACGGCCTGGATGCTCGATGGCATGGACGAGGCATCGCATCTGCTCACGGTCGATACCGATGCCGAGGCGCAGGAAATTGCGCGCCAGCATCTTGGTCTCGATCCACGCCTGGAAATTCGGCGCCAGGATGCGGTTGCGGTCATTCTGGAATTGCCGGATGCTTCGATTGATTTGATTTTTGCCGATGCCTGGGCGGGCAAATTTTCGCATCTGGATGAAACTCTCGCATTGCTTAAGCCCGGTGGCCTGTATGTGATCGATGATCTCCTGCCCTCGCCGAATTGGGATCACGGCCACACACCTTATGTCGATCGTCTGCTGGAATCGCTGATGGCGCGCAAAGATCTGGTGCTCACACAGATGGACTGGTGCAGCGGCGTGGTGGTTGCGGCAAAGCGGTAGGAATGGCAATGCGTTTTCGCAACCCTAACACGATGCTGGTCGTCATTGCCGGGGCCGGGAGTGCTATCGGCAATGATGACCACAGGGTTGCGGAGGACTGACAGCGGATTATCGACATCAATACCTGTCGCTCGCGAGCGGCTGCGGGGCGTACGGATGGAGCGGGCCGCGCCAGGCCGGCAATGATAGAGGACAGTTTGCGCAATCCTCGGCAAATGGTTGCCAAAATCGGCATTTGTCCCTATCATACGACATGCAATTCACAGACTACCCAGTCATAATCAAACCTTGCGCGCCCGGCGCGCCCTAGACGAGGAGTGCTGTATGTCCAGGCGTCCGTCTGCCCTGTTAATGTTCCTGCTTGCGCTTGCGCTGCTGCTGAGTCCGGCGGCGGCTATGCCTGGCCAGGCTCAGGATCGCAGTGTCCCACGCATCCAGGCCGGCCCGGTCGTTACCAGTGATCAGGTTTCCGATGTCGAAGTGCCGCAACGCTGGATCGTGCAGCTCGATGCGGCGCCGCTGGCCCAGAGTCCGGTTGCGGCGCAGTTGCGGGCGAACGGCGGCGCCGGGCCGATCAATGTGCAGGCTTCGGCGGCGCTATCGTATCGCAACCAGTTGCGTGCCGCTCAGAACCGGGTGCTGGCCGCCGTGCGCCGGCAGTTCCCGGCGACGCAGGTGCATCAGCGTTACGAGTTGCTCTTCAATGGGATCGGCATTAGCGTGCCGGGTGCCGGCGAAGCTGCGATGCAGCGCCTGAGCCGCATTCCCGGTGTGGTGGCGGTGCATCCCGACCGGCGGCATGATTTGCAGATGTTCTCCAGCATTCCGACCATCGGCGCCGATGTGCTCTGGGGCAGTCCGGCGATCGGCGGCCAGGCCAATGCCGGGCGCGGGGTCAAGATTGCGGTGATCGATAGCGGCATCTATATCGATAATCCCTTCTTCGATCCGGCCGGCTTTGCATATCCCGCTGGTTTTCCCAAAGGCGAAACTGAGTTCACGACCCCCAAGGTGATTGCGGCCCGCGCTTATTTTCGCCCCGACCTGCCGCCCGCCGAGGGCAGCGCAACGCCGCTGCCCGGCCCCTTCGATAGCAGCCACGGTACGCATGTCGCCGGTTCGGCTGCCGGCAATGCCAATACGACTGCCGAACTCGCTGGTATCGCTCTACCTATTTCGGGTGTTGCGCCGGCGGCTTACCTGATGAATTATAAAACGTTCTACGCCAACGACTCGCCTTTCTCCGGTAGCGCCTGGACGATTGAACTGGTGGCGGCGCTCGAAGATGCGCTGGCCGACGGTGCCGATGTCATCAACAATAGCTGGGGTGGCCGGCCCTCCGGCCTCCCCGATACCGACCCCAGTGTGATCGCCGCCGAAGCCGCTGTTGATGCCGGGGTCACGGTTGTTTTTGCGGCCGGCAATGCCGGCCCCGACCTCAGCACGCACGGTTCGCCCAGCTATAGCGACAAGCTGATCTCCGTCGGTGCCACGACGGCCGGGCGCGCTCTGCAACCCGGCGGTGTCGATGTCGTCGCGCCGGAAGGCGTGCCGGGCGAGTTGCAGGGTATGGCCTTCAGTGAGGCTCTGTTCGGCCCCGAATTGCCCGCGGGTGTCTGGGGGCCGTTCTCCTATGTGTCGGTGGGCGAGGTCAGTGATTCGACGCTGGCCTGTGAGCCGCTGCCGACCGGCTCGCTGAGCGGGCGCGTCGCAATGATCGAGCGTGGGGTTTGCCCCTTCAGTATCAAGGTGTTGAATGCCCAGATTGGCGGTGCCAACTCGGTGATTGTCTATAACTCCGAGGCCGGCGGCGATACGCTGGTCGGTATGGCGCCCGGTGACGGTTCCGAAGCGGTCGGCATTCCTTCGATCTTTGTCGGGCGCAGCGATGGCCTGGCCATGCTGAACTGGCGGGCCGCCCAGGGCGATGCGGCGCAACTCCAGATCGATACGACTGCGCGCATTGTCGATGCGCCTGCCGATGTGCTGGCGCCCTTCAGTTCGCGCGGCCCGACCTTCCAGGGTAGCCTCAAGCCCGATGTGGTCGCGCCCGGTGTGGCGATCCTCTCGGCCGGTTTTGCCGCCGGTATTGGCCGCGAACCACATATGGGCTTCGGGCTCAGTTCGGGTACCAGCATGGCCACACCGCACGTCAGTGGTGCCGCCGCGCTCCTCAAGCAGATCCACCCCGGCTGGTCGCCGTCCGATATCAAGTCGGCGCTGATGAATACGGCTGACCCGAATGTGTATCTTGATCTCGATCGGAGTGAAGCTACCGGCGTGCTCGAAGAGGGCGCCGGACGCATCGATCTCAGCCGGGCTGCCGGTACGCCGCTGCTCTTCAGCCGTGGCTCGCTGTCCTTCGGCAATGTGCCGACGCAGCCCGGCCAGCCGACGCGGGTGGAACTGGCGGTGACGGTGCGCAATGTCTCCGGCGCCGGCCAGGACATCGCGATGCGACCGCAGGTCGGCGGCATCAATGTGTCGGTGGCGCCGGCGAGCCTGGCGCTGGCAGCCGGGGCTACCGCCAGTTTCGTGGTTTCCGCCGAGTTGCCGGTGGGTGCGCTTGGCGACTACGAGGGCTTCCTGGCAGTCGATGTGGCCGGCCAGCAGTTGCGCCTGCCGCTCTGGGCGCGCGCGCTGCCGCCCGAACCTGGCCCCAAGGTGCTTTTGCTCGACAACGACGGCAGCACGAGTCTGGAATTGCCCGATTATTCCGGTTACTACGGCAATGCGCTCGGCGAACTGCAGATCCCCTTCACCTACATCGATCTCGATGCACGCGCCGGCGAAGAACGCACCCTGCCGTCGATCAGTGAACTGCAGAAGCACGAGGTGATCATCTGGTTTACCGGCGATAGCTTCTTCCCCGACGGCAGCTTCCCGGTACCCACGCCGCTGACGACGCCTGACCTGAATGCGCTGATCGCGTACCTGCAGAGTGGCGGTAGCCTGATTGCTACCGGCCAGGATTTCAGCTGGGCCTCGGATAATAACCCGAACCCCGATCCGAACTTCGGGCGCTCGTCGATCTATCATTCCTACCTTGGCGCGGTCTTCGTGCAGGATGATGTCTTCGGTGGCGACGAAAGCATCGAGAAGATTGTCGTCGGTACGGGATCGCAGGCCTGGCTGGCGAATATCCGGCTCGATTTGAGCCTGCTCGATGAAGATATTGCCCCAGGCGACCAGACCGGCGCCGGCAACCAGGTGACCATCGATGAGGCGGCGGTGATTAATCTCGATCCGCGGACGCCCAACACCACGACCACCCCGATCTTCCAGCGGGCTGCCGGCGGTGCGACGCCGGGCCTGGTCGGTCTGAACAATAGTTCCTCGCCGACGCTCGAACAGCCGCTGCCCGATTTCAAGTATCGCACGACGTACCTGGCCTTCGGGCTGGAAGGTGTGCGTAGCGATACCGGCGCGACTACGCGCAAAGAGTTGCTGCAAAACCTGCTGTTCTGGACGGTCGACCGGCCTGCTGTGCGGGTGGAAGGCTTCGCCGGCAGTGCCGCCGCCGGCCAGACTGTCGAGTTGAGCGCGGTCGCCGGTCTGAATACGCCCGGCGGCATTGTACGCTACCGCTGGGACTTCGGCGACGGCTCGCCCATCGTTGAAACCAGTGGCCCGACCGTCAGCCATACGTATGCTACGGCCGGCAACTACCAGCCGCGGGTGGAAATTACGACCTACTGGGGACACACTGCGGTAAGCGGCCAGTAGGATGTTTAGTAGGATGTTTGCGTTGCGCTGGTGCGGCATTGCCGTACCAGCGCGTTGATCGCCTCGACTGCTCACCTCAGTTCGGCTTGCAACTGCCGGTACAGCCGATCAACTTCGGCAATGTATGGTGCCAATGTTGCGCTGCCGGCCTGATTGCGGCAGGCCTGCTCCAGCTTGCGGCAGGCCTCGGCAACCTGTACTGCACCGAATTCAGCGGCGTGGGCTTTGAGGGTATGGGCGGCGCGTTGCACCCGTTCGCAGTCGTTGCTCTGAAGTTCGGCCAGCAGTTCAGTCGCGTCGGCCCGAAAATCACCCAGCAACTGCTGCAAAAATGCCGTGTCGCCGCCGAGGTCGGTCAGCATACGCGCAAGTGCATCGGGCGGTACCAGTCCGTTCGTGACGCTTTCGCCGGCAGGTTGGGCCACAATGCTATTTGTGCGCTCCAGTACCGCCACCAGTGCCGGCAGCCGCAGCGGCTTGCTGAGATAATCGTCCATACCGGCTTCCAGGCAGCGTTCGCGATCGCCCGGCATGGCGCTGGCGGTCATCGCAACCATGCGCGGGTGGCGCTCTGCCGGCCACTCGGCTACGATCCGGCGCGCCGTTTCCAGTCCGTCCATTTCGGGCATATGCACATCGAGCAGCAGCAGATCGTAAGCCTGTTGCTGGAGCGCCGCCAGTGCTTCGCGCCCGTTGGCGGCGCTGTCGGCGTTGTAGCCCAGCCGCTGCAAGAAATACAGTGCCAGTTTGCGATTGGTCGCATTGTCTTCGGCCAGCAGAATGCGCAGGGGATGCCGTCGGGCCATGTCGGCGCTAGCGAGATCCGCCTCGGCATAGCGGTCACTGCTGTCGGTTGCCGTATGCTGCGGCGCCGCCACCGGGCGCGCCGGAATGCTGAAGTGAAAATGCGAACCGCTACCGACGGTGCTTTCCACCCACATGCGCCCACCCATCAATTCGCAGAGTTGCCGGCTGATGGCCAGGCCCAGGCCGGTTCCCCCGTAACGTCGGCTGGTCGAGGCATCGACCTGGCTGAAGGCTTTGAACAGCCGATCCACGCGCTCGGGTGGAATGCCGATGCCGGTGTCGCTGACGGCGAAATGCAATTCGTACTCGGCTTCATCGCCGTTGCTGTGTCGCCGGCGGCTGCCGAGAGTCAGCGTGACGCTGCCCTGCTCGGTGAATTTGATCGCGTTGCCGAGCAGGTTCAACAGGATCTGGCGCAACCGGGTTTCGTCGGCCAGGATGGCGAGTGGGCTGTCGGCAGCGATGGCGCTGCGCAGCTCCAGACCCTTGTCGCGCGCCCGCGGCCGCAGGAGATCGAGCGTACTCTTGATGCAGTCGCGCAGGTGCATGGGCTGTGGATCGAGATCCAGCCGGCCGGCTTCGATCTTCGAGAAGTCCAGCAGATCATTGATGATTACCAGCAAATTCTCGCCGCTGTTGTTGATGCTGCGGGCAAAATCGGCCTGCTCGTGGTCGAGCCGGCTGTCGAGCAGCAGGCTGCTCATCCCGATAATGGCATTCATCGGGGTGCGGATCTCGTGACTGATCATGGCCAGAAATTCACTTTTGGCATCATTGGCACGTTCAGCCTGGCGACGGGCCGCTTCGGCCTCATCGCGGGCTTGCGCCAGCTCGATGGTACGCTCGGCCACCTGTTGCTCCAGGTTCTGGATGCTCAGCGCACTTTCCAGCCGGATATTGTCGGCCAGCAACTGGTTGTTGGCCTCGATCTGGCGACGAAACTGACTGGTCAGATCGCCGAGTTCATCGTTCGAGAGTTGCGCCGAGAGCAAGGCCCGGCCCGGATTGCGACTGGCTGTATCCAGTGCCGTTGTCAGGTCACGCAGCGGCTGCAACAGGCTGCGTGCCGTCAGCACACTGAAGAGCAGTGTACTCGTCACACCGGCGCCGGCAACGAACAGGACGATCAGTTCGAGATTGGCGGCGCCGGCCAGCACGGCCATGCTCAGCACCAGCAGTGGCAGCATGCCGGTAAGCAGAGTCGTAATGACCAGCCGGATGCCGACCGATACGCGCGGCCGGCGGAAGTGGGCGAAGTCGCCAGTGGGAAAAAAGCGTGGCAGCGACCAGCGCCAGAAAGCATCGCTGCCGAGAAAGGTCAGCGCCGCCGAGGCTATGCCGCCGACCAGCACCAGGCCGGTTAGTGTGCGCCAGAAGGTCTCGGTAGGCGGCGGTATCATCAAGCCGCGGTCGAACAGCCACCAAGTCAGTGGCCAGAGCAGCAGGTGTGCCGACAGCAAATACGTGCGCAGCGCCGGCTTATGCATCGAACGGTCGATCAAGGCCAGCAAGGTAAAGCCGACAACTGCGGTTACGAGAAACAAGCCGATCATCGCCCGCAAGGTCGTTTCGAGCGTGGCTGACGGTAGCAATCCATGCGGCATCAGCAGCAGCAGGCCGCCACGGGCATAAAACAGACCCGCCACGCTCCAGCCGGTCAGGCTGAAGCCGGCGCAGATCAGCGGGAAGGCCGCCGCACGTCGGCGAATATGCTGCGGCAGATCAGCCGGTGTGTCGCCCGCCGCCACCCGGCGTTCGGCCTGCCAGAGCGAACGCCCGACATAACCGGCCAGCAGCACACCGGCCAATCCGACCACCGCGATTACCCAGATATAGGTCATCCAGTCCGGGCTCGCATCGGTGCGCCAGAACGCCTTATTCGCATCAAAGGTATGCCGATCGACATTGGCAAAATAGGAGAAAACCACCGTTGCCCCGGCGATTTTCACCAGCACCATTGACGCCAGAATTCGCAGATAGGTGTTTATCATAAGCGTTGGAGCGTTGGAGCGTTGGAGCGTTGGAGCGTTGCGACAGATTAGACTCTTCGTGAAAGCTTTCCCTCGCACGCTCCAACGCTCCAACGCTCCAACGCTTCAGAATTTTCCAGAGATGGCTTCGCGCAGGCGACTGTCGTCGATGCACGTGTCGAAGGCATGCAGGCCGAAGTGGCGCGAGATTTCGCTACAGACCGCCACGCCACGCACGCTGTTGCCGCGTAGATCCAGTAGCGGTGAAAACACACCGATGCCCAGTTGCTTCGGCGCCACTGCGATGATGCCGCCGCCGACGCCGCTCTTCGCCGGCATGCCCACCTGGTAGGCCCATTCGCCGGAGAAATCGTACATGCCGCAGGTGTACATCACACTGAGCATATCTTTCACATAATCCGTGCTGACCGCACGCTCGCCCGAAACCGGGTTGACCCCATCATTGGCCAGGGTTGCCGCCATGAGCGCCAGATCCTGACAGTTCACCAGGAGCGAACACTGCTGAAAATACAGGTCGAGCGCCTCATCGAGATTGCCCGCCAGCATGCCGAAATTGCGCATCAGGTAGGCAATTGCCCGGTTGCGGTCGCCGGTACTACGCTCGGACACAAAGACCGACACGTCCATGCGGATCTCACGCCCGGTGTAGTGCCGAAACAATGCGAGCAGGCGGTTCATACGCTCGGCCGGATCCTGGCCTTTGACCAGTGCTGCTGTAGCTATGGCGCCTGCATTGACCATCGGGTTGTAGGGGCGGTTCGAATGCTTATCGAGCACAATTGCATTGAAAGCATCGCCCGAGGGCTCGACGCCGACCCTGGAGAGCACAAAATCGCGTCCGTGGTCTTCCAGGGCCATGCCGTAGACAAAGGGCTTGGAGACCGATTGGATCGTGAATTCCTGGGCAAAATTGCCGACCTTGAACATCTTGCCGTCGACGGTGGTGATACAGATAGCAAACCAGTTCGGGTTGGCGCGGGCCAGTTCCGGAATATAGTCGGCTACTACCCCATTGTTCAGGCTATGAAAGCGACTATGCAATTCTTCAAGATAAGCCTGCATCGGCGAAGCGATGGCTGCCAGGTCGCCGACCAGGGCTTTCAAATCGTTGCGTTGCTGTTCCTCAGACATTGGGTTATCCTGCAGGTTTCATGTAAGCAAGCTTGTTTGCGACTCCCAGAAGTGCCTGGCTGATCGGGTGATCGGGGTAGTGTTGCACAAAAATGCCGGAACTGGCCAGGGCCATCATCTCGTCGGAGTGCGGTAAAACAGCGGCAACCTCACAGTTGAAGGTCTGGCCGACGCGCCGGCGTAGCTCTTCGGCGTCAAAGCCGGACGGTACTTTATTGACGATCATAGCCATCTGCGGCACATTCAGCGCACTGGCAACTTCGACCGTCACCCCGGTGCCTTCGTAATCCTGGCGATCCGGGCGCATAATGATCAACAGGGCGTGCGAGATGGCAATCGAAAGCATCGTTTCTTCATTCAAGCCGGGATGCGTGTCGATGATCAAGGTATCGAGCCGGAGCTCGCTGATGGCTTTGCGCAGCGCATTGGTAAGCAGCCGGGCATCGCAGCCCTCGCGCAAAATCCGGGCGATCTCGCCCGACTTGATGCTGGAGGGGATCAAAAAGATCTGCCCGTCGACCGGAGTCACCAGGCGTGATGTCACATCAGCCGCCACCTGGTTGATGCTGCATGTGCCCCAGAGAAAATCATTCAGCGTGTGGCTGATGTTTTCGCCGGAGAGATCGAAGAGATTGTGGATCCCAGGTGACTGGATGTCGGTGTCGATCACACCGACGCGCTGGCCGCCGGCGGCCAGCAGGGCCGTCAGATTGGCGGCCAGGTTGGATTTGCCGGTACCGCCACGAAAGGAGTGAATGGAAATAATTTTTGCCATAGGCATACCTTACAAACCGCTTTCGCTTTCCATTTCAGCGCGCAACTGGCGAGCCTGTTGCTGCAAATCGCGAAAATAGTCGCTCTCCTTGATCTCGGCCACCTGGCGCTGCGTCCGACTGCGGTCGATCTCGATCTGCAAACTGCTGACCTGGCGACGCAATTGTTGTTCGCGGGCCTGAACATTGCGCGCCATCTGTTGGAATACCCGCGCCATACGCCCGAGGTCATCGTCGCGCCCGGCCACCTCATCGAGACTGGAAACATCGAAGCTGCCGGCTTCAACGGCGGCGGCGGCGGCGGTCACGCGGGCCACCTGGTCGAGATAGGCCTGTTCAGCATCGCGCAGGCGTTTCTTCTCGATGCAGGCCGTCGTCCGCGCTCGCAGCAGTACCGGGTCGAAGGGCTTGACCAGGTAATCTTCGGCGCCCATTTCAATGCAGCGTACGACCGAGTCCAGTTCTTCCAGTGCGGAAATCACCAGCACCGGCAACCGGCGCAACTCCGGGTCGGCTTTGAGCCGTTGCAAGAGCTCTATGCCGCTCATCTCGGGCATAAGCATATCGAGCAGCACCAGGTCAAAGGGTTGGTCGGCCAGCAAAGCGAGCGCCGGCCGCCCGCCGGCCGCCGGCATCACCCGGTGGCCTTGCTGTTCCAGGGCATACTGCAAGCGGCTACGACCCAGCCGGCTATCATCGACCACCAGAATATGACCGTGCAGTTCAGGCATAGTAAAGAACTCCTCGTGCGGTACCGGGCTATCTGAATCGGTTCAGCGCTGTACTTTTTATAGTAGGGCCGGCCAGACAGCAAGATCATTGGTGATAGAATCCAAATCTGTGCCGATGGGTTTCGTATCTTTTGCCGCTTGTCGCGGCAAAAGATACGAAATCTGTATCTCCACGACTTCCTGGTCGGTATTGTTGGTTCATCTGTCGTGAAGTATATGCGGCAAGTGGGGGCGGAACTGTGAGCAAATACACAAATGCTGCTTTCAGGTGTAGACAAGACCCCAACCCTCTCCCCGTCGCTGCGCTCCGGTTGGGGTGACCGACGGGTCGTTTGCCGGACGTTGACGTGGCCCTGATCGAACCCGGCGATGCGGCATGCCGGCAGAGCGGCCGTGCGTTTCAGCGGAGCGTAAAGAACGCAATAACCTGGTGACCGCTGGTGACACCCTGGCCAACGATACTCCAGCGCCCGGGCGGGTCACCGAATTCGGTACGGAAACCAATGAGGACGACCCCATCGCCGGCGGCAATGGCCTGATAGGGCAATGGGCGTACCGTGCCGTTGGGCAGATTGAACCAGAGGCTGACCGTTTCATTGGGCAGGTAGCCACCGGCTTCAAAGCCCATCACCTGGCCGCGATTGGCCGGATCAGGGTAGGCCAGGCCGATGGTGGTGGCGGGAGAGATGGGTACACAGGGCGTCGGGTCGCCCTCGGGGAGCGGGCCGGCGGGCGGCGCATTGGGCGGCAGGCTGCCCCGCAGGGCACAGGGCGCCAGCAAAATCCCGAGCAACCCGAGATCGACGCTGTTGCCGCGAAGTTCAAAGCGAGCGCGTTCGAAGTACTGCACCGTGCGCACGCTGCCGTCGGCAAAGGTTTCGCGTACCTCTTCGCTCAGCGGGTAGCCGAAGATGGCCAGGCCGCCACGGCGTTCCCAGAAATTCTTGAAAGCGCCGCGGATGGTATGGCCGGTTTCGGGGAAATAGCGCACCGTAGCCGTATTGCGTACCGGTGCAACTGGCTGGAAAAAAATCCGGCGTGCATTGAGGTATTCGCGCCCGAGCAGGCCGAGTTCGACGCGGGCGCGATCGGGTGCCTCGACGACGAGCTCGAAGCGGGCGCGTTCAAAATATTGCACCAGGCGTCCATCGGCGCGGCGGATGTATTCTTCGGTAATAGGGTAGCCGAAGATAGGCAAACCGCCCTCGCGTTCCCAGTAGCTCAGAAACGCACCGCGCAGGTAGTGACCCGTTTGCGGAAAGTAGAACATACGCTGCTGGGCTTCTGCCGCCTTTGCCGGCAAACCAGCCAGGACAAGCAGCACAATTAACAGCAGCGCCAGCAACCCCTGACTGAGCCGAACTTGCTTCATGTGTAGGCCTCCCCGTTCGTCGTGTCAATCCCAGAACTTACGCAGTCGGCGTTGATGCTGGCCGCATCACGGGCTTTTTCGCCGGCGGCAGCGTTATGGCGGCGAAGCCGCCACAACGAATGAAATGAACGGTTCTTCCGCCCTGCCGGAAGCCAGAAAAGGCGGTTGCTGTTTATCCCCTGCGAGAATTTACGTTTTATCAGACATATTCAGGCCTATGATACGAGAAGTGGGCATAGCTGTCAATAGTTTTGGCGGCTTTTCGATTATACATACGCCGTAGAAACGTGACGAATGGGAAACAGGATCGGGGCTGCGCCGAAATATTGCTCCTCTGGTACAATATACAGAGAGAAACCGGCGAGCGTGCATACGAGGGGCAAGCCTGTGGCTATTCCGCTGATGGACGATATTGCCGTAGCGCAGGCGACAGTCCTGCGGCGGCCCGATTTTGAACGCGATGCGGCATCCGCCAGCGTCGACGCCATCATCGATGCGGTACGCGAGCGCGGTGATGCGGCGCTCCTTGAATTGAGCGAACGATTCGATGGAGTGCGCCCGACAACCCTGGAGGTGCCGTCGCATGCTCTGGCGGCAGCCGCAGCGGCGGTCGGCGGCGAGTTGCACGAGGCGCTTCAACTGGCGGCAGCGGAAATTGAACGCTTCCATCGGCGCCAGGCGCGCAACTCCTGGGTCGATTTCAGCGTCGAAGGAGCAGTAGGCCAGCTGGTGGTACCGCTGCAACGGGTAGGGGTATATGTGCCGGGAGGCATGGCACCGTTGCCTTCGTCGCTCTTGCATGCCGCCATTCCGGCCCGAGTGGCCGGTGTCGATGAAATCATTGTTTGCTCGCCGCCGCAGCGCGGCAGTGGGCTGCCGGCGGACATTGTGCTGGCGGCGGCCCGGGTGGCTGGCGTGCAGCGGGTGTTTGCGGTAGGGGGTGCGCAGGCAATTGCGGCGATGGCCTATGGTACCGCCAGTGTGCCCAGGGTCGACAAAATTGCCGGGCCGGGCAATCGGTATGTCATTCTGGCCAAGCGGGCGGTGTTCGGCGCGGTCGGTATCGAGAGCTTGCCCGGCCCGACTGAAACGATGGTGATCGCCGATGCCGATGCCGATGCCCGGCTGGTTGCGGCGGATCTGCTGGCGCAGGCCGAACACGTCGAGGCTAGCGCCATTCTATTGACGACATCGCGGGAACTGGCGCTGGCGGTGCAGGCGGCAGTGGCCCAACAACTGACAGTTTTGCCGGAACCTAATGCGGGCATGGCCGCCGAAGCGGTGGCCCAACGCGGCGCGATTGTGCTCACGCCGGATCTGGCTACGGCCTTTGCGCTGGCAAATGCCTATGGGCCGGAACATCTCTGTTTGCTGATTGCCGATCCCTGGCCCTGGCTGGGCCGGGTGCGCAATGCCGGCGGAGTGTTCCTGGGCGAGCAGTCTTTTGAGGTGCTGGGTGATTATGTGGCCGGACCTTCGCATATTATGCCGACAGAGGGCACGGCACGCTTCGCCTCGCCGGTCAATGTCGATGATTTTCGCAAGGTGATTTCGCTGGTCGGGTTGAATGAGCATGCCTTGCGGCGGATCGGGCCGGCTGCAGCGCGGCTGGCCGAGGCAGAAGGCTTGTATGCTCATGCCGCCGCAGTGCGCGCTCGCCTCCAGCAGCATCTCGCATCGAGTGGTACATCGGAACCGGAAAACAAATCGTGAATAAGGAAACGTCTCATGTCAAACTATCTGGTATATTTCATTCAATTGCTGTTTCAAATTCTCTCGCTGCTGATTCTGGCACGCGTACTTATGTCTTTCATCGATCCGATGGGCAATATGCGGATCAATCAGATTCTACGTGAACTGACTGAGCCGATCCTGGCACCGATCCGCAGTATTTTGCCGAATGTCGGTATGTTCGATCTGTCACCGCTGGTGGCAATGTTGTTGCTGCATACGATCAATTTGATGATCGTCAATGCGCTTGGCTGAGGAAGCTCTGGCTTGTTGCTTGCTGTTGCGGCTTTGTTGCACGAGCAAGCAACAAGCAGGCGGTTTTTCCGTATTTTCGCCGGCCTCGTTTGCAGTGCAGTCGCCAATGCGGCCGGCAAAACGCCTGGGAAGGCTGGTTCACGACGCATTCGACGAGGTTTTTGCAACTGGTGGTGTTTCTGGCCGGCGTGGGGACGCTGGGGATCGAGATGGTGATGCCGCGGCTGCTGGCGCCTTTCTTCGGGACGTCGCAGCCGATCTGGGCGGTTGTCATCGGTATGACCCTGTTGTACCTGGCGCTGGGCTATCGGCTCGGCGGCAGCCTGGCCGATCGCAAGCCCGATGAGCGGGTGCTCTATCGCCTGATTGCGATGGCCGGTTTGACCTGTGCCTTCATTCCGCTGATTGCTCGCCCGATCCTGGGCCTGGCCCAGCAGTCGTTGCGCGATATTGCCGCCGGTGGCTTTGTGGCGGCCTTGATCGGGGTGGTGCTGCTGTTTGCCCTGCCGGTAACTTTGCTGGCGATGGTTGGCCCCTTTGCCGTGCGCCTGCAAATCATTCGGATGCAGGACGGTATTGCGGCGGCCGGGCGCACCGCCGGATCGATCTCGGCCCTGTCGACGATCGGCTCGATTGTCGGCACGTTCCTGACGGTTCTGCTGCTGATTCCGGCGATCGGAACCGAATGGACGATATATCTGTTTGCGGTATTTTTGATCGGGTTGGCCGTCTGGGGGCTGCGCGACTGGCGTTTCCTGCTGTTGCTGCCGCTGGTGGCCGGCCTGGCATTTTATACGACTGCCGGTCGCCAGGTGATCAAGAGTGCCGACTGCTATCGCTGTCGCCTGGTGGCCGAAGATGAATCACAGTACAACTACATTCAGGTGGCCTACCAGGATTTTGCCTATGCCGATGGCCTACCCGACCCGCGTATGGTACTGGTGCTGAATGAGGGCCGGGCGCGTCATTCGGTGTACCGGCTGCGCTACGCTGAAAGCGGCGATCCGCTTGACCTGCTGACGGACGGCGGCCCCTGGGATTATTTCAGCATTGCGCCCTATGTGTATGCCGGGCGCGAGCCGGAGTCGGTGCAAAGCATGCTGATGCTTGGCTCGGCAGCCGGTACGGTGCCCAAGCAGTTCTTGGCGATCTATGGGCCGCAAACCCGGATCGACGCGGTGGAACTCGACCCGCAGATCATTGAGCTGGGCCGGCGCTACTTCGATATGGAAGACCGGAACCCGGCTTTCCCCAACTATCGGGTTTATGCCGCCGACGCCCGCTACTGGCTGGCTACCAGCGCCGATAGCTACGATGTCATTGCGATGGACGCCTACCACCAGCCCTATATTCCCTTTCATCTCACGACGGTCGAATTCTTCCAGGAAGTCCAGGCGCACCTGAACCCCGATGGTCTTGCCGTGGTCAATGCCGGGCGGCCACCGGGCGGAGACGATCGGCTGGTCAATGCGATTGCCGGGACGATGCGGAACGTATTTCCGCAGGTATTCATTATCGACACGCGGCGGCCTTCGTCGAACGGGATCATTATCGGGGTGAACCAGCCGGTTGGCGACGGCGTAGCCAATTTTCAGCAGAATGCGGTAGCGATGGACATCCCGGCCTTGCAGGTTGTTATGTACTGGGCGCTGGTCGAGGGTGACGGGCCGGTACGCGAGTTCTCGCCGGCTGAAGCCCGTTTCCCGCCTTTCACCGATGATCGAGCGCCGGTGGAACAACTGATCGACGGGATGATTTTTGGAAGTGTGCGGGTTTTAGAGTAGAGCCCGCATAGCGTTCCGCTGTTCCTCAGAATTGGCCCCGATCATAGCGCAAGCCATCGATATCGGCGTTGAGCAGGCGCCAGACGCCGGGTGCTTGCGTGAGGCAGATGGCGCGCAGATCGTTGCGTTCGGCGAGCGCACGGGCGGCGGGCAGGCTGGATAGATAGATGCTGCCGACGGACTGGCGGCGCGGTGAAATCGTAATGCGGCAGTCGAGGGTGGCTCCGCCATGCCGACATTGGCGCAGTGCTGTGATTTGCACTCCCAGAATAGCACCATCGCGCAGCATGCGCGTGTTATGATGCACCAGGCTGAGCAGGCGCCAGCCGGCCGAGCCGAGGCGTCCGGCGAGTACCAGCACAACCAGCGCCGGCAGCCAGATGCCGATATCGAAGATAAGCAGGCCGATCAGAGCCGAGAGGCCGGCGAGCACCGGCACATCGAGGTAGGTGCGGAGCGACTGTTCCAGCAGATATTCTCCGAGCAAATTCAAGCGAAAAAAACGCGGGATCGGTCGCGGTGGTTCATACTGAAACAGCGATGGATCGACCAGATCGATAATGTTCGGCACAGGCTATCCTTTGCTGGGCAAAGTGCTGCTCGGGCGGTTACAACGATACATTGTAGTATCCTTCAGGCCACAGTGCAAGAGCGAGAGTCGGCGAGTAGGGCCATGTCAACGTCCGGCAAATGACCCGTCCGTCACCCGACCGGCGCGCAGCGGGAACCCATGGGTGATTCACTGGTGGCTGGTCACCACCTGCGGCGTCGGCGGCGAGGTAGCCGCCCTGATCGCGGAGGGCGCCTTCGAATACCACGTGGGGATGATCACCCGAGTGGCCGCGCCGGACATTCCGATGCCCTACAGCCCACCGCTGGCGGATGCCTATCACCCAAACGCCGCGAAGATCCTCGCGGCGGCGTGCGAGTTACGAAAGAATGTTTCGATTATATCACAACTCAGCATGACGCTACGAGTTTCTTGCGGATTCGCTGATACAGATGGACATCAGGTACTCAGAGGGATGTGGATGGCAAAGGCGAGCGCAGTGTTGCCCCTGGTATAACTCATTGCGTGCAGCAGCGTTGCCCTTACCCCTTTTCCTCTCGCCGCTGGCGGCGGGCGCGCTGGCGCGCCGCCAGCACACTGGCCAGCGGATCGTCGCTACGAGCGTCCTGTGCCGGCTCAGTTTTCGGCGTCGGCTCCGGTTGGGGCGGTGCCGCTTCCGGCCGACGCGGCGCTGTTTCCGGCGACGATTGCTCGGCCTGCGCCGCCGGTGGTGCCGTTCGCTCCGATTTTGCCGGGCGTGAGAAGGGCCGGCGTGCCCGTTCGCGAGCCATCTGCAATCGCTCCAGAGTCGGGTCGGCCGCCGGCGAATCGGCTGGAGCCGGGCGCAGCCGCTCGCGTATGCGCTCCAGCGCCGGGTTCAGATCGGTCGGGCGCAGCATCAGGCGGCGCAGGGCAATGTCGAGCGGCCAGAGCAACAGCGCCAGCCAGAGCAGCGGCAACGCAATCTCGCGTACCTCGCCGACGGGCTGCGCCGTCGCCGCGAAGCTCTCCGCCGGTGGTGGCGCCACCCGCCCGCCCGTGATCGCCGCCAGATCCGGCAGCAGCGTGCCCGCTTGCGCCTGCCGGCGGTACTCCGGCGAATACGATACCGCCAGGCCGCCACTCACCGTACCGAGTGGGTTGCCGTTACGGTCACTGACTGCAACCTGCGCCAGGTATACGCCGGGCGTATCGGCCTCAGTTGTTGCCCGGTAGCGCCCCGGTTCCACCTGGCTGAAATTCAGCCGATTACCCTCGCCGTTCGGATCGAGCAAACGTGCCTCGATCTGTGAACTGTCAATGGGCTGTCCCTGCTCATCGCTGACATTCAACTCGATAATCGCCTGCGCATCGACGTTGCGCAGACTCAGCGCCAGGTTGTCGGCCTGTTCCGGCGGCAACAGCGTATCGAGCAGCGCACCGGCGAAGCGCGGGAACTGCGGCCAGGCAATCCAGTCGCGTGCCCATTGCCCCTTGAAATCGCTAGTCCATGCCAGCACCTGGCCCAGGCCATACTGCCATTGTGCCAGAATCGGCTTGCCCTCCGGCGAGACCAGGATCGTCCGGGCGAGTGGGCGGGTTTCGGCGCCATTGTGCCCGTGCAGCGGCGGCAAACCACCTAACCCGCGAATCGGCGCCGCGTTCAGCGCGATCTGCGGCGTAAAGGTTTCCTCGACGATATCGCGCCCGGCAACGGCGATGGTTTCCGCCAGAAAGATCTGCGGCACATCGCGAATGCTCAAAACCTGGTAAAAGCGCCCACCGCCGATGTCGGCGATTTGATCGAGTGCCGGATTGGCATCATCGCCAATCGACACGACCGTGATCGTCACCTGATTGTCGCGCATCTGGCGAATGAGATCGGCATAGTTGCTGCCGGCAACCCCGTCGGTTAGCAAAATGACATGTTTGGTGCGTGCATCCGCTGTTGCCAGGGCTTGCGCTGCCGGTTCAATCCCGCTGCGAATGTCGGTACCACCGCCATCGCTGATCATACTCAGCGCCTGCTCGATCTCGATAATGCTCGGCAGTTGTTGCATTTCCAGTATCCACTGGGCCGCCGAGTCGAAAACCACAATTCCGAGCTGGTCGTTGGCGGCCAGGCCGAAACTGGCCTGATACACTGCTTCCTTCGCCAGGTCGAGTTGAGTCAGGCCATTGGCGACTTCTGCTGCCATACTGCCGCTACGGTCGATCACCAGCGCCAGCGCCAGGTCGGGTCGCTCCTCGCGGTCACGCGGATCAAGCTCGACCGGCAGGATCTCGGCAATCGGTGTGCGTCGCCAGCCACCGGCACCGTAGGCATCGAAGCCGCCAATCATGGCCAGGCTGCCGCCCTGCTGCTCAACATAGACCGGCAACGCGCCCTGGAGCGGCGCCGGCACAGCGCTGGCCGGCACATCGACCAGCACAATCGCCGCATAGGCCTCGAGCTCCACCGGGTCAACCGAAACCTGCTGCGGTTCGCGTAGCTCAACCCGGACGCTGCCGGCCGCGAGTACGCTCTGCAAGGCCGCCGCTCGTTCCGGTTCCGTAGCGACCAGCAGCACCCGCGGCGGACCCTGCACATTGGTAAACGCCGCTGCCCGATTGTTCAGCGCCCGTGCATCATCGCGGGCCTCAAGACGCACCTCATAGCGACTGAAACCGGCCGTGCCGCCTGGCACCGTGATTGGCACGTCGGTACTGCCGGGCTCAATTTCAAGCTCGCGCGTTGCGACCAGTTCATTGTTGGCGAAGACTTCCAGTCGGCCCTCGGTGGCAATATCGCTCTCGATACGGGCCTGGATGGTCACATCCTGGCCTTCACGCGCCACATCAGGCGCCGACAGATCGCTGACCAGTACATCAGAGCCGCGAACGCCGGGCAATGCAACCACATCAAGCGGAATACCCCGTGAAGCGGCCAGCCGTGCCGCCGCAGCCGCCCGGCCACTGTTTTCCTGCCCATCGCTGAGCAACATCAATCGTTTTTGCGAGTCGGCCGGAAAGAGCGCCAGGCCAAGTTGAATAGCCTCCTCGATATTGGTGCGCCCGGCGACCACCGTCGAACTGAGGCGCCCGAGCGCATCGAGATCGGCGGGGGCGCGCTCGACCAGCGCATTTTCGCCGAAGAGCACCACCGCTGCCCGGTCGCCCGGCGGCCGCTCGGCCAGCGCCGCATTGATATACTCCAGCGCAGCATCGCGCTGGGCCGGCGCTACCGAGTCGCTGCCGTCAACCAGGAAGACCAGTGTCAGATCCTGAACCGGGCGCACAATCTGTATCCCGGCCAGCGCCAGCACCAGTGCAGCGAGCGCAATGCTGCGCAGCGCCAGCACCGACCAGAAGCGTAGCGCACCCAATCGCGCTATACCCAGGTCGCGGGTGGCCAGTGTGAAGGCCCAGAGCAAGGGCAGAAGGAGTAGCAGCCAGAGAAAAATCGGATAAATAAAAGAAAGACGCATCGTGATATACAATACTGTTTTGCTGTTTTCTGCTTTCACTATACTACAGTTCAGTCGGTTTCGCGCCCCGGAATCGACGGCATAGCAACTGCCGGGTTGCCTCAATCCGGTTCGTGCCTCCGGCGGGGCGGAAGAGGACGTGGCGGTATATGCGATGCAGACGGCGTAAGCTATGGTATAATCAAAAAGCAGCGTTTTTCCAGACGCAGGATCTGAACGCCGGATCTATGAATAATATCCCACAACCCAATCAATCGGCAAGTACCGATGATACGCCGCTCGCGACGCGGGTTGCCGCTGCTCGTCAAGCCTGGCGCCGGCTCTGGCTTGGTATCTTGAGCCTCACACCGGTTGATCTGCTGCGCATCCTGGTGATTATTCTGGCCTTCGTCGCTCTACTCTGGTTTGTGAGCCTGACCTGGAGCGTTCTCTTGCCTTTTCAGATCGGCGTGGTGCTGGCCTACCTGTTCTTGCCGCTGGTCAATCGGGCCAATGCCCATATGCCGCGCTGGGCCGCTATCTTGTTGGTCTTTGCCGTCGCGCTTGCTGCGCTTAGTTTCTTTGTGGCCTTCCTGGTGCCGCCACTGCTCGGTCAGTTGAGCAACCTGGTTCGCTCATTTCCGACGCCTGCCCAGATCAATGCCTGGGTCACCGAAATCGAAAGCTGGATTGCGACCTTGCCCGAGCCGCTTCAGCAATTCATCGAAGACGGTATTTTGCAAGGCCTGACGACGATACGCAACAATGCATTGAACTACATTCGAACAACTGCGGCCTTCATCACCGGTACGGCCTTGAGCATCGTCAATACCTTTTCGTTCATCATCGGTTTTCTGGTGGTGCCCTTCTGGCTCTTTTTTGTGTTGAATGATCACGAAAAAGGTGTCAGATCGTTGAATATGCTGCTGCCGGCATGGCTGCGGCTGGATTTCTGGGCGCTGATCAGAATTGTGGATCGTACGCTCAGCAGCTACCTGCGCGGGCAGATTTTTCTCGGTGTGCTGATTGCCATTGTCACCTATCTCGGCCTGGTGATCTTGCAGGCACTCGGTGTCGGCGGCATCCAGGCACCGATTGCGCTGGCTCTGTTTGCCGGCGTAATGGAACTGGTGCCCTTCATCGGCCCGATTATCGGCGCCATTCCGGCGGTGCTGCTCGGCCTGTTTGACTCGGTTGAGTCCGGTATTGCCATTGCGCTGCTTTTCCTGGTAATCCAGCAGCTCGAGGGCAATATTCTGGTACCGCGAGTCACCGGCGACAGTGTCAATATTCACCCGGCCATCTTGATGATGCTGCTGGTTGCCGTCGCGCCCTTCGGCCTGATCTGGATGATCCTTTCGGCGCCGCTGGCCGCCATTCTCCGCGACATCTACATGTACGTCTATGGGCGCCTCAGCAACCCACCGCGTCCCGCCGGCTTGTTACCGCGTGAGCCACTCCCTCAGCCTGTGGTCGAATCCGTCGCTGAAGCCGAGCCTGTCTCAGGCACTCCATCGACCAGGCCGAACCAGGGAACGCGGTAGCCCTACTCTCGCCCCAATACCACATCGCCTGTACAGGTCGTGTACAATACAGCATGAATCCTCCCGGCTCTGTCGTACTGTGGTATGCGGAACCGGGTTCTTCACTTTACCACCCTGGGTAGCAAAATGGAGCCACAGATGCGAGAAAGAAAAATTACTTTTCGGCTCAGTACCGGGACGTGGTGGGGCCTGTTTGGCATGGTCATGCTGGTTTTCGTGGCTCTACCCTATCTGGGTGTGGTGATGAACACGCTTGGTTTGCTGTTTATGACTGCGCTGCTGAGTATGTTGATCGCCCCGCTCGCTGCAATCCTCGAACGCCGCCGTATTCCGCGTGCCCTCACGGTACTGATGGTTTATGCTGCCCTGCTGGTTGGCGTAACCCTGATTGTCTTGTTGATTGTGCCGATTATTCTGCAAAACGTGCGTACGCTGGCCGAAAACAGTGATGCCATCGTAGCCAGCATCCTGGCTAATCTCGAGCAGATCCCGGTGTTGCGCGAAATTGTCGAAACTGAAATCGAAAGCCGTGGCGCCCTGATCGATACCCTGGGCAATATGATCAGTACCGGCGCCTATGCCCTGCTGGGAACGCTGGCCAGCGCCGGCGGCCTGCTCTTCTCGACGTTCATTATGCTGGTACTGGTCTTTTTCCTGGTCGCTCGACCGCAACTTAGCCGCAATTTGCTGGAAGTCTGGGTGCCGCAGCGCTATCATGCCCGCATCGAAACTCTGGTACGCCGCTCAAGCTGGGGGCTGAGCCGCTGGCTGGTCGCCCAACTTTGCATTTCAGCCTACTGGGTGATTGCCTATTCGACTATGCTTACCCTGCTTGGCATTCCCTATGCTGTGACCATCGGCGTGATCAGCGGCATCCTGGAGTTCATTCCCTACCTTGGCGGTCTGATCGGCAGCATCTTGATGGTACTCAGCGCCTTGACAATCGATCCCTGGTTGGCAATCTGGGCGGTGCTCTGGAGCATTCCGGTGGGGATAGTCGGGGTGAATTTTGTGGTGCCCTTCCTCTTCTCGCGGGCCATCAACGTGCATCCGGGCGCAATTTTGCTGGCGCTCTACGTTGGCGGACAGGTCGGCGGCCTGTTGACTGCGCTGCTGACGGTGCCGGTCGCCGTGTTGATCACCATGGTCGTGCGCGAATTGCGGATCTCGGCGCTTGAAGCGGCCCGGCTGCAACGTCGGCAGCAAAACCAGCCGGCGCAGCAACCATGCGATCAAGAATTCGCCCAGACCATCGGCGATTAACCGCAAATCGGAAATGATAAAGTGCGTGGTGGCTCACGCCGCAACGGGTGAGTTTCGCCCCTGCCGCAGGCGAATCCGGCCCATTCGCGGGGCGACCGCGTAACTCCTGTTATTTACACGACTGACGCGGCGGCGACCGCGAGCGCCGCTTTGCGCCTGCCGCAGGCGAATCCGGCCCATTCGCGGGGCGACCGCGTCAGTCGTGTTCTTGGAGGGAAGGTCGCTAAGCGTCGCGCTCGGGCAGCAGCGTATCCCACCAGAGTTTGCCCTCGCGCCGCTGCATCAAGTCGACATGAATATGTTTGGCTTCGGTGTATTCGTTGAGGCCGTACATGCCCATTTCGCGCCCGATACCGCTCTGCTTGTAGCCGCCGAAAGGCGCCACCGCGTTCAGCAGGTGATGGTCGTTGATCCAGACCGTGCCGGCCCGGATGCTCCGGGCCACATCGATGGCTGCCTGCAAATCACGCGACCAGACCGCCGCCGCTAGGCCATAGATCGTTTCATTGGCCATCGCAATCGCCTCAGTCAGCGAGTCATAGGCGATCACCGAGAGCACCGGCCCGAAGATTTCTTCCTGAGCCAGCCGGGTGCCATTATGCACATTGGTGAAAATCGTCGGTTCGATGAACGCTCCTTGCTCGAAGAAATCGCCTTCAGGCCGCCCACCCCCACAGACCAGCCTGGCACCTTCGCTCTTGCCGACCGCGATATAACTTTCGACACGCTGGCGCTGCTTTTGATTGATCAGCGGCCCCAGGTCGCTTTCCAGATCCAGCGGGTCACCGATGCGCATACCGCGAGCGCGATGCGCCAGCCGCTCGACCAGTTCATCGTGCTGGGAGCGGTGCACAAACAGGCGCGTACCACTTTCGCAGTACTGGCCGGCATTCCAGAACGCCCCGAAGAGCACCCCGTCGGTTACCAGATCCAGGTCGGCATCGGGCATCACCAGCGAGGGTGACTTGCCGCCCAGTTCCAGGGTAACCTTTTTGATCGTCTGCGCCGCGTGAGTCATAATCCGTTTGCCGGTATCGGTGCTGCCGGTAAAGGCGATTTTGTCGACCAGCGGATGCGTCGCCAGTGCCTCACCAACCTCAGCGCCGCTGCCGGTCACCAGGTTCAGCACACCCTTCGGCAGCAAGCCCGTCTCGTGGATCGTCTGCACCAGCCGGATCGTCGTCAGTGGAGCCAGCGACGCCGGCTTGATCACCACGGTATTGCCGGTAGCCAGGGCCGGGCCGATCTTCCAGCACGCCATCGCGAAGGGCAGATTCCAGGGAATAATTTGGGCACAGACCCCAATCGGCTCACGCCAGACAAAATTCCAGGACACCGAGGGCATATCGACCCAGGGCAGCGGCTCATAGGGATGCTTGCGGGCCATTTCGGCAAAGGTGCGCAGCAAATCGATACCGAAGGGGATATCGATATACGTCGTTTTGCGGATCGTCGCTCCCACATCACTGGCCTCCATCTCAGCCAGTTCGAAGGTCTGTTCTTCGAGAGCATCAGCAATGGCATTGAGGATCTGAGCGCGTTCAGCCGGTGGCGTATGCGGCCATGGACCGCGGTCGAAAGCATCGCGGGCTGCCTTCACCGCCCGGTCGACGTCCATCGGGCCGGCGGCGGCCAGTATCGCAATCGCCTCACCGGTTGCCGGCGAATAATCGTAGAAGGTACGCCCATCGAGGGCATCGCACCATTCACCATTGATATAAATCGGGTGATAGGGTAGATCGGCGGGGTAACGAGACTGCTCCATCGCAATGATCTCCTTAGTGTATGAGCGAACCGGGCGCAACCGAACTACGCCCCGGAATCTATGATGCTGTGCGTCATATGCTGCTGTGCGTCATCATAGCATGTCGCCGGTTCCTGCGCAAGCGAGTGGTTAAACCAGCAGAGTCCTTTAGCCCTGGGTAGCTGACCTGGGTACGTACGTGAATAACACATCGCGGTAACGCAACTCGTAATGTTCGCGCAGCACCACAATGAACTCCTCGGTCCAGCGCCCGCTGGGGTCGCGATCCAGCCGGGTCGCGTCGAAAGGCAGCAGAATAATGTCGAACTGCTGCGCCGCAACTTCATCCAGCAAATTCTGCTGGTTCCAGATGCCGCTGCGAATGGCCGGCCCCATCGTTGAGGGATCATCGTAGCGCAGTGGGCGCCCCGCCGCCAGCAGCAGCGCCACATCGTCGGCCAGTACTTCGCCGGGCTGGCTCTGGATCAGCCGGATGAACTGGCTACGCTCCTGTTGCGCAAAGTCGAATTCGCCGCCGTACCAGGCCGGGCGCTCGCGTAACATCCAGAGCTGCGCCATAATCAACAGCAGCGCCAGCACCCCCAATCCACCCAGCCAGCCCGGCCGGCGCCCCGCTCTGATAGTTGAGCTCGTTTCAGGAACGCAATCAACGCTGCCCCGTGCTACCAGTTTGCGCTTTGCGCTCAAACGCTCTGCGCTTTGGGTCAGTCCTACCAGGGCTGACGCAGCAACACTTAGTGCCAGGTATGGTTCGAGCAAATGGTTGTGGTGCGCCCCTTCCGCCCCCGCCGCCAGCAATGTCGGCACTGCTACCCCGACGTACAGTGCCAGCAATAACCAGCCGGCCGGCAGCTCGCGCCGCCGGAATGCCAGCCAAGCCGGCAGCAGCACGGCGAAGCCGGCCAGCAACAGCGGCCAGTTGTAGAGCATCAGGTCGAAATATTTGCGGAACAGGCCGTACGACCACCACTCGGTGCGGTGTAACCCCCAGACGTGCGCCGCGTACTGACCGCCGGTTGCCAGTTGCAGCCCCAGCACGCCCAGCCCGACCAGTCCGGCATACATTCCACCGAACCAGGCCAGTTCGCTCGGGAAATGCCGGTGCCGCTGCTGTCGGCCTGCGCGAAGCCAGAGCAGCAGCAGGGTTGCCAGCACGGCCAGTGGTGCCGCCAGCGCCGTCTGCTTACTGAAGAAGGCCAGTGCAGCCAGCACTGCTGCCGCCGATAACCAGCCGCGCCGCGCCCGCTCCGCCGTAATCGCGAACATCGCCGTCAGCAGCACCGCCGCGCTCAGCGCCAGTGCCAGCGGGTCGGGTTTGATGCGAGTGGCCCAGAGTTGCACCGGCGCAAAGCCCAGCCAGAGCAACAGCAGCAAGGGCAGCACCACGAATTGCCGACTGAGTTGCCAGGCGGCCAGTCCGGCAAACAGGCCGGCCGCCAGCATCCCGATCAGTGAGACCGTGCGACCGGGTTGGAATATTGGGCCGGCCGTGACATCAGGGGGAGGTGCGTCACCGCGGTAGGCGAATGTCTCGGCGAAGGCGAGCGCCACATAGGAGAGCGGTTGGTAGGGTGCCGAAATGAAGCGATCCGGTTGCAAGGGCTGGTAGAGTGCTTCGCCGGCCCGCAGCAAGCGCGCCTCAAAGAGCAGGGTGCCCTCCAGACCATCGAGCGGATACGCAAAGTTGAGCGCCGCCCGGCTATGCTCGGCGAAACGCCATACATGACCGGCACCGAGGAGCAGTGCCGGCCCCAGCAGCACCACAAACAAAACCCGGGAAATTGTCCGGGGGCATGGCAGCCGGCGCGCCGCTTTTTGCGCCGGCGACGAACCGGCCTCCAGTGGTTGCCCTTGCCCCTTCCGCACCGGCTACTCCTGCGCCAGCTCGCGCGCTGTCGCAATGATGTCGGCCAGCACCCCGGCCGCCGTCACATCGACCCCGGCGCCCGGCCCGCGAATCACCAGCGGCTGCTCGGCATAGCGCTCGGTCGTGAAACTGAACATGTTATCGGTACCGCGCAGCGTGGCCAGCGGATGATCGAGCGGCACCTCACGCAACCCGACCGCCACCCCCGCGGCTTCAACGGTCGCGATATAGCGCAGCACCGCGCCGCGTGACTGCGACTCCTCGACTCGTTCGGCATATTCCTCGTCGAGGTCGTCGAGGCGCTGCATAAACTCATCGACGCCCACGGCCGAGAGTACCGGCGGATACCAGGGCTCGCCGGCAATCGAATTGGCGCCCCAGGCCAGGCCACAGGTGCGCCCCAGGATCAGCGCCTTGCGCGCCACATCGGCGCCACTCAAATCGTCCCGCGGATCCGGCTCCGTCCAGCCATGGGTGCGAGCGTGACGCACTGCCGCCGAAAAGGCCTGTTGCTGTTCAATTGCCCCGCAAAGATAGCCGAGCGTACCGCTCATACTGGCCTCGATGCGCCGAATGCGATCCCCGCTGTCGAGCAGGCTTTGCAGCGCTGCAATGATCGGCAACCCGGCCCCGACTGTCGCCTCGTAACGTGTCCGACCGCCGGCGGTTAACGATTTGAAGGCCGGCAGCGATTCGGTAAGTGGCAATTTATTGGCCAGCACTACCCGCTGCCGGGCATTGAGCACGTCAGCCAGCGGCCCCTCCATACGCGGTGCCGCCGAAACATCGACAACAATCGAGCGTGCTTCCGTCAGTGCCGATTGCCAGGGCGCCTGGCCGGTACCAGGCAAATCGGCCAGGCGCCCGCCGGCCTGTTTGCGGGCGAGGGCGGCCTGTACTGCCGGCGCTTCCAGCCACGGTGACCCGGCCAGCAGGCCGCTCCGGTCGGTGATCGCTCGGTACTGTAGCGCAACCCCGTAGCGCTGCACAATCGCATCGTGCTGGGCCAGCACCTGTCGCGCCAGGGCTCGCCCAACACCGCCCAGGCCAATTTGAATGATCGATACCCCTGTACTCATGCTGTTCTCTCGCTGTTCAGCCATTGCATCGCGCGCCAGTATAGCACAGAAAGGAAGGCACCTCTTTTGCTCGGGTGTGCCGAAACGTGCGGCACAAAGACCCCGGCGGGGATCGCTGCCGGGAAGCTTGCCGCGCTGCTGCCAGTCGCATCGGACGCGCAGCACCCGCAGCGGCCGCCCGCTGCTCGTCAGAAGAAGCTTCCCGGCAGCGGGATCTGGCGCCCGGGCAGCACTGTTCGGCACACCTCTTTTGCTCGGGTTTTGGCAGCTTCGCTGCCAAAACCCGAGCAATGAAACGGTTTTTCCGCCCTGCCGCAGGCAAAAAACGCTTGCGGTCGCCACCGCGTAAATCGGGTAAATTCAATTCATTTGCTGGTGCGGCGTCGCCGCACCAGCAAATGAAAAAACGTCAACTGCCCTGGCGCCGCCGCCCGGCGGCCGAAGCGCCGAACCGCAGTTCGCCGCTTTTGCGGCATTGTGTTACAATAGGGTTCGCGATTGGTTCAGATATACTCTGCTCAGGAGGATACCGATGCGAAGCATAATCGGTTTGTTCACGTTCGTCATCGGTCTGCTGCTCGGGTTGGTCGGCGGCGCGGCGCTGCTGGCCTATGCCTACCAGGCAGCCGGCCTCTATCCGCCCGACGATGCAACAATCAAGTTCATTGCTCGCGAACGTGGCTGGCTCCGCGATGATGTGTGAATGCTGAAGTTTGCTGCTGCTTTTGTCTGGTAGTACCGGGCGGCGTTCTGCTGCGGCTCCGCGCCGGCAGCGGTTCGCCGCCTTCCTTATTTTAGCGCAAGGCACCTTGCAACACGAGGAGGTGTTGAGTGGATCACACGGAAAAGCCCTGGCTCAAACATTACGAAAAAGGTGTCCCCGTAACGGTCGATGTGCCTGATGTGACGCTCGGCCAGTTGCTGCGCCATACCGCACGTACGTATTCAAATACGATTGCGACCAATTTTGTGCTTCGCTATATGCTCTCCGGTCGCTATACCGTCGGCGGCAAGATCAGCTATCGCCAGCTTGATACGCTCGTCGATCGTTTTGCCAATGCGCTCTATCACCTTGGGGTGCGCAAGGGCGACCGGGTCGCGCTGATGTTGCCCAATTCGCCGCATTATGTGATTTCTTTTTTTGCCGCTATGCGCATCGGCGCGATTGTGGTCAACGTCAATCCGACCTATACGGCCCGCGAATTGAAAGAACAACTGGCCGATAGTGGCGCCGAGACGATTATTTTGCTCAATCTGTTTTTGCCCCGTATGGCTGAAATTCGCCGCGAAACCCGGCTCACGCGGGTGATTGCCGCTCAGATCTTCGATACGCTGCCCTTCCCGGCCAGTTTCCTGGTCAAAATGAGCCAGAAACGCGATAAAGGCTGGGTCGATGTACAGCAGTACCAGGATGTCATCCTTTTTAGCAATCTGCTGGCCAGATACGATGCAAAACCACCCGAGGTCGATATTAGCCCCGATGATGTCGCGCTCTTCCAGTATACCGGCGGTACTACCGGCTTGCCCAAGGCCGCGATGCTTACCCATCGCAATATCATCGCCAACGTCAACCAGGTCAGCGCCTGGCTCACCGACCGCAAACCCGGCGCCGAGAAGTTTATGTCGGCCATCCCCTTCTTTCACGTTTATGGTATGACGGTCTGCATGTTCCTCTCGGTCTCAATCGGCAGCGAAATGGTGATCGTGCCTAATCCGCGCCCCATCGATAATGTGATGAATATTATGCAAAAGGAACGCTGTACGATCTACCCCGGCGTGCCGGCGATGTATATCGGCATTGTCAATCATCCCGAAGTCAAAAAGTATGACTTGCATAGTATTCGCGCCTGCATCAGTGGTTCAGCGCCGCTGCCGATGGAAGTGCAGGAACGCTTCGGTGAAATTACCGGTGGGCGCCTGGTCGAAGGCTTTGGTATGACCGAGATGTCGCCGGTTTCGCATTGCAACCCGGTTTACGGTGAGCGCAAGTCCGGCAGCATTGGTGTGCCGCTGCCCGGTACCGAGGCCAAAATTGTCGACCTGGAAACCGGTGCCGATCTGCCCTTTGATGGTGTGTCCCAGGGCGAGCTCTGTGTGCGTGGCCCCCAGGTGATGAAGGGCTACTGGAATCGCGACGAAGAAACGGCCAGTACCGTTGATGCCGACGGCTGGATGCATACCGGCGACATTTGCAAGGTCGATGCTGATGGCTATTTTTTCATCGTCGACCGCAAGAAAGATATGATCAACGTCAGTGGGTTCAAGGTGCTGCCGCGTGACGTCGAAGAGGTGCTCTTCAAGCATCCCAGGGTGCTCGAAGCCGTCGTGGTGGGGATCACCAACCTGGCCCGCGGCGACGAGATGGTCAAGGCTTTCATTGTGCTCAAGCCCGGCCAGCAGGCCTCGGTTGAGGAAATCAAGGAATTCTGTCGCAAAGATCTGGTCGATTACAAAGTGCCGCGCGAGGTTGAATTCCGCGACGAATTGCCCAAAACGATGGTCGGCAAAGTATTGCGTCGCGTGCTCGTCGAGGAAGAAATGGCCCGTCGATCATCGGGCAAGTAGCGGCGAAGCCTTCAGCAGTTCGTATGGCCTGCTGAAGGTTTCCCTACAGGTCACCTGGCGGGCGTCCCTGCACGACCAGGATCCGCTGCTCGCCGGCCAGCAAGCTCAATGCCAACGAGACCAGTGAAATCACCAGGCCGCCCAGCAGCGCCGGCCAGAAGCCGTCAATGTGAAAGTTGATGCCCAGGTTGGTGGCGAAAGCGGATGTTAGGCCTAGCAGGGCGGCATTCACCACCAGGCCGAACAGTCCCAGCGTCAAAATAATCAGTGGGCAGGTCAGCAGGATCAACAGCGGGCGCAACAGGGCATTCAGAAAGCCGAATACCAGCGCGACCACGCCAATCTGCCAGCCCGGCCCGGAAAATTCGATGCCTGGTACCAGCCAGACCGCGACGAAAATCGCCAGGCTGCTGATCAGCCAGCGTAGAATCAGGCGGCGTATCTCAAAAACCGGCTCGTGCTGCGTGGTCGGTCGGTTTTCCATCATAACTCCTTTCTCGGCTGCCGGCAGCATAGAAGCAAAGAACGTGACGTTTCTCAGGCTGATCCGGTCAGCCTGAGAAACGTCTATTGCTACCCATAATACTATATTCGCCGCCCTGTTGTGCGGCTCCAGTACCGTATGAACCAGTTTGCAACCACACTGCTTTTTCGTCGGCTTGCCGCCTTCGCCCGGCAGGACGGCAAAGCTGCGTATTTTCGCCTGCATCGCTACCGTTTTGCCGCCATGCTGCGCGCCATCGATGCCGCGCCGGGCGCTCGCATCCTTGAAGTTGGTGTTACACCCGGCCAGTTCACCCAGTTGCTGGTCGGTGCCGGCTACCAGGTCAGTGGCATCGATCTCGATCCTTTTACGCGTCGCGAACTGTGGGGCCGGCTCGGCGTGCAGGTGCAGCAGGCCAATCTCGAACAGGGTGCCCTGCCCTGGGCCACCGCATCCTTCGATTGGGTGGTGTTCTCCGAGGTCATCGAGCACCTGGTTTTCTCACCCCTGCCGCTGTTGCGCGAATTTCGCCGGGTGCTCAAGCCCGGTGGGCGCCTGCTGATCACGACTCCGAATGAGCTGTATCTGAAGAGCCGGTTGCGTGCGCTTGGCCGCATGCTACTCTGGCAGAGCCTGCATACTCGTGAGGAATTTGCGACCCAGATGCGACTGGAAGGCCAGGATCGTTATACCACCCACAGTCGCACGTACACCATGGCCGAACTGAGCTGGCTGGTCGAGCAAGCCGGCCTGCGGATTGTGCGGCGGCGCTATGCCGCGCCCTGGGAAAAAGTCGGCCTGGAACCACGGCGCTTGCTGCGTCATCCGCTGCGCTTCGCCGCTAAAGCCGGCTTCGCCGCCTGCACCGCTCTGCTGCCGCCGACCCGCTCGATGCTGCTGATCGTCGCCGAAAAATAAGGGCGCAACAGCCGATGGCAAGCCACCGATTGCTGCGCCCTTCCTCGGCACATACCTGATACGGCAGGGTCAGGATGCTTCGAGCGCCTCGCCTTCTTCGCTGTGCGTATTGTAGCCCATCTTGATCCAGCCACGCTGAATTGCATAAATCACTGCCATCGTGCGATCGTTGACCTGGAGCTTGGAAAGGATGGATGTAATATGATTTTTGACTGTCTGCCCGCTGATGCTCAGTTCATTGGCAATTTCTTTGTTGGAAAGCCCGCGGGCAATGCAATCGAGGATCTCGATTTCACGGCTGGTCAACGGGGCGAACAGCGCACTGGTTTGCTCATCTTCGGTGGCGGCCAGTTCGCGGAACTGGTGCAGCACGCGGGTGGCCACATTCGGCTTGGCCAGCACGCTATCGTTGATCAGGTAGCGCCCGCGGGCCACTTCACGAATGTAGCAAAGCAAATCCTCCGGATTGACATCCTTCGACGAATAGGCCGCTGCGCCAACCTTGATGGCTTGAAACAACTGGTCATCGTCCTCGTACACACTCAAGACGATAATGCCGATCCGTGGTTCGCGACGTTTGATCACCCGTGCCACTTCCAGGCCATTCAGACCGGGCAGGTTAATGTCAACCAGTACCACATCGGGCGTGAAACGCTCGGTAAGTTTGATCGCTTCCTGCCCGTTTTCAGCCTCACCCACTACTTCAATATCGTTCGCGTCTTCCAGGCTCCAGCGGATACCCTGCCGGAAGAGCGGATGATCATCGATAATCAATACTCTAATCGCGTTCGAAGCCATTGGTGTCCTGCTTTGCAACAACAACCAGCCATCCGGCACCCACAGCAACGGGTGGGCGATGACTGCCTGTAACGTCTGCCCGAAACTCTCTCCCCTCATTCTCCGGTTAATCGGCAGCAACCCTGACTGCACAAGCCGTATCAGCCTGTATTGAGCGGCAGTGCGAGCGACACTTCCGTGCCCTGACCGAGCCGTGATGTCACGACAAAGCGCGCACCAATCAGTTCGGCGCGTTCGCGCATACTGGTCAGTCCCCAGCTTTCGCGACCGGCCCGGCGGGCGACATCCTGTGGGCGAAACCCGGGCCCCTCATCGCGGATCATAAGAACCAGGGTTTCGTGGCGCACCAGCAAACTCACGTGAACCGGCGCACCTCGGGCATGTTTATGCGCATTCTGTAACGCTTCTTGCACAATGCGATACAGCACGATTTCGGCCTCGGTTGCCAGACGCGGCAACTGGCCGGCTTCCAGGCTTACGCGGGCGGCATAACTCTGCTGATAGCGATCAATATAATCCCGCAATGCCGCTACCAGGCCCTGTTCGGCGAGCCGGCCGGGCCGCAATTCAACAATGAAGCGGCGCACTTCCGTTAGCCCTTCACCGGCCGCTGTGTGCAGGCGATCAAGCATCAGGCCCAGTTTCTCGATCCGCTGTTCGCGTAGCAAGTTGCGGCAACGATCCAGGCCCATCAAGGCATTCGCCAGAACCTGGGCCGGACCGTCGTGTACCTCACGTGCCAGGCGTACACGTTCTTCTTCGCGGCCCTGAATGATCTGCGACCGCAAGGCCTGTAGCCAGGGATCGTCCGGCTCCCCCTCGCCACCGCCATGGAGCGTTGCACTGCTCATCTCGATCTGGCGCTGCAATTGATCCAGTTGTTTGAGCGCACGGTGCCAGGCATCAAGTTGCCGAGACAGAGTCTCGCAGGCGGCATGCAATTGCTGTTCGTGCGCAGTGATTTCCGGCAACGCCGATGATTGATGTTCAAGCGCAAACTTGTGTTGTGTCCTGGCTTCGTCATAAGCGCGCTCTGCCTGACGAAGATCGTTGCGCAACTGGCTATGGCGCTGCTGAGCTGTTTCCAACAGGGCGCGAAGTTCGGTCAGTTGCCTGGAAACAATTGTTTGCGCCGTCTCCAGGATTTCCGTAGGACCGGCGCTCACAGCTTGCTCCTTACTGCGAAGGGTTGACAATATGGTCTCAAGTATAGCACAGGCCGGAACATACCGGCAACCATTCGATTGGCAAATAATTTGTCATTATCGCGAAGAACCCGGCACATTCCAGCCCTTCCTACTGCGTTATATAGTATTCTGTTGTCTGGTTGGAGGCCGAGAAGCGTCAGGGATGCGCCGGTCATCGCAGAAGGGTCGGAGATGTGGTATTATAACCATCCCTGGTACAATGATGTCCATCACGACAGCAATGTTGTTGACGTTGTGACGCCCTGTCTTCGTAAATCAGGCGTCGTACTGCCCACCGGCAGCATTGCGATATGCATTGATTGTGCTTACTGCCGGACTAGATGGAACAAGATATGATACTCTGGATAACGCTCCTGGTACTCATGCTGGTTATCGCTGCTCTGCCAGCCTTTACGATGCTTTTGGAATATTATCAAAGCTCACCCGATGAGCAACCCGCAAGTGAAAGCCGGGTGGAATCTCATCAGGAGGTGCTTGGCTGAAGTTGTATCCAGTGCCGCACTCCCCTGACTGACGCGCACTTGCGCTTGCTCAGTGGCATGCGCCACTGTTGTCCTACGGACAGAATGGTCTACCATGAATCGTAGCCTGCATCCGGCGTCCGGGTCTACCCTGCCGAATATTGTTGCATACCTGAGCAATCGTCGAAATCGCTGGCGTACCCATCTTCTGCTCCTGTTCATCGACCAGGTTCTGGTAATTGTCGCGTTTGTTCTGGCTTACTGTATGCGCTATCATGCAAACTGGCCGGCGGCACTGAGCCCGATAGTTTCCGAAGTTGCCACTCAGAACCTGGTGCAATTCACGGCGTTTATTCCGATTACGCTGCTGCTGGGCGTTCTCCTGGCGATCTTGTTCGAGACGAAAGGTCTCTATCGCCTACCGCGTGGCTCCAGCCTGATCGACCACCTGGGCATTATTATCAGCAGTACGCTGATCGGGATCGCGCTGGTCATTGTGGTGGCCTTCCTCTACCGGCCGTTCTATTATTCACGCCTGATCTTTGCCTTTGCCGGCATCAATATTGTGTTGCTGCTCGGCGCCTGGCGCGTCATGTTGCATAGCATCCGCAACTGGTGCTGGTCGAACGGTATCGGCCAGAAACGGGTGCTGGTGGTCGGCGGTACCGGTCTCGGTCAACAGGTGATGAACGGCATTGCAGCACATCCCGGTATGGGTTTCCACCTGGTTGGCTACCTGAATGAGCAGCCGATTTTTCGGCATACGGCCGGCAGCCGCATCTATCGCCATCTCGGGGCGCTCGCCGACCTTGAAGAGCAGGTGCGCCGGCACAGTGTGCATCAGGCGATCATTGCCCTGCCCTTCTGGGAACATGCCCGCCTGCCCGAGATGGTTCGCCTCTGTCGCTCGCTTGGCGTTGAGTACCATATTGTGCCCGATCTGTACCAGTTGAGCTTCGAGCGAACTGATGTACTGCACATCGGTGGCGTTCCCCTGCTGGCACCCCGCGAGCCCTCGTTGAAAGGCTGGAACCTCGCGCTCAAACGTGGGATCGACATCGGCATGGTAGTGCTGGTGCTGCCGCTGGTGCTGCCGCTGGCGCTGCTGCTGGCCCTGCTTATCCGGCTGGACTCGCCCGGCCCGGCGGTGTTTCGCCAGGAACGGATCGGCAAACACGGGCGCTCCTTCATCTGCTATAAGTTTCGGACGATGGTTATTGATGCTGAGGTGCGCAAAGCTGAATTGAGCCGGTTCAATGAAGCCGATGGCCCGCTCTTCAAGATCCGCAACGATCCGCGCATCACGCGCATCGGGCGCTTCTTGCGACGCAGCAGCCTCGATGAACTGCCCCAACTCTGGAATGTGTTGCGCGGCGAGATGAGCCTGGTCGGGCCGCGCCCGGCGCTGCCGGCTGAAGTGGCCTGCTACGAGCCCTGGCAGCGCCGGCGCCTCGATGTGATGCCCGGCCTCACCGGCCTCGGTCAGGCTCTTGGGCGCAGCAGCATTACCTTCGATGAGGTCGTGCGCCTCGATATTTTCTATGCCGAAAACTGGTCGGTCAGTATGGATATTCGTATTATGTTGATGACCATCCCGGCGGTGATCTCCGGACGTGGGGCGTATTAGCTACCGGGAGTTTGACATCGCCTGAACGGTCGGCTACGATACCAATGGTATGGTCGGCGTGTTTGTCGGCAGCTAGCTGCCTTTCCTGAATCCGGTTTCGCTACGGTTCAGGAATATGCACGTTGTACGCGTTCATGCAACGAGCGATCCGTTTTTCTAGCGCCACAGGAGTTTGCAATTATGCGCGTATTGATTACCGGTGGGGCCGGGTTCCTTGGTTCACACCTCTGTGATCGGTTTCTGGCTGAAGGGTTTACGGTTATCGCGATGGATAATTTGATTACCGGCAGCACCGACAACATTGCGCACCTGGCCGGCCACGAGCGGTTCACCTTTATCAAACATGACGTCACGAATTATGTGTTCATTGACGGGCCGCTCGATGCGATTTTGCACTTCGCTTCACCCGCTTCCCCCATCGATTACCTTGAATTGCCGATCCAGACGCTGAAGGTCGGCGCCCTCGGGACACATAAAATTCTCGGGTTGGCCAGAGACAAAAATGCTCGCTTCTTGCTCGCTTCCACCTCCGAGGTCTATGGCGATCCCCAGGTGCATCCGCAACCCGAAACCTACTACGGCCACGTCAATCCCATTGGCCCCCGTGGGGTCTACGATGAAGCCAAGCGCTTCGCTGAGGCGATGACGATGGCCTACCATAATGCGCATGGCGTGCAAACCCGGATTGTGCGAATCTTCAATACCTATGGCCCACGTATGCGCCTGCGCGACGGGCGGGTGGTGCCCAATTTCATTGCCCAGGCGCTTCGCCACGAGCCGCTCACGGTTTATGGCGACGGCTCGCAGACGCGCTCGTTCCAGTATGTCGATGACCTGGTGGAGGGCATTTATCGCCTGTTGCACTCCGATGAGGTGGAACCGGTCAATATCGGCAATCCCCACGAGTTTACCATCAAGCAGTTTGCCGAACTGGTCAATGAAATGACTGGCAATCCGGCCGGTATTGTGTACAAAGACTCGCGTACCCGCGACGATCCGCAGGTGCGCCAGCCCGATATCAGCAAGGCACGCGATATTCTGGGCTGGGAGCCGCAGGTACCGTTGCGTACCGGGCTCGAGTCGACCATTCCTTGGTTTCGCGAACAGTTGCAACTGGGCTAATGAGCGGGTTGCTGCCGAGGTTCCGTCTGCGCCGGTTGGCCGGTTGGGGAGTCGGGCTGTGTTTGCCGGCAATGGCGCTGGCCCTGCTTCCACTCCCCTACACCCTCCTGGCTCTGATCGCCATTACGCTGCTCCTGCTGTCACTGATCGATCCCATCTGGGCGTTGTATGCCGCTATCCTCACGGTTCCCCTGCAGCGGCTGATCGAACTGCCCGGCGGCCTGACGCCGACGCAACTGGCGCTGCTGATTGCGATTGTCGGTTCTGGCGCCTATGCGCTTTCGCATCCGGAACAGCCTCTGCGCGTCGGACGGCCGGGCATGGCGCTGATGGTTTTGCTCTGGGTGTTGCTGCTCTCAGCCAGTTTCAGCCGTTTTAGTCTGCTTGAAGGCCTCAAAGAGAGCTACCGCTGGGCCGTCGCGTTGCTTGCCTTTCTGATTGCCTACAATCGGTTGAGCGTCGATGAGGTACGCCGCCCCTGGCGCAGCATCGGCTTGCTCGCCTGCCTGATCGGTGCCACGGCCATCAATGCCGGCTATGGGCTCTGGCAATTTTTCACCGCCAGTGGCCCGGATAGTTTTTTGATTGCCGGTGGGCGCTTCGTACGGGCTTACGGTAGCATCGGTCAGCCGAACTCTTTTGCCGGATCGCTCAATATTGTCTGGCCACTGGCCGCCGCGTTTTTGCTCAGTGCCGCCCTGTTTCGGCTCGAACGACCGGACGTCTTCTGCCTGGGTGCCGCCGGCTGGTCGGGTCTGGCCGGCGCCGCTCTCGGGTTGAGCCTGATCCTGGCGGCTCTGCTGGCCAGTTTTTCGCGTGGCGGCTGGCTGGGCGCGCTCGCCGGGGTGCTGGCTTTGCTGCTGGCCGGTGCAAGCATCCTGAATCGGCAGCGCCGACGCTGGTTCCGGCGTGCGCTGCTGGCCGGCGGCGTAGTCCTGGTACTGCTGCTGGGCATGGGCGGCAGCGGCCTGTTGCCCGCGCCGCTGGCGGCAAGGATCGCCGGCATCGCCGGTAATTTGCGGCTCTTCGATGTGCGCACGGTACAGGTTGATCCGGCTAATTTTGCGGTCGTAGAGCGCATGGCGCATTTGCAGGCCGGCTGGCGGATGCTGCGCGCCAATCCGCTGCTTGGGGTCGGCACCGGCAATTATAACCTGGCCTATGAAGGCGGCGGCGCCGCCGACCGGGCCTATGCGTTGCATCCCTGGTATGACTCGCGGGGCCACGCACACAATTATTATTTGCATATCGCCGCCGAAAGCGGCCTGCTCGGTCTCGGTGCTTACCTGGGCTTGCTTGGCCTGCTGGCTTATCAGTCACTGCTGTTGCTCCGGAAAGCGCAGGACTGGCTGTGGTACGCTCTTGGTGCGGGGAGCTGTGGTATGATAGTCGCAGTTGCGGCGCATAACCTGTTTGAGCATTTGCACGTCTTGAACCTGGGCATTCATCTGGCTGCCGTCTGGGGAATGCTCTGCGCGGCTGAAGTCGTTCTGAACAATCGCCCGGTTGAACCGGAGCGGTAGAGAGTGCATTCATGGTGCTGGAAGATACGCCGGGCAAGGTGAACGGCGACATTATGACGCAACCGACCACCGCAGTACAGCCGGAGGCCGAAGGATTTTCGCTCTGGCGGCGCTTGCGCAGCCCCCGTACCCTGATCTCCTTCGGGATCGCGCTCGCGATTGTCGTATTCGCTTTTCGCGGTCTCGACATCGATATTCGCCAGACATGGAATTATATGCGTAGCGCCAACCCCTGGTTGATGCTGGTGGCTTTTGCCGTGTTTTACCTGACGTTTCCGCTCCGGGCGTTTCGCTGGCGCACGCTGCTGATCAATGCCGAGGTGCCGATTGAAAGCGGGCGCCATAGCTGGGCTTCGCTGCCGGCGCTGACGGAGTATTTTTATCTGTCCTGGTTCGCCAATTGCATTGTGCCGGCCAAACTCGGCGATGCCTATCGTGGTTACCTGCTCAAGCATAACGGAAGGGTCTCGTTCTCGGCTACCTTCGGCACAATTTTTGCCGAACGCTTGCTGGATATGCTCGGCCTGTTTGCAATGCTGGTGTTCTCCGGCTGGCTGGCCTTCGGTGCGCATATGCCCGAAGGTACCCAGATTATCTTCGGCTTCGGCGCGCTGCTGGTGGTGCTCATTCTCGCCGGCCTGGCCGGGATGCGCTGGCTGAGCCCGTTCATTCATCGGCTGGTGCCGCACCGCTTTCACCGGATCTATAACGATTTTGAACATTCGGCGCTCTGTTCATTCAAGCCGGTGGTCATCCCGCGCCTGTTTGTCCTCACCGGGGCCATCTGGGCGCTTGAGGGCTTGCGGTTGTTCTTTGTCATTCAGGCGCTCAGCCATCAGGGGATCGCTCTCGCGCTGCCGGCGATCATTTTTGTCGGGCTGGCTTCGGCGCTGCTCACCGCGCTTCCGCTGACGCCGGCCGGCTTGGGAGTGATCGAGAGTACGGTGACGGTGGTGCTGACCTTTTTCGCCGTGCCGGCCAGCCTGGGCGGCGCTGTCACGCTGCTCGACCGGCTGGTCAATTTCTGGAGCGTGATCTTTTTCGGCCTGTTGCTTTACCTGTTCAGCAAACGCAAGTGATCCTCGGCGTTGATTACACGGCGGCCGTCTGGCAGGGCGCCGGCATTGGCCGCTATAGCCGCGAGTTGATCCGGGCCGCAATTCATCAGGCGCCCGACCGCCGATTTGTGCTGTTTTATGCGGCCCGCGGCCTGTCGCCCGCGAATCTGCGGCTCCACGATCTCCGGCAACTCTGCCGGCGCCATTCCAATGTACGTGCGCTTCCGATTCCACTCAGCCCGCGGCTGCTTACCGTGCTCTGGCAACGCGCCCGGCTGCCGCTGCCGATCGAGTGGTTTTGCGGCCCGCTTGACGTGGTTTTTGGCCCTGATTTTGTATTGCCGCCCAGCCGCGCCCGCCGCCTGGTGACGATCCACGATCTGACCTTTCGGATCGGACCGCAGTGGTTTGAGCCACCCCTGCGTCGCTATCTCAACCAGGTGGTGCCGCGCAACGCTCGCCGCGCCGATCATATTCTGGCCGACTCAGCCGCGACCCGCGCCGATATTGTGCGCCTGTTGAAGGTGCCGGCTGAGCACGTGACGGTTGTGTATCCCGGTGTCAGCACTGATTTTCGTCCATTGCCGGACAGCGAGACCGAACTGGTTCGCCAGCGGCTGGGTCTGCCGCGCAATTTTATTTTGACTGTGGGCACGCTTGAGCCGCGCAAAAACCTGAGCCGGCTGCTCGCCGCTTTTGCCCTGGTGCTGGCCCAGGCCGCCGGCCGGCCGGAGATCCCCGCCGACCTGGAATTGCTGATTGTGGGACGGCGCGGCTGGCTCTACGAAGATTTTTTTGCCACGTTACGCCGTCTTCGGTTACAATCAAGAGTGCGTCTACTTGAACAACTCGAAGCCGGCTTGCCGCAGATCTACAATCTGGCCCGCGTGTTTGCTTACCCTTCGCTCTACGAAGGCTTTGGCCTGCCGGTACTTGAGGCAATGGCCTGCGGCACCGCCGTCGTGACGGCGCAAGTCGCCAGCCTGCCCGAAATCAGCGGTGAGGCCGCCACGCTCGTTGATCCTTACGATCCTGCTGCCATCGCCGCAGGCATCATTGCCGCCCTTACCGATAGCACCGGTTGCCGACATGGGCCGGTGCAGGCCCGCCGGTACAGCTGGGAGACGGCCGCCCATGCTTTTTTGCGTTGCTGTGATCAGCCGCCCGCCGGCTGATTCTCGACAGCAAAAACCGTAATTGTCCCGGCTCGGGGCGATAAAGCCGCCCCGAGCCGGGACAATCACGGTTCTGCCTATGCTGCCGCAGGCGAACATGCCAGAAGTGCCGGCTGCGGAAGTCACAAAAACGAAACGAGTCATGCAACACCATCGGGATCTGACTGCTGAAGCTCTGAGCCGCGGTGCCCTCCCCGGGCGGGGCTACGCGATTGCCCGATTCCTGTCGCACCTGCTGCATCCCCTGTTTTTGACGACGCTGAGTCTGTTGCTTGTCGGCTTTTATGCCATCGAAAGCCAGCCGGCCGGCCTGCTCTGGTCTTTGCTTGTTGCCGGGCTCCAGATCGTTCCGCTGACAATGTTTTACACGATACGGCTGCGCCAGGGCGCCTTCAGCGATGAAGATGTTTCCAATCGCCACCAGCGCAACGAACTCTACCTGTTTGCGCTCTTTGCTGCAGTTATCAGTATTGGGATTTTGCTGATGTTCCAGGCGCCGTTGCCGATGGTGGCCTTGCTGCTGAGTGCGCTGCTGCTGAACATTGTAAGCTGGCTGATCAATCTGAGCTGGAAAATCAGTGTGCACGCCGCAGCTATAGGTTCTTGCGCCACCATCGCCCTGATGTATTCGCGGCCCATCGGGATCATCCTGACGTGCTGCGCCCTCGCCCTCGGCTGGGCTCGCGTTCGCACTCGCAATCACAGCCCCGGCCAGGTCATTGCGGGCATGCTGCTCGCCAGTGCCTGTGTGCTGATCGTGTTTGCCGGGTTCGGTCTGGTGCGGTGATACCAACCCCGGAGGCAAGATGATACTCTTGCAGTGCTGTCGAAGTCGGTATGACTCATTGCTTTCAGGGCTGCCGGGTTGCCGCTGCCCAGGATGCAAATCGTCGATGATATGATAACCGGCTCAACCTTCAAGTCGGCCGCGTGCGCATCAGCCATAGTGATTTCTCCCTTGATTGCGATTGCGATTGCGATGGCACTGCCCAGTGCCTGGCTCTCTTTTTCGCAATGAAACGACTGCCGTGGTCAGCGTCTTTGCTCAAGCCGCCATGCTGTGTTTCGCCTGCGGCAGCGTAGCCGCTCTTGCTTTTGGATTTGATTTTGCCGCTGCGTCGCAAAATCAAATGCCATCTAGCGCCTACCCCGCGGCTTCCAGTCGGGATAGGCCACGTTCACCCCCAGCGGCGAAATCCGGCGAATATTGCGCGTTGTCAGGTCGTAGACATACAGTTGGTAGGTGATGCCGTCGCCGGCGTCCTCGAACCGCCGGTTCGATATAAAGGCCAGTCGCAAACTGTCCGGCGACCAGGTCGGCTGGTCGCTATCGGAATCGTCGAAGAACAGGCGCCGATGGGCCTGGCCCCGGCTGTTCATCAAATACAACCGACGCCGGCCATTGATCCAGGAACGATAGGCAATCAGGCTACCGTCCGGCGACCAGGCCGGGAAGAAATCGTCGACATCGTTGCGAGTCAGGTTCTCGGCCTCGCCTTCGCCGTCGATGCTCTTCACCCAGATGTCGTAGTCGCCGTCGCGGTTGGAAGAGAATAGGATGCGGCTGCCATCCGGCGACCAGGCCGGGTTGCCGTCATTCGAGGGTTCCAGCGTGAATTGACGTTGATTGCTGCCGTCGGCGTCCATCAACCAGATATCCCAGTTGCCGTCGCGATTTGTCTCGAAGGCAATCTGATTGCCGTCCGGCGACCAGGTCGGGTGCAAATCGCGCTCCGGGCTGTCGGTCAACTGCACCGGTTCGATATCCGTGGCCGAGCGATCCATAACGTAAATATCGTAATTGCCGCCGCGGGTGGACGCAAATACCAGCCGTTCGCCATCCGGCGACCAGTTCGGCATGGTATCGTCTGAGGTCGTACTATTGGTGAGTGCAGCCAGTCCGCTGCCGTTGGCGTTCACCACCAGCACATTGTTCAGGCCGTTGAGCACCCCACCGCTGTACGCAACTTCTTCCTGCACCTGCACCGGGTCTGGTTGCCAGTGCGGCTGTGCATCGTGTGCTGCAACCGTCGATAGTGCCGTCATCTCGGCGCCGCTGTCGCTCATTACATAGAGATTGGGATTGCCGTCGCGCTCCGACACAAACACTACCCGATTGCCGTCGCTCGCCCAGGCCGGCTGGAAGTCGTCGGCTGCATGGCTTGTAAGCGGCGTCTGGAGTGCGCCGTTGGCCTGCATCACAAAAATATCCTGGTTGCCGTTCCGGTCGGAGTGAAACAGCACCCGGCTGCCGTCCGGTGACCAGCTCGGATACCGATCATCGGCCGGGTGGTTGCTCAGATTGATGAGTTGGGCGCCGGCAACATCAATGCTGAAGATATCCAGGGTGAGTGACCGCACCGTCGAGCGGGCGGCAAACACAAACCGATTGCCGTCCGGCGACCAATTCAGGTGCGACAGTGCGCCGACAGTCAGCATTCGATCAAACACCGGTTCGCGACTGGCAATGTCGATCACCACAATCTGATTGCGCGTTTCGTCATCGACGATGTAGGCAAGCTCATTGCCGTCCGGCGACCACGTCGGCCAGACGGCACCTGCCGGATGCTCGGTCAGCGGCTCGATTGCATAGTCGTTGAGCGAAAACAGGTATAGCTGATTGCGCCCGGTCGCATCGGAGACAAAAGCGATCCGTGAACGATCGGGTGACCAGACCGGCTGAATCGTGCTGGCTGCCGGATCGTCAGTCAACCGGGCCAGCCCCGACCCGTCTGAATTGATCAGAAAAATGTCAAAGTTATCGCCGGTTGCGCGGTTCGACGCAAACACAATCGGGTGGATGCTCGCAGCCTCATCGGCATCCGGCGTCTGGGTCGGCGCCATTGGCCTGCTTACCACAGTGGTCTGTGACTGACTCTGCGGTAGCTCATTTGCTGCCGGGTCAATGATCGCCGAGAGATCGGCACAGCCGGCTATCACCACCATTGCCAGCAGCAGGCCGATTGCCCGGCTGAGTCGTCGCCGGCGGCGCCTTCTACTTACCAAAACCATCAGCACTTCGCTGTACCATGTATTACCCATCACCGATTGCTCCCCGCCCGTTTTCATTGCCGCTTACCATTAGCGGGTTCGCCGGCTCAGTATGCAGCGTACGAATTGGGAAGGGAATGACGATGCCTTCGGTGCGATAGCGGGCATGCAGGCGTTTCACGAATTCGTGTTTGATCAGATATTGATCAACAAAAGTTTTTCCGCGCATAATCACCGTAAAATTGATGGCAAAATCACCAAACAAATTGTAGCGAATGAACGACGGCGCACTGGCCACCCCGCCGGTCACCTCCTGCATCACGCTATCGGCGACATCGCAAGTGACGCGCTCGACATGGTTCAGATCGCTATCGTAGCTCACCCCGACATCGACCAGGATCGACAATTCGGGTTCCGGACGATCATAATTGATCAGTACCGCACCCGTCATGATCGCATTCGGTACAACAATCAAATTGTTTGCCAACTGGCGGATCGAGGTCGTATGCCATTCAATGTCGATCACATAGCCTTCTTCGCCGCTGGCCAGCCGCACATAATCGCCCGGCTTGATCCGGCTGGATGCCGTCAGCATAATGCCGGAAAACAGATTGGCGAGTGTTTCGCGAAAGGCAAATGCCAGCCCGACGCTACTCCCGCCGATGGCGGCCAGGATCGGTGCCACCGGAAACCCGACGATAAACATAGCCATGCCGATCACAAACAGCACACCGGTAGCATTGATCAGGTTTTCGAGAATTGACACCGAAACTGTCTCACGTTCGCTGATGCTCATTTTGATCCAGCCGGTAAAAATGCGGGCGACCACAATCGTCAGCGTAATCCCAAGCACTGTAAAGCCAAAATTCGCGATTTGCTCACGCACGACCGCGTCGGGTTGCAAAATGCTGAGCGGTATGAGAATACCGATCAGCAGGCTCCACAGCAGAAATTGCCAGCGAAACGCTTCAAATACGATACCCCGCAGCAACCATTTGCGCCGGCGCAGCACCTGACCGACAATGCGATTGACCACTTCCAGCAAGGCACCGATCAGCAGCGAGCCGCCAAAAACCAGCCCAAAGCTAAAGTAGTTTATCTGCCGCAAAGCATCGAATTCTTCGGTCAAAACATCTCCTCCTCTCTCACTGCGAGAATTTCATGGTACCATCTTTTGCGCAAACACGACAAAGCATCGCCATTTTTGATCCTGGTCTGGGCCCGCGCATTCGTCGACCCCAGACTCGGCTTCATCTGCTTGCAGCTTAAATGGAATGCCGAACAACTTCGCCGCCTGCAATAAGCCGCAGGCCGGCCCGTCGATCGAGCGAGCCGCGAGCTTGATGCCGAATTTGATCGGCCCTATCGGCAGCGAGCTTCTTCGCCGTGATCACTGAACATCTGGTATCATAAGATATACCCTGGCAGGCGCATGCAGGCGGCGTTGATGCCGGCCGCAGCGGGGCTTTTGGGTTTCCCGCAATGCCGGCTGTTTTTTGCGAGTGGTGGTGCGGCGAAGCCGCATCACCACCATAAGTACCGCAGACTGCACCACATTGGCGGTCGTCACCACAGAAGCCATGTCGGGTTCCGGTGCCTGCCGCAGGCAACCATAGCATGATGGAGAAGCAAGTTTATGAAAATTTACACCAAAACCGGTGATGCAGGTGAAACCGGTCTCTGGGGTGGCGAACGGGTTACCAAAGATAACCCGCGGGTTCAAGCCTATGGCACAGTTGATGAATGCAACGCCGCAATTGGCGTCGTGCGGGCCAGCTCCTTACAGCCGGCCCTCGATAGCATGCTGGCCGAAGTGCAAAATCAGTTGTTCGTTGTCGGCTCCGACCTGGCCAGCCCTGATCCGGCAGCAAATGTTCCGCGCATCAGTGCCGCTCATGTTGAGTTTCTCGAACAGAGCATCGACTCATTGGAAGGCGGCCTGGCTCCGCTGCGCCAGTTCATCGTGCCGGGCGGCACACCGGCTGCCGCCCATCTACACCTGGCCCGCACCATCTGCCGGCGTGCCGAGCGCGAGGTCATTCGCCTCGCTCAGCACGATGCGGTCGGCGAACAGATCGCCATCTATCTGAATCGACTATCGGATTTTCTATTTGTGGCGGCACGTAGCGCCAATGCAGGCAGTGGTGTGCCCGATGTGCCCTGGCACAGCCCGCGCCAGCAATCGGAACAGCGGTAGCACTACCATTGCCGAGAGCCGATGCAGGCCGACGCAATGTATGCCGCGCCGGCCCGCATCGGCTCTCGGCAGTCATCGGATTCGCATCTAAGAGCGCCGGCTGTGGAGCAACTGGTGCGCAATAAACAACTGGGCCATTGCCAGGGCATTGCTGCGCAGTTGCGGATCGCTGCGCGAGACCAGGCCCAGTTCCTCCATCAAGGGATGCCGTAGCCGGCGAACAGCCGTCGGTAATACTTCGCACCATTCGATGGTTTTGCCATCGGGATCAACATCGCTCCCCAGGTTGATCTCCGATATATCCGCCGGCCGCTCGAAACCAATACCGCGCAATGTCTCGACAACATCCGGCAGCAGCGGCATATGCCGCTGCTTGATGCGGAGCGCCAGCTTTGCCACATCAGTTTCCGCGCCATCGGGAAAATAAAACGTCACAATGAGATCGGCGCGCCGGCGTTGGGGATGCACAAAACGTTGAGCATCCTGCTGCCGCAGCAGTTGCTCACGTTCGATTTGTGCGGCCGAGTAACCGCGCTCGTTGAGATCGCGCTGGCGTTTCCATTGCAAGCGCAATGCCTCGTCCGGTTCCAGGTAGACGCTCAGATCAAAACAGGCCGCCAGGTCATCGTTGGCCAGCGTCAGCAAACCCGAGGCAACTACCAGGTCAGTCGCCACGACCAGTTCGGGCTCACGGTGCAATCCGGCACGATGGTCATACACCGGCTTGACGATCCGGCCGCCGCGTCGCAGGGTGTGCAGATGCTCGATCAGCGTGTCCAGGTCGTTGTTGGCGGGATCCAGCGAAGTAAGCCCGCGAGCAATGCGTTCGGCCCGATCATAGCGATGATAGCCGTCGAGCGAGATGGGGGTGACGCCGCCGGTTCCCAGCATACGCACAAGCCCACGCACCAGTGTGTTTTTTCCGGCGCCACTGTCACCGGCAATCCCAAGCATCAATGGCCGCTGACTCATTGTTACTCCTGTCGGCGAACGAAACCGGCGCCGCTCTACCGATAACGGTTAAAAATTTGCTCGATTATAGCATAGATCCCTTGATTTCCAGCAGCTTCACCGCCGAAAATCAAGGGATCAAGGTGAGTTGGTGATTTCTAGCGTGCCGGCATTAACTGCCGGCAGACAGTAGCGGTAGGAATACCTGGTAAATCGGGTCAGGGGGGGGAGTAGCCGGCTCAATCGGCTGCGGCGCTGCCTGCTCGGGGAGCTTCTGGCAGTACACCAGTGATACCAGGCCGGCGGCGTCGCGGAAGCGAATAAAGAGCATGTCGGTGTCCGGCGAAGGCTGATAGTTCATTTCATCGGCAGGTGCCTGCCATTCGGCCGCCGTAAACAGCGGATCATCGGAAATTTGCACCGCCTGGGTGCCGTCCGGGGCAGCGATTTTCAAATGCGTCCCGGCAGGCTCATGCATCAGCAATTCAACCGTGTAGTCGGGTTGTGGGCCGATGCCGGTGACCGTAAGATCCATTCGGAGCGACTCAGAGAACAGGCCGGCCTCGTTGCAGGCGCGAAACTCAACCCGGTAGTCGCCGTCGTAGAGCGGCAACTCGAAGGAAAATGCTTCCTCGACGGCATCGTAGGCGCCATCCAGTGCCGGGATCGCCTGCCATTCACCAGCGTTTGTACGAAACTCAAGGCTCTGCACCGTATTCAAAGAAACCGGCAATTGCCCGGAACTCGGGAAGGCCTCATCGATAACCGTGCCGCTCACCAGCGGGCGCCCGGCATTGGCCAGGCCGGTCGTTTCGAGAGCGATCAGCGGTGTCGTGTCCAGCGGATCGATCAGGCCATCATCATCACTATCGAAATACCCAACCTGAGCCAGCGCCGCCGGATCAACAAAACCGTTGCGATAAGAATTGCTGATTTCGCGCATAATGCTGGGCTGATTGAGCGGGCAGTTACCCAGCATACTGTTGCTGGTTGGCGCATTCAGATAACCACTGCGCCGATCACAGTCAATGCCGGCTTCCACATATTGATCGAGAGCGCCGAAAATATGGGCGAATTCATGCGCAAACACCGCACCGAACTGATTGGCACCATAGGGGCCGGCGTCCGAAGTCATCACGGTCATCGGGCCGCCGATGTAGGCATAGGCAAAGCGGCCATCCCGGAAACGCCCGTCATCATCGGCGGCGCTATTGGCCACAAACAGCAACGTTGCCCAGTCGGACTGCGTTTCCTGCCGCAATTGCTCGGCGGCGGCATAGGCCATATCGAAGTAATGACCGCTGTAGCCTCGCCGCCCCAGCGCATCGGCGATCCACAATTGTTCATCGGCCTGCGTGTGCAGCACCGGCTCGTAGCCGGTCGGCAGCAACTGAACTTCGACACTGAAACTGAGCCGGGCCAGCGGCAACCTGAGCGCCCACCAGTCCAGGGCTGCCTGTACCTGCTGCTCGATCTGCGTAATCTGCTCGGGCGACCAGGTGGCCAGATCGGGATCGCGATGGCCGTCGCTTTCGGGCAACATTACCCCGACAGCGATGTGCCCGGCCATATACTGGCTCAGACCGCGCAGACCGGCCAGCCCGGCGGCCTCAGGCGGATAGAGCGCGTCATCGTGAGGAAGTTCGTTGGGGAACGGGGCAGCGGCGAGCGGCGGAGCAACAGCGCAAAAGGGAGCCAGCAGGGCCAGTGCAAAAATACCGAAAACCAGGCGAAGTGCCGATTGGAACGAGAACATAGCTGCTTCCTTACTGGAATGCTGATAAGACGAAAGGGAATCAGCAATGTGAGACTGCTGTCAGGATGTACAATGCGCAACATCATCTCACAGAAAGCAGCATAGCGTACCGGTGCGGTTGTGGCTAGGGGATGAGAGTACTGTTCAGCGGAGCATGGCGGGTCATTGGGGGGAGGCCCGGCAAAGGCCCGGAGTACTATATACCAATTTTTTATATCTGGGAACAGGCAGCTGAAACGCAAACATGTTCTTGACTCCGAACCGCATTCCTGTTATAATTCAGAACATCAGAGCGCAAGAACAAAAGATCGCAACTTTTCAAAGCTACTTTGAATAACGCCGGAAGGCGTATGAGCAATTGAAGCCGGGAATGCTGCTGGAGGAGGAGACGCATGGCAGTCACAGGACGTGATATACGCAACGAGCGCCGGGTGCCGGTGACAATTTCGGCAGGCGGCATTGGCTGGCTAGCTTATGTCGTCACTGGCGTTCTGGCGCTGCTGGCGGTCTATGTACTGCTCAGTTCGGTAGTGGCGTGGGGGCAGGTGGCCTACGATGATTTGCGGTATGGCCGGCCACGCACCTTTCATCTCAACGCAAATGTTGGTCATAATCCGGAAACCGGCACGCCGACCCATTTTGTGGCCATGAACCTGGATCGCCAGGTGATGATCATCGAATTTCCCGGTGGCGATCCGGCGCAGATGCGTACATTGCCCGGGCCATACCTGTTCGGTGCAGGCGAACATCTGACACCGGTCACCATGCGGATGGAAGATGTCAATGGCGACAGTACAGCCGATCTGATTGTCAGCATCAAGGATGAAGAGATGGTCTATATGAACCGTGACGGCGGCTTTCACCTGATCACCGCTGAGGAACGTCAGCAACTCATGCAGGCTGCCGGTGGCCGGTAAGATCATGAGCGGAGCAAGAGTTCCACACCGGTTCCCTTAATTATCCGGTTTGCGGCGTCGGATCCAGCGCCACATCAGGCGTACGCGCTCATCAAGGGCCAGCAAAATTACCCCGATAACCAGTAACGGCAGAGCCGGCCAGAGATCAATCAGAGTGCCGTAATGAAATGTCGGCAAATTGGCAACCGCCCAGATGCAGGCGGCTCCCATGTAGCCGGCATAGCCGGCGCGAATGCCGATCAGCAATGCCACCGTCAGCAGCGCCAGCGGCCAGCCGGCCGGCTGTTCCGGCAGGTACCCGAGCAATAATGGCCAGACCAGCCAGATTGCTCCGAGCAAGGCCAGACTCATCGCCAGTGCTCGCCGTAGACCGCGTGGTTGTTCAAAATTGCCTGCGTAGGGGGTGTGGGGCAGGTTCGGCAAAAGTTTTTCGAGGTTGGGGTAAGGATACAGTTCATCATCGTCGCGGGCAGCACATGCCAGGCACAACGATTGTTGCTCGGCGCGTTCGAGACAACGTTCCAGGCAACTCGACAGGAGCCCGGTCAGGCATTGCCGCAGCCGTTGCGGCTCAAGCGGGAATGCCTGTTCTGTCAGGGCGAGCAGTTCCGGCGGTGCCGCAAGGCATCGCTCCTCGGTCAGTGCCAGGCCCAGCAAATAATTGACGCGCCGACCCCGCGCCGGATCGATCAGCAGTGCATCACGGAGCGGCATCGCCCCCAGGGCGCGCTGCGACCAGGCAATGGTTATCAGGCGCAATTCTTCCTGATTATGGTGCGACAATTGGCCGGCGAATAGACCGTCGTCCAGTTCCCAGCGTAACTGGTCAACGCTCCAATCACGCAGGATGGCATGTAGTCGCTCGTTATCGTATGCAACCAGGATTGGCATAGAGGATCTATCGCGACGAGCAGGATGATTGAGCCAATCGGGTGGTCAAGGAATGTCTGGGTATGCCCCATTCCTGCCATCGCCCGGCTTCTGTCCCCTGCTGCAAATATCGATTACTCAATGTGCTTGCCATTCAGCCAGCAGCGCCGCCATATCGGTGCAAATGAGATCCGGTGCTGGATCACTTGTTCGCGCCTCGGACTCCAGTGAAACGCCGGTCAGCACCAGCACACTGGCCATACCGGCGTTGGCGGCACCGGCAATATCCGTGTCCAGTCGATCCCCAATTACCAGCGTCTGCAAGGGATTGACGTTCAGCATCGCCGCCGCCGTCAGAAAGATTGTCGGCTCCGGTTTGCCGACAACCAGCGGCGTGACATCAGTCGCTGCGACCAGGGCTGCCGTCACGGCGCCGGCTCCCGGGATCAGGCCTTCTTCTGAGGGAAACGTTCGATCCGGGTTGGTTGCTATGTAGCGTGCTCCCTGCCGGATTGCCAGGCAGGCCAGCCGCAATTTCTCGTAGGTCAGATTGAAATCAGCGCCCTGCACGACCAGTTGTGGCTGCTGTGCCGGTGCGACCTCGATGAAATGCCCATCGGTGAAAAGTGCTTCGCGGAGCCCGCTGCCGCCAATGATAAACACCGTGCTGCCCTGAGCGTAACGCTCACGCAGATAGCTGCCGGTAACTGTGGCCGAGGTGAATACGCGACTCGCCGGCATGGCAATGCCCATAGCGGACAGCTTCGCTTCGTACTGGGCCGGGCTCATGGAAGAATTATTGGTGATGCAGGCATAGGGCAGGTTGCGCTTGTTCAGAAATGCCAGCATTTCGCCAACCGCCGGCAGCATGGTCTTGCCACGGTAGAGCACGCCGTCCATGTCGAAGAGTACCGCCCGTAGTTCGTCAAAATTGATAGTCAACCGTTCATCCTTCGGTTAGAAGCGGGCTACATTTGCTCCGGAGCCTGGATGCCGAGTAACTGCAGGCCGCTGCGCAGAGCCTCGGCGGTCGCTGCGACCAGCGCCAGCCGTGCCATACGCAATTCTGCGGTTTCCGCTTTCAATACTGAGCATTGCTCGAAGAAGACCCCGAATTCACGCGCAGTGGTATAGATCCAGTCGGCGACCACAAAGGGTGCATAGCGATCGGCGGCTTCGCGGATCACTTCCGGCAGGCGGGCCAGGTGCAAGAGCAGGCGCTGCTCGCTGGGATGGCGCAACTGCCGGGCCGCCGCCGCCGGTGTGGCCGGTTGTGCCGGACTGCCATCCTCAGCGGCGCGTCGCAAAATCGAGCAGCAGCGCGCATGCGAATATTGCAGGTAGGTCGCGCTGTTGCCTTCCGTTGCCAGCATGCGCTCCCAGTCCAACGTGATGTTGCGCCGGGTATCCTGGTACAGGTCGTTGTAAATCACTGCACCGATGCCCACCGCTTCGGCGACTCCGGCTTTCACGCTTTCGGGTAGGGCTGGGTTTTTCTGATCGACTACGCTGCGGGCGCGGGCGACAGCGTCGTTGAGAAATGCCTCGAGGTAGACCATGTTGCCCTTGCGGGTCGAAAGCGCCTGGCCGCCGGCATCGAAGACTGTGCCGAAAGGCACATGTACCAGGTTGACTTCGGCGGCATAACCCAGCGCCCGGATCAGCGCGAAGAGCTGGCGGAAATGCAACTCCTGGCGCGCATCGACCACATAAATAATGCGCACCGGCGCGAACTCCTTAAGCCGAAAGATGACTGTTGCCAGATCACGGGTGATGTACAGCGTGCCGCCGTCGCTCCGTTGCAGCAAAAAAGTCGGCAGGTTGCCTTCAAGTTCTTCGACGACAACTGCGCCGCCGGTATCCCGATAGGCCACGCCGCAGTCGAGTGAATCCTGAATGACTCCGGGCAACATCGGTTCATAAAAGCTCTCACCGTAGGCATGATCAAAGACAATCCCGAGGCGATCATAGTTTTGCTGTGCCGCCTGCATCGTCATATCGACGCACCACTGCCAGAGCTCGCGAGCCTGTGGATCGCCCTGTTCGAGGCGCAACGACCAGCGCCGGCTTTCTTCTTCGAGGGCGGGATCCTCTTTGGCAGCTGCCGAATAGCGCGCATACATCGCTTCAAGTTGCGCCATTACCGTTTCGCCTTCGCCCTCGGGTTTGCCCTCGCGCATAATCGAGGCAATAATCGTCCCAAACTGCGTGCCCCAGTCGCCGATATGGTTATCACCGATCACGCGGTATCCCAGCGCCCGGTAGAGGTTGACCAGCGCCTGGCCAATAATGGTGCTGCGAATATGACCGACGTGCATTCGCTTGGCAATATTCGGTGCTGAATAATCGATCACGATACTCCGGCCGGCGCCTGGTTGCTGGTGGCCGTAGCGCCCGCTGTTCTGCGCAATATCTTGCAACACAGCCGCCGCAAAGTGTTGCGCATGCACCCGGAAATTGACAAACGGCCCGGCCTGGATCACCTCACCAATCAGGCTATCCGGCGGCAGATCGATGGCCGCGACAATATCGGCAGCCAGTTGCGGCGGAGCAACACCCAGTTGCTTTGCCGCACGAAATGCCGGAAACGCACGATCAGCCGGAACATTTGCTTTCGGCGCCTGAGTTTCCCGTAATTCGGCAGGCACTTTGCCGCTGGCGGCAATTGCTTGCTCTACTTCTGCGATAAAACGATCAAGCGCGTATTCCATAATTGCCTTTCTGTTCACAATGTATCACGTTTCAGTATATAGCAATATTGTTTGAGTCGTAAAGTCCATCCGGTTCTGCCAATGCAGCATTCCCTGGTTCTTCGGTTCTCTGGTTCATAGTTTTCGTAGGATTGCTATGGTTGAGGTCGCAATATTTGTAAACAGAAGGTAATCTCTGGTGCTTGTCGCCGCAGTGGGAGCTATGCTAGCCTGAATAGTGAGGATCGGCATAACTTCTGGTTACCGTTATGAAACGGCCTTTACGTCCGTGCATCAATATTCGCACCAAGATTATCCTGATGACACTGGGGTTGGCTTTGCCGCCCCTGTTGCTGCTGGGCTGGTTGAGCCTGAACAGCCTGCGCCGGGCCAGTGAAACTGCGGTTTCCGAAGGCATGCAGGCACTCCAGCAGCAGGCGGAAAGCAATCTGGCGCGCCGGGCTAGTGACAAGGCCCGGCTTTATAATGCCGCCCTCAACAGCATTCAGCAGCAAGTGCTCAGTATGGCTGCCTATAGCGAACAATTGATCGCCAGCGATACCGAGCCGGCCTATGCCGGCCCGATCTGGATCGCACCCGGCGGCCCCGACCCGGCGGCGCTGCAAACGTATGCCGCTGAAGTGCGCCAGGCCCGCCGGCTGGTGCCGCTCCTCGCTGAGATGGTTGCCAGCAACCCGCTGGTCAACCTGGGCTATGTCGCCCTCGAATCCGGCGGTGTTGTGGCTTTCGACAAACCGGAGGTGATTGCGATCCTGCGCGATCGTGAGAGCTTTGATCCGCGGGTGCGGCCCTGGTATAGCAGCGCCCGCGCTACCGGCTCGCTCATCTGGACGGATGCTTACGTCGATGCCAATACCCTGGATTTGACAACGACTGCCGCTACGCCGATTTACAATGCACGTGGCGAGTTTCTCGGCGTTGTCGGCTTTGATCTGCTGCTGAATACGATTCAGCAAGATTTGCTGATGGTCGATATTGGTGATGAGGGCTATGCTTTTCTGGTCAATGCTGCCGGCGATGTGATTGTGCGCCCGGATATGCAGGCCGACGATGCGCCCTGGGATGAACCTTATCGCAGCGAGAACCTGCTGACTTCGCCTGAACCAAGCATCCGGGCTATCGGTTTGCGCATGCTCAACCGCGAAGCAGGCGTTGAACTGGTCAGCATCAATGGCAGCAGTTCCTACATTGCTTTTGCACCGATCACAACCGCCGGCTGGACGGTGGCCCTGGTGATTCCGCAAGCCACGGTGGTGCAGCCGGCCCTGGAAACCGGTGCCCGCCTCAGATTCTCGCAGATCGAGCTGCGCAATCAGTTGCTGATCATTTTCAGCTTGCTGGTGCTGGCAATCAGCCTGGTCGGTCTGTTGCTTTCGCTGAGCTTCACCCGCCGCATCGAGGCTTTGCAGCGCGGTGCCACTATGGTGCAACGTGGCAATCTCGATCATCAATTGCCGGCCGCCGGCAACGATGAACTCGATCAGCTGGTGCATTCGTTTAACGCGATGACGACCGCACTGCGGGGCAAGATGGCCGAGCTGGAATTTCAAGCCCAGCAGCTCAGCCAGCTCAATAATCTGTCGAATGAGTTCAAAACTATCCTGCGACTACCCGACCTGTTGAACGCCATCCCGCATGCGGTGTGCCGGCGCTTCGGCTTTGATCGTGCTGCCCTCTACCTGGTCGACCGGGCAGCCGGTCGCTTGCAGGCCGTCGCAGCGGCCTTCGGGCCGGGCAACGAGGAACGCGCTCGCGAATTCATCGCGGTAGCCAATGCGGCGCCGATCAGCCTGGAGAGCGCCACCATCGAAGCCGATATTGTGCGTAGCGGGCAGGCCGTGATCGTCAACGATCCCGCAAACCATCCCCGGGTTCAGCAGCGCAAACACCAGGTTTCCGGCAGCCACTCCTATGTTCAGGTACCCATCTTCGGTCGCGAAGAAGTCATCGGTCTGCTCTCCGCCGACTATGAGCTGAGCTGGCGGCCGGTCGGCCCGCAAGATGCCATTCAGTTGTTGATGCTTGCCAGCGTAGTTGGCCTGAGCATCGAGAATGTGCGCGTGTACGAAAGCCTGGAGCGCCAGGTTGCCTGCCGTACCGAGGAGCTCCAGGCAGCGCTCGAACAGGCGCAGCTCGCCGACCAGCGCAAGAGCGCCTTTCTGACGGCGATCTCGCATGAGTTGCGCACGCCGTTGAATGCGATTATTGGCTTCTCGAATGTGTTGCTCGATGATTTAGACGGACCGCTGAGCCCGCCGCAGCGTGAAGACATCCAGAGTATCAATCGCAACGGGCGCTTTCTGTTGCACCTGATCGATGAGTTGCTCGACCTGGCACAGATCGAGGCCGGTCGCCTGGAGATCCGTCTCGAGCCGCTGGCCGTCGACATACTGGTTGCCGAAGTTGCCGACACGATCCAGGTTCTGTTGACCAGGCGCAGCATCGCGATGCGGATCGATGTAGCTCCGGATTTGCCGCAGGTGCGGGCCGATGCGACCAGGGTACGCCAGATTTTGCTGAATTTGCTCTCGAATGCGGCCAAATTTACTGAGCATGGCTCTATTCGCATCGGCGCCTATCTGCTCGATGAACCCGGCTCTGATGGGCGCATCGGCACATTCGTCGCCGTAAGCGTTGAGGATACCGGGATCGGCATTCCACTGGCGCTACAGAGTCAGGTCTTTGAAGAATTTCAGCAGGCCCATGGCCAGCGCAGCCGGGTGCGCGGCAGCGGCCTGGGCCTCGCGATTAGCCGGCGTCTGGCGGAAGCCCAGGGTGGCCGGATCTGGTGCGAAAGCATTCCAACGCAGGGGAGCACATTTACCTTCACCTTGCCGGTACAGCCGGCGGATCCGGGAGACAGTCGGCATTTCGGTAGCGAGCAATACCTGGTAGAATGGGATCCCCGGGAGCACATGCCATGACTCAGGCAACCGGTATTCTGTACATTGAAGATAATCCCGATAACCAGCGCCTGGTGCAGCGGGTGCTCAATGCACGCGGCTACCGGGTGGTGCTCGCCGAAGATGGCCGGCAGGGTCTGACGATTGCCCGCGCCGAGCAACCGGCGCTGATCCTGGTCGACTTGTTGCTGCCGGGACTCAGCGGCTACGAGACAACCACGCGCCTGCGGAGCCTGCCGCACCTGGCGCAGGTTCCCATCATTGCGCTGACGGCCGATACCATGCCCGGATCGCGTGAGCGGGCGCTGATTGCCGGCTGCGACGGGTTTCTGGCCAAACCCATCGACACCCGACTGCTGCCGCTGCAAATTGCCGAGTTCATCGGCGGCAAACGCGAATTTGTCCCGCCACCGCACGAAAACAGTCTGCTGCGCGAATACAATCAGAGCCTGGTAGCTCACCTGGAGCAACGTCTGCACGAGCTCAGCGCGGCCCATAGCGAACTCCAGGAACTCGATCAACTCAAGAGCCAGTTCCTATCGACGCTCTCGCACGAGCTGCGCACCCCACTGACATCCCTGATGGGTTACCTGGAATTACTCGACCGCGACATGCTCGGTTCGCTCAATGAAATGCAACGTGAGGCAACCGTCGTGATGCGTCGGAACGCCGCAATCCTGAACGAGCAACTGAGCACTCTGCTGGCCTTTCAAGAACTGCGCTCGAACAAACTCCGGCGCAGCGACGTTCGCTTGCATGAACGCATACGCGTGCTGCTCAGCGACGTGGCAGCGCGGATACAGCAGGCCGGGTTGCGGATCGAAGCACAGATTGGCGAAACCGCCACAGCGCGGCTGGATATGACAGCGATGGATATGGCCTTGCGGCAGGTGTTCGACAACAGCATCAAGTTCAATCGGCCGGCAGGGATGATCCGCGTCCGGTTAAACCAGGCAGGTGCATGGCAAGTTCTGGAAATCGAGGATAGCGGCTGTGGTATCGCCGCCGAACATCTGGAGAAGATTTTCCTGCCTTTTTACCAGGTCGACACCTCGCTGGCGCGCTCGCACAGCGGCAGCGGCCTGGGGCTGGCAATTGCCCGTCACGTAATCGAGAGCCATGGCGGCCGTATCAATGTGCAGAGTACACCGGGCATCGGGACGTGTTTCAAAATAGAATTGCCGCCGGCATAAGCGGAGCATTTATACCGGCGGCAACGCTATGCCGGGCGGCTGCCGTCGGTGAGAACGTAGCCGACGCCACGGACGCTGAGGATGAGCTGGGGTGCGGTCGGGTCGTCTTCAATTTTGCGACGAAGCGACCAGATCCGGGCTTTGATCAAATCGCGGGCTTCCTGAGGCGTGCATTCATAGCCGAGCACATCACGAACCAGTTGCTGCGGCGAGACGACCTGTTCATTGCGTTCGGCCAGGTAGGCCAGCAAACTGAATTCGCCGCTGGAAAGATTGATGACACGATCACCATTAGTGACGATATGGCGTTGCAAATCGATGGCCAGGCTGCCGACGCGCAGCAGATCGCCATTACGGGCAGTCGGCGTTTTGAGCGACTCAGCGGACGGTGCGGCCTCATTGTTGGCAATTTCCATAAGATCCTGGCCGAGCTTTCGCAGCCAATCGGCGCGTTTGACGCGGGTACGCCGCCGTTCGAGTGCATCAGTCACCGATCGCTCGATTTCGCCGGGTTTGCCGGGCTTGAGAATATAATTAGCGGCCCCGTGTCGCACCGCCGCGATGGCCGAGTCGAGGGTCGCATAACCAGTCAGAACGATTACCTCAATGTCGGGATCGCGATCTCGTGCGACCGCCATCACCTGCACACCGTCGATTTTACGCAGTTGCAAATCGGTGAGCAAAAGATCGTAGCGTTGTTGATCCAGCAGATCGATGGCTTCTTCGCCACTACCGACGGCCGTCACATCATAGCCGGCGTGTACAAGCATCGCCTGTAACACCTTTCTGGCAACTGCTTCATCCTCCACCAGTAAAATAGCTGACTGAATCATACTTTGCCTTTCAGACTAGGCTGGTATCGGTCGGCGTCCTGGTTCTGCGCCGGGTTGGCTCGATGACGATTGTTTACCGGGAACGATACGGTAAACCGGCTGCCACCTTGTGGAAGGTGTTCAACATCGATGTTACCCTCGTGCTCACGCATAATGACCTGGCACACCGCCAGACCAAGCCCATTGCCGTCGGCGCGGGCTGTAACCAGGGCATCAAAGGGATCGGTCGGTTCACTGTTGTTATGCCCGGCACCAGGACTCTCAACCTGAACCACCACATAGCTTTGCTGCATTTCGCCGGTCTCTTGCAGCGTTGTGCGAACAACCATGCTGCCGTCATCGCCAAGGTACTCCAGAGCGTGCATCATTAGGCTCAGCACCACCTGCTTGACCTGATCCGGCGTGACGACAATCATCGGCAGAAACGGTGCCTTGACAATTTGAATGGCAGCGCTGCGGCGTTCAATTTCGGCACGGAGCAACTGTAACACCTGTTCAACCAGAATATTGATGTCGGTCGCGATACGTTCTTTACCTTCTGAACGATAAAAATCCAGAATACCGCGAATCGTAGCGGCAGCGCGATCCAATTCACTTTCAGCCAGGCTCAAATATTCCTTGCGCGCCGGTGCCGGTGTTGCGGGATTGCTGATCAGGCCGAGGCAGGTGCGAATCGCCAGCAGCGGCGTATTGATCTCGTGAGCGACCGTCGCAGCCAGCCGGCCAAGGGCGGCCAGTTGCTCATTCTGTGCCAGCACCCGTTCGAGAGCCAGGCGCTCGGTCACATCTTCGAGATATTCAATCACCTGAATCGGGCGGGCCGTATAATCACGCACCGGAAACAGGTAATGGTCGATTACCAGGCCAGGTTGCGAGTTCCGTTCCATACGTTCACGCTGGAAAATCGAGCGATTCTCGTCCAGGCAGCGCCCGATCAAGTTGTTGGTCGGATCCAATCCGCGGCCGGCCCAGAGCTGGCGATAGTCGATACCAACCAGTTCAGCCGGGCTTTTCCCAAACAACTGGGCATAGGCCCGGTTCAGTGCGAGCACCTGTTGCTGGTCATCGATCAAGGCCAGGCCGCCGGGAATACCATCAAACATCGTACGCAGCAAATCGCGACTCTGCTGCAACTCGCGAGTACGCTGCTCGACTTGCTGTTCGAGGTCGAGCGCCACATTGCGCAACTGTCCATAGAATCGGGCATTCGTCAAAGCGATCCCGAGATAGTTGCCGGTGGCCTGGAGCAGCGCCAGTTGATTGTGCTGGAAGGCATCTGCGGCATTGCCAACCAGCAACAGCAGGCCGCAGCTATCGCCCTGCATCACCAGCGGCACCGCTGCTTTGATCGCCTCTTCGCCCTGCCAGGTATCGGTGGCAACATGGCCCAGCAACTGCTCAACCTGTGCTTCGCCTAATGCGACACCGGTACCGATAGGCCCGACAGACTCGGGCAAGAGGTGCAATGCGTGGCTCAGCCGGCCCCGCGAGCGCTGCAACAGAAGCCGGGTACAGGGTTTTTCCTGGGCCAGAAACACAATGACACCCTTCAATTGCAGCGCCTCAATCATCGCGTCGAGTGCCCGATCAAGCATCTCATCGAATTCAAGGACGCTATTGGCAGCCACCGAAATGGCATTCAGTGCCGCCAGTTCACGGGTGCGTTGACGCAACTCGGCCTCGGTACGCCGGTACTCGACACTGGCATCGGCCCGCCGTAGCGCCGCTTCGATTGCATCGCGTTCGTAGGGGCGGGTGATATAATCGTAGGCACCAATCCGCAATGCGCCAAGAGCTTTATCCGGCGCCGCCGGATTGCTCAATACCAGCACCGGTTGTGCCATCTCGCGACTGTGCATCCAGCGAATCAAGCCGTAGCCATCGAGACGTGATAGATTGAGCGCAGTGAATACGATGTCGATGCTGGTGGTACTGAGCGCGGCTACAGCCTCTTCGCCATCGGCGACGGTCAGGATATCGTAGCCACAGATACGAATCAGACCGGCCAGGTATTCGCGTTCCCACTCATCCTCATCGACCACCAGCACAGTACTGCGAGACATAGGCTATTCTTCTTAGTCAGCACGGACGATTGCAACCTGATGCGACAGACCCGGACGCGGAGTATTTCAGGTAGCTGTAGTGTAGCATACCGCCAATAACAAAGTAGAGCCAGCCATTAGCGCGATGAGATGCGCATCAGCAGGCCGATAATCAGAAAATTCACCATAATCGACGAACCACCGTACGAAATAAACGGCAGCGTGATACCGGTCAGTGGAATAACCCGCAGATTGCCGCCGACGATGATCAGGGTTTGCACTGCCAGAATAGTCGTCAGGCCAATCGCCAGCAACTGCTCGAAGCCTCGAAAGCGGCCGGGGACGGTGAGCGCGATATGAAAGCCGCGGAAAATCAGCATAATGTAGGCCATCAGCAGGCCCAGCGTGCCGGCCAGCCCCATTTCCTCACCAATGGCAGTAAAGGCGAAATCGGTGTGGATCGCCGGCACAATTGCCGGCACGCCGCGCCCCAGGCCGACGCCGAAGATGCCGCCTGAAGCCAGGGCATACACAGCCTGCACGATCTGGTAGCCGCTGCCCTGGGCAGTTGCCCAGGGATCGAGCCAGACCGCTACTCGCAGCGCCACCACCGGCACCAGTTGATAGAGTACATAGGCACCGCCGGCGAATGCCAGCAGACCAGCCGGCACATACCATGCCTGCCCGGTCGCGACGTAGAGCATCGCCAGGAACACCCCGAAGAGCAACAGTGCCGCTCCCAGGTCGCGCTGGAACACAATTGCCAGCATGGCAATGCCCCACATGGCAGCCAGTGGTACCAGGTAGGGCAAGGGTGGCAGGCTCAACGGACCGAAACGGTAGCCTGCCGCAACCACTTCGCGATGCTCGTTGAGATAGGAAGCCAGAAAAATCACCAGCAAGATCTTCAGTAATTCCGAGGGTTGAAACAAAAACAGGCCAAAATTGAACCAGACCTTCACCCCGCTGCCATTCGGATCGGTGCCGAAAAAGAACGTCGCGACGACCAGCCCCAGCCCCAGGCTAAGCCATGCATAGCGATGATGATCGATCCAGTCCATCAGCGAGGTACGCTGCAAACGAATGAACAGGTTGTCCCAGGGCACAAACACAATCAGCGCCATCACCGCCACACCGAGCGTCACCCAGAGCGATTGTTTGGCTGCCACGCCCGCATAGATATTGCCGTAAAGCGAGTTGAGACTGGGTTCGAGGCGCGCGGTCAGCAAGAGGCCCATACCGGACAGCAGTGCCACCAGGGGCAGGAGGATCTGGTCGGCATCGGGATGCCGAAAGCCCAGCCCGACCGAAACCGCCAGAAACAGCAGCAGGGGCAAAGATGAAGGCCAGAGAATACCGAGCACTGCTTCGACGCTGGCGACAAATTCGCGCTGCTGCGTGGCGAACATCACCAGCAAATAGCCCAGTGCAAAAAAGATCAATACCGTCAGCAGCAGTCGAAACTCGACCAACCGAAACTGGCGTAAACGTTGCACCATACTCTCACCTCAGACCGGCGCGCAGACCGCCGCGCTCGACATGGTAGCCGGCGGTCGTAGTGGCGGCAAGCACGGCCAGCGCATGTTCCTCGTCACGTACTTCCAGCACCAACTCGATGCCGACCCGGTCGACTGGCCCCATCCAGGCGGCACGCCGGTGAAAAATATCAACGACATTGGCCCCGGCGCCGGCCAGCACATTCAGCAGCGGCGCCAGGTTGCCGGGCCGATCATCGACGCTGGTGTGCAGCAAGAGGTGCCGGCCCTGGCGCACCATGGCTTGCTCGATCACTCGCGCCAGCAGATTGGCGTCGATGTTGCCGCCGCAGAGAATGGTCGCCGCGATGCTGCCGGGGCGCAGCCGGACTTTGCCGGCCAGCAAGGCCGCCACACCAGCTGCTCCGGCGCCCTCGACCAGCAGGCGGCTGTTTTGCAGCACGTGCGCAATCGCCATCACAATTTCATCGTCCGAAACCGTCACCACCTCATCGACCAGCGCAGCGATGATGGGCAAAGTCAGTTTACCCGGTCGTTTCACCGCAATCCCGTCGGCAATCGTAGTCGCCGTCGGCGCGGTGAGCGGCGCCCCATGGCGCCGCGATGCGGCCACCGGCGCACAGCCGGCTGCCTGTACACCAACGATGCGCACCTCGGGGCGCAGCGCCCGCAGTGCCACCGCGATCCCGCCAATCAAACCACCGCCGCCGATAGGTACCACCAGCAGATCGAGTTCCGGCAGCGCCTCGACCAGCTCCAGGCCAATGGTGCCCTGACCGGCAATCACCTGGGGATGATCGAAGGCATGGATATAGGTGAGACCCTGAGCGGCTTGCAGTTCACGGGCGTGTGCAACGGCATCATCGAAGCCGGCGCCGTGCAGAACAACCTCGGCGCCGGCACGGCGCGTCGCGACCACCTTGGTCAGTGGGGCGCGCTCGGGCATTACGATGACGGCACGGGCGCCGAGCGCGCGGGCAGCCAGGGCCACGCCCTGGGCATGGTTGCCGGCAGAGGGCGCGATGACGCCGCGGGAGAGCGCGTTCGGCGCCAGGCCGGCGATGGTATTGTAGGCGCCGCGCAGTTTGAACGAACCGCCGTGCTGGGTATTTTCGGCCTTATAAAAAATCTGCGCCCCGAGATCCTCCGAAAGCCGGATCGCCGGCAGTGTCGGCGTCGTCAGAATGACATCACGCAGGCAGCCGCGAGCCGCCTGAATATCGCCGAGCGAAACCGGCAGATCCTCCATTACTTGCCCTCCATCTCAACTTCTTCGCGCTGATTGGCTGCCTGAGCCGCCAGCAAGCGAAAGCGCATCGCCGTATCCTGGTCGCCACCGGCCTGGGCTGCGTCCATGATCATACCGGCGGCCAGTTGCACCCGGCGCAGAGATTCGGCATTGCCGGCCAGCCGCTCGGTGGCGATCACTTTCTCAAAATGAGTCACGATAGCGTCGATTGTGAGCATAGCATTCTCCTTTTCAATTTGCCAATTTGCCGTACGGCCGACGCAGAGCATCAACAGTCGGCTTCATTGTACCACCCGCTCCAGGCACGTAGGCGCCGGGTGGAGCGCAAACGGAGCGAAGAAGCCCGAAAGTCTGAAATGTATTAATGTATTTTCACGGTTTGACACACCGATAGCAGTCTGCTATACTCTGCCAGTGCTGATTGGGCCGAAGTGGCGGAATGGCAGACGCGGCGGTCTCAAAAACCGCTGGGGGCAACCCCGTGTGGGTTCGACTCCCACCTTCGGCACCATTCACCAGAACGCATACGGGGCGTGGCTCAGCCTGGTAGAGCGCCGCGTTCGGGTCGCGGAGGTCGGTGGTTCGAATCCACTCGCCCCGACCATACCTCTTAACGCTGGCTTCAATTGAAGTCAGCGTTTTGATTCGCTGATGCCCCGGCATGACAGATGCCCGGCACCTTGTTATACTTACAGTGAACGACTGGTGCGTAACCAACAAAAAGCCTTGTTCGCCTACTGCGGGTGAGATTCCGTTGTCTGGGAGAGGGAGTGGGAACTATGGCTGCACGGAGACCTGCCGGCGTGGCGCAACGCTGTACCGGCTATCTGCTGGTGGGAACCATATTGCTGGCGGGTGCCGGATGTGCCGATCTGTCCGAGGCGCTGCCGGCCAGCCCCTCCCCGGTGCCCACCCTCGCTCGCCTGCCCAGTGTTACGCCGATACCTCCCTCACCGACCCCCAGCGCAACACCAACCGCCACCCCCATTGTTCCAACCGCAACGCCGGAGCCGCTCTTCGGGATTGTGCTCAATGCGGCCAATGTGCGCGCCGGCCCCGGTACTGATTTTGAAATTGTTGCGGTGGTCGATACCGGGGATCAGGTACAACTCAGTGGCCAGACTGATGAGTGGTATCAGGTGGTGACCGAAAGCAATATCGGCGGCTGGATCTTTGGCCAGATCTTGCAGATCGATCCGGCCACGGCTGAAGCGGTGCCACAGGTCGAACCTTAGCATGATTTGCGTGCGATCCGGACTGTCTGTGGGTACCGAATAGTGCTCTTTCCGACAGCCCGGCCCCCACAACGCATGACCGGTCGGAGACCGGCGCGGTCTATGTCGCTACGCTCTTGATAGAACGAATCTGCTTTGAATGAACTTACTGGCTATTTACATACTGGGAGCCCGTTATGCAGCTTTATAATTCATTGACGGCCCGCAAAGAAGAGTTTGCTATGCCCCACGATCGCCCGGTTTCCCTCTATGTTTGCGGCGTGACCCCCTACGACACGGCCCACATTGGCCACGCCCGAACCTTTATGACCTTCGATGTGCTCATTCGCTACCTGCATTGGAAGGGCGCGCGTGTGCGCTATGTCCAGAATGTCACCGACGTCGATGATCCGCTCTTCGAGCGAGCCCGTCGCGACGGGGTCGACTGGCGTGACCTGGCGCGTGACCAGGTTGCGCGTTTCCAGGCCGACAACGCCGCGCTGAATATTCAGCCGCCCGATGTGTTTCCCTGGGCCAGCGAAGAAATTCCGACCATGATCCCCATCATCGAGTGCCTGATCGAACTCGGCCACGCCTATGTGCGTGAGGGCAATGTCTATTTCAGTGTTCGTAGCGATCCGCAATTTGGCGCGATGGCCCGTATGGATTACGACGAGATGCTCGAAGTAGCCAATCAGCGTGGCAACAATCCTGAAGACAGCCGCAAGGTCGATCCGCTGGATTTTGTGCTCTGGCAAACCGGCAATCCCGGTGATCCGACCTGGGATAGCCCCTGGGGGCCCGGTCGGCCCGGCTGGCATATCGAGTGCAGCGCTATGTCGACGCGCTACCTCGGTGATCAGATCGATATTCACGGTGGTGGGCGTGACCTGCTGTTTCCGCACCATCCCTGCGAGATCGCCCAGACCGAGCCCTTCACCGGGCACCGGCCTTTCGCCCGCTTCTGGATGCACTGTGGTCTGGTCTGGCTCGACGGCGAGAAGATGAGCAAGTCGCTCGGCAATCTCATTTTCACCCGCGATGCCCTCAAGCTCTACAGTGCCAATACCATCCGCTGGTATCTGCTGACAACGCGCTATCGCGAAGATTTCAGCTACGAGCGCAAAGCTGTGCCCGAAGCCGCCCATGCCGTCGAACGCCTGACCATGGCCCTACGCGAACGCAGCGGCAACGGCCCGGCACTCGATCTGAACACCGAAGAAAAAGCCCTCGACGAAGCCCTCGGCGACGACCTCGACACACCGCTGGCGCTGCAAATCTTGCATAGTATGGCCAATGCCATTCATGTTGCCGCCGCCACCGGACGTAACATTCTCGCCGCCCAGGAAAAGCTGCGCGATTCGGCCACCGTCCTTGGTTTTCAGGTCTGATTGCCGCTACCCCAACCATACAAAAGCCGGGTTCCGTCATTTTGGGCCAGGAGCGGCCTGAAGTGACGGAACCCGGCTTTTTCGGGGCTGTTTTGTTTTATACGATCTCGATGTTTTCCTTGCCGCCGTAGAGCGTCCACCAGGGCTTGGCACCCTTGGCGAGCGTCTCGTTCAGTGCCTGAATATTCTTCACGCCCTGGTCGCTGAGCCAGGCTTCGAGTGCCGCCATACCCTCTTTGCCATAGACCGGGATGCCCTCTTGCCAGGTAGCCCGCCCGCAGAGCACACCCGAAAACGGCGTACCGGCTTCGGCCGCCAGGTCGAGTGTTTCCAGGAAAACCTCGTTGGTGACGCCGGCGCTGAGATAGATGAAGGGTTTCGTGGAGACGCTGGCCGCCTGCTGGAACAATTCTTTGGCCTGCTCACGCGAATAAGCCGCCTCGCCGCCGACAAAGGAACTGGTGCCTTCGACAAACTTCATATTCACCGGCACCTCAACCTTGAGCACATCAACGCCATAGCGATCCTGCGAGAACTCCTGCATGTAGCGGATCACATAATCCGGCTTGACTCTGGCGAACGCCAGACCCTTGTCGTCGCCGATCTCATCATCGTAGCAGACCGGCTCGAGGAAGAAGGGGACATCGACTGCCTTGCACTCGGCGCCGATGCGCTCGATGAACGCATGTTTGATCGTATTGACACCTTCTTCGTCAGCGGGATTATAGTAGAGCAGGATTTTGATTGCATCGGCGCCGGACTCGACCAGGCGTTGCACACTCCACTCCGGCAGCAAATCGGGCAAGCGGCCCTTGACGCTCACATCGTAGCCTGTCTTTTCGTAGGCCAGCAATACCCCGGTTCTGGCGGCGCGCTGTTGAATGGCACCCAGGCCATACTCCGGATCCATCAGAATTGCCGAAGCGTGCGGCGTAAGCACGCGGGTGACGGCCGTCTTGAACTCGGCCAGCGCCTCATTGCCGACATCGCTGCCCCTGGCTTTGCTGATCGCCTTTTTCAAGGAGCCCCGCTGATCCATCGCGGCAGCCGCGATCACCCCGTTGTCATCGGCACATGCCTGAATGCCTTCAAACTTGCCCTTGCTGATCTGCACTTTCGCCATCAGGAAAACTCCTTCCCATAAACCTTTGCAGGCAGGAAATTACCGGCTACGTTTGCGCCCCCATTATACACGACGTGCAAGCAGCGCGCAGATAGCGCGCCGCTTGCATGATCCACGAAACAGGATGCTATAGCGGTGGGCAGAATGGTTTTGCCCCATCTGGAAATGCATCTGCGCCGCAATACGTACCCGCTTTGCGCTTTGCGCTTTGCGCTCAAACGCTTTACTGTTCCGGGCGCAGGAAATCAGCCGCCACCCAGCCTTCCTGTCCCTCGGCTGTGCGCACCTTGCGCCAGACATATTGCGCACCGGGGACATCGTCGCCAATCTGCTCAACGCGCGTGCCTTCCGGCAGGGTGGCAATTGGATTATTTTGCACGGAATGATCGGGCCGCAGGAATAGCCCCTGGACACCCGTGCCGGTGACGACAAAAAACTGAGTTACTGCCGGCGACGGAGTAACCGGTGGGGTGGTGACCGTGGGCGACAACAACCCGGTTGGCACCGTCGTTGGTGGTGGTGCGTCGGCCATAAACGGGTTATCGTCCGGGCTACTTGCCTCACGTGTATTTTGATTGAGCGCCAGGATACCAATCAGCGCAATAATAAATAGTGCGGCGATTGCGGCAACATAACGCCAGCCGCCCTTCTGGAGCCAGATCTGAATGTCTTGCGGCGATGATGGCAGCGGGCGGCGCCGGCTGCGATTACGCCTTGTCGACTGGCGCCGCCAGTCCGAATTGAGCGGTTGCTTTCCGGTATCAGCCGGATCCGGAGGATCGAGCCGCCGAGTTTGCCGCAAATTGTCCTGACCTTCGATGTCCGGTTGCCAGGCATCGCTACTCTGGCTACGTTCACGCCGGTTTCGCGGCGACCAATCGCCGGATTCACTCATAATCATCACCCTTGCTTATGTATACGACTTACGGAGCCGGTTGGCGAAAAGAGCAAGTAGAGATCGATACCTTGCCGCCTACCAGGAAAATAACAGAAAGCGATCATCTTCCATCATAGCACAAAGAAGCGACCACGACAAAAGACTGGCTGCTTCGCCGGGCTAGACATAGCTGCTCGATAAGACTATACTTATTTTGTAGCAGAAACCGACACTGTACCGACTGCTGCTATAGCAATCCTACGGGAGTCATGAACCAGAAAACCGAAGAACCAGGGAAGGCTGCATTGCAGAACCGGATGGACTGTACGACTCAAACAGTATGGCTATATCTGGTACTTCACTGGCTTCTACTTCCAACAGGGTTCGCTCTGAATCTACATCCGGCGCTTATACAAGCAGGAACAATGAACCATGTATAAAGCAAACTGTACTGAAGTAAACGCCGACACATACCGCCCGCGCAGTGTTTTAGTTGTTGATGATGAACTTCAAGTTCGCCAGTTACTCGCCCGCATGATCGAGCGACTCGGTATGCAGGCGCTGGTCGCGGCTGATGGTCTTGCCGCCATCGAGCTGCTTTCCGCCGATCCGCTAGCCGTCGATATGGTGATCCTCGATTTAAGCATGCCCGGTCTGGATGGGGCAGCAACCATGCGTGCGCTGCAAGCAATGCGCTCCGATCTACGGATTGTGCTATCCAGCGGGCACGGCGAGGAAGATAGCCTCAACCGCTGTGCCGGCCAGTTCCCCAATGGGTTCCTGGCCAAACCCTACCGCCTGGATGACGTGCGGCGTATGCTCGATCATGTGAGCATATCGTGAGAAAGCTGGGTACGGCATTGTGCGCCGGTTTATGCTCGGCCGGCCAGCAGGCCGAAGGCTTCGGGTTTGTGAACAATGCTGTCGCATCCGGCTTCATCCGGCCGGCGCATCACTCCTTAGCATGACGCCGCGCCCCGATTTGCTCTCCAGGTTGCCAATGCAATGAAACAGCCGGCCCTGCGGCTTCACAATGCGCCGTAGTTGCCGATAAAAAGCCCCTGAATACAATTTCTCGGCCAGACTGAACACCGGCGGGTCGCGGATCAGGCAAGAACCACTGGTTCAGCATCAGAGCTCATTCTGAAGCCGGCTGACCATCTGATGCACGGCGAAGCGCGCCCGCCCCAGGCTCCCGTTAGCCATCACCCCCAGCACGGCATAATAGCCCGGCGTAATCATCGAAGCCAGAAACGTAACTTCATCGGCTTCCACAATGATGTCGCGTACGGCTCCACCGCCGAGCCGCCCGGCCGTAATTGCCGCACTCGAGGTCAGCGCCGCCAACTCGACTTCAATTTCCTCGCGTTCGAAGGGCATGCCTTCGGCCAGCGTCATTTCCACCCCCAGGCCGTCGGTACCGACGATCCCGGCCAGTTGCGCGCCATGGACCCGCTCCAGGGCTTCCAACAAGATTTCGTTGATGCTCATAGGATGGAGGCTCCTCATGCTACAGTTCGCGCCGCCCTTGCAGCGCAGATCCCAGCGTATCCGGATCAGCCCACTCCAGATCGCCGCCGGTCGGCAGACCGCGGGCCGGTCGAGTCACGCGCACACCAAGTGGTGCCAGATCACGCAGTATCAAATACGCCGTTGCTTCACCTTCAGTATTCGGATTAGTCGCCAGAATAACTTCGTCTACCGCTTCGCTCCGTACCCGTGCAACCAGCGCATCAATCTTCAAATCCTCGCGATAAATGCCTTCCAGCGGCGCGATATGGCCGTGCAGCACATGATAGAGCCCGCGGTAGCTCCCGGTGCGTTCTATCGCCAGCACATCGAGTGGTTCTTCGACCACACAGATCAGGCGCTGGTCACGTTGCGGGCTCAGACAGATCGGGCAAAACTCAGCCGTGGTAATATTAAAACAACGTGCGCAGAGCGTCACCTGTTCTTTGACATCGGTAATTGCGGTAGCCAGCTGACGAGCCTGTTCCACATCGACCCGCAGCAAATAGAAGGCCAGCCGCGACGCCGTTTTCGGCCCGACGCCGGGCAGCCGCCCTAATTCTTCAATCAGCCGGGCCACCGGCTCAACCAGCAAACTTTGCGGTTCGGTATTTCCTGTTTCCATCAATAGAAGATTCTTGCTTTGGCCTGGTTTGCCTGCGGTAGCAAAAAAGGTAACGTTTTTTCCATCGTTTCTGGCTGCGAGCGGCCAGAAACGATGGAAAGCAGAAAATCCTGCCTTGCTGCTGCAGGCCAAAAAGCCATTGCGTCTTGCGCAAACACGCCGACTGCGGAAGTCAATTAAAACGGCATCCCTTTCATGCCACCCATCAACGGCCCCATACGCTGTTCAGCCAGTTCCTGGGCTTTTTTCGAGGCATCGTTGAATGCCGCCATCAGCAGATCTTGCAGCATTTCGACATCATCGGGATCGATGACTTCGGGATCGATCTTGATGGCCTGCAATTCCCGGTGCCCATTCATCGTCACGGTAATCGCGCCGCCGCCGGCACTGCCTTCAATCGCTTCAGTGGCCAGTTCTTCCTGGATTTTCTGCACTTGTTTCTGCATCTGCTGCGCCATTTGCTGGAGCTGGCGTGGATTCATGGATGGTTCTCCTATCTTTTTGGATCAAGTATCATTCTTCATCGGCTTCAATATCGACAATATCGGCATCAAAAATATTGATGGCGGCTTTGACCAGGCTATCTTTGCGGACATCACGAATCTGGCTACGGACATCACGAACCTCACGGCGTTCTTCGGTGGTACAGCGCACCGGCACCGTCTCACCGAGATGCCGGGCCAGCACTTCTTCGATGATCTGTTTATTGGCCGGGCGCTCGATCTGGTTGCGGTGGAAGGGCGAGGTTGCCAGCAAGACCAGGGTATTATCTTCAACATCAGTGGGCCGCACATCGCGCAGGAGCGCCTGCAACATTTTATCGCGTGGGCGCACATCGCGCAGCACCTCCAGCCAGACGGCTTCAGCCCGCTCAAAGAGCGTCGCATCGGCATTGGCCGCCTGCACCTCTTTCGTCAGGTGCGGCATACCGGCCGGTTCCGCTGCCGCTACTGTGGGCGCTTCAGCCTGGCTGATTGCCGGAGGCGGCCCTACCGGTTCCACCGGTGGGGCCGCCGTGGTTGCCGGTTTTGCGGCGGGCGTGGGCAGCGTTGTCTGGTCGGCCGGTGTCGCTTTTGGGCGAGCCGACTGAGGCCGGGGCGCCGGGGCAGCCGCAGCCACCGGCGTTACCAATGCCTCGACGGTGGCCAGTTCCAGCGGCAGGTGGCCGTAGGGGCTGGTGCGCAACTGTTGATCGAGCCCGCTGAAAATCTTGATCCAGTGCAACAGGCTAGCCGTATCACAGCGCTGCGCCCAGCCCTTGAGTTGTTCCAGTTCGTCGGCGGAAACATCGAGCAACGTATCGTCGTTCGTAGCACGCAGCAACATCAGCGAACGCAGGCGCTCGACCAGGTCGCGGGTGAACTGACGCACATCGCCGCCCTGCTCGGCGAGGCCATTGACAGCCCGCAGTGCGGCGGCGACATCATTCGCCACCAGCGCCTCGACCAGCGCCTCGATTTCGCCGGCGGCAGTCAGCCCCAGCAAACTTTGCACCTGTTCGAGCGCGACCGTCTGGCTGGCAAAGGAAGCCAGTTGTTCGAGGACACCGAGTGCATCGCGCATGCTTCCGGTAGCAGTGCGGGCAATTGCCTCGGCCACACCGGCTTCGAGGCTAAGCCCTTCGGCTTCAGCCACCCGCTGAATATGCGCCGCCGTCGTGCTGATAGTATGGCGGGTGAAGGTAAATCGCTGGCAGCGCGAGAGAATGGTGGCCGGGATTTTGTGCACCTCGGTGGTTGCCAGCACAAAAATTGCATGGTCGGGCGGTTCTTCCAGCGTCTTGAGCAGCGCATTGAACGCCGCCGTCGAGAGCATATGCGTTTCGTCGATAATATAGACTTTATAGCGCCCGAGGTTGGGGCGGAACTGCACGCGCTCGATCAGGTCACGTGCATCATCGACGCTGGTATGTGAAGCGGCGTCCATCTCAATCACATCGACAGCGCGGCCCTCGGCAATCGAGACACAGGACTGGCACTGGCCGCAGGGCCGTTCAGCCGGCATATCTGCGGTGCAGTTGACGGCTTTGGCCAGCAGGCGAGCCATGCTGGTTTTGCCGACTCCACGTGGCCCGGTGAAGAGATAAGCATGGGCAACCCGGTCATCCAGAAGCGCGTTGCGCAGCGTCTGCACAACGTGTTCCTGGCCGACAAGTTCGGAAAAAGTCTGGGATCGCCACTTGCGATACAGCGACTGTGATGCCATGGACACCTCGGGTGTTTGCCTTCGCTGCATTATACCCTACCGCATCAGCCGCCGCAAGCAGGTGCGTAAACCGTAAATCGGTGTCTGTTTCGTCAAAAGTATCGTAATTACCGGAATAAGTGCAGAATACGCTATGCATTACGTTTTACGATTGTCCATGCTTTTTCCCCTTTCGCCAAATGCCCGGCTATGGTATAGTTCGCAGGGAGGAGGGCAACCTGTGAGGAATTATGGCTCAACGCAATAATCTGCTCTGGCCACTTATCCTGATCGGGCTGATGGTCTTGATTGTTTTCTCGGCACTGGCGGCACCGGCGAATAGCCCGGCCGCGATGCCGGTACTGCAATACCCATACCCTGCCCAGCAGGCTACCAATACACCGGCGCCAACCGAGACGCCAACCGTCACGGTGACGGCAACCGCAACCGAGACACCGGTGACGACGACCGAGGCAGGAATTGCCAGTCCGACGGGCGAGTTGCCGTCGCCAACCGGTACTGCTACGCCAACGGCTGAACCGCGCGGCAATGCGCCGACGCTCACGCCAACTCCGACTTTGATACCGGATGTCGAAGTGCTGTCGTGCGCCTATGGTGTGCCGCTGTTCATCGAGGGTGAAGATGCGCCGCCGCTAACACCGCTGCTGCTCTTTTTCGGTGACCGGGCGGTCGGTGGCGATACCAGTGACCGTGAAGGCCAGTACCGCCTGCGGTTGGTGCCCGGCGAGGAACGCCCGGGCCTGTACCCGATCTCGGTGCAGGTGCGTGACACGCGCGACATTGTTGATCGGCTGGCCTGTGAGGTTGTCGGTGCGACGCCGACTGCGCTGGTCGTCACACCGACGGCGCCGCCGGATTCCTGAGCAGGGTGCAATATCGCAGTATACCCACCCCACCGCGTAGGGGCAGATCGGCCTGTCTTCCCACAATGCACAGCAATGTATTGCATTGGTTTGCATTGTGGGCGCACACGCCGGTGTGCCCCTTCGCGGTGGATGGCGCTGCATCAGTCCGGGCGCACACGCCGCTGCGTCCTCACATTATATGGCCGCGATCTGCGTAATCAGTGCCGCGCCGGTGCGTATCCCCCTGATGAATCGCTCGATGTCCATGTTTTCGTTTGGCGCGTGGTTGGCTTCGTCGGCATTGGCATAGGGCACGACGAACGAGGGGATGCCCAGCCGCTTCGTGAATACGTAATCCGGCAGGCTGCCGCCGGCCGATGGCACCAGCAAAGGCGCCTCGCCCTGTGCCTGGATCACGGCTCGGCGAATCGGCTCGGCAAAGCGTGACTCCAGCGCCGTGCGCGACGGATCCATCGAACCCTGGCGGATCAGTTCGACCTCAGGGGCGTGTTTTTGCACATGCGCCTGCACTCTGGCAAATATTTCGTCGGCCGTCTGGTCTTCGACCATGCGAATATCGCATTTGACGCCGGCCTGGTGCGGGAGCACAGTTTTCGATCCTTTGCCGGTGTAGCCACCCAGAAAGCCATTGATCGTCAGTGTCGGCCAGGCCATCAGGCGCTCGGCAATACTGCGATCGGCGGGGGCATCCAGGTGGCCCAGATCGAGTTCGTGCATCAGAGCGCCGGCATCGATGGGCAGTTCTGCCATAGCGGTACGTTCGGCTACGGTAATCGGGCGGACATTATCGTAAAAGCCATCGATAGTAATTTCGCCCTGCGGGTTTTTCATGGTTGCCAGCAGGTGTACCAGCGTCCAGATGGGGTTGGGCGCGACGCCGCCGAAGCGACCCGAGTGCAGATCCTGATTGGCGCCGCGCGCCCGCAATTCAAAGCTGAGTACGCCACGCACGCCGAACACAATTGTCGGACGGCCACTCGGATCAATGCCGCCATCGGCGGTTACCACCAGGTCGGCGGCCAGGTCGTTGTGATGGGCGGCTACAAACTCGGGCATACGCGGGCTACCGATCTCTTCTTCGCCCTCCAGCAGCATTTTGACATTGCAGGGCAGGCTGCCGCGGCAGGCCAGCAGCGCCTCGATGGCCAGGATCTGGGCCAGGTGCTGGCCTTTATTGTCACCGACGCCGCGCCCATAGATGCGCCCGTCGCGGATCGCCGGCTCGAAGGGCGGCGTGAGCCACTCCTCGAGCGGCTCGGGCGGTTGCACATCGTAGTGGCCGTAGAGCAACAGAGTTGGTTTGCCCGGCGCCTCGCTGCGCTGCCCGAGCACCATGGGCCAGCCGCTGGTCGGCACGATGCGCGGTTGCATACCCAGCCCATCCAGCAGTTGCGCCAGAAACTCGGCGGTCTCGGCAATGCCGATGCCCTGGGCGCTGATGCTGGGCCGGCTCACATAGTCCATCAGGCGCTGTACATACTCATCGCGGTGTTCCTCAATATAGGCAAAAACAGCGCTGAGATTTTGGTCAATCGACGAACCTTGTGGTACACTCATACCATTCACTCTCCCGGTAGTACGAACAACGAGTTCTTTTGCAATATTGGCAGGCTGAATGCGGCGGAGTATAGACCAGCCCGCGCCCAATGTCAACCGAATTTGTAACTTGCTTCGCCCTTAAAAGTAACCAGGCTGTAACTAGTCTGTGGTACGCTATGGCTGCCGTTGCAATGGTCTAAAACGTCACAGTCAATAATGGCAACGAATGTTGCAACACCCTGTCAGTTGTATGTACAGGCCGGCAGGTCATGCAGGTCATGATTGTGTGTTCTTGCAATCTGGGAAAATACATCGATACCGTCGTAGTGGTACCGTAATATTTTGCACAATAGGCAAAGGTATCCTGCGCGTCGATAGAGATGAACACTGGCGCAGTGATGAGCGTAGTATCTGAGGAGGATACGGATATGGATTGGACCAAACAGGCCGACGCGATGATCAAGACCTGGACCGGCACGCAGCAGAAGATGTGGTCGAGCTGGATGGAGACGATGCAGAATATGAGCTCGCCCACCAGCCCGGGCGCCTGGGAAAAAACCGTCGAAAGCTGGCGCGGCACGATTACTTCCGCACTCGAAGCGCAGGTCGAGCTGACCCGGCTGTGGACGGAGAGCTTGCAGGCCGGCATGAGCAGTGGCAATATGCCTGCCGGTATGGCCGACTGGACCAAGCAGATGCTGGACGTGACCAAGTCTTTCACCGAAACCCAGACCCGACTCTCAGAGACCTGGTTCGATATGATCAAGCGCGCCGACCCGTCGACGATGGCCCAGATGTGGGATCCGACCAAGGCGCAGGACATTATGCAGAACTGGCAGGATGCCTCAAAGAAGGCCATGGAAGCGCAGAGTGAGTGGGCTCGCATGATGATGGGCAATGCCGCCCCTGATAAAGGCGATCAGAAGTAATCCGGCTTGCTCGAATTGCAAAACGGCTGCATCCGGCAGTAATGCCGCTGAGTGCAGCCGTTTGTGATTCCTAATTGACCGGCGCCGGCAGATGCCCTTGAACGTTGGCAACGTTTTGACAAATCGCTGCAGGTACGGTAATCTCCGCTCCATCAGGGTTGCAGATAGGTTAAGCGCCACTGCATCGGCGCGCAATGCCGAGTGGTACATGGGCGATGCTTTGTAGGTGAGGCTCTGTTATGCAGTTGAGACCCGGGGGCGATGCACGCGGGCCAGACGCGGATACGGCGGCAATCAACACCTATTTTCGTGGGCGCCATCCCATCGAATTGCTTGACCGGGTGGCCGAGCAATTTGCCGGACAAACGGTGCTGACCTGTAGCTTCGGCGGTGCCGGCGGTATGGCGCTGCTTGACATGGTCGCACGCCGTGGCTTGCCAATCGATGTCCTGTTTCTCGATACCGATCTGCTCTTTCCCGAAACGTATGCACTGGTTGCGGCGGTTGAAGATCGCTATGGCATAACGATCAGGCGCCGGCGGCCCACTATCAGCCTGGAACTTCAGGCGCAACAGCATGGCCCCGATCTGTATGCGCGCAATCCGGATCGCTGCTGTGGCTTGCGCAAAGTAGCGCCGCTGGCCGAAGCCCTCCGCCCCTATCAAGCCTGGGTCAGTGCCATCCGGCGTGATCAAACCGCCCAGCGGGCGACTGTTGAGCCGGTGGCCTGGCATGAGCGGCATGGTGTGTTTAAATTCAGCCCGCTCGCAGCCTGGACCGAACGTGATGTCTGGGCTTACCTGAACACGCACGATGTGCCGTACAATCCATTGCTTGATCAGGGCTATCCCAGCCTTGGTTGCATCCCCTGCACCAGCCCGGCCAGTGTTGATAACCCCCGTGGTGGGCGCTGGCCGGGTTTTGCCAAAACCGAGTGTGGCATCCACGCATCGACGGAGCGCAGCTAGCCGGTTTGCTGTTATGTTAAAAATACTCGGTACGCCGGGTTTTCGTTTTCGTCGCGATAGGCATAGCCCAGCCGGTCGAGCGAAGCTTTGAAGCGGTCGAGGTCGTAATCGGGAACCTGGATACCGGCGAGCACCCGGCCGTGGGCGCTGCCGTGATTGCGGTAGTGGAACAGGCTGATATTCCAGGATTCGTCGAGCGACTCGAGGAATTGTAGCAGCGCGCCGGGCCGCTCGGGGAACTGGAAGCTGTAGAGCCGCTCGTCTTGCGCTTCCGGCGCCCGCCCGCCGACCATGTGCCGCAAATGCACGATCGCCAGTTCGTCCTGGGTCAGGTCGAGTACCCGGTAATCGGCCTGTTCGAGCTCGTGAATAACCTGGGCGCGCCGGCTGGCCTGTTCGAGTTGCAGGCCAACGAAGATATGCGCGTCGGGGCGGGGCGCGTAGCGATAGTTGAATTCGGTAATATTGCGCTGACCAATCGCCCGGCAGAAATTTTTGAACGAGCCCGGCCGCTCAGGAATTGTCACCGCCAGCAGGGCCTCGCGCTGTTCGCCGATGGCAGTGCGCTCGGCGACGTGGCGCAGGCGGTCGAAGTTCATGTTCGCACCACATGTCAGTGCGACGAGGCCCTCGTCGCGCAGATTCTGTTCGCTCACATACCGCTTCAATCCGGCGACAGCCAGGGCGCCGGCCGGCTCCTGGATGGCCCGCGTATCGTCAAAAACATCTTTGATGGCGGCGCAAACCTCGTCGGTGCTGACGCGCACAAAATCGTCGACGTAGCGGCGCACCAGGTCGAAGCTGTGGGCGCCGACCCGGCGCACGGCTACACCGTCGACAAAGATGCCAACCTGCGGCAGAGTCAGGCGTTCGCCGGCCCGGACGCTGCGATACATCGCATCGGAGTCGTCCGGTTCTACGCCGATGATCTGGATCTGCGGGTTGATGCTCTTGAGGAAGACCGCAATCCCGGCGGCCAGTCCGCCACCGCCGATGGGTACAAACACCCGGTAGCGTTCGCCACGCATATGCTGCGAAATCTCCAGGCCAATCGTGCCCTGGCCGGCAATCACCAGTGGATCGTCATAAGGATGAATGAAGACCAGGCCGGATTCTTTTTGCAACTGAAAAGCATGGACTTCGGCATCGCTGTAGCTGTCGCCGTGCAGCACTATCTCGGCGCCGAATGAGCGACAGGCCTGGACCTTGATTTCCGGCGTGGTCACCGGCATCACGATCACGGTGCGAATACCGAGTTTCTGGCCGGAAAAAGCGACACCCTGAGCGTGGTTGCCGGCGGAAGCAGCGATCACTCCGCGAGCCAGTTCTTCACGCGAGAGATGCGCGATGCGGTTATAGGCACCGCGCAGTTTGAAGGAGAAAATCGGCTGCATATCCTCGCGTTTGAAGTATATGTCATTGTTGAGCCGGGCCGAGAGCCGCGGCGCAGGCTGGAGCGGTGTTTCAACAGCGACATCGTAGACTTTGCTGGCCAAAATCCGCTGGAGATATTCGAGATCCATGGTACGTCCTTGCTGTGACAGAATACTGGCGGCCCAGTATAACCGGCCCCTACCGGAGAATCAACCGCCGTTGGAAACTGGGGTGTGCCGAACAGTGTTGCCGGTGCGCCAGAACCCGCTTCCGGGAAGCTTCTTCTGACGAGCAGCGGGCGGCCGCTGCGGGTGCTGCGCGTCCGATGCCACTGGCAGTCGCGCGGCCAGTTTCCCGGCAGCGGTCTCCGCCGGGGTCTTTGTGCCGCACGTTTCGGCACACCCTGGAAACTGGTAACAACCGTGTCGTATAACTCAAAGAGCGATACGGTGCAGCACAGTACTACCGGACGTTTTCACTTGCTGGATTCCTATGCATACCAGGATCTCTCAATCGCACGACTGGATCGCATTGTTGGCCTTGATGCTGCTTGCCCTGGGTTCGGTGGCGTTCAGTTTGCCTCATAGCCCCTTCTGGGCCGATGAGGCCTACACGGTACTGGCAGTTCGTACAGCCAGCCTCGATGAACTGCTGAAGACCAATTTGCTGAATGAAGAGACACCGCCGCTCTATTTTATGTTGCTGCGCGGCTGGTCACAGCTCTGGGGAAACTCCGCTGAAATCACGTTGCGCCTGTTCTCGGCGCTGGCATTTGCTGCGACAGTACCGTTGACTGGCTGGCTGGGGATGCGCCTGTGGAACCGTCAGGTCGGCCTGATGGCTGCATTGTTGCTGGCCTGTAATCCGTTTCTGCGCTACTACAGCCAGGAAGCGCGCGCCTATGCGCTGGCGGTATTGTTTAGCCTGCTGTTGATGCTGGCCGCTCAAGCGTATGTGCAACAGCCGGGCCGTGGCCGCTGGCTGACTTATGTGCTGGCCGGTACAGCGACATTCTATACCAGCTATTTCGGCGCCTTTATGCTTGTCGGTGCCGGACTGTTCTGTAGCCTGCCCTGGCTGCGGCCGGCGTGGCAGGCCGAGCCCGGTGCTCGACGGATGCTGATTGGCGTGGTGGCAGCGCAACTGGCCATTGTGCTGTTGCTGCTGCCCTGGGTGCCGGCTGTGCTTTTCCAGATGGAGGCCATGAGCACGATGCGCGTCCCCAATGAGCGATCGCCTCTGCTGCAATACCTGCTCGGCTTGCTAGTATTGGGGGTGGCATTCCCCGATGGCAGTATAACCTCATTGCTGCTGCTGAGCAGCATCAGTGTGATCCTGCCGCCGGCTTTTGCTGCGGTGATGCTCCGGGGCAAGCCCGAACAGTGCCGCTTCGGATTGACTCAGCTCCTGCTGCCTTCACTCGGGATGGTGCTGATATTTAGTGGCGACGGGCAGTTTAATCCACGGTACCTCTTGCTCACTTTGCCGGCTTATATGCTCTTGATTGCCGCCGGGCTACAGATCCTGGCCCGGCAACCGCGCCTGGCCTGGATACTGACGATCAGTCTGGCGCTTTGCTCGCTGGCCTATAGCTTGAGCATGGCACCCAGTATGCATCGCCAGAACGACTGGTTCGGCCTGGCGCAGCAGGTAACTGCCGAAGCCCGGCCTGGCGACGCCGTCTTCTTTTTGCCACCCTGGGCACAGGCACCATTTGACATTCAGTACCAGGGGCCGGCACTGCCTTACTACGGTGCCGATAGCTTTGTTGAATATTACTACTTTGGCCGGCGGCCGTTTCTCAGTGCCTACGAAGAGACTGCCCTGCAAGAGCACCTGGCTGCCGACCGGCGTGCCTGGATCGCCTGGGATCGCCAGTACGCGACGCTACCCGACCTCATCGCCGAGCATTCCTTCACCCGCTACGATTACGGCAGCACCACTTTGCTGCTGATTGAACCGCCGGCGGCGACGCCGTAGTCGCCACCGCCGGGAGTCTCTAGATATGCCTCCTCAGGCATCCAGCGTCACCGTGTAGGCCTGGTCAATATCCGGTTCGGCGCGGATCTGATCCAGCGCCGCCGGGCTGACCGGATCGTCGACGCTGAGCACCATCATCGCCCGTTCGCGCGGGGCCAGCCGGCCCACGTACATGCCCGAAACATTGATGTCGGCGGTGCCCAGCAGGGTGCCGACCCGCCCGATCAGGCCGGGCCGGTCGCGGTGGTAGGTGACCAGCAACTGGCCCTGCGGTGTAAAATCGACCCAGTAGCCGTCGGCCTGAATGATATGCGGCTCGTTGCGGATGACCGTGCCGCGGAAGGTGCGGCGACGCTCGGCAGTAATGGCATGGATCACGAGCTGGCCGGCATAGCTTTCGGCCTCGCTGTCAGACAGTTCGCTAACCTTGATGCCGCGGTCGCGGGCGATCAGCGGCGCGTTGACGGGAGTGACCAGGCTGTCGCTGGTGGCCGAGAGCAGGCCCTGCAGCAGCGCCAGCCGGATGGGCTGGGTATCGAAACCGGCAAGTTCGCCGCGATACTCAAATTCATAGTTGCGTACCGGGTCGGTGACCAGTTGCATGCAGAGTGCGCCCATCTGGCGGCCCAGCCTGATATAGGGCGCCAGCACGGCCCAGGCTTCCGGTGCGACAAAGGGCGCATTGACGGCGTAGCGCGGGGTTTCGCCGGCCAGCGCGGCCAGCACCCCGGCAGCGACATCGGTGCCGGTAGCGGCCTGGGCTTCCAGCGTCGAGGCGCCGATATGCGGCGTGGTGATAATCTTCGGGTGCCCGATCAGCGGATTGTCGCCGGGCGGTTCGCTGACAAAAACATCGGTGGCGGCCCCGGCCAGCTGGCCGGATTCGACCGCCGCCAGCAGCGCGGCCTCGTCGACGATGCCGCCGCGGCTGGCATTGATCAGGTAGGCGCCGTTTTTCATCTGCTTGATGCGGGCGCTGTCGAAGAGATTGCGGGTGCCCTCGACCAGCGGCACGTGGATGGAGACAATATCGCAGCGCGGCAGCAGTTCTTCCATCGTGAGGATTTCGACGCCCATCTGAGCGCCGCGGTCGAGCGAGACCACCGGATCGTAGGCGAGCACCTGCATCTCGAGGCCGCGGGCGCGGCGGGCGACCTCGGAGCCAATGCGACCTAGCCCAACCAGGCCGAGAGTTTTGCCGCGCACTTCCCAGCCCATAAACTTGCTACGTTCCCACTTGCCGGCCTGAATCGAAGCGTGGGCCTGGGGAATGTCGCGAGCCATACTCAAAATCAGACCAATGGTCAATTCGGCAACAGCAACATTGTTGGAAGCGGGCGCATTGACGACGATAATGCCGCGATTGGTGGCCGCCGGCACATCGATATTGTCGACACCGGAGCCGGCACGGCCGACAACGCGCAGGCGCGTCCCGGCAGCGATGACCTCAGCGGTGACTTTGGTAGCACTGCGGACGACCAGCGCGTCGTAATCTGGTAGGGTTTCGAGTAGCGCCGTCTTGTCAAGATCGAGTTTGACATCGACATCGGCACCGGCCCGGAGTACTTCCAGACCCTCAGCGGCAATTTTCTCCGTTACAAGGATTTTGATTTTATCCAATGGGAACCTCCTTATGGAAGGTGATGGGTTACAGGTCATGGGTGATGGATTGACGGACTCTCATCTTTAACCAATCAGCCTTGACCAATAACCTACGATCTCTCGCCCGTCACCTCTCGTTGTTCGATTTCCTCGCAGATGGCATGCAGCAGTAGCGTATGAACTTCCTGGATACGAGCGGTGGTCTGGCTGGGGACAACCAGGGCATAATCGGCCAGGGCGCGGGCCGGACCGCCGGATTTGCCGAGCAGGGCGATGTTGACCAGGCCGTGGTCGCGGGCGATCTGCATTGCAGCCAGAATATTGGGCGAGTTGCCGCTGGTGCTGAAGCAGACCAGCACATCGCCGGAGCGAGCCAGGCCGGCGAGCTGGCGGGCGAAAACCTGGTCGTAGCCGAAATCATTGGCGATGCAAGTGAGGGCGGAAGGATCGGCAGTGAGGCTTATGGCAGGTAGCGGGCGGCGATTGCTGCGGTAGCGCCCGACCATTTCCTGGGCCAGGTGCGAGGCATCAGTGGCGCTGCCGCCATTGCCGCAGGTGAAGAGCGTCTGACCGGCGAGCAGTGCATCGGCGATGCGGTCGGCGATGTGATCGACGAGTGGCGCCTGTTCCGCCAGCGCCTGTAGCACCGCAGCGAGCTCGGCAAGCTGCTCGGCGAAGGGTACATGGCTCAAGATAACATTCCCCCTGTGCATGACAGACCAGAGCCAATGATACCATGATGACTGGAAAAGGGGTAATCTGCGCCGGATGGCGCAGATTAGCCGGTGATACCGCTCTTGCGGTAGCACTGGCCTGGCGCCATCAAGTACTCGGGGTGACATGGCTGGTCGCCATCACCCCCACTCTGCGATCACTTCACTCCGCTGCGCTCCGGTCGGGTTGACCGACGGGTCGTTTGCAGGACGTTGCCGTGGATCTATCGTCTGCTTGGGCGCATGTATGATCGCCTGATACCGGCAGTGGCGCCGGTGATCCCCCTGATTTACTGCCGCAGCCCACGCTCACGCAGCTGCGCGTCGAGCCAGGCGGTGTCTTCAGGGGCAAGCTCGGGTGGCGGCGGGGTGGTGCGGTAGTCGACCTGCAGGTCATAGCGGGCGTTACGATAGACCTGCTGCAGCAGCTGCGTGAGCGGGAGCGCAGCATCGGGATCGGGCCGGCGCAGCGGTACCGGCACCGTCGGCAGCGGGCGCTGCAACGCGCATGGCCAGATGGCAATCTCGGGCCAGCGCTCGGCCCGGCTGAGGAAGATAAAATAGGGATCGTCAGGTAACACCGTCGATGTCGCAAACTTTGGGCGCCGGCCACTGCGCAGCAGGTCGATTTCGAGCAGATGCACGCCGCGCTGAAACAATTCCTGGCGCTTTTTTTCGTAGGCGTCGGCGCCGTCGGCACCCGGGCGCTTGTTCACCGGCGAGAGCAGTTCAATCGCCGTCACCAGCGTCTCGTCGTTGACCGCCCGGATCTCGATGCGGGCGTAGCG
>DAOTUJ010000128.1:0-1755 GCA_034437175.1 Chloroflexaceae bacterium | reverse complement strand
GTAGGATTTTCGCTTTCTGGCAAAGAGCAAAAAATGGTGCATATGGGCTCATATTCCGCCGTTTTTTGCGATGCCGCCAGGGAGCGAAAAGACCAGCGAGGCCGAAAAGTGAATTTTTCAAGGTGCCCGATATACTGAATCTCATCCAGCGACTTGCCAAACAGGATTTCTGCATAGGGAGAGACGTAGTCGAACCGCTCGGCCTGGATGTCGTAGCGATAGAGCAGGTGGCGGGTGGTTTCCAACGCCTCGTCGAAATACTGCTGCGTCCGGTGGAGCATCTGCTCGGCCTGCTTGCGATCGGTGATGTCATGTGCCGAGCCGATAATCGCCACCAGCTCGTCATCGGCGTCAAAACGCATCGTCGCCGAGAGGCTCACCCACAGCCACGATCCATCTTTCTTCTTCCAGCGATACTCCGCCGAAAACGGCTGCGGCTCACAGGGCGAGTGACGCTCCCTCGCCTCGGCGATGATCGCTTCAACGCCTGGCCAGTCTTTCGGGTGAACCCGGTTGACATTGTCCTGCCAGGAAAAGCCCATCAGCACCTCCTGCGAGAAGCCGAGAATCTCATCGCAGGAGGCCGAGATGTAATCGAACCGGTCGGTCGCAGGATTGTAGCGGTACAGCACGTGACCGGCCGCGGATATCGCCTCGGCAAAGCGTTCCTGGGTCAGCCGCATCTCCGCCCGGGCAGTGTACTCGGCGGTAATGTTGCGGGCGATTTCCGTAATGCAGCCGCCCTGCCCATCGAGCCCGGGCGTGGGGTAGAACCAGATATGCCACCGCGTCCCGTCGGGCAGAGACACCTCACAAGACGCCGGCTTGCCGGTGGCAAGCACTTCCTCGAAGCGGCATTGCTCGCAGGCCGAGTTATCCCACAGCTCTCGACAAATCCGTCCGACACACTCGACCGGTTCCAGCCCAGCTGCATCGGCTGCAGTGCGGTTGACCCACAGGATCCGGCGGTCTTGATCCAGCAGAATCACTGCCTCGTCGATACTTTCGAGTATCCTCTGCGACTGCTGGAGTCGCTGCGTTTTCACATGCTCCTGCGTGAAGTCCCGAACAATGCCGATCTCGACATGTTTAACCCCCTGCTCGTCCAGCAGAAAGCGAAAGCTCTGCTCCAGCCAGACGTACCGCTGCCCCTTTCGCCAGCGGTATCGCATCCGCCCCGCAGCCGTCTGGGGCGACTGACGAGTCTCCTCCTCCAGCGTTCCCCACTGCTCCATGACGCGCGCAAAATCAGCCGGATGAATGTGAGTGTTCAGCGCGTCCGCATCGGCCCGGGCCAGTTCCTCCTCGCTCAGGCCGAACAACGCCGGCGCGTTGGGCGTAAGAAACAAAAACCGGTTCGCTCGATGGTCGAAGCTGTAGATCACCTCGCGCGACTCGGCCAGCACCGGCGCAAAAAGTGCCGGCAGCTGCTCGGCGTCCACCCGCCCTGCCGTCAGCAGCGAAAGCAGCTCGCGCGTCGAATTCGCCTGCGAAGCGTCCATCGCCCCAGTGTACCGCATGGCCGACCGTGTCACAATCAATCGACCCTTGGATCGTGTCAACTATTGTGTGTAAGTTTGATTTTGTGCCATCGGAGGAGTTGTCCGAAGACAGCTCTTTCGATGGGGGGGTGTCGTGGAAGCAGCCCATCGCATTCAGACGCATCCGCAGCGTCGCGATCAGCCGTTCCTGAGGGTTGTTCGTACGGGCCCGGCTCCACCAGGCTTTCGGTAATGAATAGAACTGCAGGCTGTC
>DAOTUJ010000127.1:0-2561 GCA_034437175.1 Chloroflexaceae bacterium | reverse complement strand
GGTACGTCCGTCGCCGGCGGTACGTCCGTCGCCGGCGGTACGTCCGTCGCCGGCGGTACGTCCGTCGCCGGTGGTACGTCCGTCGCCGGTGGTACGTCCGTCGCCGGCGGCTCCGGCGGCACTGAGTTCCAGGCACCGGGACTGGGCTCAACGATGCTCCAGATCTCGCCGCCGTCGGGAATGCGCGCCCAGCTCATGCCGGCCTGCTGGCCGGCATAATCGTGGCGGTCAACAAGCTGACCGGCCGCATCGAGCAACTGGACGGCGTCACCGCCGCTGTTGTTGAGAATATTGCTGCTCAAGGGCACCAGCAGCAGGCCACCCGGCTCCAGCACGGTACCCGGCGGCAACACGGTGCAACTGCCGCCAATTTTATTATCGTCGATCATCCAGCCACCGATATCTTGCCAATCCGGTGTCGCATTATAAATTTCCACCAGTTCGGGGCCGTCCGTTGGGGCGGGCAGGTACTCGTTGATCACAACTGCCTCAAGCATCGCATAGGCGCTCAAGGGCGCATACGCAGGCAGCAGAAAGCCGGATCCGTACAGCAGAAACACGAAGATAAAAAGATGGTGCTGCATACAAGCCTCGATTTCAGATTCAACCGGAACCGTTTCCGGCCTGCCTCCATGAAATCGCAAAATCGGTGCCAATGCCAGTATGGGGCCGTGTGGGTAAAATGAGGAAATGATGGGGAAAAGCGAGAGCTTTTATGGTGCCGCGTCGGGGGCAGGTGTTGGCAGGAGGCTACCGGGAGTGTTACTGGCGACGACCGGCCAGACGCCGCCGGCAATATCGCCCATTGCCAGACGCAGATCGTCGGCATCGGGCGGCACATCGAACAGCAACGGCACCGAGACCAGGCCGCTATCCGGGCGGATCTCGTCTTCGAAGGCCAGATCGCCGCGCCGGCCACGCCCAAACACGTCCAGATAGATTGCCGAGGCATTCGGCACCGGCTGATAGCTGCGACCCTGCGCATCAATCAGGGTAAACATAGCCGGCGGTATCCGACGCGGCATACTGCCATTATTGCTGATCGAAACCAGCGCCAGCACAAAGCGCCCCTGCGGCTGCACGTCGCCGATGGCGCCGCCGAGCACCACCGCAAAATCCGGGCGCAACAGGGTGGCCTGCCAGTTATCATATTCGCGCAAGGCACCCATCGGCAAATTGCCGGCTGCTGCGACAGGCGGCGCCGGGTCAGGTGTCGCGCCTGTCGCGACGGGCGACAGTTCAACCGGCACAGCAACAGCACCGGTACCGGCAGAGGGCGCTGCCGGCGATGGCAGCGGCGGCACTGCAACATCGGCAGGCAACGCCGCCGCCGGGGTAGTCGCCGGCTGGGGCGACGCCTCGTGCGGCACAAGCGGCGGCGTCGGTTCGACTGCCACATTACCGGCATTGCTGTTCAGCCCCTGATACACCAGTGTGCCAATGATGGCTGCCAGCAGCACCCCGACAGCAATTAAAAAGAACAGACTCTTATCGGAGGGTTGCTCGCGATCGGCATAGGCGGACGGATGCGCCACAGGGGGGCGAGCGGAGGCAAGTTGTGATTGCCGGGGAACCGCAACATTGCCCGGTGGCGTAACCGCCATCGGCCTGATCGCATCGTTATGCACATGGAGTTGTGCCAGGCGCCGGCGGGCCAGTGGATTCTCGGGGTCGAGTTCGAGCACCCGTTCAAGCGCCTGTTGCTGCTCGGCCGGGGTTTCGGCGACACCGGCCAGCCATAGCCAGGCCCGGGCCTCTTGCGGGTACTCACGCGTGATCGCATAAAGCAACCGGCGCGCCACGGCGCGATTGCCGTTGCGCGCAGCACGAGTGCTCAAATTTAACAGGCGTTCTACTTCGCCCGTCGCCACTTCAGGCTGAGCGTCCTGGTCAGTACTCAATCCCGTTTATCCAGATCAAAAATACATCGCGTAATTCACATGCCGGCCGACAACCCGGCTGCCGGCCAGCATCCGACACACCACATTCCTTTTAAAACCCACTCAGCACAACCCAGCCTTGCTGCGGATTGCTTCGCGCAAAGAACATGAGATCAGTCGCGTCCGGCGCCACATCAAAAATCAACGCCACCGAGCGGGTCAGCCCATCAGCCGGAACCGGCTGCGGATGCGACAGGTCGGCATTGACGCCCGAAACAACATAGGCTGAAGAGACTTCCGGCAGCGCCTCGTACACACGGCCCTGCGCATCCTTCAGCACAAAGAAATCGGGTGGGATGGGCTGAACCTGGCCGGTATTATTCACTACAAAGGCCAGCACCACGACAAAGCGACCCTGCGGCTGGAAGGTACCGATATTGCCGACAATCGGCGCGGCATAGTTCGGCCGGTTGAAATCGTACAACCAGCCCTCGCTCTGGAGTGGCGTATTGGCCGGCACGATCTGCGGATTGGCATCCGAAACATCGACCGGCGGCTGTGTGGGTTGCTCTGGCTGAGCCGGCTGCTCGCCCGGCTGGGCCGGCTGCTCACCCGGCTGGGCCGGCTGCTCGCCCGGCTGGGCCGGCTGCTCGCCCGGCTGGGCCGGCTGCTCGCCCGGCT
>DAOTUJ010000126.1:0-26990 GCA_034437175.1 Chloroflexaceae bacterium | reverse complement strand
GGTTTGATCTTCTTTCAAGAGCTCCAGCACAACCTGGGCTTTGAAGGTCGCAGTGTAAGTCTTTTTCGTGCTCACGGTGACTCCTTTCGTGAGCCAGATCAGTGTCTAAATTTCTGGGTCCATTATAGGCTATCCCGGCACCACCGACATCCCCGGATTTCATGTCTTTACCCTGGAAGATACCTATCCGCATACGCGGGCAGTGATGGCGCCCTATCGCTTTGATTTCTACCAGGTGGTCCTCTTCGAGCAGAGTGCCGATGCCCGCCTCAGCATCAATACCCACACCTTCGAGAATCTCAGCGACCAGCTGATGTTCGCCTCACCCGAGCACGTCCTGGCCTGGCGACGTGGAGCGGCCCAGCGTGGCTTCATTCTCTATTTCACGGCAGCGTTCCTGGCGCCCTATCCGCGCTCCGTCCTGGAGGAATTCCCCTACTTCCGGCTGAATGAACTCAATGCCGTTCCGCTGTCCAGTGCCGACAAAGCGATCCTGGGCGATCACTTCACGCGCCTCCTGCACCTGTTCGAAAGTCGTCATCCCTATCGAGTTCAGATGCTACGGTCCCTGCTGCTTGTCCTGCTGTTTGAGGCCCGGCGACTGCACGATCAGCAGGAACGCGTCCTGCAGGATCGCTCAGCCCAGCAGCTGCTGGTGTTTCGCTTTGAACAGTTCGTGAACCAGCATTACCTCATCCGCAAACAGGTTCGGGCGTATGCCGATTTGCTGGCTATCTCGCCTGACTATCTGCGCCAGGTGGTCAAGGCAGTCACCGGCAAAACGCCCTTGCAGCTGATTGCCGATCGCATTCTGCTCGAGGCGAAAACGCTGCTGGCCTATTCCGACCTCAGCATCGGCGAGGTGAGTGCCTATCTGGGCTATGCGGAACCAAGCCAGTTCGGTCGCTTCTTTCGCAAACAAACCGGCAGCAGCCCGGCAGCCTGGCGCAACTGCCACTCCTGACGATCTGTGGCCTGCATCAACTCCACGGGTTCTGAACGTTGGCCGGATCCCAGGCGGCACGATAATCCTCGACGAAGGTCGCAAAGGCGATCGGCGCCCGCCCGGTCACCTCACGCACAACCGTGGTGGTGCGTTCCAGGAGTCCCGCGCGGGTCATGCGATCGGTGCTGGCAAGTATGCCAATCAGATAGTCGGACATGCCCATTCCCCGAAACATCTGCTCGACGTCGGCATCGCTGATCGCGACCACCGCGATCGTCTTCCCCAGAGCAGCGCCGATCATCGCCACCGCGGTTTCCTTCGTCAACAATTGCTCGCCCGTAATCGTTAAAGCCTGGTTGCGCCAGCGCTGGGGTCGCTGGATAATCGCCGCATTGACGGCGCCAACGTCGCGGACATCCACCCAGCCGGTTTTGCCCGCGCCCGCAGCGCTATACATCGTCCCGGCGACGATGCCCTGGCCGTAGAAGGTGATGAAGTTCTGCATAAAGCTTGCCGGCCGGGTGAGGGTGTACGCGATGCCAGTCGCGCGCACGGCATCATCGATCTGCCCGTGCAGACGCAGCAACGGAAAAGGCGACGACGCATCGGCACCGGCGGCACTTGAGCGCACGATATGCCGCACCCCGGCCTGTGTGGCCACGTGCAGTGCAATCTCGGCATGCTGTTCAACCGCATCAGTGATGGGCAAGAGCAAAAACAGCGTGTCGATGCCATCCATCGCCCGCCGCAGCGATTCAACATCACCAAAATCGATCGGCACGCCTGGGAAGCCGGCCTCCTCCGAAAGCGGTCGTCTGGTGCCGGCCACAAACGGATGCCCGGCCTGCTGCAGCTGCGTAGCAACAATCGAACCGATGTTGCCCGTCGAACCGGTCACCAGGGTACGTGGTGCCATCTGTTGCTCCTTCATTGATCGTTGCTTGCGATCACTGGATGGGCTGACCCGATGCTGATCACAAACACTAGGCGATAGGTCGCAGAATGACCGAATGGTTACTCCGGTAACATCACGATACGCTCTCCCATCATAGAGATCACGAGCCATCTCCGAGGCGAACTGATCAATTTCCGAGTACTGCACAATCGATCACCTATCGTGCCGGGCACACGCTGGAGTGCAGCAGGCATCGACCATACTGCCGCTTGGCAACGGCATTGACAAAACGGAACATGAGTTCTATAGTAATACCGTACAATCCCGGTGCTCGTCATCGACGATGCAATCTGTAACGGCCTGCAAAACCTGCCAATCAATGGCGGCATTGGATTGGGTAGCGAGGCAACATGATGAGTAATGTCATTCTTGATATGACGATGTCGCTGGATGGATATATCGCAAAGCCAGATGGCGATGACGGCGGCCTCCATCATTGGTTGTTTGGTGGATCGCATCCGCTGGAAGCAGGTGGGATACAGTTTCATCTCACATCAGCAAACAGTCTCAGCATATTTGCGGAATTTGTCGAGAACGTCGGCGCATTTGTCATCGGGAAACGCAGCTTCGTCGCCGGCAATGAAGCGGCCTTCTTTCAGCGACCAACATTCGTCTTGACTCACACCGATACACATAGCGACGATCCGCTCGTGACCTTCGTGACGGATGGAATCGAGCGTGCGCTGCAACAAGCCAAAGCCGCCGCGTACGGCAAAGCCGTGTACATCGGTGGCGGGGCACAGGTCGCGCAGCAGTATCTGCGTGCGGGGCTGGTAGCCGAACTCCACATCAGTCTCGTGCCCGTAATCTTCGGCGAGGGCATTCGCCTGTTTGATCATCTCGGCGAAGACGCAATCCACCTCACTACGCTGGATACTGTTACAGGTGACGACGTGACGCATATCAAGTACCAGGTTATGAAGGGGGATGGCTGAGCGAGGCGATAATCAAGCAGCACATAGAAAACGGCAGGCCCGAAAGCTGCGCACGGTATGATCGATTTATCGAGATGCTTGATGACATCGGCCCGTACACAATACATCCCGCCCAATCAACCATCAGCAGCACATTTATGTTCAGTATCTCAATGAAAGAAATGCCCCATGACCAACAAACTCTCCGACTTTTTCCGCTTTAATCTGTGGGCGAACCGCACCCTTCTGGACACCTGCGCCACTCTCAACGACGCCCAGCTTGACCTCACCATCCGAGGCGTGTATGGCACGGTGCGCGAGACGCTCGTGCATCTGGTTCGCGCTGAAGAGGGGTATGCCAGAGCGGTCGTCCAGAACGACACCCCACAGACGCCACCCCTCAAGGACTTCACAACATTTCCCGGCTTCGATGAACTGCAACGGCGCATCGAATGGTCCGGCAATGCGCTGCTGAAAGTCGCTGAACAGGATGATCTGGGGCGCAAGTTGTACCTTGATGACGGCACGTACAATGCCGATGTGATCATTGTGCTGATGCAAGCCGTCGCGCATGGGGTGGAGCACCGGGTGGAGATCACGGCCATGCTCAATCAGCACGAGATCGCCGTGCTGGAACTCGATGTGTGGACGTATAACGATGTGCTGCATGGTTTGTTCGGCAAGTAGCAGCGTGTGCTGGCAGTTGAGTCTGGCGTAGTCAGTTTGCTTGATATGCGCAAAATCACCGTACTCAACCACGTTACGATTGATTAACTGTGTGTTTAATCAAGCCGTTGCTCAGGGTGAGACTGCCCTGTATAAACCAGAAGTTCAAGTATAACGTTTATCTACAGGTGATAGTGTGAAACACGATGAAAGCGGGAAGCACTCAGATGGATGAACTCTGGAAAACCAGCCTATGGCAACAATATGGTGCGGCCATTGATACCCTGGATGATGCGCTGAGACTCTGTCCCGACCACCTATGGGAGACGGTTCTATGGGAGGATGAAGAAGACGCACGCTACGGTCAGTTTTGGTATATCGCGTATCATACCCTATTCTGGACCGATCTCTTTCTGAGTACTGCGGACGTTTCCTACGAGCAGTTCACGCCACTTGCCCCCTTTATGCGCGGCAAACTTCCTGACAAACCTTATGCGAAAGAGGATATTCACAGGTATCTCAAACGGTGTCGCCACAAGTGCAAAGCAACGATTGAAGCGCTCACGGATGAACAGGCCAGGCAAATTTGCCTATTCCCGTGGATGGAACCCAGTTATCTTGAGCTACAACTGTACAGTCTGAGGCATACACAAGAACATGCCGCTCAATTGAATATGATACTCGGTCATCGCGGGATCGGTGGGCAAGATTGGGTGGCGAAAGCACGCAGTGAACTCCGATGACGTTGACGATTGACATCGAGACTGCCCGCCGATTCATCCTCGGCAAACAAGGCCTGTGGCCTGGTCGCCGTTGGAGAGGCATCGCAGGCACAGAGCAAGCAATGCATGAGATGGATTATCTACAGCTTGACCCGCTCCAGGTGGTCGCGCGCAGTCATGACATCGCGTTGCACAGCCGAGTACTCGATTATCAGCCCGATTTGTGGGAGGAGGTTGCATACCAGCAGCGCAAGTTCTTCGATTGGGGTGGTTGGTTAGCAACACGTCCGATGGACGAACTGCCCTATTGGCGCTTGGTCATGCGGCGCGAGCGTGATGGCAATCCCGATTGTGATCCTCGGATTCGCAAGATGGGACTTGAGCACGCAGATGCAATCGATGAGATGCGATCCCTATTGCGTGAGCATAGTGAGTTGAGCAATCGTGATTTTGACGCTGCAAAACGCATCCGGACAAAGAGCTACCGTGGACGGAAAGACAGCTCCCTGGCCCTGTATTACTTGTGGCGCACCGGCGAAGTGATGATTCATCATCGCGAAAACTTCGAGCGCGTCTACGCCCTCTCAGAAAGCATCGCGCCCGACGATCTCCTCCACGAACCCCGTGATGACGAAGCAGACCAGTTCTTGATCAAAAAGGAAATCAGTTTCGCCGGCCTTTCGCGGCTACGTCGAACCAGTGATGCTTTCCAGCGCGGTGTTCCCTTCAGCAAAAAGCAGGCGCTCTGCGAGACCTTGCTGACCAACAGCGCTATCATTGAGGTACGAGTCGAAGACTGGAAAGCGATGCACTATGCCCTGGCGAGCGATGCGGAACTTCTCAACGAGGTCATGGCCGGACAGGTCCCAGCGGCCTGGCGCCCGCTGGAGACCACGACGGACGAAGAAGTGGTGTTTCTCGCTCCCCTCGATCCGGTCAGCGCGCGCGGGCGAGCCAGGCTTATCTTCGATTTCGACTATGTGTGGGAAGTGTACAAACCAGCCCACAAACGCTCGTTTGGCTACTACACGCTACCGGTGTTATGGGGTGACCGGCTGGTCGCCCGCTTCGATAGCACGCTTGACCGGACGAGCAGCACATTCATCATCCTCGGGTTCTGGTTAGCGGAAGAAACCCTCGGCCATCATGAGGCTTTTGCAGAGGCCCTGGCGCGAGGATTTGCTCGATTTCTGATCTTTCTTGGGGTCCAGCACCTGGACGCAACCGCAATCCGTGAACCGCTCCTCTGGGAACGCATCGCCGCCCGGTGTTGATCGTGCAGAGCAACAGGAGGCTATTATGCGCAAACTCATTGTGACCGAATTCCTCTCCCTGGATGGGGTGATGGAAGCGCCGGCCTGGACGGCACCGTATTGGAATGATGAGATCGCCAGGTTTAAAGGTGAGGAGACGGACGCCAGTGATGCCTTGCTGCTGGGGCGGGTGACTTATGAAGGGTTTGCCGCCGCCTGGCCGGAAAGCAGCGATGAAGGCGCACCCTACTTCAACAGCGTCCGGAAATATGTCGTATCAACGACGCTGACCAGGGTAGCATGGAATAACTCCGTCCTCATCAACGCCGATATCGTTGATACAATCACCAGGCTCAAGCATCAGGACGGGAAAGACATCACGGTCCACGGCAGTGCCACGCTGGTGCAGGCGCTCATGCACCACGATCTGGTAGATTGCTATCGATTGCTGGTCTACCCGGTGATTGTGGGCCAGGGCAAGCGCCTCTTTCATGCAGAGAGCACCGCCACTTTGAAGCTACTGGAGACACGCTCGTTTAGCTCAGGCGTTGTGGCGCTGATCTACGAACCAGATCGACCATAATCACGGCCAGCGAGCAGGAACAGGAAGCAGGAACCATGACCAGAATCATTGGCAGTCCAGCCTGTGGCAATTCCCCCAAAAACCGCCTGGTCGAGCAGTTGACCATTGCCCTTGAGCAAGGCGACCTTGAGGCGGTACTGGTAAGCTGTAGTGATGATATCGCCTGGATCCGTCGGAGTGACATGCACTTGCACGGGAAAGATGCCGTCACGACCTATCTCACCGAACGAGCAGACGAGCGTCTGGCGGAGTTGCACATCCAGCATGTCGTGACCCACGGCAAAGCCGGCGCGGTCAACGGTGTCGCACGAATGCCGAACGGGCAAGCCCGAGCGTTTTGCTACGTCTATGAATTTACAAGCACGAAGGGGACACTGGTGAAGGAAATCATCACCTACTGCGTACCGTCTGAGTAAGTGCGCTCGTCTCTCTGGTCACGCTGGAAATGCAGCATTGGCACGACCGCCTGGCCGCCCGATCGAGCTGACCGTGATTGAATTCCAGCCTCAGGTGATGCAACCAATAGTGGTTCGCCTGGTCGACTATGAACTCGTCTGGGGCCGGCGTGATCTGGCCTGGCGCTGGTTGGTAGAAGTCGTCTTCGAGCTGGTGGAATGGATGGCCGGCAATGCGGCGGAGCTCGAGATTCGGCGCCAGTTCATCGGGCGTAGCTCGGTGATGGTGACGGTCGATGACTGCCAGGCAATCTACGAACGCTGGCGGGCCAATGGCGTCACTTTCGATCAACCACCAACGGTGGTGCCCTATAGCATACAGGCGCTGGCCCACACTATAGACGGCAATAGTCTCGTGGTCGTCCAGGCGCCGCAGAGCTGAACCAGTCAGGAGGAAGGTATGCTCGTCACCGATTTTGGGCACCTGTACGAATATCATTTCACGCTCAATCGCCGGATCTGGGAGCACAGCATCACGACTCTTTCTGCTGATCAGTTTGTGCAGGATCATGATTACTCACAGGGCTCGGTGCGCAATCAGGTTGTGCACATGCTGAGCGTTGACGAGAGCTGGTTCAACAGCCTGGATGGTGATGATGGGCGCCGCTTCCTCGATCCGGCCACCTTTCCCGACCGGGCAAGGGTGCGTGCCTACTGGGACGATGTCGAGACGATGATGCGCCGGCGGCTGGCCGGGTTGAGCGATGAACGCCTGCGCCAGGACGTTGCGCCGGGCTATGCGCCGGGGCTCAAGGTCTGGCAGGCGCTGGTGCAAGTGCTCAACCACGGGAATGACCACCGTGCTCAGCTGCTGGCGCTGCTGCATCAGCTGGGGGCACCGACCTTTGCCCAGGACTACATCTACTTTGCGATGGGCCGCGAATAAGCTCATTGTTCGAGAAGGAAGAAGAAATGCACTGGCAAGAATGGTTGAACGGTGATGCCCTGACCTGGTTGCTCGACGCCGATGTGGACAATCCGGGCGTGCGCCTGTTCGCCCTGCGCGAGCTGCTCGACCGGCCGGCCGACGATCCGGAGGTGATGGCGGCGCAGGCCGCCGTGATGTCCAGTGGCCCGGTGCCGCCGATCCTCGCTGCGCAGGAAGCCGATGGCCACTGGTACCAGCCTGGCGGCGGCTATGGCAAGTATCGCGGCACGGCCTGGCAGATCCTCTTTCTGGCTGAATTGGGCGCCGATCCCGGCGACGAACGCGTCCAGCGCGGCTGCGACTATCTGCTCAGTCACAGCATTGCCCCCAACGGTGGTTTCTCGTGCAATAAAACCCCGGCATCACGCGGGGTAATCCATTGTCTGAATGGCAACCTGCTGGCCAGCTTGATCCGGCTCGGTCGCCTGAATGACCCGCGGGTGCAGCGTGCGCTGGAATGGCAGGCGCGGGCGATTACGGGACAGGCCCCGATCACGTACGATCCCTCCGGCACGAGCGGCCCGGAGTTCGCCTGCGCCGTCAATGCCGGCCTACCCTGCGGCTGGGGCGCGACCAAAGCGATGAAAGCACTGATCGCCGTGCCGGAGAACCAACGCACGCCCTTGCTCCAGCAGGCGATTGAGCAGGGGGCCCAGTTTCTGCTCCGCTACGACCTGGCCCGCGCCGAATACCCGTTCAGTGAGACCATCAGCAGTGCATGGTTTAAGCTCGGCTTCCCGCTCAGCTATTGGAGCGATATCCTGGAGACCCTGACGGTGCTGGCCGCGCTCGGCTACGGTGCCGATTCCCGGCTGGCAGCGGCCTATGCCTGGCTGCTGGACAAACAGGATGTACAGGGGCGCTGGAAGCTCGAAAATGCCCTCACCGGCAAAATGTGGGTCAACATTGAGCGCCGCGGCAAACCCAGCAAGTGGATCACGCTGCGCGCTCTGCGGGCGCTCAAGCTGGCCGGTAGCGCATCGGATCCGATCGCCGGGAACCATGCGGAGTCCACCGGCTAGGGTGCTGGTGCACGCCGCCTTAGCCCAGGTGGCGAGCCACAAATCACTGATTACCGAAGGGATCCTGTACCCCTCCGCGCCGGTCGCCGTCGGGCTCGTCGGCCGGCGCAAAGAGGCTGCTCGCTCCGGCGGCCAGCGCCCGCTCGTATACCGCATCCACGTCATCGACGTACACATACAAGGCGGCAGGCATCGCCTGGCCGGTACCACCGCCCAGCATCAGCATTGAGTCGCCGATGCGCACTTCAACGTGAGTGCCGCCGCTGCCTCCCGGCATGCGCAGCGTCTCAATCGCACCGAATACCTGCTGCACAAAGGCCAGCAAGTGGTCGACATCCGGCGTCACGAGATAGGGCGTTATTGAGTGAAAACCCGGCCGGGCCGGGCCGGCAGTACTTTGCTGCGTCATCGAAATCTCCTCATTCATAGTCATCGCAGATATGTGCCTCCTGCGGATAATAGACCGACACCAGGCAAACTGGGCAATGAAGCATCACCGTTCATCGCTCCGTTGCTCCTTTTCCAGCAAGAATCTTGTCGCGAAATCGGGCAATGCGTGCGATCCGCGTCTCGGGTTTCTTCGCGGTATTGAGGTGAATCACATAGCTTTTCTGGCGGCCTGGTGTCAATCTGTGAAACGCATCGGCAAGTTGGGGATCGGCCTCCAAAGCTGTCACCAATTCGTCAGGCAGTTCGATGTCGCCCGGTTCTTTCGGTGGCGTGATGCCGGCCTCCGCATAGCCTATCGCTTCTCGCAAATAGGACCGAATGACCGGCTCCAGCTCCGCTACTTGCGTATTCGCCGTAAACCGGATCATGTCAGGGTGCCGGGTATTCGGTCCCTGCTTTTCCAGGATGCCCTGGGGATCGTTCAACAGCGCGGCATGAAAGAAACTCACGCGAAAATCATTCCGCAAGGCACCCAGAATCACGATATTGCGATCTCCATGCATATAGCAGGGATGTGCCCATTTGACGGTCTCGCTGAGGCCTGATGCGAGACAGATTCGGCGAAGATCCGTCAGGCCCTGGATCCATTGCCGTGTCGAGCAATCGGGAGTGGCAAAACGCTCGCAGCGGCCGCATCCTTGCGCAAAATATGCTTCGATACTGGTAATCATCGGAGTACTCCGTCTGGTGCAGTGGCCCGCCGCGCAGCGGACGGTCTGCTGCATCCGGTTACTATGCGATACGTGCTCATTCCTGCAACTGGGACAATCTGAACTTCACCATCTCGATGACCAGCGTTTTCGGGATAGATTTGTTCAATGGAAACTGGATTGAACCTTTGGCGAACGTGTAAGCTGTAAGCTGATCAGCGAATGCATCGATGGTGTCAGGGTGGGGATAGAAACCAACGTGTTTCGAATATCCAGCGATCATGATCTGCTTATCGCGCTTGCCCCCTTCGACCAGGGCAAACGCTGGGATGTTGTAGTTCATCAGTTCGCAGACTTCGGGCGCTGCTTGCCAGATGTATGCGCGTAGTTCTTCAAGTGCGCGCTTCGTTTCGGGTGGTTGCGCGGCAATGTACGTATCCACTTCCTTTGACCTACGTGCTTCATTTCCCATTATCGCCTCCGCATCTGCGTCCACGCCCCCGTCAACCCCGCCACGTCCGCAAAACCAACCTGTCGCGCAGCGATAGGGCGACGCCGCTGCAAGTGGTTGTTCTGGAGCTGCGTGGTGACCAAAGCGATAGCCGACTGACGTCCCCAGGCGATGTGCTATTCGGCGTCGCCCGCTCGTTGCTGAGTGGACCCATCAGGCCACGCACAGATACACACCCGGTTGCCTGCACGGTCGGCGAGCGTCCAGTGCGCTGGCGCGTGCGAGTCGTCAACGATCCGTCCGCCCGCAGCCAGGGCTGCTTGCAGCCGAACCATGGCTTGCTCACGGGCAACCGACACATCGATGTGCATCGCGTGCCGCAAGGGCTTGACCTCGTCGAGCTCCTGCATCCAGACCGTCGATCCGTGTCCCAGGGGGTCTACCGCATTATCGTCAGCCACCGGCACGTAACCCAGGACCGCGCGCCAGAAGTCGATGTCTATCGCAGCGCGCTTCGCGGCGATGGCAACCTGCACCTCCTGGACCGCGCTACGATCCGCCGGCGCATGGTGCTCCCGGGCGATGGCCGAGACGGCCCGCGCGAGATCGATGTGGCGCGCCTCGAGTTGCCAGAGGTCGCGTGTCAGCCGAACGGTGAGACTGCCATCAGCGATCGTCATCAGGACTCCCGCATCCTCAAGACCGGGAATCTGCGCGATTGCCTGGGCTAACTGCAGGGCTTCGCCTAGCGATCCAACCCGAAAGACAGCGGTCGCACCGCCGTGCAGCACGACCCAGTCATCCACAGATTCAGCGGAAAGAAACGCTTGCCAACCTTGTTCATCCATGGTTCTCGACTCCTATCTCGCTAGCCGCCCGGCGATGCGCTCCGCCGCCGACTGCGACCAGGCTGCTTCGCCTGGTCAGGTTCTTTCCGCCATCGCCACAATGTTGCTGACCGTATGCCAGTTTCTGGCTGTCACCGGCACACCGATTGATTCTTCTACCGCTGCCGCAAGCTTTGAGCGGCCAATTCCATTCGGCGCATACAGGTAGCACACCTTTCCAATAAGCTGAAATTCTTCCGACGTGACCTTTCGTGAATTCAACTGCTCCAGGTCTGGTTCCTGGGGGTGAGACTCAAGGAAAAAGAAATGCAATGCTTTCCCATCATCCGTAGGAAACGGGTTGTTCCGGATTGCATTCTGCAATTGCTCGATACTCAGGAGCAATACTTTCGGCGCAAAGCCTTTGGTGCCAAGAATTTCTCTGCTAATCTCGCTACCGACGCTCTCCCCAATTTTTTTGGTACTGCGGAATACAACATTGCCACTCTGAATATATGTCCGGACATCGTTATAGCCTAAATGTTCAAGGATTGAGACAAGATCGGTCATTGGAAGTTTATTTCTTCCACCAACATTGATGCCTCGCAAAAGGGCAATATAGGTATTCACAGCATCCCCTCTTTGCTCTCGTAGCACCGGCGGCTCGTCGATCTGGCCATCGCGCCCTCCGGCGGGAGCAAGGTTGTGTCATCACGACGTGCATGATTGCTCATGCGGTATGCTGTCGCAAGAACGCCAGCGTTCGGTCGAGGATTTGACCGGCGATCAATGGATCGTAGTCGGCGGAGCCGGGGTCGGCCACGAGATGGCCCTGACTCGGATAGAGGAAGAGCTCCGCGCCCGGCCGCGCGGCAAGCGCGCGGGCGGCTGCCAGGTCTTCCTCAGCCAGCGGGTCATCCGCGTTCAGATGCATCTGCACGGGGACATGCGCCGGCCAGACCGTCCCAAACACCGCGGCCGGAACGGCGGCGTGGTAGAGAACGGCGCCAGCAACGCCGGCACAGGTCTGGGCGATCTTCTGAGCCGGCAGCACACCGAGCGAAAACCCGGCAACCACCAGGCGCTCGCCCAGCTGTTGGGCAATGGCGACGCCCCGATCGGCAATCAGCTCCATGCCCATCGCTTCAGCGTAGGCGACCCCTTCCGTGAGCGACGCAAAGGTGCGACCCGCGTACAGATCCGGCACTATGACGGTATGCCCCTGCACCTGGAGTTGATCCGCAAACGAGCGCAGCCCATCGGTGAGACCGAGGGCGTGATGAAATACCAGAATTGTTGTCATTGCAACCTCCCTTGCAACGGATCCGCTGGGATACAAGGTGAAGTGGTTTTGCGTGCCGTATGCACACATGTTCGATTATAGTACAGCCCAGAAGGATATGCAACTGTTCGTCGAATTGGGACAGGGCTGATGCAAAGTCGGAACTAGCGGACGAACATGCGATGAACACCTTTCGAGTACGATGTAGGCGCCAACCAAACATCATGCAACGAGAGGTGTTCACTATGGATACTACCACAATCACCGTTACGCCGTTTGGCAGTTCGCAGCCGGTCACACTCGATTTGGCAGCTATCTATCATCAGTTTCAGCAGATTCCCGATCAACGCCACCGCCGTGGGGTGCGCTATCCCCTCGCCGTATTGCTGACGATTGCGCTGTGGGCCAAACTGGCCGGGCACACCCATCTCCGGGCCATTGCCGAGTGGGCGCGCGAGCGCCAAGACGAACTGGCGGCGCGCTTTGCCCTTCCCCGCGCCCACATGCCGCATCCGTCCACGTGGAGTCGGGTGTTCAGCACGGCGGTGGCAGTGGATGCCCTTGAGCACGCGATCACGCGTGTGCTGGTGACCGCCCCTACCGGTGAAATTCCAACGCGCGGGAGTGTCGCGATTGCCCTGGATGGCAAGACCCTGCGCGGCACGATTCCCGCCGGGCAATCGCAGGGCGTGCATCTCGTGAGTGCCTATGCCGTCCAGACAGGGATGGTGCTGACCCAGGAAGCGGTTGCCAGCAAAGAAAACGAACTCGTCGCCGCCCCGCGCGTGCTCCAGCGGCTTGATCTGCGCGGGACCATCATCAGTGGTGATGCGCTCTTTGCCCAACGGACCTTGAGCACCCAGATTGTGGAAGCAGGCGGTGACTATTGCTGGATCGCCAAAGCCAACCAACCAACGCTCCTGGACGACCTGAAACTGCTGTTCAGTCCGATCGAGCCGCCCGTTGCGAAGGGCTGGTGTCCGATCCCGCTCGATTTTGTGGTGGTCGAGCAGCATGAGAAAGGCCATGGTCGGCGCGAGTATCGCCGGCTCACCACCAGCATGCTGTTGGCCGACTACAGCGACTGGCCGTATCTCGCCCAGGCCTTTGAAGTGATCCGCATCACCTGGCAGGGCCGGAACGTCAGTCGCGAGGAACGATACGGGATTACGAGCGCCCCGCGTGCGGACATGCCCGCACGCGCCCTGTTGGATGTCGTGCGCGGGCATTGGCGTATCGAAAATGGCCTGCACTATCGGCGCGATGTGAGCCTGCATGAAGATGCCTCCCAAGTGCGGATGGGCTACGCACCGCACATTTTGGCATGCTTGAACAATGCCGTGTGTGGCATGGCTGCCCGCCATGGACAGCACAATCTTGCCGCGCTCCAACGCTCGGTCGATGCGGCAATCGATCGACTCTTATTCCGGCGCTGACTTTGCAACAGCCCTGCGAATTGGGATGCACGCAGGCATTGACCAGGCGTTGTGCGCTTTGCCCAACGTGGATACCATTCGTTTCGCGTACCACAATCAATCTATCCCGGAGGAGGAATGCTCCTGCGCCTGTTCATCGTGCTACTGATCGGCAGCGGCACCACTGCCCAGCCCGATCATATGCGCCAGCCGAAAGCGATCATCCGGCGGCGCATTGCGCCAGATCAGGGCAATTCCGTCAACGCGAAACGTCAGTGGCTGCCAGTGCTCAGCAAGCGTCGCAATCCGCTGGCGGGCCGCATTCGCCGACGGCGCCTGACCGACGCTGAGATGCGGCGTGAAGCCATGCCGGTGGCGACGGGTATCGTCATAAGCCGGCAGCGCCTGCCAGAGCCGGGCCTGTAGCGCTCTCAGCGGTTCAGCCGGCTCCGGTGCCAGGTACATCGTGGCGCCGCGCCGGCCGTGGCTGAAGTATGCGAAATGGGTCAGCGTGACGTCGAAGGGGGCACTATCGTGGCATACTGCCGCCAGCTGCGACGCAACGACGTCAAACATACGCTGCGGCGCAAATGGGTAGAGCAGCGTGAGATGCGGCATCCAGCGGTGGATCGTGCGGTCGTACTGCCGGCGGATGGCCTGGATTGGCTCCCAGACGGCCGCGGGCGGGAGCATGACCACCGCGCTGCAATGGGTTTTGCTGGTGATGGGTTCCATATCCGTATGTCACGCAGCGACAACCTGGCAGACGCCGCTCCCGGCGATCATCGCCGGGAGCACGATACACCATGATCGTGATGGGCTCAGGTCAGGTGCTGGCGAAACCAGGCGAGCTGCTCGGCGCTGTTGTGCTGAAACACCTCGCCGGTATAGACATCAAAATGTCCACCCGGAAGCAGCAATAACCGTTTCGGTTCCAGCGCTTTGGTATAGTGTTTCAGCGCAATATCCTGCACCGTCAGATGATCACTGCTGGCAACCACCATCATTAATGGGGTGGGACTGATGAGCGGCAGATAGACATGCGGCTCGTATTCGAGGAACAGCTCGACGGAGCGGAGGGTGACTTCGTTGCGCCAGGTTGGCGCCCGGTCGCGCATGCCCAGGAAGAAGGCGGCACTATCGGCCGTCGGCAGGGCGCAGGGCTGGTTCGGCTCGTCACTCACTACCGCGATCATCTGTGGCGCGTCGCCCTGGTAGCGCGCGGCCCGATCAGCCTCAAACATGCGCTGGGTTGGGGCAATCATATCGGAACGGATCAGGCGTCGCGCATTTTCGGAGCCGCTCACCAGCGGCACCTGGCTTACCACACATTTGACCCGGCGATCGAGCGCTGCCACCACCAGCACATGCGCGCCACTGTAGCTCGATCCCCACACTCCGATGCGATCCGCATCGACGTCGGCCAGCGTACCGGCAAAGGTAATTGCGTCCCGATAGTCACTGATCTGCTGGTAGGGAACGATTTCGCCCCGAGGTGTCCCGTCGCTCGCACCCAGGTTGCGGTTGTCATAGACCAGCGCCGCACAGCCGCCAGCGGCAAACACAGCCGCAAAATCGTCCAGGTACATCTCTTTGGTGGCCGAATAGCCGTGGGCCATAATAATGGTGGGGAATGGCCCCGTACCCTGATCCGGCGTATACAGCCACCCACGCAAGGTCACCCCGTCCTCAGTCCGAAATTCGATGTCTTTCCGCGTCATTGCGTTCCTCCTTGTCATTGCGTTCCTCCTTTGGGCCAGCGCGCGTCAATGAGCGCCAGACCGTGCTCATCGTTCTGATTCTCGACAAGTAATGTTGTATGATTGGATAGCCGCAGTTTAAGTTTAAGGTGGATCCATTTGTCAAGACACCATTTTTGGCTGTTTTCCGTGCGGGTGCCTTCCTTCACCCGCGGAAAGTCTTGACACCAGCGGCCTACGATGGCGCCAGGGGCTGGGGCCGGGCTTTCAACGAGAGCGTTTTTGTCAGATGGGAGACTCCGCGCTCCGGCCCTCACCCCCCAACCCCCGCTCCCGTGCAGTCTGGCGCGACAGATACCTCCCATGAACCCCTAACCCTCGCCGGCGCGCCATGAGAACCCGGTTTCGCGAACCAGACCCGCCGCACCGGCCTGAGTGGGAGCGGGGTCGGGGGTGAGGGCCGTCCGGCCGGGCGAAAAACGCTCTCGTTGAAAGCTGGGGCCGGGTGGGTGCCGGCTTAGGTGTCCCGATAGACGTCGGCGGGGCGGCGATAGGCAAGCGCCTGATGCGGTCGTTCGTGATTGTAAAAGTGCACATAGTGCGCGATCCCGGTGCGTGCCGCACGTGGGCTGTCATACTCGCGGAGATAGACCTCTTCATACGTGATGGATCGCCAGAGTCGTTCGGTGAAGATGGTGTCGTGTGCCCGTCCACGGCCATCCATGCTGATCCGGGCGCCAGCGGCTTCCAGTTTGCTTGTGAGTTGCGGACTGGTGTAATGGCTGCCCTGGTCACTATTCCAAATCGTGGGCGTGGATACCGTCAGGGCCTGATCGACGGCTGCAAGCGCAAACGGCAGTTCCAGCGTCTCGTCCAGGGCCCAGCTGATCACGTAGCGCGAATACCAGCCCAGGACGGCGACCAGATAGAGCCAGCCGCTGCGCAGACGGATATACGTGATGTCGGAACCCCAGATGGCGTTTGGTGCCGTGGCCGTCACTCCGAGGAGCAGGTATGGGTAGATGCGGTGCTGGGCGGCCCGCTTGCTCAGATTGGGGCCGGGAACAATGCCGGCAATGCCCATCTCACGCATGTATCGTTGTACCCGTTTCCGGTTAATCGGTACGCCTTCCTCGTTCAACAGGGCGGTCATTTTGCGTGAGCCATAGAACGGATGGGCGGTATACAGGGCGTCAATGCGGTGCTTGATGGCCACCTCCTCCGGCGATGGCGGCACCGGCTGATAGTACAAACTCGCGCGACTGAGGCCCAGCAGGTCGGCCTGGGTGGATAATGGAAGCGCGTCGTCGGTGCGTTCAACGAGCGCCAGGCGTTCGGTATGGGTCAATCCGGCAGCTTTTTTTCAAGAAATTGACATGCGTGGTTAAGCGGCCAATCTCTGCGTAGAGCTGCTCCAACTCACGGGCATGGGCGGCCCGGAGTTCGGTCACCGAGTCCCGACGTTCAAACGGATCCGGCATACCCGTGAGGGCAGCCTGTTTCCATTCGCGCAGCACGGTCGGGGCGACCCCGTGCTCGGCAGCCAGCTGATTGATCGATTTGATTTCTTTCAAGAGCTCCAGCACAAGCTGTGCCTTGAACGCAGCAGTGTAAGTCTTTTTCATATGCATCATGTACGGAACCTTGGCCGAATGAGTGTCTAAATTCTTAGGTCCATTATACTGCGTATTGTCAAGCAAAGAGTGATAATGGGGTGTGACGAACAGTGCTGCACAAAGACTCCGGCGGGGACCGCTTCCGGGAAGCTGCGACGGAATGCTGACATGCAGCACCCGCATCGGCAGCCCGCTGCTCGTCAGAAGAAGCTTCCCGGAAGCTGGATCTGGCGCACGGGCAGAATTTTTCGTTACACCCGTGATAATGCTGCGATCGGAGTAGTGGGGGTGGTTACGCGTCTGTGGCCGCATCGTTCGCGAGCCGGCTGAAGCCACAGTTCCAGCAATCAGTGAACTGAAGGTCGAGATCTTCGCCGCAGTGCGGGCAGTGCCAGCCGGTTGCCCCCGGTTCCGGCTCCTGGCCGTGCAGAAACTCCTGCACCAGCCCGGCCGCGCGCTCATAGTCCTCCTCAGCCACCCAGACCGATGCCTGGGTTTCCTGGGTGGGCACCAGGCCCAGCAAGCCGCCGAGCGCATCACTCTGCACCATTGCGGCGATCCCGGCGCTTTCCAGATAGCCTTTCACCAGATGCGCCTCGGCGGCCAGTAGACTCTCGTACACTTTGGGCATCATGCTACTCCCTACGCGCTGCAATATTTCTCTCCTCCATCATACCCCACCCGACCGGTCGATCACATCCTGTAGATCACGCGCATTCGGCGCGGCATAGCGCAGCGTTTGCTCGCCGCGGCTGTGGCGCATGATGCGCTGCACCGCCGCCAGGCTGGCGCCGTCGTCGAGCAGGCGATAGGCCAGGCTGTGGCGCAGCGCGTGGGGCGAGGCCTGTTCGAGTTCGTCGGCGCAGGCCAGCAGCGTCGCCACCCGATCCAGGCGTGGCTCCTGGCTGGCCGCAGCACGCAGATGTGTCGCGGCCCGCTGCGCCAGCAGCGTAAAACGATGCCGAATGGTGCGCGTGCTGATGCCGGCGCGAAAGGGGCGACCCGGCTGCGTTGAGGCCAGGCCACCCAGCAGCGGTTCATGTTCGGCGGCGCTGCCCGGCGCCGGCAGACCAGCAGGGCAGCGCACTTCGCGCAGGTAGCGCCGCAGCATGGCCACGGCATCGGCGTGCAGCGGCACCCGCCCGAACTTGCCGGCCTTGCCCGCCCGCACCGTCACCGTGCGCCCATCGAGATCGAGATCGCGCAGTTGCACATCCGCCGCCTCCTGCGAGCGCAGCCCGGCATCGATCAGCAGCGCCAGCAGAGCCTCGTTGCAGCGCCGCAGCGTTGCGTCCGCGTCGTCGCCGGCGGCGCGCAGCAGCGCATCGATGGCGGCACGATCGATCTTGCGCGGCGCCGGCAGATCCTGCGGCACGGCGGTGATCGTCGCGAACGGATTCTCGCGGGCGCGGTCGGTGCTGACCAGCCAGGCCCAGCAGCGGCGACCAGTCGAGAGCGCCCGGTTGATGCTGGCCGGCGCGGCGCCCGCGGCGACCTGGCGCTGCTGTAGCCAGGCCCGCACATCACGCTCGGCGAGCAGCGCCGGCGCAAACGCACGCCCACGCTCCGCTTCCCACCAGCTCACCAGCCCGGCCAGGTCGGCCCGCCGGGCACGCAGGGTGTTCGCACTGACGCTCAGACTGGCCAGGTAGGCTTCGAGATCCGGATGTAGCTCGTTCATTGGCGACTCCTGCATAATATCGGCAATGCCAGGATAGCAGGAATGCGCCACCAGGTCAACCCAATATCGGCAATGCTCGGGGGGTTTGTGGGGAAAGCATTGCCGATATGGATTGGTATCGGTAATGCCAGAAGTGGTGTCGATCCACTGCGCTCGTCGGCCTTGTTAAACAGCGGCTTGCAGAGTTGACGACATACGCCGCTTGCAGGTATGACGGTTGTTCGCAGCCCATGCTATACTTGGCCATCACCGATATGCACCGGTGGTTTCGGCGATATGCCTGAACGTCAAGGCTGCACTGTTGCTCTGCACGCAATCTTCAACGATCATTTTGCTTGACCACTGAGGTGTACGATGACCGACATGGTGTCCATTTCTGATCAAACGACCATCATTGTGCATTGGCGTGGCCCGTTCACCCTTGATGCCGTACTCGCCTCCGATGAAGAAAATGGCCTGTATCTCCTCACTGGCAAGCTGCGCTACCAGCGGCTGGAAGAAATTCACTATTGCGGCATTACCCAGGGCAAATACCGTAACCGACTGAGCCATCATCACAAAGCCTACGAGATCAAGCGTGACCAGGAAGTCTGGCTGGGCGCCATCGCTTACCCGGAAACCACAACTCGGCGCCATCTCGAAATCGCCGATCAGATCATCATCTACTTCTGGCAACCTTCGCTCAACGAGCGCAAACGCTACACTCCACCCCGCCCGACCACGCTGATCTCGCAGTGGTTTCACCGCGACGGTCAGGTTCGCATTCGCAAGCAACGCCTGCTGCGCGATCTCTACGATGTGCTCTCCTGGGATGGCGCATACTGGCGAACCGGCAACCTGAGCGTCTGGCAAGAGGCATACTGACCGCTGATGGCCTTAACGTTCCTTGATCACAAGCAAGCGGAGCACGCTATGCCCGCAACAACTCGGACAACCGAGGCCGTCCAGTCATTCATCACATCGGTGAGCTTTCCCGCGACGAGCGCCGATGTGCTGGCAGTGCTACGCAAAAATCGTGATCGCGACCGCGATTTGCTCGACATTGATATGTTGCTTCAGTACCGGTCAGACTTTGATCTGACCTGGAGCGCACCACCCGCTCGCAGGTGAAGATTTGTCAACTTCTGCCGGCTGGCTTGTGCTGGTTGAAACTGGCATGGTATCATTGGTGCTCATAACGCGCTCGTTGACGCCGGTGCTATCCTTCTGGATACTAGCGCTGACTCTAGCAGATCCGGGACGTACGTGTCGTCAGAAATTTCTCTTTCTCCCCGCTGGCGCGCCACGGGGGTGTATTTGCCCAATATGGCCTCGAAGGCCGGGTTGCTCGATGAAACCCGGCGTTTCCTGCTTGCCTATGCGCGTCTCCGCGATCTTGCGGCTGTCCGAGACGCGCTGATCGCGCACGAGTTGCCCCAACGCTCGCGCAATACCCGGGTGACGATTGTCAAAGTCATTCAGCAGCGTCTGACGCGCTGGTCGCCGCCGGAGTGGGTCTCTGACGACCTGGCGCTGTTTGCGGCTGACCGCGATTACCCCAGTCTGGCGGCGGCACTGCTGCTGCACGTGGTGCGCCAGGATGCGTTGCTGAACGATTTTGTCCAGCAGGTTGTCGCGCCGCGCTGGGAAAGCGGCGACCATCTGCTGGTTCGTGCCGATGTGCAGCGCTTCCTGGATCTGGCGCTGCCTGAGCATCCCGAAATTGATACCTGGAGTCTGGCAACGCGCGAAAAGCTGGCCGGCAATGTGCTGTCGATTTTGCGCGATTACGGGCTACTGCGCGGGCGCGAGCGCAAGCAGATTGTTGAGCCCGATGTGCCGCTTGCGGTCGCCGACCATCTGGCCCGCCTGCTGCGCGCCGAGGGTGTGCCGGAAGCGGAGCTGGTCGACCATCCGGATTGACAGATCTGGTTGTGGAACCGCCAGCGGGTGCAGCTCACGCTCGAGGCGTTCGTGGCGCGGGAGGCGACGGCATGAACCATCTTGCCGATCGTCTGGCCCTGCTGAAACATCGTCTCCACACGGCCTACGATGGCATTGGCCATAGTCGTGGTCGTCCCTATGTCTATTTTGTGTATCCGCCTGAGCACGAGCGCGCTCTGCGCCGGCTGGTCGATGAAGAACTGCGCTCGAACCAGCAGTTAACGTTTTATCACCTCGATGTCCTCAGCATTGTGATGCAAAGTACCCGCGGTCAGGAAGAAAAACGCGAGGCGCTGCTCCAGGATCCCCGGCAGGGTACGCAGGCTGCGGTGTCGCTGCTGCGCCTCTGGGCGCGGCGGATCGGCGAAGCTATCAATGCGGCGCTGGCAGCGCAGCCGCCGGAGGGCCGGCCAGTGATTGTGCTGCGGGGCCTGGCAGCGCTGCACCCGCTGAGTACGCCGACAAAGATGATGGAAGCGCTGGCTGAACAGGAGCCCCGCGATACCCGCACCGGCCAGATTGTCCCGATTATCCTGCTGATTCCCGGCATCCGTCCGCCGCAAACGAGCCGCGAGTATTTGTTCCTCGGCCAGGAGCGCCTGCGCCAGGATTTCTACCGTGGTGAGGAGGTGTAATGTGGCATCGCATCCTGCTTCGCTCCGCATCGGTGAGATCTTTGCAACGACCATTCAGCACCGGATTGAGCCGGTGGTCAAGGTGGTCGACCGGCGCCCGGCGGTGGTGCAGGCGGAGTTGAGCAATCTGGTGGTCACGCCGCAGTGGGAGCGCTATCTGCGGGGCTTTCTGGACACCTATGCGGAGGCTGCCGAGCGCCAGGACGAGCAGGGTATCGGGATCTGGATTAGCGGCTTTTTCGGTTCCGGCAAGTCGCTGTTGATGAAGGTGCTCGGGACGCTGCTCGAAAATGATGATTTCGACGGCCAGTCGGTTCACGAGCTCTTCCTGCATCGCCTGCCGGCCCAGAGTCCCGATCGCAGCTCGATCGGGCGCTACTTGACGATTATCAAGCGCAAGGTGACAACGACGGTGGTGGGCGGCAACTTGCACGCGATGCAGGCCAATCGCGATGATCCGCTGGCCTTGATTGCCTTCAAGCTGTTTGCGCTGCACCGTGGCTTCACGCAGAACTGGCCGCTGGCCTGGGCGATTGAGTATCAGATCGATGAGCGTGGCAAGAGCAGTGATTTTCGCCAGCAGGCCGAAAGCCTGGCCGGAGTTGCCTGGGATGAGCTTGCTGCCGACCCGGAGTTCTATCTCGATACGCTCTATGCCGCGGCGGCGGCGGTGTTGCCCGAGCATTTCCGTGATGGCGCCGCCTCGGTGGAACGCGCGGTCACTGCGGTGCTGCAGAGCGGCATTACGTCGGTTGCCCTGATTGACCGCCTGCAGCGCTGGTGCGCCGCGCGCGACGGTGGCGGCCGGCGGCACAAGCTGCTGCTGCAACTGGATGAACTCGGCCAGTGGATTGCCGGTGGTCCGCGTACGGAGCGAGCCCAACAGGTACAGGCGCTGATCGAGACGGCGGCCACCAGCGGTCAAGGCCGGCTCTGGCTGGCGGTGACGGCCCACGGCGATGTGCAACAGCTCCAGTCGAGTTTGCAGCAGGAAGAGTATGCCAAGATCAACCAGCGTTTCACCAATAAGTGCAAGCTGAGCAACGAAGACATTAGTATGGTCGTCGAGGAGCGCTTGCTGCGCAAGACCCAGCCGGCACGCCTGCTGCTCGAGGATCGCTTCACCGAGCGTAGCGGCGATCTCAGTGATATGGGCACGGTGCGTGGCCAGCGCGAGTACCCGACGCCCAATGCCGAGCGCTTTGCCCTGTTCTATCCCTACATGCCCTGGACCGTCGCGATCATTCCGGATGTGGTCAAGGGCATTGCCCAGGCGGCCGGCCGCGATGAAGCGCTGACCGGCTCGAACCGTACGATGATCGGGGTGGTGCAGGGCGCAATCATCGAGACGCCGGGTCTGCTGGAGAGCCAGATTGGGCGCATCCTCTGCCTGGCCGATCTCTACGACCAGCTTGCTGCCGATGCGCCCATTGAAACCAAGACCGATCTGAACCGGGTACGTGAGAGTGTCACGGCTGCCAGCGATTTCACGCCGCGGGTGGCTCGTGCCCTGTATCTGCTCGGTGAGGCCGAATATGTGCCGACGACGGTTGAGCATATTGCGCGTGCGCTGGCCAATGCCGTCGATGCCGATCTGCCGTCGATTCGCTCGGCGGCCGAAACCGAGCTGGAAAAGCTGGTTGCAGCCGGTTTTGCCAAGCGGGTCGGCGAGACCTATGCCTTCCTGAGCACCCAGCAGCGCGGTTTCCAGGATCGGGTGCGCGACCGCCAGGAGCCTCTGCAATTTGCCACTCACGACCTGATTGATGCGCTGAAAGACTACGATAGCGACGAATATCTGCGCTTCGACCGGGTGCCGCTGGAGGGCCGCGAGATCCAGCTCAAGCTGGAACTCGATAACCGGGTTGTGCGCAACTCGACGGCCTATGTGACGCTGCGGGTCTTCAGTCCGTTCCAACGCTCCTACGATACACAGATCGCCAATGATGCGGCAATGAAGCAGCGCTCGAACGAGAACCCCGATGCGATTCTGATTCGGCTCGATGATGTCCACGGGCTGCGCGCCACGCTGGCGCTGGCTGTCGCGACCGACCAGGTTTCGCAGGAGACGCTCAGCTCGACGACTGCCAGCGATCCGGACAAAGAAGTCGCGCGCCAGGCGCGCCAGCAGGATCTGGCCAGCCACCGCAGCGAGGTGCGCCGCCTGCTGGGCCAGGCGGTGCGCGGCGCCCGGCTGTTCTTCCGCGGTACCCACTACGATCCGCTGCCCGGCGATAGCGCCAGCGCGGCGATCCGCAGCACGCTGGCCGAGATGTTACGCCAGATCTATGCCCGAATCAGCGATGTGCCGCACAAGATCGGCAATGAGGATACGGCCGTTCGGGCCGCACTGGCCGGCAATGCCTCCCATCCCGATTTGCAGGCGCTTGGGGTCTTCCGCGCCGACGGCACGCTGAACGATGCGCATCCGCTGTTGAGCACGGTGCGCGCGCGTTTGCCGGTGAGTGATGAGTTTCAGCAGTTTGTCCAGGCTGACGCGATTCGCAGCGAGATCGAGCGCCCGCCCTTCGGCTGGGATCCGAATGGCGCAAAGGTGGCGCTGGCGCTGCTCATGCGCGCCTCGGCCTGCCGCCTGATCGACAATAGCCGGACGCTGACCGATCCGCAGGATCCGGAGGTGTTCCTGGTGCTGACCAAAGATCTGCGCTTCCGCAATCTACGGGTGCAGGGCGTACGCTCCGAACTGACGATGGCTGAGCGCCAGCAGATCCGTGGCTACATCGAGACGCTTTTCCGTACCAAACCGGCGCTGGTTGATGCGACACTGAACACGGTGATCGGCGAAAAACTGGCCGAAACCGCGCGCCAGGCCGGCGAAGTGCAGAGCTGGGCGAACATGGTGCGCTGCCCACTGCCACAGGCTTTCGAGTCCGGTAGCAGCCTGGTCGCCGAATTGCTGAACAGCAGCACGCCCCAGGTGCGCCTGCCGCGCTTCCGCGAACAGGCCGGCGCTCTGGTCGAGTTCCATACCCTGTTGCATGGCCTGCAGGAGTTCCAGCGCGACCACGGCAGCGAGTTCGGCAATGTGCGCGAGTTCTTTACCAGCATGGTCAACGCGGAAACTGGTCTGCCCGAGGTCAGCCGCTTCATCAACGATTGGCGGGCGGTGATGAGCGAAAACAGCGTGACTGAGAGCCGGCGCTGGCACGAGATCGTCCAGTCGTACCGCAACGCCCGGCAAGCGATCACCAACCAGGTCAGCGCCTGGCTCGAAGAAGCCCGCAGCCAGTTGCGCGATACTGAGCAGAGTCTGACTGAGCGCCTGCGGGCGCATGGCGTCCCCGAGGAACAGGTCGCCGCCGAAGTGGCCGACCTGAGCACCCGCTTCGCCGATGTCCGCCAGCGGCTCAGCCAGGAGACCAGCAGCCTGGCCGAAGCCCGCAGCATCATGACCGCACTGACCAACGTCGAGCTCGGCCTGCAGCGGCGCCTTAGCGAACTGCGCGCGCAGTACCAGCCGGCGCCCGAGCTGCCCACCGATCGCGAATGGCGCTTGCAGCTAAGCACCCTGGCCGGCGGGCGGCGCATCACCTCGGAAGCCGAACTCGATGGCGTGCTGAACGAACTGCGGGCACTGATGCAGGCCAGACTCGCTGATGGGCAGGTGATTATATTGGAGTAGCTGCGATGCCGACGGTTTTGCGGATTGATGGCCATCGCTTCTTTTTCTATAGTCGCGAGACCAATGAGCCGGCGCATATTCATGTGCAGACTGCCGAGAAATCTGCCAAGTTCTGGCTGGATCCAGTGGCACTGGCACGCTCGGTTGGGTACAATCAGAGCGAGTTGAATCGTTTGCACGAACTGGTTGAACACTACCGCGACACTTTCCAGGAGGCCTGGGATGACTACTTTAGCAAATAAAGCTGCCGGCACTCCGGCGATTACCCTCTCACCGCTGGCCGTTGATGTGCGCTGCAACGACACGGCGCTCTGGGTGCGCCTGGCCGACGGCCGCGAGATCAGTGTGCCGCTGGCCTGGTTTAGCCGCCTGTTGCACGCAACGCCGGAACAGCGCCAGGAATGGGAATTGATTGGACAGGGTGAGGGCATTCATTGGGAAGCCATCGACGAAGACATCTCGATTGCCAGCTTGCTTGGTTTGCCCACCGATTAACCAGACATTATGCACAAACGCCACAAAGATCTCCTCCGCACCATCGTCGCCGACCTGCGGGATACGCTGGCCGGCAGCGCCTACGCCAGCGGCGAATGGCTGCGCGGCGACCTCGACCGCGAGCTGGAACGCCTGGGCATCGCCGCCGACGGCGCCAGCACGCCGCTCGATGCGCTGCCCAACCCCGGCCCCGCCGAGCGCCGCGCCCGCGCTGCCGCCGATGCTTTCATCGCCGCCGCTGCCGCCGCCGCCGCCGTGATGCCGCCTTCAGGCGGCAAATCCCGCAGTACGAAGCCGCCTTCAGGCGGCACAGCAGCACGCGAGGAGTTTGTCGAGCGGGCGGCCTACACGTGGATCAACCGGCTGCTGGCGCTGCGAGCTATGGAATCGCGCGGGCTGATCGAAGAAACACTGCGCAGCAACCTGGACTACGAGGGCATTTCTGAGGCGCTCTATATTCTGCGCGCCGATGCGCCGCAGCGCTGCACCGGCGCCGACGGCGGCTGGTGGGCGGTGATTGAGGATGCCTGCCGCGCCCAGGCCGCCGCGCTGCCCGGTCTCTTCGATCTCGATGACCCCGCCGCCGCGCTGCGCCCCTCGACGCCGGCTTTGCTGCGCTGCATCGAGATGGTCGGCGCTGCGCCCGATGGGTTCACGCTCGACGCGGCCGATGCGGCCTTTGCCGATCCCGACGCTATCGGCTGGGCCTACCAGTTTTATCAGGAGGCCGCCAAGGCGCGGGTGTATGCGAAACTCGGCCGCGGCGGCAAGGCCGCCAGTCGCAGCGACATTGCTGCCGCTACCCAGTTGTTCACCGAGCCCTACATGGTTCAGTGGCTGCTGCAAAACTCGCTGGGTCGCTCCTATCACGAGGCCTATCCCGACAGCCGGCTGCCCGAAACCTGGGATTATTACATCCGCCAGCATCCCGCAGGCCAGCGCGCGCCCGAGCATCCGCGAGCCCTCGAAGCGCTCGACTTGATTGACCCCTGCTGCGGCTCGGGCCATTTTCTGCGCGAGGCCTTCGATATGTTCGTGGCGATGTACCGCGAGCGCCACCCCGAGTTGAGCGCCGCCCGGATCGTCGAGCGTGTCCTCGAACAGCATCTGCACGGCATCGACCTCGACCCGCGCGCGGCCCAGCTCGCCGCGCTGACGCTGTACCTGCGGGCCTGGGAAGTCATGCGCGAAGACGCCGGCAATGCCTTTGCGCTGCTCGCTGCATCGCCAACGGCGCATCCCACCTCGCTCAGCATTAACATCGCCGCGACGCCCAGTGGCCTCAGCGCCGGCGCCTTGCAGCGCCACTTGAAGCGCAACCCCGGCGACCGGGTGATGCAGCCGCTGCTGCAGGGCATCTTCGCCGCGCTGGAGCAGGCCGACATCCTGGGCAGCCTGCTGCGCCCGGCCGAGCATATCGACGCGGCCATCAAAAACCTGCAACAACCCCATACCATGCAGATGGACTTCGACAGCGACGATGCCGCGCTGCGCCGCACCATGACCATGCTCGCCCGCAGCGACCCGGCCGAACTCAAGTGCACCCTGCTCGAGCGGGTGGCCCAGAGCTTTCGCAGCGAAGCCGGCGCCGGCGCCGATGTCGCCGCCGCGCTCTTTGGTCGCGAAGCCGCCGGCGGTGTGCGCCTGCTGCAACTGCTCGACCGCAACTATGCAGTGGTAGTGACCAATCCGCCGTATATGGGCAGCGGCAACATGGACACGCCGCTGAAGAAATACGTCGAGCAGCACTACAAACCCGGCAAGCGCGATCTCTACGC
>DAOTUJ010000125.1:0-4223 GCA_034437175.1 Chloroflexaceae bacterium | reverse complement strand
ATTGATGAGGTCGGATGCTGGCCTCACGCTACTGACATTGCGGAAGGATTAACTTGATTCGGTATAATACTTCCACATCGGCATGAGTAATTGCCCAATTTGCAAGGAATTGAGCAATTGTCTGAGGTGTATAGTAACCTCCGCGCAACTTCTGCGTAGTTGATGCTGCTTTCATCTTTTCCTCCATCGAACGAACGAGCGACTAAGAATAGCAGATAGTCCGTGCTTGGTCAAGCCATATACAAATGTACCATGCCGATCGAGAATACAGTATCGGTAGCCTAATCTCAGGCAATTCAGATATCCGTCGACGCCGGTGGGCAGTTTTGAGCCTTGCATAAGCGGTCTGTCAACTCCACATTGAGTAGATACAATGTTGCCGTCGACACCGGTGGGCAATTTTGAGCCTTGTATAAGGCTATCGGATGCTAAGAGGTAGTATTGAATTATTGTGAGTCCTTACCGACCGTCGTATCATGAAGATAGGAGCGGTAGCGGAAAGGAGGCTGATATGACAGCCCGATATCAGCCAGCGGCAGCACTGGAAGAACACCAGTATTATCCTTCGGATTTGACGGATGCAGAATGGGCGCTTGTGGAGCCCCTGCTGGCCCATGGCTCGCACCGGCGTGGCAAGCGGCCCACCGTCGATCGGCGCGACATCATGAATGCCCTCTTGTATCGTGCTCGCACGGGCTGTCCATGGCGGTATTTGCCGCACGAGTATCCAAACTGGCATACCGTGGCGACCTGTTTTCGCACCTGGCGCATCGACGGACGGCTTCGTGCTGCGCATGCGGCCTTGCGCGCACAGGTTCGGTAAGCGACTGGGAAAGCGCCACAGCCCACGGCGGGCTGCATCGACACCCAGAGTGTTAAGACGACCGAAGCCGGTGGCCCGCAGCGCGGGTATGACGGTATGACGGTGGGAAAAAGGTGACCGGATGCAAGCGCCACCTGCTGGTCGATACCCTCGGCCTGATTCTGGTGCTCCTGGTGCACAGCACCGCGTGTTCGGATAGTCGAGCAACTCGTCAGGTGTTCACCCAGACCCTGTGCGAGGTTCCAACCTTGCGCAAAGTCTGGGCCGACAAGTCCTATCGTGGAACCTTGATCACCTGGGTGCACCAGCATTGCCCGTGGGATCTCGAAATCCGGGGCCGGATTGATGACCGGCCAGGCTTTACGCCCATCCTGCAGCGATGGAAGGTTGAGCGAACCTTCGGCTGGCTCAATCGCTACCGAGTCTTGAGCAAGGACTATGAATACACCCCGGCGTCGAGTGCCGCCTGGGTATTGGTTGCATCGATGCATGTGATGCTCCACCGCGTATGACACAAACCGGCATGCGCGTGACCGATTAATTCAATACTACCTCTAACATGAAAATAGCCGGTTTTCATCGCGGCGGTGTGCGTCGCGCGAATGAACGTCTACACAGCCTCTCACCGCCGGCTACTCACATACTCCATCGGCGCGACCTGGCGGGCCAGGCCTTTGAGTTCGAGCATCACCAGCGCCGCACCGGTCGCCGCCGCGCCCAACCCGGTCGTCCGTCCCAGCACGTCCACATGGCAGGGCTCCGCCGAGAGTGCCGCCAGCACGGCCGCCTCGGTCGGGTCGACCGGGATGTCCTGGCGGGCCTCTTGCTGAGCCACGATGTTGCCGAAATCCAGTGCTTCGAGAATGTCGTTGCCGCAGGTGGCCGGGGTGGCGCCTTCGCGCAGCAGGTTGTGCGTGCCGACGCTGGCCCGGCTGAAGATGCTGCCCGGCACGGCGAAGACGTCGCGGCCCTGCTCCAGTGCAAAGCCGACGGTGATCAGCGCACCGCTGCCGGCGCCGGCTTCGACGACCAGCGTGCCGCGCGCCAGCCCGCTGATGATCCGGTTGCGCGGTGGGAAATTTGTCGGCAGCGGGCGCGTGCCCGGCGGGTAGTCGCTGATCAATGCGCCCTGCGCGAGAATGCGTTCGGCCAGCGGGCGATTACGTTCCGGATAGGGCACATCGACGCCGCAGGCCAGTACGGCCAGCGTGCGCCCGCCGGCTTCCAGTGCCGCATTGTGCGCCACCGTGTCGATGCCGATGGCCAGGCCCGAGATGATCGTCACGCCGCTGCCGACCAGTTCGCCGACGAGCCGGCGCGTCGCCTCGCGGCCATAGCTGGTCGGCGATCGCGTGCCGACCACCGCGATGGCCCAGTCGTCGGTGGCGGTGATATTGCCGCGCAGATAGATCAGCGGCGGCGGCGCGGGGATCTGGGCCAGCAGCGCGGGATAGGCCGGATCTTCGATACAGAGTGCCTGCACACCCGCTTCATGCAGGCGCGCCATCTCGGCATCCAGGTCGAGCCGTGGGCGCAGCCGCAGCAGCGCCTCACTACCCCGCGCATCGACCCCGGCCGCCGCCAGATCTTCGGCGGAAGCATGCCAGGCCGCCGCCACCGAGCCGCAACGCTCGATCAGCCGGGCAATCCGCAACGGCCCGATTCCCGGCACCAGGTTGAAACCGAGATAATAATGACGGGCAGAAAATTCAGGCATAGCACTCCCCGGAAAGCGTTGAAGCGTTCGAACGCTTCCTCAAATATACCGCCTGAACCGGTGTGCGAGATGTGGGGCTATCGTTGGGAGTGAGCAAGGACAGGCGCTGTCCATCGGGCGACCTTTCACGGTGAGGATGGTTGCGGATTGGGCGACGCTGCCCGCCGATCCTTCCTTCCTTGCAAGTCAAGAGTTGGCGTGCTACCGAACGGTTCTCATCGTTTGACCTTGACGAAGTGTTCGTGAAAAATTCACCTCATCGAGCAGTGATTTTTTCCCATGGTTCAGCATTGATTGTGCATAATTCACCGGGAGCATCTTTCCTTTTTCTGGATAAAGCGTGCATAAGCCGTGCGATTTTACATGCTTTTAACATCACCTCAATCTTTCCTGAATATTTTCCCGGTATATAAACTCTGCCAGAACAGCAATAATACGGAAAATAATTGTTGCGCCCGGCTGCGTTCCTGTTCAGCGTAATGTTTGAAGGCATTTTACGTAATGAACTCTATTTGCTGTGCCTGTTTTTCCGTCAAAGATTGCATCTGGCAGTGGTTTATTCGATAGTTTATCAGGGGGAAGAGAGGAAAATGAAGTCGCTGCGAGTATGGGTATTGTTGTTGTTTGCCGGCTCCGTGCTGCTGAGCCTGGCACCGATGCGCACCATGGCCGACGACACACCGCCCGATCCGACCACGAAATTGTTGAGTGATCCCTTTTTGCAACTACCGACTGCCGATAGTGTGCGGGTGGTCTGGTTTACCGAGTTCGCCGGGCAGTCGCATACGCTGACCTACGGTGAAAACCTGGATCAGACTGCTGCGGCAACGACGACGAAGATGTCGCGCATGTACGAAGACGCCGCTTCCAACCAGAAGGGCGTCGAGTATACGGAAGTTACTGAGCGCAATGTGTGGCGTCACGAAGCCATCGCTACCGGCCTCACCGCTGGCGTGCGGGTGCCCTATTTCGTGACCAGTGTCAACGATGGCGGCATTGAAATTACCAGCGAGCAGTTCACGTTGCAGCCGCTGCCGCCGGCAGGTCAGAGCATGCAGATCTTGCTGACATCGGATCAGCAAAACCGCCAGATGTCGCCGGCCAACTTCCAGAAGCTGATCGAGACCGTCGGGCCGGTCGATGCGGTGTTTTTTGCCGGTGACCTGGTCGATACGCCGCACCGGGCCTCGGAGTGGTTCGACCGCTACAGCGCGGGCTGGCTGAATAACAACAACCCGGCGGCGGAAGACTACAACCCGGCGCGCCCGGCCTTCCCGAGTACGCGCCCGGCCTTCTTCCCTGCGATGCAGGGCAACTACCAGGCGCTCTTTCCCGAGTTCCCCTACAGCGGCGGCCAAGTGTTGCAGCACGCCCCGCTCTTCGGCAGCATCGGCAACCACGAGTCGCCCGGCCGCTGGCAGCCGAATGCGGAAGTGACGATCAACGGTCAGGTGCGTACGGCGGATCTGAACTGGATGGACAACGACCCGCAGCCGCGCTGGTATGCCGAAATTCGCTACGATCAACTGGCGGCGGCCGATCCCAATTTTGCGGCGGCGAACCCGCGTGAGCAGTGGGTGCGCGACAACTCCTTCGAGCACACCCAGTACTTCGAGATGTGGACCCATCCCGAGGGGCCGATCGGCGAGAACTACTACGCCTACCAGATCGGCGATGTCTTCG
>DAOTUJ010000124.1:0-50866 GCA_034437175.1 Chloroflexaceae bacterium | reverse complement strand
CGGCGGCGGCGGTGGTCGGCGCGACCGCTACTAGTATCGCCTATCGAACGTTCGCACTGGCTTGTCGGGAGCGCGAACGGCTCGCTCGCATTCGGCTCGCGGCGGGCAAGCCGCCCGCGCTCCCAGCCGCAACTCCTTGCGGATCTCCGAAAAGCTGAACCAGTCTCCAATGGCATACCGGAAGCGGCGCTGGGTTCATCAGCGCCGCTTCCGGTTTTGTGAAACGAAATATCAATTTTGCTGCGCTGCCGGCGGCCAGACACTTCGGGGTTCGCGGCAGCACCTCGCAGCATCGATGGTAGCGGTCTCTGAACTGGCGCCGGGCGGCGCTCCATGCTACAATCGAAACCGTGAACGCGCCATCCGGTCTGGCCGGGCCGGCGCCCAGAATGGAGCAAGAACCATGGAACTGTTCTACGAGATTATCAAGTACGGCGCCCTCGTTGTCGTTGGTGCCCAGATTGTTGTCGTCGGTCGGGCTCTGTATATGCTGGCCCTGGAAAAATCGCGCCCCGCTGCTTCGGCAGTTCCTGCGACCGAGGAGTAGACTGTGCCCTACCGGCTCATGCATATCTCCGACCTGCACGCCGGCCCGCCCTTCAATTCGCAGATTGCCGCACATGTGGCCGAGCTCGCCCACCAGATCGCCCCCGATCTGCTGGTCATTTCCGGTGATTTTGTGCAGCGTGCAGATTTTTCCGCGCAGTGGCACACGATACGGCAGTTCGTCGAAACCTTGCCCCAACCTATGCTCATGGTACCGGGCAATCATGATGTGCCGCTCCTGAATGTCTTTGCCCGTATATTTACCCCGCTTCGCCGCTATCAGCACTATATCTCGCATGATATCCAGCCGGTATTTGAAAAACCCGGCCTGGCCGTCCTCGGCGCCTGTACGGCTCACGGCATCACCGGCGACGGCGGCAAGCTCAACCGGCAAACCGCCGCTACGCTGGCCCAACGCTTGCAGCAGTATGGCCGCGATGTCTGCAAAATTGTCGTCTGGCATCACCCGGTAATCAATCCGCCCGGCCTCATCCGCCGACGCGAAATGGCCGGTCACGTCGATGCGGTACGCTTGCTCGACCGCTGCGATGTCGATCTGCTGCTTTGCGGTCACTTGCATGTTTCCTACGTCGGCAATACGCTCGATGTACGCAACGACCTGGCGCACGGCACGATCATCTGCCAGAGCGGCACCACCACTTCGCGACGCGGCTTCGGCCGAGAACGCGGCAAGAATTCTTTTAATCTGATCGACATCGATGATCAGCAGATCCGCATCAAGCATTATGTCTATTTTCAGAACCGGGGCACATTCCTGCCGGCGGCTGAACACTGCTTCCCGCGACGTACGGTGAACATCCATGAAGAACCTTTCGGAGCTGCATAGGGTTGCAGGCCGGCCGATATGCCAATGGTTCGCTCGCGCAACACAGCGCGTGCTCGATCATAGTGCGAAGCTCGGAATGCCGTTGCCGGGCTTGCGCGGATCGGCTGTGCGGTTCAAACGGTTCAGGGGTTGCGGCAATGCCCGCTTCATGCTGCTCATAACAGGCATACTCCTGATCCTGGCCGCTTGCGCCGCATCATCTTCCGCCCCGGTCGATGACGAGGCCGCCCTGAAAACGGTTCAGGCTTTCGTCGCCGCCCTCGAAGCGCGCGACCCGAGCGCGGTTCTGGCGATACTTGAGCCCGCCGATTGGCGCCGCGAAATCGGCCCCGAGTTGCGCTCCTACATGAGCTATGTTGAAGCACTCGAATTTCAAAACCCCGCGTATGAGCTGCTCGCCAACGACGGCAACACGGCCGAGATACGCCTGCGCGCCGATCTGCGCTACCGGTTGCGCGACTTCGAACCGGGCGAACAGGCTGTCGATACGGTCTTCGAGCTTGTTCGGATCGACGACGAATGGTATCTGCGCAGCCTGAACCTGCCTACACCGGGATCTTGAAGATGCGCCGCCACTCATACCGCAATCAATCCATCGTGCGCCGAACCGGAAGTGTGGGCGGTATTCCGCCAATCTTCCTGGCCGGCCTGCTTAGCCTGGCGCTCTGCGCTGTCGTTCGCGCTCAGTTGCCGACTCCCAATGATCCGCTCTATCCTCAGCAGTGGGCACTGCGCCTGCTGGCCGCCGAATGCATCTGGCACTATGGCCTGGGATCTACCGAGATCACCGTTGCCGTTGTCGATAGTGGCGTCGACGCAGGTCATCCCGATCTGGCCGAGCGCCTGCGCAACGATGGCTTCGATTTTGTCGACAATGACGCCGATCCTGCCGACGAAAACGGCCACGGCACCCACGTTGCCGGCATTATCGCGGCGACGCTGGGCAATGCCGAGGGTATCAGCGGGCTGGCGCCCGGTGTGCGCATTCTGCCGGTGCGCGTGATGGACGCCGAGGGCTATGGGAGCGACCGCAGTATCGCCGCCGGCATTGAATACGCCGCCGACCGGGGGGCGCGGGTAATCAATTTGAGCCTGGGCGCAACCCTGCTGCTGGCCGCACCCGAGAGCTCGGCGGTGGTCAGTCGGGCTATTCGGAACGCCCAGAACGCCGGTGCGCTGATCGTCGTGGCGGCCGGCAATGATTTTGTGCCGCTGCCGAATGCGATTGTTGGCGAAAACGATGACGTCGTCGTCGTGGCGGCGTCCGACCGCAATGATCGCAAGACCGATTTTTCCAATTCCGGCCCCTGGATCGATGTCACTGCACCCGGCCAGGGCATTCTCTCGACCATGCCGACCTATCCGGTATACCTGACCAGCCCGGCGCTGCCGCCGGCAGAGCGTTTTCAGCCGAACTATGATACGATGAGCGGCACATCACAGGCCGCACCCTTTGTCGCGGCGCTGGCCGCCCTGATCTTCTCGGCTCATCCGGACTGGAGCGCCGACCAGGTAATCGCCGCCATCAAAACGCATGCCGTCGATGTGTATGATCGGCACCCTTCGTATTATGAGCGATTGCGCCTGCTGGGGGCCGGCCGCATCGATGGCTGCGCGACACTGGGCGGCCTGCCGGAGGGCGTTGCGCCCGTATCCGTACCGCTGCCGGGTGCGCCTGCCCTCACGACGATCGCGCTGGTTATTGCGGGCAGCGGGCTCTGCTTGCTGCTGGTCGTGTTTGCCGGCAGTACCCTGCTGTTGCAGCGGCGGCGGCAGCGAGCTGCGAGCAAACCGGCACCGGCATCGGCCGGCAGTTGGGGGCGTCTGCACCTCATCAAAGATACGATGCTTGCATCGTCGTTCGCCCTGGCGCAACCGGCCTACGTGATCGGACGCAGTATCGATGCCGATCTGAGCATCGAGGGCGACCCGCGCATGTCGCGCCGGCACGCCCGGCTCAGCTACCAGGCCGGTCAGTATTTGCTGGAAGACCTGGGCAGCAGCTACGGCACCCTGCTGAACGGTCGGCCCATCAACGGGCCGACGCGCATCCAGCCCGGCGACCGCATCCAGCTCGGCGGAACGGTGCTCCAATTCAACCGGTATTAATATGGCATACTGGGAACAACAACTGGCGAAGCTGAAACAGGCAATGGCCGATGAGCGGCCCATCGCGCACGAAGAGTTGCTCATGATGCGCGACGGCCAGGGGCGCCTGGCGCGCCAGATGCAGCCGGGGCCGGAAGTGACGCCGCGACCGGCGGGAGTGCTGTTGCTGCTGTACCCACAGGCCGGTGAGCTCTGGCTGCCCCTGACGGTGCGCAGCTCCGATCTGCCCCTGCACCGCGGCGAAATATCGCTACCCGGCGGGCGCGTCGATCCCAGCGACAACGGGCCGGTAGGGGCGGCCTTACGCGAGGCTCACGAAGAAGTCGGCATCGACCCGGCGCTGGTCACGATCCTGGGCATGCTGGCCTCATTCTACATTCCGCCGAGCAACCATTTGCTGACGCCGGTCGTTGGCTATGCGCTCGAAGCGCCACTGTTGCGCCCCGCGCCCCGCGAAGTCGCTGCAGCCTTCAGTGTGCCGCTCCGCCAATTGCTCGACCCGGCAACAATCATCTATGAGCAGCGCGAATGGAACGGCATAGCCATCGACGTACCCTATTTTGCGCTGGAAGGCTACAAAGTCTGGGGAGCGACCGCCCTGCTCCTGAGCGAACTGGTCGCCCGGCTGCGGCGCCTGGAGGGGTATAATACCCAGTTCGAGTAAATCGTTCTTTATTGATGTGCGATGCTGGCGGGCTACGCCCGCCAGCATCGCACATCAATAAAGAACAGTTCAGCTGGATTTAGTCGCAGCGTTCAAGTGATTGAACGCTTCCAACGCTTTATTCTGCTTGCAGGCTAGCCTGCGCATCGCGGGCGACCCAGCCGGCGATGCGGCTGATAGCCATTGAGATCAGGCCGGTGAGCAACGCCATGGTACCGACGGCACGTGGCCAGGCGGTGTCTTCATTGCCGGCGAAAGCCGGAATGTTTGCCGCACGCTCGGCGAGGCGCAGCGCACCGACCGACAGAGCGAAGGGCAAAGCTGCGCCGCCGGCACCACTCAAGGCCTGGCGTAGTGGGCGATTGTTGCGCACCAGGTTCGGCACATTCTCGCGCGCTTCGCGAGTGACACTGCGCTGACGCGACATGGAAACCGCCGCGATAATCGCTGTGCCGAGACCGACAAAGCCACCAATGAACATCGCCAGGCCGGCCAGCACCGGCTGCGGGTTAACCTGAATCGGGCGCCGCCGCTGAGCCAGCAGCAGGCTCACAAAACTAAACAGATAGAACACAAAGCCCCAGAACCCTGAAAACACCAGCGAGCGCTGCAATTCTTCGGCCCCAAACGCGGATTCCTGTGTGTGTGATTGCTGTGCCATACATATTCCTCACATTTCGTAACGGATAGGATCAGTACAGATGCCTTTGCAAGTAGTATGCCACAAAAACCTGCCCGCATCCGGGCGCATTTGCTACTCCTGCTGACGGATTTCGGCAGTTGCCGGCAGAATCAGGGATCAGAGAGAAATAGCACCAGCGGAAAGGCCAGTACCCCTAGAATGCCAGCAACCACCACAACGCCGATAGTCAGTTCGGCGGGGACACGATGCATAATCCAGAGCAGAATCAGACCGCAGGCTATCCAGAAAGAGAGCAGGCCAAAATAGCCCATCCCATCGTAAACATCGCAGGCGCGCCCGAGGTGATCGGGCAGGATGAAGGAACGCAACACATAGAACAGGCCCATCAACAGCGAAAAGCCCAGCACCAGGATAATCGAGAGCACAAACACCAACCCGATGAACGTCGTCTGAAAACAGACCATGGCGAGCAAAGCAGCCAGCAGCAAAAGACCATTGGCAACGAGCATGCCATAATCTTCAATGCGCAATACTGTGTGCTCGTGAGCAGGCGACTCGGGCTGCCAGGCGCTCTCAGGTTGTTCATTCCGACGCATTGGCATACGTTAATAGAGTTAGCAGAACAAGTGAGCCCCATGCAAAAGCGCTTCCGGCACCGCAATACAGGCCCGTTTTGCACTTCACTAGCAGTATAACCTGATTTTTCGCTGATTCTCAAAGCATAAACCGGTGGAAACCATGAACAGTTTCCACCGGTTTATGCTCGCCCCGTGCCGGCACTAGCAAGTCAGCGGCGCCTCGGGATCTTCGTCGTCCGGCGACGGCGCTTCATCCGCATTCGATTCAAGAGCGGCCAGTTCAGGCGGCAATTCGCCGGCCGACTGGTAGCCGATTTCTTTAAGCTTGACCCGGATTTCCTCGGCGCTACGCGGCCCGAGGTTGCGAATGGAATATAGTTCGCGCTCATCGAGATCGAGCAACTGGCCGACCGAAGTAATGCCGGCGCGCCGCAGGCTATTGTAGGTGCGAGTGCTGAGATCGAGCGTATCGATCGGCAAATCATAGGACTCGGCGGGCGCGCTGCTGGCGGCGGTTGCCGGCAGCGCCGGCTCGGGCGGCTGTTCGTTATAGGCGGCTACACTGGAAAAGTGCTGTGACAGAATCTGGGCTCCATAGCTCAACGCATCGCCCGGCTTGAGCGTACCGTCCGTCCAGATCTCCAGAATCAACCGCTCATAGGGATCTTCCAGCGTCGAGCGGGCCGCCGCTTCAACCAGAAAATTCACCCGCACAATCGGGTTAAAGAGCGCATCGATGGCAATCTCGCCGAGCGCCATGCCGCTGGCCTGGTCGGCAAGAGCCACCCCGCGACCACGTTCGGCAATCAGTTGCATTTCCAAAAACGTATCGTTATCATCAATCGTACAGAGATAATGCTGCGGATTGACAATCTCGATGGTACTGGGCGCATCAATATCGCCGGCGAACACCGGACCGGCCTGTTGTTTGAGCAGCTGCATCGTCACCGCCCGATCCGTATACGAGCGCAAACGGATGCCCTTAAGATTGAGCGCCAGCTGGGTTCCGTCTTCGCGCACCCCGGCAATCGTCGAAAATTCGTGCAACACACTGGCAATTTTGACGCGGGTGATTGCCGCGCCGGGAATCGACGACACCAGCACCCGGCGCAGAGCATTGCCCAGCGGGAGTGCATGACTGCTCATCAGCGGTTCAACCGCAAAACGAGCATAATTTTCGGCAGCAGCGACCACGCTGATCTGCGTTGAGACTCCGTTAAGTTTCAGTGCTTCCATATTCCTCTATGCGGCCTGCGCACGCTACGCAGAATGCCTCCCATGCTATTTTGCGAACGTCTGTCCTGTCTTGAAGTGGAGCCGCTTGCGTAAATAGCCAGCCTGCTTATAATAACACTGGCTGCAAGAATTGCATACGTGATACCATCAAGAAATCGGAAAAACCATGCTGTTTTTAGAAACCGCGATCCGGGATGTCTACCTTATCGAGCCAAAACGGATCGAAGATAACCGCGGTTATTTTGCCATCCTCTGGAACCAGTCCACCCTCCGTGATCAGGGTCTCGACAGTACATTCTATCAGGCAAATCTTTCTTTCAACCACCGCAAAGGAACCTTGCGGGGCATGCACTTTCAACATCCGCCCTACGAGCAGGCGAAATTAATCTGGTGCCTGCGTGGCGCCATCTATGATGTGCTGATTGACATCCGCCCGGACTCACCAACGTATGGCCGGTGGGCCGGCTTTGAAATGACGGCCGAAAGCCGGCAGATCCTCTACGTCCCGCGCGGCATGGCGCATGGCTTTCAGACACTCGATGATGATACTGCAATAGTGTACCACGTTGCGCAAGATTATGCGCCACACGCCGAAGGCGGCATTCGCTACGATGACCCGGCCTTCACCATTCGCTGGCCGCTCCCGGTCAGCGAGATCAGCACCAAAGACCAGCGCTGGCCGGATTTTGCGCTAACCGAGACCTCGATCCACGATACCGACGGCTAGGGGTTTACGGCCAGGGTTACAGAGCGCCCCTGGTAGGCAAACAGGGCAAAAATCCCAATAACCGTTTTTGCATCACAAATTTCGCCGCTGGCCACCAGGGCCGGCAATTCCACAATCGGCACTCGCAAGATCTGGAGATACTCCCCCGGTACCGGCCGTACCGGTACCGGATCGAGATCAAGGCCCAGAAAAATTGCGGTACGATCATTCGTATACCCCGGCGAACTAAAAAAACTCCCCACCGGCAGCAATCGCCCGGCACGCCGGCCCAACTCTTCCGCCAGCTCACGCGCCGCACTGGCCGCCGCCGTTTCACCCGGCTCACGACGACCGGCCGGAAGCTCGATCATCTCACGCGCCAGTGCAACCCGATACTGGCGCACCAGCCACACATCTTCACCGATGACCGGCACGATCGCCACACCACCGGGATGCTCGAGCACATCGCGCCGGGCAATCGCGCCATCAGGCAATTCGACTCGCCCGCCGGTGACCGAAAAGATCGGCCCCTGGTACAGAGTTTCGCGTTCGATCCAGCGTTCCATCATACCTCCGCCTCAGTCATGTGCTTATGCTTGCTTGCTTGCCAACACAATCAAATGCCATTTCATGGAACATATACTACGCCATGTCGTACCAGGCTGTCGAGCGTTCGTTCAACCAGATAATTCGGATCGCTCTCGAAACGATTGAGTACCGCCACAATGACCACGCCGCTCTCCGGAAAATGCCACATCGCGCTCCGATAGCCAACCAGCGCACCGGTATGCCCACGTGCCAGAACCCGACCGGCGCCGGCGGGAAACGATCGCTGAATCGAGCCCAGGCCATAATGGGTGTCACGTGCCCCCCAGACACCCATCCCGCCCACATCGTGGATCATACGCGCCAGGCCGGCTTCACTCAGCAATTGCCCGCCGTAGAGCACCGCCGCATAGCGCCCCAGATCGGCAGTACTCGACTCCAGACCGCCGGCGGCCCAGGCAAACGACATGTTAATATCGGTATAATCGTGCGGGCCGGCATAGCCGCGGAGCAAGCCACCGTCACGGATGTGCGGCGGCGCAAAGCTGGTTTGCCCCAGTTGCAGCGGTTCAATGATCCGATGGCGAATCTCGTGGTCGAGCGAATGGCCGGTAACCCGCTCAATGATCAGCCCCAGCAAAATATAATTGGTATTGGAATATTCCCAGCGTCCCGGTTCACCGGGCGCAAACCGATGCGGATAGCGCAGCGCTTCGCCCACCAGTTCGTAGGGGTTCCAGTTGTGCTCCGGATGATTGCGCACCCATTTGACAAAGCTATGGGTAAGATAGTTCGGCATACCGCTGCTATGGTTGAGCAACTGGCGCACCGAAATTGAATGGCCGCCGGGTACCAGGCCGGGCAACCAGTGTTCCACCGATTGATCGAGGGACAACCAGCCCTCTTCAACGAGCTGGATTGTTACGACCGCTACAAAGCTCTTGGTGACACTGGCAATGCGGAAGCGGCTGGTGGCCAGGGCCGACCGGCCGGTTGCGACATCGGCGATACCGCGGGCACTGTACCAGGCTCCGCGATCGGGTGCTGCCACGTAGAGCAGCGCGGCCGGGCTATTCAATTCGAGCCGGGCATGACTGAGGATCCGCTCAAGTTCTTCGACCGGCAACAAGCCGGTGGCCGGTGCAGGCGCGGCACGCAGGGGCGGTGCGATCATTCCGGATGCCAGCACCAGGAACAGTACCAGGGCCAGCGTCGACAATAATCGCCGCCATTGGCGCGGGAGTGAAGCAGGCTTTAGCATAACGCACTACTCTTTCGCTTGATAACGGGATCCGGGTAGCGGTTTATCACGCATCGCGGGCCAGGGCTATCGCGGATAAGCAAAGCCAACACCTGGCGCAGCGCCATCAGGAAGAGCATCAGCGCCAGCGGCCAACCGCGCCGATCGCGCCAGTGCCATGCCATGCCGCCGCGATAGCCATCACAAAAAACCGACAACTACTTGCAGCAAAACCGGTCAAGCCTTAATCAAAGTCTGCCAGTGACCTTCGGGATCGTCGAGGGTGGCGACATTGTTGTAGCCGAAGCGTTGCAGCACACTGGCGCCGATCTGTGAGCGCAGGCCCGAGGCGCACTGGGCAACAAGGGGCCGATCGCGCGGAATGTTTGCCAGCCGGCGCGGAATATGCCCCAGCGGAACATTGATTGCGCCATCGATATGACCGGTAGCATACTCGCTCTTGCCGCGCACATCAATCACCACGACTTCGCCGCGGGCGAGTTGCTCGCCAAGCTGTTCGACCCTAAGCCGCCGCAGGGCAATGGTGCCGTCGGCGACGGTACCGGCCGGGAAATAGCCCGGAATGTTATCGACGCCAACCGCACGCAGCGCGATGACAATCGCATCGAGGTTGGCGCCTTCGGGCAACACAAAATAGAAGGGCTGCGCAAAATCGACAAACCAGCCGACGTACGTATTGTACTGCGGGTTGGTCGCCGGAATGCTAATGGTTCCCGGCACATGACCGGCGGCATAGTCCTCGGCGTGGCGAAAATCCACCACCAGGGCGCCGGATTTGAGAATTGCATCGAACTGGCCGCGATCAAGCGCTACCGGCGGTTCCAGGTCGGCCAGCATATCGGGGCCAACCTTATTGACGTGTTTCATGCGGGCAAAGTAGCGCGGCGCCTCGGGCTGGCCTTCGAGCAACCAGGATACAAAAGCATCTTCGTTGCGATGCTGAAAGGCCGGGTTGAAGAGCTTCTCGTAACCCAGCGTGGTAGACGGGATGGCACCGAGCGCCTTGCCGCAGGCGCTACCGGCACCGTGCCCCGGCCAGACCTGGAGGTAATCCGGCATATGTTTGACGCGGGCGATGCTTTGAAACTGGCGGCGCGCACCGGGCTCGCTGGTGCCGGCCAGGCCGGCGGCCTCTTCCAGCAGATCCGGGCGGCCCACATCACCGACAAACAGGAAATCACCGGTGAATATGCCCATGGGCTGATCAGCCCCGGCGGTATCGGTCAGCAGGAACGACAGGTGCTCGGGCGTATGGCCGGGCGTATGCAGCACCTCGATCCGGATATTGCCGACCATCCAGCTATCGCCGTCGTGCAGCAGCGTGACACCGGGCTGAGCGGCGTAGGCATACTTCCAATCGGCGTCACCTTCATCGCTCAGCAAGAGCCGGGCAGCGGTGGCGCCGGCGAGCTCGCGGCTTCCGCTGACAAAATCGGCGTGAATGTGCGTTTCCGTGACATGGGTAATGCGCAAGCCCTCGCGCTCAGCCGCTTGCAGGTAGGGGCGAATATCGCGCATCGGATCAACCACCAGCGCCTCGCCGGTCGCCGCACAGCCGACCAGATACGAAGCCTGGGCCAGGCGCTCATCATAGAAATACTTCAGTAGCACAACCGCTCCTTCATTATTTATGGCAAAGACTGCCGCAATCGGCGCCGGCATCGCCCTGGCAGGGCGTTTTTGCCTGCCGCTACCGGCTATCAGAAACGGTTGTATGATACCATACGCCGTAAGGAAGCTTCCTCCCCTACCGTAACTGATAGTCTCTCTTCGCCTGCCGACTATCACGCCGCTACCGGCAGGACTGCCGCTTGAGCCAGTGCTTTTCTCAGGCTGCCCCCCTACACTAAATCCAGCAAAACTGAACACCAGATCATTGCAATGCTCGAACCTTGATTCAGGGTTCTGGAAAGGATCGGCGTATGCTTTTGCCCATAGAAAATCCCTGCCGGCCACAGCACCTGGCCATCTGGATCGATGATGCCGACAGCCGGGCAGTGGCGGAACGGCTGCCGGCCCTGATCCTGGATTGCCTCGAACTGGGCCTGCCGATGCTCACACTGGGGCTCAACCTGCCGGATCCCGCGGGTTGCGCCGAACAGGCACGGCCGGCACTGGTGCGGCAACTCGCCACTGCGCTGGCTGCTGCCGCCGCCGAATTCGAGCGCCGCGGCCTGGCCATTTGCTTTGCTGAGAACCTGTTCACCGCCCGCCGCCAGTCATTTCAGATCATTCAGCGCGACGCTGCAAACAGTGCGGGGCGGCTGACCCTCAATCTGCTCGTCGGCTACGACAGCCGGGACGACATTGCGGGGGCGGTGGCCCGGATGCGGGCCGACGGCATCGATCCCGCCCGGCTCAACGGGCAATGCCTGAGTGCCTATTTGTTGACCGGCGATCTGCCCGATCCGGATTTGATCATCCAGACCGGCGGCTGTTTGCGGCTGAACAATTTCCTGCTCTGGCAGGCGGCCTATGCCGAATATTATGCCGCACCGACCGGCTGGCTGGAATTCGATCATACTGCGCTCCGTGCCGCCCTGTCCGCCTATGCCGGTCGCGAACGTCGCTTCGGAGCTGTGCTCGCAAGCTGAGAAGAAAAGCCATGTATCCACTGCCATCACTGACCAGTTCGACCGTACTGGAAATGCCGGCTCGAACCCACGCGCTTCGCCGAGATTGCTCGCGGATTATGCCACGTCACATCGCCTTCATTATGGACGGCAACGGGCGCTGGGCAACCATGCGCGGCCTGCAGCGCAGCGCCGGCCACCGATACGGGCGCGAACATATTCTCAAGGTCGCCGACATGACCTTCAGCCTCGGGGTGCCGGTCATCTCTTGCTTCGCCTGGTCGACCGAAAACTGGCAGCGCCCGCAGGCCGAAGTCGACTACATTATGCAATCGACCGAAAAGCACCTGCTGCGCTTTGCGCGCCGGCTCGACGCAAAAAAGATCCGTTTCGTGCATACCGGCAGCCGCGCCGAATTGCCTGCCGGTGTACTGCGCGTAATCGACGAGGCCGTCGCACTGACCAGCGGTAACAGTGAGCACGTTTTCAACCTGGTGCTGAATTACAGCGGGCGGGCGGAGTTGCTCGATGTGGCGCGGCAACTGCTGGCGCAGCCCGGCGCCGATGCGCCTATCTCCGTTGAAGGTATTCAGCAGCGCCTGTGGACTGCTGCCTTGCCCGATGTAGATCTGATATTTCGGAGTAGCGGTGAACAGCGCATCAGCAACTACATGCTCTGGCAGAGTGCCCATGCGCACCTGTACGTAACCGATACCCACTGGCCGCTGATCAGCCGCAGCGACATCGAAGCCGGCATCGACAGCTATAACCGGAGCCTGGATCAGCATGAGCAACGTTATACCTGATGAGGTGCGATCTTGAATATACCAACATGTATTGCGCGTTTCAAAACCGGCCGGACGGCGCGCTATGCGCACGCCATAGTCATCGGCGGCAGCATGGCCGGCCTGCTGGCCGCCCGTGTGCTGGCCGACCATGTCGCACAGGTGACAATCGTCGACCGGGATCGGTTTCCGATGGAACCGGTGTTTCGCCCCGGTACACCGCAGGCCCGCCACGGCCACATCTTGCTTGTTCGCGGGCGCGAAATCATCGAACAGCTCTTTCCCGGCATCACTGATGAACTCAAAATAGCCGGCGCTCTGACTATCAACTGGTGCAGCGACCGGCTCAATTTCGGGCCGGAAGGCCCGGCGCTCAAGTGCAATGCTGATTTCTGGAGCTATGCCTGTAGCCGCCCGCTGCTGGAATGGGCCATCCGCCGGCGCCTGACAAATCATCCGCGCATCCGCTTCCGCGAAGCCTGCCGGGTCACCGACTTGCTCTTTGATGCAAGCGGGCAACGGGTCGTCGGAGCTCTACTGGCGAGCCGAACGGCCAACGGGGCTACGCCGGCACCGGCCCAGCCGATCTATGCCGACCTGGTCATCGACGCCAGTGGGCAGCGCTCGCAGGCGCCGCAATGGCTGGCGAAGCAGGGCTATGCCAGGCCCGCAGAAACCATCATCGACTCGCAAGTCAGTTATGCCAGTCGCACCTACCGGCTCGATCCGGATACGGAACGTCGCTGGAAAAGTCTGGGCGTATACAACCTCGGTCAGGGAGCGGCCCTGTTTGAACAGGAGCATGGAACCTGGATCCTGACAGCCTCCAGCATCAGCATGGAGCCGCCCCCCAACCACGAGGCTGGATTGCTGGACTACCTACGCAACCTCCACCGGCCGGAGATTTACCAGGCAATCCAACATGCCCGACCAACCTCACTGATTTATGGATTTCGCGGTATTGCCAATCGCTGGCGGCATTATGAGCGCCTGGCGCGGCTGCCGGCAAATTTCCTGGTGACAGGCGATGCCGTCTGTACCCTCAACCCGACCTACGGCCAGGGCATGACTGCGGCTGCCCTGGCCGCCCTGGATCTCGATCATTGCCTGCGCCACGGGCAACCGGGCGATCTGGCGCGACGCTTCCAGCGCCGCTTGGCGCGCAGCCTGCGCGCTCCCTGGATGACGGCAACCTCGGCGGATAGCCACGTTACCGGAAAATCCGCATCACAGAGCTATATGAACCGGCTGATGCATGCCTACATCGAACAATTGTACGTGTTGACACGCCGGAATCCACGGATCGCCCTGGCGCGCTATCAGGTGATCCACCTGATCGCGCCGCCGGCCAGCCTGTTTGCACCGTCCGTTGCCGGGCCGGTACTCGCTCACTGGCTAGGCAGCCGCCTGTTGAAATTCCGGCATGCATTTGCGCTACCGGGTAGCATCGCCGCTCAGAAACGCAAATGAATGCCGAGTACAGCTATTGCCGGGCTACTTGCGGCACAGCCGTAAGCACACCGGCCGGGAGTAAACGCATGCACGACGTCATCATTATTGGGGCCGGGCCGGCCGGCTCCAGCACCGCATGCCATCTCGCTCAGACCGGGCTTGATGTGCTCTTGCTCGACAAGTTCGATTTTCCGCGCGAAAAAACCTGCGGCGATGCCCTGACTCCGCGCGCCGTCAGTGAGCTCGAGATGCTCGGGCTCCTGCCGCAACTGAGTCGGGCCGGCCGGCGCGTCAAGGCCGTCGAGGTGGTAGCGCCCAACGGGCTATACACCAGCGCCGAGCTCGCGGCGCGCCCCGGTCGCCCCGATTATGCGATGGTCGTACCGCGCCTGGTGCTCGATGCCGCCATCTGCGAGCGAGCAATCCAGCGCGGTGCGCGCTTCCAGGGCCAGACCCACGTCACTGCCATCGAACAAACTGCCGACGGCATACTGGTGCGCGCCCGCCAATCCGGCGGCAGCATAGCCTTCGCCGGGCGCCTGGCCGTCATCGCCACCGGTGCCAGCCCGAAACTGCTGGTGCAGGCCGGTTTATTGCAGGAAATGCCGCACACAATTGTGGCGGCACGGGCCTATTTCACAGATATCGCAGATTTACGCCCATCGCTGCGCTTTCATTTCAATGGCGTACCACTGCCCGGCTACGGCTGGATCTTCCCGACCGGGCCGGCGTCGGCAAATATCGGCATCGGTACCCTGCGGGCTGCGCGCAACGGCAGGGGCCGCTCCGGCACCCCGGCCGATTTTGCCGGCTTCATTGCGCATCCCCAGGTTCGCACGCTCCTGGCCGGCGCCCGCCAGGTCGGCCCGGTGCGCAGCTACCCGCTGCGCACCGATTTTGCCGAGGCACCGACCGTCGGCGCTCGGGTACTCGCCGTCGGCGAAGCGGCCGGCCTGGTCAACCCGGTGACCGGCGAAGGCATCGACTATGCGCTCGAATCGGGGCGACTGGCGGCGGAACATCTGGCGGCGATGTTTGGTCGCGGCGACATGTCGCCGGCCGCGCTACAGGGCTACGACCGGGTGCTACGCGAGCATTTTCAGCCACTGTTCGTCTACTGCCAGCGCCGCCGGCAGCTGATCGGCTCGCGCCGGGTGCTCAACCAGCTGGTACGCGCCGTCGACCGGCGGATCGAGTATCGCCGAAAACTGATCAACATCTTGCTGGGCCAGGTCGAAATCTCGCTCGAGGCCTCGCGAAAACCGCTCTGGAGAACGATCCTATCGGCGGTGGCTGCCGGTTTGCGGTGACGCAGGGAGCCGGGATAGGCTGCCGGGATCGGGCGCACGAACAGATCGCGGGAGCAAAGCTCCCGCATGTAAGCAGAGGAAACCCCATGGCATTCCAAACGAAACCACACCCGGCCGCTCAGCCCGGCCTGCGCCTGGTGCTCAGAGAGGCCTCCGGCTATTGGCGACCTTACCGCAGGGCAGCGCTGCTGATTATACTGGCCCTACTCATGTTTGAGCTGTTCAGCACCGTTTTTGCGCTCAGCTTCAAATGGATCATCGATCTTGCAGCATCTGAATATGAGCATCCCGATCGGGCGCTTCGTAGCAATCGTCGGGCCGAGCGGCTCGGGCAAAAGCTCCCTGCTCAGTCTCTTGCTCCGCTTTTACGACAGCGATACCGGCCGGATCTGCATCAACGGGCAGGATATTCGCAACGTCAGTCGCGAGTCGCTACGATCACAGATCGGCGTTGTCTTTCAAGAGAGTTTGCTCTTCGATACCAGCATCCGCGAAAACCTGCGCCTGGCTCGCCCCGATGCGACTGATGCCGAAATTGAAGCAGCTACACGAGCCGCCGAAATCCACCCGACTATTCTGGGGCTGCCACAGGGCTACGATACCCCGGTCGGCACGGCCGGCGGCCGGCTCTCCGGCGGCCAGCGCCAGCGCCTGGCAATTGCCCGCGCCCTGCTGCGCGACCCGGCCATTCTGTTGCTCGACGAGCCGACCGCCGCACTCGATGCAAGCACCGAAGCCGCTATCAGCGCGACGCTGGAACGGCTGGCCGGCGAGCGCACGGTGATTATGGCTACGCACCGGCCGGCCTCCGTAGTCCATGCCGATCAGATCTTCGTGCTCGAAGCCGGCCGGCTGGTGGAATCCGGCCGTCACGCTGATTTGCTTTACCACAATGGCCTGTATGCGGAACTGTGGCAGAACCAGTCCGAAGAATCGGCAGTACGGTTTAGATTTGCCGCAGTGCCGCCCATGTGAACGCCGCCGCTAAACATTCACGGCAGAGGAAGAAAACCATGCTTGCTGAGAGAAAGTATCACCGTGCAATGACTGCGCCGCAGACTGTCTTGATCTATGGAAATTCGCTGTTCGTCGCCGGTGTGGCCGGCGAATTGCGTGATGTGCCCGGTCTGACTATTGAACGGATCGATAGCGCCGGCCTGCAAACCCATGCCCAACTGCATAGCACCTGCCCCAGCATCCTGATCGTCGACCTGGCGACCACGCCCGCCGACCTGATTTTGCACTGCCTGATCGATTGCCCGACCCTGGTGCTGGTGGGCCTCGATCTGCGCAACAACCGGGTGATGGTACTCAACCGCCAGTTCTTCCCGGTCACTACGCTGCACGAGTTGACGCAGGTAATTCAGGGGCTGTGAGGAGGCATGGGCAAAAAGCCTCTTTACAGCCAATGATGCCTGTGATAGCCTTCGAAAGAAGCTCATCTACACAATGATGAACTGCGCGATTGGGATCGCGAGCAGCCATGTTCCCTTGCGCCGGGACTGAAAATCGCTCGCATTGCGGTTGATTTTGCAGCCTGGCCGCAAAATCAACCGCAAAAGATAGTCGCTTCCTGGTTGCCGCATGCGAAAAAGCTTCGAGTACGGCCACCAATGCCGACTGCGTAGGTCATAGAATCGAAAGGAGCAGCCGGTGCTGGCCATTCCCGGCTACCAGCTTTTGGAACAATTGCCCGGTGGCGCAATGGCGCAACACTGGCGCGCCCGGCGCACGAGCGACGATGCGCCGGTACTGCTGAAGATTTGCCTGCCCGACCCGGCACTGCCCGAGCGACTGGCCGGCTTTCAGCGCGAATATCAACTGCTCCGCAGCCTGGATATTGCGGCTGTCCCACATGTGTATGCACTGGAAATCAGCGCGCAGCACCTGGTGATGGTCTGTGCGGATGACGGCGCCGTGTCGCCGGCGCGCCAGGCCAACGCCGCCCCGCTCAGTTTGCTCGATTTTCTGCGCCTGGCGATCGGGCTGGCAAGCGCCCTCGAACAGTTGCACGCCTGCGGGGTGCTACACAAAAACCTCAACCCGGATGGCATTCTCTACCAGCCCGAAAGCGGCCAGGCGACCTTGATCGATTTGAGTCTGGCCGGCACGATTATCCCCGAAACAATGCCCACCTGCCCTGCCGCGCTGCTCCCCGGCGCCTTGCCCTACCTCGCACCCGAACAGACCGGGCGCCGCGCTGCCCTGCTCGACCAGCGCGGCGATCTGTATGCCCTCGGCGTGCTGCTTTATGAATTGCTGGCCGGACACTTGCCTTTTGCCGGCGATGATGCCGATGCGTTGATCGATTGCCATCTCGAGCGCATGCCTGTCCCCCCACACGAGCGCAAACCCGGCATTCCGCCGATTTTCTCGGCGATCATCCTCACACTGATGGCAAAAGATCCCACTGATCGCTACCAGTCTGCTGCCGATCTGCGGGCCGACCTGGCGGAATGCTTGCAGCAACTGACCAGCCGCTACTACATCGAACCCTTTACACTGGGGCACCGCAGGCCACCGGCCGCATCCGCGGCCGCACCCACCGACCCGGCGGCACTGGTTCAACTCCGTACCGAACTGGCTACCGAACGCGAGCGGCGCCGGCAGGCCGAAAAATCTTTGCATACCACCCGCGACTTATTCCAGAGCTTTATCGATCACGCCCCGGCAGCTATCTTTGTCAAGGATATCCAGGGCCGCTATATGCTGGCAAATGATCGCGCCGGCTCGCCCATGAATTTGAGCGGACGCGAACTGGTCGGCAAACGCATCGCCGACATCCTGCCGCCCCCGGTGGTTGCTGCGGCGTCACAGGCCGAGCAACAGGTGATCGCCGACGGCCGCCCCGTCGAGTCCGAACAGGAGATCCCCTTCCCTGATAGTACCGGCACGTACCTGATTACGCGCTTCCCAGTTTACGATGAGCAAGGCGAAATGTATGCTATCGGCGGCATTGCTTCGGATATCACCCGCCGCAAGCAGGCTGAAGAAGCCCTACGGCTGGCCCAGTTTTCGCTTGACTATTCCGCCGATGAAATTCTCTGGATCGGCGCCGACCAGCGCATTCTTTATGTCAATAATGCCGCCTGTAGCATTCTCGGCTACTCGCGCGAGGAACTGCTCCAGCTGACCATCGCCGACATCAATCCCGCCTTTCCCATAGATAACTGGGAAGCGCACTGGAACAGCATGAAGCAGCAAAGCTTCATCCAGCTCGAAACGCATCATCAGCGCAAAGACGGCAGCATCTTCCCGGTTGAAGTCACATCGACCTACCTGGCCTGGAACGGCAAAGAGTATCTCTGCTCATTCATCCGCGACATCACCCGCCGCAAGCAGGCCGAAGAAACGCTGCGCAAATGGGCCGATATTTTTCATTACCTTAAAATGGGCGTGGTTGTCAGCGATATCGGCAGCGCGACCCTCGATATGATGAACCCGGCCTTCGCCGGCATGTACGGCTACACCGTTGAAGAGTTGACCGGCCGGCCGATCAGTGCGATCTATGCAGCCGAAGCTCGCACCACGTTCGAGCAGTCGCTCCAGATGGTTCAGCAGCAAGATCATGTAGTCTTCGAAGCCCATCATCGGCGCAAAGACGGCAGCACCTTTCCAGTACTGGTCGATGTCACCGTCATCCGGGATCGCCCCGATCAAGCGCCTTACCGCATCGCCAACGTACAGGATCTCACCGAGCGCAAACGATCACAAAGCCAGTTGCTTGAACAGCACGAAGCGCTGACGATGCTGCGCGAACGGGAGCGCCTGGCCCGCGAGCTGCACGACAATCTCGGCCAGGTACTTGGCTACATCAAAACCCAGGCCCAGGCCACCCGCGAATTGCTCGCTCGCGCCGAGATCAGCACTGCCGACAGCTATCTCAACCAGATGATCAGCGCTGCCCAGGAACACCAGACCGACATTCGCGAGTTTATTCTCGGCGCAACCTTGCGCGGCAACCTCGAACAGGGCTTCTTTGCTACGCTCCACCAGTATCTCCAGCGCTTCAAACAACTTTACGCCATCAACGTTGCTCTCGAAATCGAGCCGAATCTGAGCGACCAGGTGTTCCCGCCGGCCACCGATGTGCAATTGATGCGGATTGTGCAGGAGGCCCTGGCTAACTGCCGCAAACATGCCCGTGCGCAGGAAATCCACATCGGCTTTGCCGGTACGCCCGATCATGTGCGCATGGTCGTTACCGATGACGGCTGCGGTTTCGACCCGGAACACCTGCCGGTACCGGCCACCGACGGGCGGCACTATGGCCTGCGCAGCATGCGTGAGCGAGCCGCCGAAATCGGCGCCCATCTGCGAATCGAAGCTCAACCCGGCGCGGGAACCCGCGTCATTCTGCAATTGCCGCGCCATACGCCCCAGAAACGCCCGCCCGACAGTGTGCGCGTGCTACTGGTCGATGATCATCCGCTCTTTTTGCAAGGTATGCAGAACTTGCTGGTCGGGCGCGGTGTCACGGTGGTCGGCACGGCAGCCGATGGCTTTGCGGCGCTGGCCCAGGCCCGTAGCTTGCGCCCCGACCTGATACTGATGGATGTCGAAATGCCGAACTGCAACGGCCTCGATGCCACACGCCGGATCAAGGCCGAACTACCGGATACCCAGATCGTCATGCTGACTATGTCGGAAGACGAGGCGCATCTTTTTGAAGCGATCAAAGGCGGCGCCTCGGGCTACTTGCTCAAAGGGCTGGACTCCGACCAGTTTTTTCTGTTACTCACCAGCGTCATGGAAGGCGAAATGGTGATCTCGCCGGGCCTGGCCTCGCGCGTGCTGGCCGAATTCGCCCGCGACGATCAGCTGGCCGCGCCGCCGCCGCCGGATCAGCCGCTTCCCGCGTCGCCGGCATCGCTCACCGTTGCCACCACCGACGATTCCACGCTACAAGTCACGCTGAGCGATCGCCAGCTCGAAGTACTGGCGCTGGTCGCTCGGGGCTATACCTACCAGGAAATTGGCGACACGCTGCATCTCAGCAAACACACTGTACGTTACCATATGCGCGAAATCATCAGCCAGTTGCACTTCCGCAACCGCGCCGAGATCATCGCCTTCGCTCAGCGCAAGGGTCTGGCGTAGCAAGTCAAGAAGCGGGGCCATAAGCAAGAGGCGCGCCGGTTCAGCCGGCGCGCCTCTTGCTTATGGCCCCGCTGGTGTTGAATACCACCCCCTATCACTTCTGATAGCCGGCTATCCTCCTGCGACTATCGCATCAAACTATCCCTCGCGAGCGTGCGTTGGCGCTGCCCACAGGCTACATTGTTGATGTGATACCCGATCCGAATGAACCGTTATCCGCTGAAGTTTGTTGAAGATTAAGGATCATCTGATGCTGAACCATCGAAGCCCGCTACTCTTCGGCTTCATCCTGATCACGATCCTGGTATGGAACAGCATGGGGTATGCCCAACCTGCTACCAGCCTGTTGGGCAGAGCGCCCTTGCGCAAAACCAGGCTTACTTGCGCGTCTGGTTCAGCGAAACACCCGACGACCCGTTTGCAGCACTGGAACCAAATCAGCGCCTGGCCAGTGTCCCCTATGCTTTGCGCGCCGAATATGCGGCCAATGCTGCGGCGCTCGAAGATCGGGTCGTGGCGCTCGAGGCCGGCGTGCAAAACATTGATCTGGTGGCATTGGAAGCGCGCCTGGCTGCGCTGAAAGCAAAGCTCCAGCACATCACGGTGGTTGGTGACGACATCTTTATCGATGGCGCCAACCTGCATATTCGCAACGCTACCGGCAGCACCGCCGGCAACGTCAATGGTCTGGGCAACCTGGTTATCGGCTACAACGAAGACACCGGCCCGGCGAATACGCGCACCGGCTCACACAACCTGATTGTCGGCATCGAGCATACCTACAGCAGCTTTGGCGGGCTGGTCATCGGCCATACCAACACCATCGGCGGGCCGTTCGCCAGTGTGAGCGGCGGGCGAAATAACCGATCCACCGGCTTTGCAACGTCTGTGAGCGGCGGAGGTGGCCCCAATGCAGTCGACGGCAACCTGGCCAGCGGCAACTATGCCGGCGTCAGCGGCGGCACCCTCAACGAGGCCACCGGCATACAGGCATGGATTGGCGGCGGTCGCGACAACACCGCCAGTGGAACCGAATCCGCAGTCAGCGGCGGGGCAGTCAACCTTGCCGCCGGTCGCCAGAGCAGCATTACGGGCGGTCAACGAAATGCTGCCAACGGCCTCGCCGCCACCGTGAGCGGTGGCGTAGACAACACATCCAGCGGTGCCGGCGCCACCGTCAGCGGCGGCATAAACCGGAGCACACCCGGCACGGGCAATTGGGCCGGCGGCAGTCTGTTCCAGGAGCAATGAGCGAGCCAGCAAGCGTGTGGGGGCCGGTGGTTCGCCCGCGTTCTCCGACACCGGACAAACCACCCCGCCTTTACCGCTAGCGTATCCGGAAACACCGTTCGCCCGTGTCTGGCGGCTCCGCCGGACACGGGCGAACGATTCGCCCAGATCTGGTATGACATTCGCCTGCCGTTGCTGCCGGATTCGCGCTCAAACTTCTCCGCGCTCCGCCGGGTCTTTGCTCAAATAAACCACTTCCTTCCACACTCCGGTAATATTGTCGGCAAAAATCACTACCAGATCGCCGGGCCGGGCCAGGCGCAACGATGCACGGGTGGCTTCGAGTTCGTCGTAGATCAGCATAGTTTGCTCCGCCGGCAGCCCCGCGCCGATGGCCGCATCGCGCAGCAAGCCGGCGACTTCGCCGCTCGCCCGCCCGCGCCGGTCGTCGTCTTCCTTGAGAATCAGCAAGTCGCACATGCTACCGGCGATGGCACCGAGTTCGCAGATCGCGTCGTTGCGCCGATCGCCTGGCGCAGCAACAACGCCGATCACGCGCTGGTGGTTCGGGCGCAGCGCCTGCACCAGGTCACGCATGGCCGTCACGGCGGCCGGGTTGTGCGCGTAGTCGACGATCACTTTGAAGGGATGTTCATCGAAGACGTTCAACCGGCCTGGTGCCTGGTAAAAATTTGGCGTGAAGGTGCGCAAACCCTGTTTGATGTTCTCCACACTGGCGCCGCGCGCATAGGCAATCGCCGTCGCGGCCAGCGCATTCGCGACATTGTGGCGCGCTTTGCCCTCCAGGGTCGCCGGGATCAGGTGCGTCCACAGCAAGGGAATATATAACTCGTCGTCGTAAATCGCGATCATTTCGCCGCGCACGCCGGACTGTAACACCACCGCCGTGCCGCCATTGGCGATGTGCGCTTTCACCAGATCGCCGGCGTTCGCGCCGCCGCGCATACTCCAGTACACGATTTTGCCGCGCGCCCGTGCGGCCATGTCCACCACCAGCGGATCGTCGGCATTCAAGATGCTCGCCCCGTTTTCGCGCACCATTTCGAGCACCAGCGATTTCACGTCCGCCAGTTGCTCCAACGTCTCGACACCACGCAGGCCCAGGTGGTCGTTGCTGATGTTCAGCACCGCCCCGACATCGCAGTAGTCGTAGCCCAGTCCTTCGCGCAAAATCCCGCCACGGGCGGTTTCCAGCACCGCTGCATCGACGGTCGGGTCTTTCAAAACCATGCGTGCGCTCCAGGGTCCGGTCATGTCGCCTTTCAAATAGAGCTGGCCATCGATGTAAATGCCGTCGGTCGTGGTCAGGCCAACCCGCTCGCCGCTCATTTTAAAGATGTGGGCCACCATGCGCGCCGTGGTGGTTTTGCCGTTGGTGCCGGTAATCGAGACGACCGGAATCCGCGCCGGTACATCACGCGGGAAGAGCATGTCGATCACCCGGCGGGCGACGTTGCGCGGCTTGCCCTCACTGGGCTGCAGATGCATGCGAAAGCCCGGTCCGGCATTGACTTCGACGATCCCGCCGCCGACTTCGCGCAGCGGGCGTGAGATGTCGGGTGTGATCACATCGATGCCGGCAATATCGAGGCCAATCACCAGCGCGGCGCGGCGAGCAATCTCGCGGTTGTCGTAATGTATCTCGCTGGTTCGATCGATTGCCGTACCGCCGGTTGAAAGATTGGCTGTGCTGGCCAGGTAAAACACCTCGCCCTCGGGCAGCACGGTGTCGATGTAATAGCCGGCCTGTGCAAGCAGCATATCGGTCTGGTGGGTCAGTTTGATGCGCGTAAGCACCTTCTCGTGGCCAATGCCGCGCTGCGGATCGCTGTTGACCATCTCGACCAGTTCGCGAATGGTATGTTTGCCGTCACCGATAACCCGGGCCGGCACGCGCTCGGCCACTGCGGCGACACGCCCATTGATCACCAGCACGCGATAATCCTTGCCGCTGAGATAGGTTTCCACCAGCACGCGCTGATTGAACTCGGCGGCAACTTCATAGCCGCGACGCACTTCGGCAAGCGAATGCAGGTTCAGCGAGATCCCGCGCCCGTGGCTGACATCAAGCGGCTTGGTAACCAGCGGAAAACCCAGTTCCGCCGCCGCCGCGGCGGCTTCATCGGCACTGACGACCAGCCGGTGGCGTGGCGTCGGAATGCCGACATCGTGCAACAGCTTGATGGTCAATTCTTTGTCGCTGGCGGTTTCGACGGCGATATTGCTGGTCTGGCCGGTGACACTGGAGCGAATGCGCTGCTGATACTTGCCGTAGCCAAGTTGCACCAGGCTATACGCATCGAGCCGAATGAAGGGAATATCGCGCCGGCGCGCCTCAGCCACCAGCGAGGCCGTCGTCGGACCGAGCACCAGATCCTGGGATCGCACGATCAACTCGTCACGCTCGCGCCCAAAATCGAAGGCAGCTGCTTCGGCCGGCGGCAGGGCACTGGGCAACTCGGCAGGCAACAGGCTGCGCACGGTTTTCATCGCCAGTTCACCGGCATCAAGGCCGACGCGCTCCTCAACGAAGGCATAGATCACGTTGTACACACCCGGTTGCCCGGCCACCGAACGGGTTTTGCCGCGCGTTACCGGCGTACCGACCAGGCATTGCAACTCCAATGCAATATGCTCGATGATATGGCCCATCCAGGTGCCCTCATGCAGGCGTTTGATGAAGCCACCGTCTTCGCCGTAGGAGCACCCATGCTCGTAGAGGCTGGGAATCAGCGCCACCAGCCGTTCGGTAAAACCGGGCAGGCGGTCGGAAGGATACTCCTCCAGCTCCTCAAGGTCGAGCGTAATCCGGATCATCGGGCCGTAGCCAAACACATTCGGCCCACGGTACACCTGTGTTTCGAGCACCTTCATCGCTAGCTCCATTTCGTCCCAGACGAACAGACACCTGCACACTATTTCTCGTTTTGCAAAAACGTGGTTCCTGGTGATGGCGCGCCGGCATTGTCGACGCGCCATCACCAGGAGCCACGTTTTTTCAGAGGGTATCGAGCGGCAACAGCGGCCGACGTTCCGTCAGGTCGAAACGATAACCACTGGCCAGCGTATGTACCCGCAGGTCGAAAATGCTCAGCGGAGCCTGTTCCGATACCCGGTGAATATCGTTATGGCTGACCGGCATGGCATCAAGCACCAGTACCGCCCCGCGCCCGAGCACAGCAAAGGTACGATCCGGCCGAATCTCCACGGCGGTGTCTTCATCAAGGCCCAGGCCGAGCAAACCGGGATTATGGGCTACCGCCGTAATCAGGCGCCCGGCCCGGCCCCGTTCACCGAAATGCTGGTCGACAATCACGCCGCGGATCAAGCCAAAGCCGGGCGCGAACTGCATCATCGCCTTGCGCGGCGGAATGCCGCTGGCACCATAGGCCATCATATGCTCGGCTGCCACCGAGGCTCCGGCGCTGGTTCCGGCGACAACACAGCCGGCTCCGTGGCGCTGACGCAAACGGGCCTCGGTGGGCGTCCCCCCAATGATCGCCGTCAGCTTGAGCTGGTCGCCGCCGGTGATGAAGACGGCCGTCGCCGCATCGAGCTGTTCGAGCACCGCCGGGCGGCAGGCATCGATGCGCGCGCTCAGCGGCGCCAGTTCAGCTTGTGCCGCTCCCAGTGCCGCAAACAGATCGACATAGCGTCGCCCGACCGAGTCTTCATAGGAAGATGCCGTGGCGATCACGACAATCCGGGCCTGCGCCGCGCCGGCCAGTTCCACAAAGCGCTGCAAAATCGTCCGGTGGCCGATTTTATCTTCGGCCCCGCCAATCAACAACAGGGTACCAGGTTGTGCCTCAGGGTTGTGCATCAATCAAACGCTGAAAAGTCTCGAAGCTTTGAAAGCCTACCAGTCGCTGCTCGCCAAGTTCAAAAATAGGCTGCGAGCGAATGCCGCGTTCGCGTTGCTCGGCGTCCAGCGCCTGCACCAGCGCCCGCGCCTCACCGGCCGCCACACAACCATCAAAGGCCGGCCGATCCATGCCCAGTTCTTCAACATAGCCCTGCATCAGCGCGGGCAGGCCGGCAACTCCCGCATTCCAGAGCGCGTCCTGGCGTTCAAAAAGCAACGCATGCATCTGCCGGAACTGGCCCTGTTCGGCGGCACAGGCCGCCGCTTCCGACGCAATCAAGGACAGGTCGCCATGATTGAGTACCGGGCGAAAGACCAGCCGGATGCGGCCGGTTTGCACATAATTTTCGAGTAACTCCGGTTCGACCGCTAACACGTAGCGGCGGCAGAGCGTTCACAGGAAGTCGCTATAGTCGATCAATTCCAGTTCGGCATCAGCCAGGCCCAGCGTCGGCGCGCCGGCTGCCGTGAAACCCTGCGGCAAACCCTTATACAACGCCGCCGCCGTCGGACTCGGCGGCACAGCCGTCGCCGTCGACACAGCCGTCGCCGTCGACACAGCCGTCGGACTCGGCGGCACAGCCGTCGCCGGCGGCACAGCCGTCGCCGGCGGCAGCGGTGGCGTACTACAGGCTGTAGCCACGGCAAACATCAGCAAAGCTAGCCCGAACAGCAGCGCATAGGGCCGACAAATCGGAAACTGCATAGAACTCCCTCATCACAAGCAGTTCGCCAAAGGCTAGAACTGCGCCGATCACTCACGCTTGTCCCCAGGCCATCCGGAGCAACGATTCTTCAGTTCCTGGTTCCCTGGTTTTGTTTCTACGGCAACGGCACACAGGCCGGCCGCGACTCGCGCCAGGGCATATACTCAATATTGCGCCCGACCGAATCGCCGCGCCCGTCAGCGTGGAACAGCGGATCATAAGGGCCGGAGGCTTCCCCCCACCAGTTATTGGTCATGTCGATGGGCAACTCGCTGGCCGCGCCACGCCCGATGCCGAAATCCAGATAAATCGGAATGATCGGCGGCGTATGCTCATCCAGTTCATTGTCGATGAAGCGCAACTCAGGCAGCGGCACCTGCTGGCGGGTCTGCGAGCGAATACTGAGCCCGAGGTCGCCGCCAATCAGTGCATTGCAAGCCACCGTGCCCTTGAGCAAGCCATTGGTCGTCAGTTCCAGATTGGCAATGCCGCCGCGGATCAGGTTGCCCTGCACATCGATGTTGAGCGTATCGAAGGTACTGCTGTTGACTACCCGCACGCCGGGCGCACCACTTGCCTGGCGATTGCCGCCGATACGGTTACCGACCAGGGTAAAGAAGAAATTGCGCCGGCTATAGCTGACATCGAGGGCCGCGCCATAGGGCATATCGTTGCCGGCGATCTCGCTATCGCGCATTTCGAGCTTCGTATTGGCCAGCAAGACCTGGCCGCCATTATCGACGATCCGCGAACTGCGCACCACCATCTCACTCTCTTCAGCCACAATCACCGTCCCACCGGCGCCGCCACCACTGATGGTGGTATTTTCGATGGCCACAAAACTGTTGGGCCGCACAAAAATCCCGCCCCAACGCAGGCCACCGTTGGCCATAAAGCTAATCGGGCGTTCGGGCAAACCCAGCGCCAGCAACTGGGCGCTATCCACAAAGATCGCCACACCCGGCGCGAGCCGCACCTCTACACCCGGCTCAATAATCAGCACCGCACCGGGCGCCAGTTGGAGATTGCGTGGCACCAGAATCGGGCTATCACTCAGATTCCAGCGCACATTGCCGCGCAACACATCGACTGGTTCGACCGGTTCGGCAAGCACTTCCGGCGTTGGCGACAACTCGCCCGGCGCATCCTTACCGGGTTCGGGGGCCGTGGTTGGCTGGTCGCCATTAGTGGGAGCCTGCGTCGGTGCCGGGATTGGTGTAGCGACCGGCGGCTGGGGCGTTTGCGTCGGCGCCGGTTGAAAGCCGCTCGGCGGTTGGGTCGGCACCGGAATGGGCGTCAGCGTCGGCGCCGGCACAAAGGTTTGCACTGCCGGCGTCAGCGTCACCGTCGTCGGCTGAAAGGCCGGCGCGTCCGCCGTCGGGGTAGGCGTATCACGCGGCGGCGGGTAGCCCACCGGCTCCGGTGTCTCATCAGCATCATCGCTGAACGGCGTGGGCGATGCCTGTTCGGCAGGCCCGGGGCCGGGATAGGCACCATTGCCACCTTCAAGACCAGAACCGGGGCCGGGATACGCAGCCTCAGTGGGCACCACCACCGCCGGGGTCGCGGTGCCGCCTTCCAGTGCAATCTGTGTTTCTGCCTCAGGCACCGGCGCACCAGGAGCACCGGGGAAGAAGAACGTCAAACCGACGGCCAGAATTAAAAAAGCCAGGGCGCCGATCAACACCAGCGTATCGCGCCCGATGCTCATGCGCCTGCCGTTATCGGCAGCAAGTTGCTCATCGTCTTCCGGCTGCACAGCACCCTCGTTTCATAGCGAACCCTGGTTCGCTGCGGCAACAGAACGTCCTGGTTCTTGACGTGGGCTAATTGAGCTCCTCAATAGTAGAGGTAACAAAATAGATTACCCGTTCCCCAATATTCGTTGAACGGTCGGAAACCCGATCCAGGGCGTGGACAATTTCGATCAAGGCGAGCACCGCTTCGATGCTTTCGGGATTATTGCGAGCCACATCGACCAATTCATCGCGCAGCCGTTCACGATAGACCCGGCTCTGCTGCGCCTGTTCGCTCAGCGAACGCGCCAGGTCGATATCTTGCTTGAGCAAAGAATCAAGGCTGGTATGCAACATGTTGCGCACGTGCGTGGCCATCGCAAAGAGTTCCGGCGGCAGCGCAATGCGGTCGGGGTATTCCATCATACGCTTGACGCGCCGAGCGATGCTCTTGGCATAATCGCCGATTCGCTCGAGTTCGCCGGCAACCGCGATAATCGCCGTCATCAGGCGCAAATCACCGGCAACAATCGGCTGTTCGGTGGCCAGCAACTGCACGGTTCGTTCCTCAACCACATGCCAGATCTCATCGATCTGCTGATCGTCATGCGAGACTTGCGCAGCCACGACGGTATTCCAGTGTTCCAGGCTCCGCATAGCGCGGATCAGCGCCTGTTCGACCATATTTCCCAGATATAGCAGATCATCCCGTAAATTATCGATACGCCGCTGATACCGTTCGCGCACCATCGATTTATCCCTCCAGTTCTGAGGAGCGGGCCTGATTCCGTGCAAAGCATACCATATCGCTACCATTTGCGCTAGCCATCACCCCCGCCCCGGCCTATCATCGAAATTGCGGTGCTTCGCCGCCGCATCCACAGATGAGCATGGTACAATGACACTGCTATGCGAAGTCGCATCTACCCGATCCAGTTGCTGATCGTCGTCTGCGGCCTGTTGATCTTCGCCGGTTGCGAAATCATCGAGGCACCGGTCAAACCCGTTGCCAACCCACCCGCCCGTCAGTCGGCACCCATAGAACCACCCGTCGCGACACCGATGCCGGCAGCCGATCTGCTGGCGCGCGGTCTGGAACGCCGGGCGATTGGCGATGTCGATGCCGCTGCCGCCGATTTCAGCCGGATCCTGCAACATTACCCCGACAGCCCCGAAGCAGGCCCGGCTCGCTTTTACCTGGCCGAAAGTTTTGCCGAACGCGGTCGCTGGACTTCGGCGGTCGAGACGTTGCATGATCTTCTGGCTATGGCCGACAACGATGGATTGAGCGCACCGGCTCTGTTCTGGCTGGCTCGCGGCTATGAAAATGCCGGCGATTGGGCCAATGCCAGCAATGCCTATGCCGGCTACCGCGATCTGGCGACACCTCTTGAACCCTACGCCGCGCTGCGCCAGGCCGCCCAGTTCCAGGCGCTCGGCGACCTGGCGGCGGCCGGCAACGGCTATGAGCATGCCGCCCGTAGCAATATTGCCCGCAGCCAGCGCGCTGCCGCCTACGAACGCGCCATCGCCGTCCGGCGTGAGGCCGGCGATCAGCAGCGAGCCGCCGATCTGTATACCGAATTGCTGGCTTTCGCCGAACAGCCGGCCTACCGTGCCCGTATTCTCAGTGAAGCTGCCGCCCTGGCCGATAGCATGGGCGATCCGACGCTCGCCCGCGATTACCGGATTGAAATCGCCCGCCGGAGCCCCGACAGCAGCCAGGCGCCGGTAGCGGTCGACCGCTTGCTGGCCGCCGGCAATCCCGGCCTGGCGCCATCCGAAATCGCTGCCGTACTGTTTGCCGCCGGGCGCTACCAGGATGCGTTGCCCTTCTTCGATGCCGCCCTGGCCGAAGCCGACGACGACGCAGCTATCGAATTGCAGCGCCAGCGTGGCCTGGCGCTGCGCGGCCTGGGCCTGTTCGCCGAAGCTCTTCAGTCGCTTGCCGATGCCGCTGATGCAACCGCCCCGGACGATACCCGTGGGCGCCAGGCCCGGCTCGACTGGATCCAGACGCTTGGACAGAGCGGCGACACTGAACGGGCAATTGCCGAATATCGCGATTTTGCCGATCGGTTCAACGATGATCCGCGCGCACCGGAAGCTCTTGACCGGGCTGCCCAGCTCCTGGATCGCCTCCAACGCTTCGATGAGGCCGGCGAGGTGCGGCTGGAACTCGGCCGGCGTTTTCCGCGCAGCAACCAGGGGGCAAGCGCGCTGCACCGCAGTGGCCTGGCCCACTTTCAGGCTGCCGATTATGCGGTTGCCGAGCAGAACTGGCGCTTGCTCGCCGACTCGCACAGCGGCTATGAACGTGCTCGCGGCGCTTTCTGGGCCGGCCGCGCCGCTGTGGCCCGCGGCGACGATGCAGCCGCACTCGCCTATTTTACCACTGCCCGCAGCGCCGCTGCCGATAGCTACTATGGCGCCCGTGCCGGCGAAGAACTCGGCGTCGCGATGAATGGCGCGACCAGTATTGGGGCATCGATCCTGCCGCCCGGCTGGCGCGAACTGGAAGGCTGGGTGGCCGGCTGGAGCGGCATAGCGCTGCCGGCCATCGATGCGGCCGGCATCGATCCGGCAGTCGGCGAATATCCGGCGATTGAGCGCGCCCTGGCGCTGGCGCAAGTCGGTCTGCACAACGAAGCCGGCGCCGAATGGCATGCGGCACTCGACCATTTTGCCGATGATCCCGGCTTGCTGGTGCATCTCGCCCGCATCGCCTACGACCACGCCGAAACGTACGTCGCACTTCAGGCGGCCCGGCAGATTATGGCACTGGCTCCCGCCGAAAGCAGCGCTCCGCCAACCTTGCGCCGCTTGCTCTTTCCAACACCCTACCCCAACCTGGTGCTGGCCGAAAGCCAGGCTCAGGAAGTCGATCCGCTGCTTTTCTATGCCTTGATGCGTCAGGAAAGCCTGTTTCAACCCCGTGCGACGTCCTGGGTCGGCGCACGCGGCCTGGCTCAGGTGATGCCGGAAACCGGCCAGGGCATTGCGGCCCAGCTCGGCATCAGCAATTTCGAGATTGATGCGCTCTACCAGCCCTATGTCAGTGTGCGCTTCGGGACGTTTTATCTCGGGCAGCGTATCGATGATATGAACGGCAGTATTCACGGCGGGTTGGCTTCTTACAATGGCGGCCTCGGCAATGCCATGCGCTGGGCCGGCGGCTCCCAAGTCGCCGACGCCGATATGTTCACCGAACTTATCGATTTTCCTGAAACCGAAGGCTACGTCAAATCGGTCTACGGCTACTATGGCGCCTACCGGCACCTCTACAATTTGCCCTAGTACTCCGACCGGGCGCAACCTTTCGTTTGCGCGCGGTCTGACCGAACCGGTGGGCGCACGAGCGATCACCGGAGAATCCGCGAACTTCCCGGCGCCCACCGGTTCGGTCGGGCGGCGCCGGCGGTCAAGATCGCCTGGCGGTTCTATTGGCAGGCTTTCATGCCTACCGAAAGAGTGACGGAGAGAACGTTTTTCACTGGAGGCTGTATGCAACAAAGCACCCGCAGTATGCTCTGGATTGTTGGGTTCGGACTGGCCGGCGCTGCCGCACTGCTGCGCCTGCACCCGGCGCAGCTGCGCCACGCCCGCGTTGTGCGCCAGGAAGCGGTGGCCGACGGCAATTATACGCTCGTGTACCTGGCCTGGAGCTACCATCGCGGTACGCGCCCGACCAGCCTGATCATCGACCTGACGGACAGTCGCGGGCAAAGCGGCAGCCTGACTGTCGACGGCGCGAGCGACAACGGCCGCATCCCGCTGGCAGCACCGCTGGCGACACCCTGCACGCTAAGCATCACCAGTGTACACCGCCTGGCTGGCTTCCCCCGCGAGACCCGTCAGACGTTCGAGCAGCCATACATCGCCGAAAAGCTTTGACAAGCCCTCTCCACAAACCGCAATTCTTGTGCTATCCTATGCTCAATATGCAAGGAGATTGATGGCTGAGGGTAAACCAATGACGATTACAGACCGCATGTTGACCGGTGCTATTGCCAACAATCCCGGACGTTACGAAGGCGACGGCGAGTATCGCTATTCGATTCCACACCAGACAATTTATTTCACATCGGCCCGTGAGCCCAACGAGATGGATCAGCAGCCCTGGTTCGCCTTGCCGGCCCTGGATCCCGATGGATCGAACCGCAAGGAACGAGCGTTCCGCCGCTTCATCAAGCGGCGCTGGCCACCGAGCCGCCGGAAGGAACTCGAACACTTTGCCGAACGCAAGGGCTGGAACCTGGCCATGGAATTGCGCTATGGCGGCGGCGCCCTCGAAGATAATGAGGCCAACGAGTGGCAAACCGTGATCAACCGCGAACTCGCCCGGATGGCCGCCGACGTTCGCAAAAAAATCATCGAGGCCGAAAAAAGCTGATCGCGGATCCATAAGCCGGCATTGATTGTTTGGCGGCTACTGTCGCCAAACAATCAATGCCGACCGCTTACCAGCCGCCGCCGCTGCCGCCGCCGCCACCCCAGCCGCCGCCGCTGCCGCCACCCAGGCTACCCCAGCCGCCGCCACTCGAACTCCCGCCGCCGAAGCCACCAAAGCCACCGAAGCTACCGCCGTGCCGCCGGCTGCGCCGCGACGAGCGCAGTGCCTGATCAAGCATGGCCCCGATCAGCATACCGGCCATCACATCGCCGCCGCCGCCACTGCTGCTACCCCCACCAGGTGGGCGGTAGTGCCGGCGAATTTCTTCTTCAGCGGCCTGAGCAATCTGGCGGATGCGCTGCCCTTCCGCCAGCGCCGCCCGGAGATTGGCTTCGCCGGTCACGGGCTGGCGGATGCGCTCGAAATCGCGGCGGGCAACTTTCACACGCTGCACCGGATCGGCATGCGCCGGTACTGCCGCGCCGTACTTCGAAACCAGCAGTTCCGCCGAAACAATCGCATCGCGCGCCGCTTTGAGCTCGCGGCGGGTTTCGGCGCGGAGTTGCTCCAGGCGCTGAAAATCCGCATAGACCTGCTGATAAATGCGCCCGGCTTCATTTTGCAATACCTGGTAAGCCTGAACAGCATGTTGCAGCGCCTGGCGCCGGGCATCTTCCTCGCTGGCTTCGGCTTGCCGCAACAACTGGAAGGCCTGCTGCACCTGTTGCTGGATCTGCTGAATAGCACGATCACCCTCGCTACTGATGTCTGCGCCGTGCAGACCGGCAAATTTGACGATCTTCTGCACCTCGGCTGTCGCGAGCTGTTGCGACCGGCGAGCCTCGCCGCGTAGCTTTTCCATCGTCTCAAATTCCTGACCGGCCGTCAGCAAAGCGGCATCCGCCAGTTGATTGGCCTGTTGCGCCCGTTCCACCAGGCGCAACCAGTCCGGGCGGCTCTGCTGCATCTCGGTACGCGCCGCCGCCAGTTGCTGTTCCGCCGCCTGCAACTGCGTTTCGGGCTCGGCACCGATGTCGGCATCGCGCCGGCGAATGAATTCCCAGCCGCGGGCAATGTCGGCCTCAGCAGCGGCCATTTCATCGCGAGCCGTGTCACGGGCGGTTTCCAGATCGTGCAACCTGGTCGTAATCGCCTCGATCAGCGAGCGGGCATACTTCAGTTCTTGATCGGCCAGGTCGAGATCTTCAGCGGCCTCGTGGAACTCCTGGGCCGCCATGCTGTTGCGTAGCTCGGCACTCAACCAGCGCTCCTGAGCACGATCGGCCGCCAGTTGCGCCTCGCTGCCATTGCCGCGAATATCGCTCCAGGTATTCTCGGCAAACTCATCGACAATATCGAAGACACGCCGCCCCTCGGCAATCAGTTCAGCGACGGCCTCGCCCTCAGCCTCGAGTGCATCGAGCCGCTCTTCGTTGCGCTCGCGCAACGCCGGCAATTCGCGCCCATGCGCAACAGCGTCGGCCAGCCGGGCGGTAGCCGCCGCCAGCGGCGCCGTCGCGGCCGCCACTCCGGAGCCGGCCAGTGACTGGCCGGCCTGACTCAGCAAATCGCGGGCCTGGTCAAGAAACTGGTGACTGCGATCCACGCGATAGCCTTCGGCAGCCAGCGCCTCGGCCTCATCACGCGCCGTGGCAATGCCACGGCGCACCTCAGCATAGCGATCCAGCAACTCGCCAATCTCTTCGGCGAGCAGCGCACTTCGTTCCGCCGAAACCAGGGCAGCGCGCACCTCGAGATCGTGCAATTGTTGTTCGGCCTGCTGGATCGCCTGGCGAGCCACGGCGCCAACCGCCGCCGGATCGCTAAATTCACTGCCCAGCGCTTCCAGGCGGCTATCAACCGTCACCATGTTTTTTTTTGCTCGATCAATCTCCGCCGCCGCCCGATGGGCCAGTTCATCGAGCTCATTCCGCCGCTGATCAATCGCATCGAGTTGCGTCTGCAACTCGGCCGTATCTTGCAGCAACTCGCGGTACTGCTCAGCCGTCTGGTTGTAGGCAGCAACCGTTTCTTTGCCCTGCTGCTCAAAATCCTCGCCGATGTCGTCGAAGCGCGTCTGGATACGGGTGAACAGCAAGGAGGCTTGCTCCTGGAGTTCAGCCAGTTCGGCCACATCTTCACGAGCATAGGTCACCCGGTCAAAGCGGGCTTTCTCCTGCATCCGGCGAAAGCGCTGGCCGATCCCGCCGATCTGCACCCCAGCGTCGCGGCGCGCCTTATCGTAGCCTTCGCGTGCCGCCGCCTGCGCCTGCGCCCGGCGACGCTGCCGGCCAACAAGTTGCCAACCGACCACCAGGCCAATCAGAAGAAACACCCCGATCACAATCGGCAAGGGGTTGAAATTGATGATGGAACGCCCCGGCGGATTGACCACCGCATCTTCCACGGCCGCCAGCGCATCGGCATAGGCTTGCGTAAAATTGCCATCGGCCAGTGGCGGATTCAGCGCAGCAGCGCGAATCGCCTCGGCATTGTCCTGTACCGCGAGCGCCTCATTCCAGGCATCGCCGAAGCGAATGGCACTGTATTGCGGCTCAAACGAAACATATATGGCCAGCATCCGGCTACGAGCATTATTGCCGCTTATCAGGCCATCGCTTCGCAGGCGAGCGTCAAAATCGTCCGGGCCACCCTGTTCCACCAGATACAGCGCTATTTCGGCACCACGATCAATCAGCGGCTCGGCAGCCCGTTCGATCGCCGCCCGATCCAGGTCTCCCGGCTCATCGACAAAGGCTACTATCCCGGCTTGCGCCGCAACCGGAAGCGGGAGCATCACCAGCAGCCAGATCACCAGCAGGCAGGGCCACAACAGTCTCACCGAAATCATCTCCTAATGAAAGCCTGGTTCTTTTGGGCTCTTCACCGGCCAGGAGCCGGCTGCCTTTGCCTTCCAGGACTGAGGCGGTCGCCCCGCCGACAGGCCGGCTTCGCCTGCGGCATGGCGGCAAGAAACGGTTCCTGCCTTGCTGCCGCAGGCGAAGAAGTCATTGCGGCTTGAGCAAGCACGCCGACTGCGTAAGTCCTGTCACCTCAACTGCCGGGCAGCGCCAGCGGCACCGCATCGGCGGGCGCCTCAATGCTGATGTCGCCATTGATGTCGAAGAACCGCATCCGCAGCGCCAGTTCCACCTGCTGATCAGGCACCTCGGGGTTGGTGCCCGACAGGTCGGCCTGAATCTGATGCACATACCCATCTTCGCAAACCCAGAAGCGCAATTCGGCGATTTCGAGGTTCTCTTCTTCACCGGTGGGCAAAGTATCCTCACCCAGACCCTCCAGGGCCGCCAGGGTGGCCTCGCGGTCGCCGATATACACAGCACACTGCAAGCCATCGATTTCTTCGCTACCGGTCTGGGTGAAACCACTTTCATCAAACGACTCGTCGGCAAAAGAGCCAAGCAGATCATCGGCCGCCAGCGGCGGTTCAGCAATACCGCTCTGGTCGGCGGGCAATTCGTACCAACGATCTTCAGTGGCGCCGAGCAACGGCACCGGCCCGCGCAAATAGCTGACATCATCGACGGTAATCACCGCCAGGCCGTCTTCCACACCCAGGAACGTCGCTAGAAAGCCTCCCAGCACCAGATCCGAGTCGCTGCCATCGAAGGCGCCCTCAACCGAAAACAACGCAACCGTCTGGCCTGGTTCAGCGCCGGGCACTAATTCTTCACCCAGACCCTGGCCGGCCATAGTCAACTCGAGGCGATAGGTTTCGATTCGGCGGGAACGTTCGATTGCGGTTTGAATATCACCGTCTGATGCCGAGTCGGCCGCATCAGCGGCAGCGGCATCACTCGCCGGCGTAGGTTCGGGGGCTTCTGTCGGTTCTGCAGTTGGTGACGGTGCCGGCGTCGGCGAAGGCACCGGCGTGGCCGTCGGCGCCGGCGTCGTTGTTGGCACGGCCGGGGTACCACCACAGGCCGCCAGCAACAATGCCAGCAGCATCAATGGTACAAAGTGGATAAAGGGAACACGCATAAAACCTCCTCTGCGAAACAACTGCCCCGGTTGCCACACGCTGAACCAACCTGGATCAACGACTGGCCGAGGCCATTTTCAACGCATCGATCAATCGTGAGCGATGGTAGTGTAGCATAACCGGATTGCCGGCATGCTCCCGCCAGATAAATGCACAGAGCGCCAGATGGTAGATCAGGCGATACACCGCACTGCGTTGTTCCCAGCCTTGCTCGAGTGGGCGCAATTCACGGTAGCCCGACAGGAACGGTTCGGCCAGCGGATTGACTTCATCGGGTTCCACCAGCAAACCGGTAGCGAATTCATACTCGGTATCGCCGGACAGAGCTGCGTGCCAGCCGGTCAGACAGTGCAAGCGCCAGTGACCGTTTTCCTGGATCACAATGGCGTTGTGCAAGCCATAATCGCCATGCACGAAGGCCGGGCGCGGGCGCCGCGGCAGGTCGGCAACGGCCAGGAATTGTTCAATCGCATTGAGCAAAACCACCGGCAAACCCTGGCATCCCCAGAGTTGGGTCAGGGCTTCCGCCGCCCGATCCAGCAGATATTCGCGCCAATCGTCGAACCGCCCCAGGCCACCGGTAGCCGGATTATACCCACCGTAGTCGGCCCAGCTAAGGTGGTGCAAGCGTGCCAGAGCAACGCCCATCCGCAGCGACAGCCGGCGCTGATTGAGCGAATCGATCTGATGCCAGCAATCAATGGCCGGCAAGCCCGGTTCACGCAACGCGAAGAGATATGAACCAGCGACGGAGTCATCACCGTACGGTTCGTAAGCCACCAGGCGCTCGCAGGGTATTTCATCGATACAGGCCAGAAAGCGCAACATCGCCGCTACTTTCGCCAATCGGCCTTGCGCGTCGGCACCAGCGGCAAGATGCAACACCACCACCTGATTGATCAAATACACGCTCTCAGCGGCACGACTCTCCAGAATTCGCCATTCTTGCAGTATGCCCAGATCGTGTTTTTGCAGTAATTCAGCAATACGGGCAACAGTAAAATACATCATGGATCGACAGCATGAAGCTGTGTCGGGTAAATGAACAAATATGCCCACAGTATAGCACGTCATATGCAGGCGCTTGCAAAGAGCGAATGCCTGCGGTATCATAGACCCAGAGCAATTCCACCCGAGCCTTATAGCAATGCTGTTTGAGGCGTAAAGTCCTTCCGGTTCGGCAATGCAGCGTTCCCTGGTTCATAGTTCTCGTAGAATTGCTATATCTTTTTCACCAGTATATCAAGGTCGGCGCGACGCAGGCCTGGCAAAATACAAAAGGGGACAGGTATATGGAAATCGACTCCTTCTGGTTCAAAGTATTATTCGTCATTGGTGTCACCATCGCGCAGGGAATTTTGTGGACATGGGCCGGGCTGAAGGCTCGCCGCGAGGTTCCGGGTTGGTCGCTCAAGAATCTCTTGCTGGAATTCTGGCAGGCATCGAAGGAACAGGCCGGCAAAGCCCTGGCTGCCGCCGACCGCACTTTCCGGATCCCGCGCCGCTCACGCTAACTCCAGCAAAGTCCTGCAAAGCTCACAGAGGCGCGCCAGAGCCTTGCAGTTCGAGCCCGTAGAGCCTGGGTTTTCACATCCGGGGTTACGGGCTTTTTCTTTCAATCGCTTGAGCTATGCTTGCATTGCAGCCGGTATCACTATAGCATACCAACCGGTATTCGGGCCGATCCAACTCTATCACGCCGGTTCCAACAGGGATCCCGCTGTTGGGCAATAGGGAAATATATCGGCTATGCAGTTTCGCCCTGCGCGACCGCTTCCTCCCAAACAATCGTCGCCCGGACGCCCGCCGGCGCGCCGGCTGCCAGGCCTGGCATTGCTGATCGGAGCGATCCTGATCTGGATCGCCAGCGACATAGCGGTACCATCGGCACTGGCACCCTGGACGGATCGGCTCCAGAACCTGGTTACGGTGTTCCTGGGCATCGTCATTGAAGCGCTGCCCTTTCTGCTGGCCGGCGTGCTGGTCTCCTCGGTGATCCATCTCTACGTCAGCGACACCCTGGTACAACGCTGGTCGCCACATCACCCACTGCCGGCCGCCCTGGCCGGTGCGGTGCTCGGCCTGGCCTTTCCGGTCTGCGAGTGCGGCTCGATACCGACCGCCCGCCGGCTGCTCACCAAAGGTACCGGCTTGCCGACCGGCATTGCCTTTGTGCTGGCCGCACCGGTGATTAACCCGATTGTGCTGATTGCCACGTTTGTCGCCTTCGGCGGCTGGGACATGGTGGCCTGGCGCGCCGGGTTGACCGTGCTCTTTGCGGTGATCATCGGGGTGCTGCTGGGCACGCCGCGTGACCCCGGCCAGGTGCTGTTGCCGGCGGTTTGCTACCCGCACTCGCATGATCACGCTCACCAGGATTGCGATCACGACCACGACCACGAGCACGACCACAACCACGAGCAGGCGGGGGGACCGCTGAGCCGGATCCTTAACCATGCCAATACTGAATTCTTCGAAATGGGGCGCTACCTGGTTATCGGCAGCCTGCTGGCGGCCAGTCTCCAGACACTCATCCCGCAACAGTGGCTGCTCTCGCTCGGCAGCGGGCCGGTGATCTCGGTGCTGGTGATGATTGCCCTGGCGACGGTTCTCTCGATTTGCTCCACCGTCGACTCTTTTATCGCACTCTCGTTTGTCAACACGTTCACCCGTGGTTCGATCCTGGCCTTCCTGGTCTTCGGCCCGATGATCGACATCAAGAGCACGCTGATGCTCACTCGCGTGTTCCGCCCCCGCATCATCGCCATGCTGATTTTGCTCATTTTTCAGCTCAACCTGCTGGCCGGCATCCTGATCAATTACTATATCCTATAAAAAATATCACATCGCTAGGCGATCCAGAAGATGAACTGCACGTCGAACTGGATGCGGTCGACTTCGCCGGAAGCAACATCGACCAGCCAGGCGCTCGAGCGGCCGTTTTCGCTGCGGATGAAGGCGATCCGACTACCGTCGGGCGACCAGACCGGACGGTCGTCACGGCTGCCCGACGTCAGCCGGCGCAGCTTGCTGCCGTCGGGTACCATCAGCCAGATACTGCTCGCAGCTGCATCAAGTTCCTGACGTACAAAAGCAATCCGGCTACCATCAGGCGACCAGACCGGGCGGCCGTCACGGCTCCTGCCGTCAGTCAGGGCATTGTCGGCATCGGCGCGCAGATCCCAGCGCCGCAGTTGCTGCCGATCAACGCCGCTGCCGGTGGCATACACCAGCACGCTGCCGTCCGGCGACCAGGCTGCGGCTTCCGTCGTACCGGCCGGTCGGCTACGCCGGCTGTTGCTGAAAAAGCTGTAGATCACCTGGTCGGCCGCAGCACCACCGGCAAAGGCAAGCTGGTTGCCGTCCGGCGACCAGGCTGCCTGTGAGCTTGCCTCGTCGGTGCTGAGCAGCGGCCCGTAGGAAGTTCCATCGGGGCCGGCCAACCAGATCTGCGGCGGCTCATCCGCATCGAGTACCTGGCGGGTATAGGCAATGAAATCTTCGCCGCTTGCCCAGGCCGGATCGCTGACCCGGATGCCCGGTTCGTCGATCAGGATCCGGCGGCTACCGTCCTGCGGATCCAGCAGAGTCAGCGCCGTACGCGCCATATCGCGTGCTTCGACCAGCAGCAACCGGCCGCTGGCGGGAGCAATTGCGGCCACCTGTATCTCCGCCGTTACGTCGGCCGGTGGCCGCGCTTCCGCAGTGCCGGGCGTGTATACAACGACGGTGCTGCGCCCGGCGGCGCTCGTGATGAGTACCAGGGCCGGGCTACGCGTGCGGAATGTCCAGCCGAGAGCAGTGCGGTTGGCACTGCCCTGGTTGTCGCGCAGCGCCGTTGAAAGCGTCACCCGGTACTCAGTATCAGGCTGCAGCGGCTGTGCGGGCTGGAAACTGAGCGTATTGCCCTGCCAGAAGAAGCGCCCATCCGTGGCCGGGCTGAGGGCAAAACTCTGCTCCGCCGCCGCCCGATCGACAGCGCGCGAAAAGGTCAGGCTCACGGCGCTGCCGATGGGCACCTCGCCGCCGGCCGGGCTACGCGTGATCAGGCCGATGTCACGTAGCGGCGGGCCACGCCAGATTAGCAGGCCGGTAATCAGCGCCAGCAGCAGGCTGGTCAATCCAATGCGCCAGGTGAATGTCATCGTCAGGGATAGAGATAGGGACTCTCGGGTTGCGGAATCGGCTCGACGCTGTCGGCGAGAATGGCCGGTTGTTCGACGCCGGCAATGCCGGCGCTGCCAATCACGCCCTGCACCCGCACCCAGGTGTCAGGCAGCAGGGTACCACCGCCGGCCCAGACCACCGGCAAGCCCACTGCCGCACCATCAGCGGCGCAGCATGTCACCACATAGCGTGCAGTGTAGAACATATCCGGGCCGAAATCGGCCTGCTGGTAGACAAAGCCGACCACATCGGCCGGTTTGCCCGCAATGGCGTCGGGCATCGTCAACTGGGCAAACGACCAGTCGAGCAGCGTCCAGCTACGGCTATCGCCGGCATTGGGCGGCTGCCAGGCGCCGGCGACGGCACCGGGGGCATTGAGCGCCCGTCCGGCCAGGGTGCCGGCGCCAAGCGGGCGGGCCGGCACCAGGGTTCCCAGTAGCAGCGGCAAGCCCAGCAGCAACAGCACCCAGATGGACTGGCTGCCTGTCGCAGGATTGAAGAGCAACCGCGCCCGTGCCGCCGCCATCAGCAGCAAGACCAGCGCGCTGAGCAGCACCAGCCAGGTATAGCGTGGGTGAATATAGAAATCCAGGTTGCCGCGCAGCCATGTGGCAAAAAACAAAGCCGCCGTGCCGCCCAGCAGCAGCAGTTCACTGAGTATTGCATAGTTCAAGGGGCGATCTGCCCACTCGGATTCGCGTTCGCGCACGGCCATAACACGTTATCTCCTCAATGCTCCGGCGTACACAGCCGGCATCGATGCCGGCCGTGGCAGGCAGGTTTTTCTTGTACACGACATATGCGGTTGCACCACGAACGAGCCGGCATCGCTTCCCATGCTGCCGGAGGCGCAAAAAGGCAGTTGCGGTCGCCACCGCGCAACGCATGCCGTTTACGCGAGTGACGCGGTCGGGTGGTTGCTCGCGCCGCACCAAGGGGGCTTTCGCCTGCGGCAGGCGCAAAAAAGCAATCGCGGTCGCCACCGCGTAGTTCATGTCTTTTATGGTCGTTCCGGCGGCGTTGCGGCCGGAACGACCGTAGTGCCGGATTCCACCATAGTATAGACGAGCCGCCGGCCGGAAGCAACTGATGTGGCAATGATGGGTGTGCCGAAACGTGCTGCCCGGGCGCCAGAACCCGCTGCCGGGAAGCTTCTTCTGACGAGCAGCGGGCGGCCGCTGCGGGTGCTGCGCATCCGATGCCACTGGCAGCAGCGCGGCCAGCTTCCCGGCAGCGGTCCCCGCCGGGGGCTTTGGGCCGCACGTTTCGGCACACCCGGCAATGATAGCTACGATTGGCATGTATCTTGCAAAGATATTGGCAATGCGATTGAAGTTAAAACCATACCACAATCGCAAAACACTCTATACCTCCATTATCCAGATTGGGCATCAGGCGGATGCCGCGTTGTCCGATCCGATATTGCAAGAAAGGATTTTCGATGGGTATGCTACGTCGCAGCACGTTCCCGGCACTGCTGGTGCTCGGTGGGCTCTTCTTGCTAGCACCCCAACCGCCCCCGGCCGTCGCGACCACTGATCCCTGCCCGCTCTGTCATAATGAGACGGCGGTTCGCCGACAGCATGACGGCGACGCCGGCCCGCCGCCCTCCACCGCCGATCATAGCCAGTACGATATTCTGCAACAGGATTTTGCCGACGCGACTGAGGTAACTGCCGCCTGTTTGAGTTGTCACAACCAGGCCGATGAGCAGATCCATCGCAGCATCCACTGGAACTGGGAGTTCATCCATCCTGAAACCAACCAGTTGCTCGGCAAACAACACGTGATCAATAATCACGTGCTGGCGATTACCGAGAACCAGGAATACTGCGCCACCTGTCATAATGGCTATGGCTTCGACGGCCCCGAGTTTGATTTCACGGCCGCCGAAACCATCGACTGCCTGAGTTGCCACGACACGAGCGGCGACTATGCGAAATTGCCCGGCGCCGCCGGCCACCCGGCCTACGAGGATACCGAATACCCACCCGGCAGCGGCAATACCTGGCCGGCCGTCGACCTCAACCGGATCGCGCAGAACGTCGGCCCCAGCAGCCGCCGGAGTTGCGGCTCCTGCCACTTCAACAAACAGGCCGTCGATCCCTTCATCCACGGCCGGATCCCCGCCGGCATGGCCGAACCATCACCGGAACTCGATGTGCATATGGGCACCGATTTCCTCGATTTCTCGTGTAGCAGTTGCCACGAACCGCAAAACCACCAGTTCTTCAGCAGCAAATACCAGCCGGTTTCCGAAACCGACATGGCCGATAGCCATCTGGTGCATGCCACCTGCGTCAGCTGCCATACTCGCGAGCTCGTCCATGACAACCCGGTGCTGACTCGCCACACCGAGCGGATTGCCTGCCAGAGTTGCCATATTCCCAACTATGCCCGTGAGGAGGCCGAACTGGTCGGCTGGGACTGGTCGCAGGCCGGGCGTAGTGAAAACGGCGCGCCAGTGGTTGAACGCAACGCGCAAGGCTTGCTGACATATCATGGCCATTATGGCGCCCTGGAGTGGGCCGAGCAGATCACGCCGCGCTATGCCTGGTTCAACGGCACGATCATCTATACCCGGCCCGGTGACGAGATCGACCCATCGCAACTGGTCGCAATCAAGCAGTTGCAAGGCGAATACACCGACGGCGAGTCGCGGCTCTGGCCCTTGCGGGTGCAACGCGGCGTGCAGCCCTACGATGTGGCAAGCCGGAGTCTGGTGCCGGTCAATCTCTACGGCGACGAAGCAGCTTTCTGGCAGGCGATGGAATGGGCGCCGGCCATCCGCACCGCAATGCAGGCCGCCGGTCTGGGCTTCAGCGGCAACTATGACTTCGTCGAGACCGAGATGGTCTGGCCGCTCAATCACGGCGTGGCGCCGGCGGAAGATGCGGTACGTTGCAGTTCCTGCCATAGCCGCGACGGCATCCTGGCCGGCGTCGACGGCGCCTATGTGCCGGGGCGCGACTACCAACCCTGGCTGGACCGGGCCGGTCGCATCTTGCTGGCCGGCGCCGTGCTCGCCGTACTTGGCCACAGCACAGTCAGAGGGATTGCCTATCGGCGTCGGACAAACAACAAGACGGATCAGGAGAATCGTTGATGAAACAGGTCTATCTTTACCACCGCTACGAGCGCTTCTGGCACTGGGCGCAGGCGCTGCTGATCATCACCCTGATGATCACCGGCTTCGAGGTACATGGCAGCTATAACCTGCTGGGCTTTCGAACCGCGATGCAGATCCATAATATAGCTGCCTTCTTGCTGATTGGTCTGGTACTGCTCACGATTTTCTGGCACTTCGTCACCGGTGAGTGGCGCCAGTTTGTGCCGACGAACCGTAATCTGAGCGCGATGATCGGTTACTACCTGCGCGGCATCTTTACGGGCGCGCCGCATCCGGAGCAGCCAACCCCGATCTCGAAGCTCAACCCGCTCCAGCGGCTGTCTTACCTGGCATTCAAGTTGCTAATCTTTCCCGTGATGGCGACGAGCGGCCTGCTGTACTTTTTTTACGGCTCCTGGGAAGCCATCGGCCTGAATTGGAGCCTGGCACCGGTGGCATGGATCCACACCGCCGGCGCCTTTTTGCTGGTGGCCTTTCTGATCCTGCACGTCTATATGACTACCACCGGCCGCACGTTGACCAGTAACATTAAAGCGATGTTCACCGGATCCAAGCTGATTGAGGTACATGAAGAAACAGCCGGCGGCCCGGGCAAACGCATCATTGCGGAATAAGGTTCATGCATTGAACCACAAGGCAGGCGCCGCGCTCAGCTGCGGCACCGCCTGAAAAACGACCATCTGGCGCATCTGGCCATGCCGGCGCCGATCCGCCAGTATTTTTATTTTGTTGCAGAAGGGAGATGTATCGATGACTACCACGCATACGCCGCAGACCCGACGCGACACGGCGAGCCACTCGCACAGCGATTTCTGGCGCGGTTTCTGGCGGCTGGCTGACCCCAAGATCACCCTGACATCGATGACGGCGATTTTCCTGGGCACCTGCGCCGCCGCCATCGATGGCTCGCTCCATTGGGGCTGGTTGTTGCTGACCGTGCTGGCCTATTTCGCGATGGAAACTGCCAAAAATGCTTCCGGCGATGTGATCGACTGGGATAGCGGCAATGACCAGCGCGTCGCGCCGGAGGATCGCACCGATTTCTCGGGCGGCAAACGCGTGCTGATTGATCGCATCCTGACTCGCCGCCAGACGATTATCATTGCCATCCTGTTCTTTGCGATTGGCCTGGCAGCCGGTGCAGCGATCGTCTTCCTGCGCGAACCGGCGGCCTTCTGGATCGGCGCAGTCGGTGCGGTTCTCGCTTATTCCTATCACGGCCCACCACTCAAACTGGCCTACCGCGGTCTAGGTGAAATCACCGTGCTGCTGACCTACGGCCCACTCACGGTTGCCGCCGCCTACCTGATCCAGCGCGGCACGATTCCGCTCGAGATCTGGTTGCTCTCCATGCCGCTAGGCATCCTGATTACCGCCTTCCTCTGGGTAAACCAGTTTCCTGATTATCCGGCCGACCGGGCAGTCGGCAAACGCAACCAGGTGGTGCGGCTGGGTCGCGAGCGCGCCGGCCGGGTCTTCCCCTTCATCATCGGCAGTGCGCTGCTGATACTTGCCCTGCTACCATTGAGCGATCTGCCGCCGACGGTCTGGCTGGGTGGTCTGAGTGCGCTGCCGGCCGCCTATGCCGCCGTCAAGCTCCGGCAGCACCCGCAGGATTTCCACCATAAAGCGCCGGTGCAGCCGGCAATGTTGCTGAGTTTTCTGCTCTATGCGCTGGGTAGTGGAATCGGCCTGCTGCTGGCATGAGTATTCTTATCGCACGTTTGCTGGCCGGTTTCGGGCTGGCCTCCGCTGCCGCCGCCGGCGCTTATTATCAGCGCGCGCTGACAGCAGGCGGCGCACTCCTTGCCATGCTCTTCGGCACCGTGATTATTGGCTTCGGCGGCTGGGCCTGGAGCCTGACGCTGGGCATCTGCTTTGGGTTGACTGCACTGTTTGCGGCGCTCAAGCAGCAACAACAGGCACGCCAGGGGCCGGTGGTTCCCGACGAGCGCCGGCGCGATGCCGTCCAGGTTGCCGCCAATGGCACACCACTGGCACTGCTGGCGCTCGCCTACGGCACGCTGGGCCAGCCGCCGATCCTGCTGGCGGCGTTTGCCGGCGTCCTGGCGACGGTCAGCGGCGATACATGGGCCAGTGATCTGGGCGTGTTTAGCCGACAGCGCCCTCGCAAGATCACCACGGGGCGACCGCTGCCACGCGGCGCCAGCGGCGGTATTACGCTGTTCGGGACGGCAATCTCGGCCGGCGCCGGCCTGCTGGTCGGCCTGCTGTTGCTGCGTTTCTCGGCCGTTTCCAGCCCTACACCGGTCGGCTGGTGGCTGGTGACCGCCGGTCTGCTGAGCGGGCTGATCGGCTCGCTGGTCGATAGCCTGCTGAATGCGACGATACCGGATCGGCATCGCTTGAGCAGCGATCTGATCAATCTGCTAAGTGCATTAGCAGGCGGCATGATCGCGATGGGTTACGCCATGCTCGCACTGCCCGCCCTGGGTTGAACGGCAGCCGGCACCGGGACAATCAGGGCACGGCAGGTGCGCAGGCAGCAGAACGTGAGCCGGCGAACGGTTACGCCTGGGGCAATCGGTATCATCGACCCGCATTTGCCCATGTTTGGCGTATCCTGCCTGCCACGCATAGGCGCTCAGTGTTTCGAGTTAGAACTATTCTTGACAATCGATACAGCTCTGCTATACTCCCGATTAAGCATATGCTAATCGAAAAATCGCATCGGGTTTGCCGGCCTCGCCAGGCAATTTCCGGGTTCCGTTGCTTGTAGATGCCCTGGGTTCGTCCGGCATTTGCGCCCGTGCCGGTCAGCCTGCTGGGGAGACGGCTATGATTGACCTTCGCCTCAGTGTTCGCTGTTCTGAAACGGGCTTATGCATCGCATTTCCCAACCCCTGACAGTCTTTTCTGCAAGATACACGGAGTTAAGGAGCGCATGGTGCCGGATCTGAGTGAATCGACGGAAATGTATCTGGTGACGGTATACCGGCTGACTCGGCAAGTCACCGCGACCTCGACCAGCGATATTGCTGCGATGCTTGGCCTGAGTTTGCCAAGTGTTTCCGAGAAAGTGAAACGCCTGGCAGCCGAGGGATACCTGGTACATCAGTGGCGCCAGGGCGTCGCGCTCACCAATCTCGGCACCCGGATAGCGCTCAATGTGCTGCGCAAGCATCGGCTCATCGCCACATTTCTGGTGCAACACCTCGGCTACGCTCTGGATGAGGTATACGCAGACGCCTGCCGCCTGGAGCACGCACTTTCGGATCGGCTGGCCGACCGGCTGGAAGAGCTGCTGGGCCGTCCGGAAGTTGATCCGCATGGCCAGCCAATTCCGGCACGCGATGGCACAATCGCGCCGCTGCATTGCCGCTCGTTGAGCACAATTACGGCAGGCACAACAGCCGTGATCCGCCACGTAAGCATCCTGGATCAGGAGCGACTGCGTTATGTCTATGCACTTGGCCTCGTACCGGGAACGATCCTCCGAGTGCTGGCGCTTGCACCATTTGATGGGCCAATCACGCTGGAAATCGACGCGCAGATGATCGCGCTGGATCGGCTGCTGGCACAGGATATTGGCGTTGAAGCAGGAGAAAAGGAGTCCAGGGATGACCTTCGTACCGAGCATGCCCGGCCACATCGTGCATTGGAAAACCCGGGTTGAGCAATTGCCGGCCCCGCTGTCTGAGTTCGAAAAATGGTTGTTTGTCAGTCTGGCCAGTGTGTTGTTCGGTGGGAAAGCCGGCGAACTGCTCAGCCTGCCGACACAGCAGTTCGGTTTGAGCCCTGCTGAGCGGCTGGCGCGCCTGGCGCAACTGGTGGAACATTGGGGGCTGGCACAGCAGGTCATGTACGGCAGCAGCACCTCGACGACAGTGATTATCTATCGCGAGCATACCGTTCGCGAGGTGCTACGGCAGATTTCGCCCTGTGTGCTCAGCTGCGAACTTGGGTACGCGTCGGACGATCAGCCGGCGGTGTTTCTCAGCGAGGTGGCCCGGCGCTGGCGTGAACGCGGTGCTATCCCGCACGAGATCGGGCTGGCACTGGGCTATCCGATCAAAGATGTGCTGGGCTTTATGGGCTTGCTGCCGCTCGATTGCAGTGGGTGCTGTGGCTGGCGTATCTATGGCAATCCGGCTGACTCGCTGACGCTCAGCCGGAGTTATGCCGAAGCCAACCGGCGAGCGCTGCACTTCCTGTATGCCTGATAGCAAACAGTGTGCCAGGGCAGGTGGCTTATGGGCTTTCCAGCGGGGCTACGCCCCGCTGGAAAGCCCATAAGCCACCTGATCCGGCGCACACAAAAAGTACTTTACGCCCCTGGTGCTTTGATGGCATCAACCGGGCACTGCGGTATGCAGCGTACCGCCGACATGTTCTGGCAGTTGTTGCACAAATTGGCATCAATCGCGTACGTTTTAGCGGTCTCGTGGGCACTGATGGCATTGCGCGGGCAGGCCGGGCGGCAGGCATCACACATCACGCACAGGTTTGGGTCAATCGTGTGTTTCATTTCCATACTCCTTGCAAATTAGCTGGTCAACAGGTAGTAGTTTACCATACGACTACTATACTTTGTCAATCCCATATTGGCCGATTAGGTCGACCAAAGCGTAGTTTCTATATGTCATATGCATCTAACTAATATATTTTTGACGCCTAGACAATAAGATTTGTCTTTGCTAAACTTTTCCTTAAGCATATACTCATTTTTTACCAGAACCAATGCATACACCCGGTATTGATTCATCTCAAGTGATGTATTACGTTCGGCGCATATCCGTCGAGGCATCGCTTATCCGTCGAAGCACCTCAACGGCGGATCGTAACTCAGTATGAGGGAGTAGTCATGAGTACACAGGAACATTCAGCGCCGGTCACTCTCCAGCAGATAGCAGTCGGCCAGCAAGCCCGAATTGTACGGATCGGTGGCGAAAAAGCCACGCGCCGGCGGCTGCTTGATATGGGCCTGGTCACCGGCGAAACCGTCACCGTCGCCCGGGTCGCCCCGCTCGGCGATCCCATCGAAATACTGATCAAGGGCTATCATCTCTCGCTGCGCAAGCAAGAAGCCGGCCAGATTACCGTCGAGGTGCAGGCATGAGTAGCGGCGAGCGGCTACAGCGTTTGCTCACGCTCAGCCTGGTCGCACCCGGCCAGCGCGTGCGGGTGATGGACGTTACTGCCGGCCCCGCCGCCAGCCATCGCCTGCGCGAACTTGGCATCGTGCCCGGCGCCGGCCTGAGCGTCGTGCAGGACGATGGCAATTCGCTGGTACTGGCGGTTGGCGCGACCCGGCTCGGCGTGGCACGTAGCCTGGCCCACCGGGTGCAGGTGCTGCTGGAAGAGGAGGTTCATTCTGATGGCCAATGATTTGACGATTGCCCTGGCAGGCAATCCCAACGTCGGCAAGAGTACGCTGTTCAATGCGCTGACCGGCCTGCGCCAGCACGTCGGCAACTGGCCCGGCAAAACCGTCGAGAAGAAGGCCGGCACGCTCATCCTCGGCGACCGCTCCATCACCGTGGTCGATCTGCCCGGCACCTACAGTCTCTCGGCCTACTCACTCGAAGAGCAGATCGCCCGCGATTTCATTGTGCTCGAACAGCCGGCCCTGGTGGTGCATGTGCTCGACGCCACCAACCTCGAACGCAACCTCTACCTGACCGCCCAGTTGCTCGATACCGGTACGCCGCTGGTACTGACCCTCAACATGATGGACATGGCCCGTGAGCGCAAGCTGCAGATCGACGCCGGCCAGCTCTCGCACGCTCTCGATGGCGTTCCGGTGGTTGAGATGACGGCCAGTCAGGGCAAAGGCATCGACAGCCTTAAGCAGGCGCTGGCCCTGGTGCTGCAGCATATCCACGAACCGGCGCCGGCTCTGGAGCTTTCCGCGTGAGGAGCGATGGAGCAGTTGCGCGGTTGCAGAGCCAGGTGGCGCTCGTTGGCCGACCCGCTTCAACGCTCCATCGCTTAGAAATGGAGCGAATTGATGTCCATCAGTTTTTTTCCGCCCCGGCGCGGTGCGACGACCTTGCGCTATGATGCGCCGATTGAGGATGCTATCAGCGACCTGACGGCGGCGATTGCCGGGATGTCGGCACTGGCGACGACATACCCGCCACGCTGGCTGGCCATCCAGTTGCTCGAAGGCGATGCCGGCCTGCTGGCGAAAGTGCAGGCCACTGCCGGCGGCGATAATGTGCTCCAGGTGCTGGCTACGCAGCAGGAGCGGCTCCAGGCTCACTATGGCGATGACCCCGACGTGGCGCTGACCGACCAGCGTTACCGCTTTGTCCACCAGATCGTGCAGCGCACGCTGGTGCGCCCGGCAGCCCCGGCAGCGACGCTCTCCGACAAGATCGACCGCATCGTCACCCACCGGTGGCTGGGCATTCCCATCTTTCTGGCGCTGATGTGGGTGGTCTTCAAGTTCACCGCCGATGTCTCCGCCCCGATGCTCGACTGGGTCGACGGGGTGATCGGCGGGCCACTGGCGAACTGGCTGGTTGCCCTGATCGGTGCATTGGGCCTGGGTGGTACCTGGGTCGAGAGCCTGGCAATCGACGGCATCATCGCCGGGGTGGGCGGCGTGATGGTCTTTGTGCCGGTGCTGCTGGCGCTGTACTTCGCGCTGGCGCTGCTGGAAGACTCGGGCTATATGGCGCGGGCGGCTTTCGTGATGGACCGGCTGATGCGGCTGCTGGGGCTGCACGGCAAGAGCTTCCTGCCCATGATCGTCGGCTTCGGCTGCACCGTACCGGCCATCTATGCCACCCGCACCCTGGAGAGCGAGAAGGATCGCATCCTGACCGGGCTGCTGGTACCGTTTATGAGCTGCGCCGCCCGTCTGCCGGTCTATGTGCTACTGGCAGCGGTGTTCTTCCCGTCCTACGCCGGCCTGGCAGTCTTTAGCATGTACGTACTCGGCATCGTCATCGCGATGCTGCTGGGCGTGATCTTCAAACACACGCTGTTCAAGGGCAAAGAGCAGATCCCCTTCATTATGGAACTGCCGCCCTACCGCATGCCGACGTTGCGCGGCATCTGGACGCAGATGTGGGAGCGGACGGCCGGCTTCGTACGCAAGGCCTGGACGATCATCCTGGCTACCAGCATCGTGATCTGGGTACTGATTTCCATCCCGGTGGCCGGCGAAGGCCGCTTCGCCGATACCGACATCGATCAGAGTGCCTTTGCGACGGTCTCGGGCGCAGTGGCACCGATCTTTGCCCCGCTGGGTTTTGGCTCCTGGGAAGCCAGCGGCGCGCTGGTAACC
>DAOTUJ010000123.1:0-72176 GCA_034437175.1 Chloroflexaceae bacterium | reverse complement strand
GGTACTCAATATCGTGGCCGACAAAACCGGCTATCCCTCAGATATGCTCGACCTCGACCTCGACCTCGAGGCCGACCTGGGTGTCGATACCGTCAAGCAGGCCGAGACTTTCGCCGCCGTGCGCGAGGCCTTCGGCATTCCGCAGCAGGAAAATCTGCGGCTGCGCGACTATCCTACCCTGGCGAGTGTGATCGGCTTCGTGCGCACGATGCGCCCTGACCTGGCCGCCGCGCCGGTTGCTGCGCCGGCTTCGGTGACGGCAGTTGCCGCGCCGGCTCCCGTGCCGGCCACGCCGGCCGGCGACCCGGTCGCCGGCCAGGTGCTCAATATCGTGGCCGACAAAACCGGCTATCCCTCGGATATGCTCAACCTCGACCTCGACCTCGAGGCCGACCTGGGCGTCGATACCGTCAAGCAGGCCGAGACTTTCGCTGCCGTGCGCGAGGCTTTCGGCATTCCGCAGCAGGAGAACCTGCAATTGCGCGACTACCCAACGCTGGGCAGCGTGATTGGCTTTGTTCGTACCATGCGCCCGGATCTGGCCGCGGCGCCGGCGCCGGTTCCGGCAGCAGCGATAGCGGCACCGGTTCCGGCCACTTCGGCCGCAGACCCGGTAGCGAGCCAGGTACTCAATATCGTGGCCGACAAAACCGGCTATCCCTCAGATATGCTCGACCTCGACCTCGACCTCGAGGCCGACCTGGGCGTCGATACCGTCAAGCAGGCCGAGACTTTCGCTGCCGTGCGCGAGGCCTTCGGCATTCCGCAGCAGGAGAACCTGCAATTGCGCGACTACCCGACGCTGGGCAGCGTGATCGGCTTTGTCCGCACGATGCGCCCCGACCTGGCGGCCGCGCCGATTCCCGCGCCGCCGCCGGCAGCAACGCACCACGCTGCGCCGGCGGCGGTGGCCGGTAGCGCGCCGAGTTTCCCAACAGCAACGGCCCCGGCCCCCGCGCCGGCGCCGGCAGCCGCGCCCAACGGCGACCCGGTGGCGAGCCAGGTGCTCAACATCGTGGCTGACAAGACCGGCTATCCCTCGGATATGCTCGACCTCGACCTCGACCTTGAGGCCGACCTGGGCGTCGATACCGTCAAGCAGGCCGAAACCTTCGCCGCCGTGCGTGCGGCCTTCGGCATTCCGCAGCAAGAGAACCTGCAACTGCGCGATTACCCGACGCTGGGCCATGTGATCGGGTTCGTGCGCACGATGCGCCCCGACCTGGGGGCGCCGACGGCGGCCCCGGTTGCGGCAACTCCGGCGGCCGCGCCGGCGATCGCGCCGGACGGTGACCCGGTGGCGAGCCAGGTGCTGGTCATCGTGGCCGACAAGACCGGCTACCCCTCGGATATGCTCGACCTCGACCTTGACCTCGAGGCCGACCTGGGTGTCGATACGGTCAAGCAGGCCGAGACTTTCGCCGCCGTGCGTGCGGCCTTCAGCATTCCGCAGCAAGAAAACCTGCAACTGCGCGACTACCCGACGCTGGGCCATGTGATCGGGTTCGTCCATACGATGCGGCCCGACCTCGCTGGCGGCGCGGCAACTCCGGCGGCTCCGGCAGCAGCCCCGGCAACCCCGGCAGCAGCCCCGGCAACCCCGGCAGTCGCTAGCTCGCTCGAAGCGGCGGACGCCATCCCGCGGCGGGTGCCTGTCCCGGCGCTGCGACCGGCCATCGATCTCTGCAAACCCACCGCCGTCAATCTCGGCACAGGCAGCCGGGTGGTGGTGATGATGGACAAGGGCGGCGTCGGCAAGTCGCTGGTCAGCCGGCTGGAGAAGCGCGGCGTGCAGGTGCTCGGCATCAACGAGGCGCTGCCGGCCGAAGAACTCGAAGCTCAGATCAAGGGCTGGCTGGCCGAAGGCCTGATCGAGGGCGTCTACTGGCTGCCGGCACTCGACAGCGAGCCGGCCATCGAGGAGATGGATCTGGCGACCTTCCGCGAGTTGAACCGGGTGCGGGTCAAGCTGCTCTACACCACGATGCGCACGCTCTACGAGGCGGTCAGCACACCACACAATTTCCTGGTGGTAGCGACGCGCAACGGCGGACTGCATGGCTACGGGCCGGAAGGCGCCGGCAGCCCGCTCGGCGGCTCGGTTAGCGGCTTTGCCAAGGCCTACAAGCGCGAACACCTGGATGTGCTGGTCAAGGCGGTGGACTTCGAGGGCGGGCGCAAGACGGCTGAACCGGCCGACCTGCTGATCGCCGAGACCATCGCTGACCCTGGTATCGTCGAAGTCGGCTACCACGATGGCCTGCGCTACACCGTGACGCTGGAAGAACAACCGGCAGCGGACGGCCGGCCCGGGATGGAATTGAACAAGGAGACGGTCTTTGTCGTCACCGGCGCTGCCGGCGGCATCACCAGTGCCATTGTCGGCGACCTGGCCCAGGCCAGTGGCGGCATCTTCTACCTGCTCGACCTGGCGGAAATGCCGGCACCGGGCGATCAGAAGGTGGCGCTATTCCGCAGCGACAAGGAAGCGCTCAAGCGGGCGCTCTTCGAGGAGTTGAAGGCAGCCGGCGAAAAAGCTACCCCGGTGGTGATCGACCGCCAGGTGATGGCCATCGAGCGCAAAGACGCCGCCCTGCGCGCCGTTGAAGCGGTCGAACAGGCCGGCGGCACGGCCTTCTACCACAGCCTGAACCTGCTCGACGGCGCGGCGGTCACGGCAGTCGTCAACGATATTCGTGAGCGCTACGGGCGCATCGACGTGTTGCTGCACGCCGGTGGTCTGGAGATCAGCCGCACGCTGCCCGACAAGGAGCCGCGTGAGTTCGACCTGGTCTTCGATGTGAAGAGCGATGGCTTCTTCAGCCTGTTGCGCGCCGCGCAGGGCATGCCGATTGCCGCGACCGTGTCGTTCAGTTCGGTCGCCGGGCGCTTCGGCAACAGCGGACAGGCCGACTACAGCGCGGCAAACGATTTGCTCTGCAAGATTACCAGCAGCCTGCGCAACTGGCGGCCGGAAACCCGTGGGATCGTGATCGACTGGACGGCCTGGGGCGGCATCGGGATGGCCACCCGCGGCTCCATCCCGCGGATCATGGAGATGGCCGGCATCGATATGTTGCCGCCGGAGGCCGGTATCCCGACCATTCGCCGCGAGTTGACCTACGGCGGCACCCGCGGTGAACTGGTCGTCGGCCAGCGACTGGGCATCCTGGTGCAGGAATTCGACGAAACCGGTGGCCTGGATGTCGAGAAGGCCTGCGCGAAAGCGAAAGAATCCGGCCTGCCGATGATCGGCAAGATCACGGCAGCGAAGCTCTACGGTGGCCTGGAAGTGGAAACAACCTTCGATCCGAATGAGCAGCCCTTCCTCTACGATCACCAGTTTGAGGGTTTGCCGCTACTGCCGGGCGTGATGGGCACTGAAGCCTTCGCCGAACTGGCGGTGCTGCTGGTCGGCAGCGGCGACAGCGGCAGCTTCAAGGTGGCACGGCTGAGTGAGCAGTTCCAGAGCCCGTTCAAGTTCTACCGTCACCAGCCGCGTACGCTCTACCTGAGTGCGCGCATCGAACCGCTGGCCGGTGGCGACCTGCTCGCCCACACCCGGCTGCGCTCGATCACCCAGCCGCCGCGGCCGGAACTGCCGCCCAATGTCGCGACCCACTTCGTCGGCGAAGTGCAGTTGACGCGGGGCGAACTGACGGCGCCGAAGATCGAGTTCCATCCGCCCGAAAATGCTAGCCTCTCGATCACCCGGGAGCGGATCTACAAGATCTACTTCCACGGCCCGGCCTACCAGGTGATTGATTGTGCCGGCGTCGAAGGCAACACCGTTATCGCCCGGATGACAGCCGACCTGCCGCCCAACATCGCTATCGAAGGCGCGCAGGAACTGGTGGCGCCGCGACTGATCGAGCTCTGCTTCCAGACCGCCGGTATCTGGGAAATGCAGGTCAAGCGGACGATGGCGCTGCCGCAGGGCATCGAATCGGCAACCATTTACCGCCGGCCCGCCGAATCGACCGGAACGCTCTTCGCGCTCGTCACCGCCGTCGACGACGGAGTCTCCTTCGACGCGCAGGTCGTCGATGCCGAGGGTCTGGTCTACGCCGATATCAAGGGGTACCGCACGGTGCAGTTGCCCGGTGATGTAAACCTCTAAAAATACTGCCGGCAATGATTGCGGGCTAAGCCCGCAATCATTGCCGGCAGTATTTATTGCCACGTGTTGCGTAGTTGCTCGCATCGCAACGGAGCTTTTTCGCCTGCGGCAGCAAGGAAAGCCCTATTTTTTCGCTGGATCTGGCGGTTTCGCCGCCAGATCCAACAAATTGAAACAGTTTTTCCGCCCTGCCGGCGGCGAATCCGGCCTGGACGCGGGTCAACTGCGTAAATTTTGTTACTGAATAGCGGGGAGGTTCGGAGGGCCTGTGGCTCTCCGAAAATTATTTTGTCCATCTACTGGCTTCTCCAGACCTATGCGGATCTGCCGGCGACGAACGAGGCCGCAAGCTACGAATTCCTCAGCCCGGCGGAGCAAGAACGCCTGGCGAGTTTCAAGCTGGCCAAGCGACGCCGGGAGTGGCTGCTGGGCCGCTGGACGGCGCGACGGCTGGTGCAACAACTGCTGGCCACCGAAGGCCGACCGGTAGCACTCAGCAGCATCGGCATCGCCAATGCCGCCGACGGCGCACCGGAACTGCGCTTGCCGGCAACGGTGGCCGCCAGCCCGGCCTGGAGCCTCTCGATCAGCCACCGTGCCGATTATGCCTTCTGCGCCGTCGATACTACCGGGCGGCCCATTGGCGCCGACATCGAGCAGATCGAGCCGCGCTCAGCGGCCTTCGTCGGCGATTTTTTTACGACTGCGGAACAGGCACTGGTCTACGGCGCACTCCCGGCGGATCGGGCGCTGCTGGCCAACCTGATCTGGAGCGCCAAAGAAGCCGTGCTCAAAGTGTTGCGCCACGGCCTGCGCGTCGATACCCGCCGCGTCGAATGCCTGCCCGGTTTCGCCGTAGACGCCTGGCAGCCGGTGTCTATCCGCTGTGATGGGCAACTTTCCACCTCCGCGATCAACGGCCACTGGCAACGCCGAGGCGCGTATGTGCTGACGCTGGCCCTGGGATAAAATGGGGAATACATATGCAAAGGCAGTATTGTCGGATCGTGGTTGCCGATTCTGCCGGTAACCATGACCCGACACCAGGCCGGGTTTTTGGGTTGATGCCCCAGTCGGCGCCGGCTTATCGGCTCTGCGCAGCTCGGCGCAATTCCTCGACCGCAGCAATGATCTGGGGATCGTCGCCGGTATTGTAGCGCCACCACTCGGCATCGATTTCGCGGTCGGGCAGGACGCCGACTCCTTCGATCAGGTTGCCGTCGGGTAGCTGGTATGCTACCTGGGCCAGCCAGAGCCGCGAGCCGTCATCGAAGTTGTAGGGAAACAGATTTTCGGTATTGCCGGCGCTGGGCATACCAATGATGTCGGCGCGCCCGAGTACGCGCATCCCGGCGGCAAACATTTCTGCGGCGCTGGCCGTGTTTGGCCCGATCAACACGGCCAGCGGTACCCCCTCGAGTTCGACGATCAACCGACCCTCCGGTACAGTTTGCTCGCTGCCACTGCCACGCCCGGCTGTGCTTCCGATCACTCCCCCATCCACGAACAACCCGATGGTCGAGAGCATTAGATTAACCCGCCCGCCACCGTTGCTGCGCACATCGATGATCAGACCATCCAGCGGGCCGTCAGCCAGCAAATCGCGGATCGCAGCACTCACCAGCTGATCCAGATTGTCGACGTTGAAGGTATAAATGCGAACAATCCCGATGGCGGCAGCTTCCAGGCGCTCACCTTCGACATCGGGAAAGGCATTGCGGGGCACAGCCTGGCGCACGACGGCAACTTCGCGCGGAGCCTGGCCTTCGCGTGCGATAGTCAAGAGCACAGTGGTGCCGGGAATGCCGCGCACTGATCCGATAGGTCCTTCCGGGCCAAAGGCCAGCGGGTCGGTAAAGGGAATGCCGTCAATCTCGGTGATCATATCGAAGCGCTGCAAGCCGGCCTGCTCTGCCGGACTATCAGTGGCCACCGTCAGGATCAGACCGCCTTGATCGGTTTCACGCACAATCGCCCCGATACCGCCATAGACCAGGTTGCCGGCAAAACGAGCCTCTTCTTCAGCCACATCCTGCGGCGACTGGAAGCGCGAATGGTCGTCGCCAAGCCGTGCGATCAATTCATACATCAAATCGTAGAATTCGGCCTCGCTACGGGCTGCGACAACGCGCGGCGCAAACTCGGCCCGTACGGCATCCCAATCCTGACCGTTGAAGTCTTCGTAGAGATAACGCTCGTTGACGATGTTCCAGGTTCGTTCAAAAATCGCCACGCGCTCATCATTCGAGAGCGACTGCAAGGTTGGTGAAGGTGCCAGTGGCACTGCCGTGGAACTGGGCAGCGGCGTGGAACTGGGCAGCGGCGTGGGACTGGGCAGCGGCGTGGGACTGGGCAGCGGCACCAGAAACGGCAGTGCCGGTGCAGAACAGGCACTCAGCAGGGCGACGAAAACGAGCATCCAGAGTCGGGTTAATAACAGTTTCATGGGCATATATCACATACGAATGCGGCAGACGCAGCCAGATCGTTCCGATCTTTATCATACCACAGGCCGGCGGCGATGGCATGGCTTTCAACTCTAGAGTTTTTGTCAGATGGATGATTTCCCGATCCGGCCCTCACCCCCCCAACCCCCGCTCCCATATATTCTGGCGCGACGAGTGCCTTACACTGCACATTAGCCATCGCCGGCGCCAGCCTGACAGGAGAAGGGGAGCCCTTTCAACGAGAGCGTTTTTGTCAGATGGGAGACTCAGCGCTCCGGCCCTCACCCCCCAACCCCCGCTCCCGTGCAGTCTGGCACGACAGATACCTCCCATGAACCCCTAACCCTCGTCGGCGCCGGCCTGACAGGATCGGGGGGGCCGGGCAACGGCGTTCTCGTGTGCTCCCCTCTCCCACCAGGCCGGCGCGCCATTGGAACCCGGTTTCGCGAACCAGACCCGTCGCGCCGGCCTGAGTGGGAGCGGGGTCGGGGGTGAGGGCCGTCCGGCCGGGCGAAAAACGCTATCGTTGAAAGGAAGGGGGGCCGGGCAGGAGCATTGGCATGCGCTCCCCGCTCCTGCCCGGCAAGCGCGCCATGGGAGCCAGGTTTTGCGAGCCAGACTCACCGCGCTTACCTGTGCGGGAGAGGGGCCGGGGATGAGAGCCGTCCGGCCGGGTAAAAACGCTATCGTTGAAAGAATGGCATGGCCCCCATGATTTTGTCGCAATCCGCTCATAGCGCCGGCCGTACTCTGGCGAATTCGGCCAGCGGGTAAGGCGGTGCGACGTAGAGGATTGCCCGGTTGAAACCTAGTTGCCGCCAGCGATCGCTGGCGGCTGCCGGATCGCCGGCCAGATCCTGCCAGCTACTGTGGATTGAAAAAGCAAATTCGCTGCGTGCGCGACGACTGTCGGCCAGGCCGGACTCGGTGGCGGCAAACAGGCGGGCAAAATCGGCCCGGTTGCGCCACTGGAGATTCAGTTCGTCGGCGTAGCGCCCGGCCAGTCGGCACATGCGCGGTCCGCTGGCACCGACCACGATGCGTGGGCGCGGCCGGGGTGGCGGCGTCACAATAGCTTGTTCCAACCGGTAAAAGCGGCCCTCGAAATATTGCGGCTCACCACTCCAGAGGGCGGGAATGATTTGCAAGGCTTCTTCCAGCGCAGCAACCCGTTCCGCCGGGCTACCCTGCTCGATGCCGAAGCGACGCTGTTCATATTCCAGCCCGCCGGCGCCGATACCCAGTTCCAGCCGGCCGCCGCTCATCTCCTGCAGCGTAGCAGCGACTTTGGCCAGTCGGCCGGGGTGGCGATTGGTATTGTTGGCCACCAGCGGCCCGATGCGAATGCGCTCCGTGGCCTCGGCCAACCCGGCCAGCACACTCCAGCCTTCCAGCACCGGTTCGCGTGCATCGTTCCACGACACATAATGATCCCAGACCCAGACCGAATCATAGCCTAGCTCGTCCAGTTGCTTTGCGGCTGCTCGCAACTCGGCATACCGAACGCCAAATGTGATCAAACACAGACCAATCGGAAAATTCATCGTGGCTCCTTTCTTATGCTACCATTAAGCCGAAGCGAACGCTAACGATTGATTGTGCCCACGAGCGCAATCAATCGCAACCGTCCCCGCTGTCGCAGGCGAAAAAGCCCCTGTGTCGTGCGCAATCATTGATCGCACCGGCTGCGCAAGCCGAAACTTCCGGAGGATAGCCAATGCTTCCATTGCCCGATGTACAACTCTACCTGCGCCCTGGGATCATCGAGTTCGGCTGGGGTCACCCCGATGCTGCGCTGTTGCCGGTGGAAGCGATCAGCGCCGCAGCGGCACATGCGCTGGCCGGCGCCGGCCAGTCTGCCCTGGCCTACGGCGCCGAACAGGGTCCGGGGCGCCTGATCGAACAACTGCGCCGGTTTCTGGCCACCCGCGAAGATAATCCTCCCGATCCCGCCCAACTCATGATTACCGGCGGTGTTTCGCAGGCGCTCGACCTGCTCTGTACGTTGCTGACGAAGCCAGGTGATATTGTGCTGGTGGAGGCGCCGACATATCATCTTTCGCTACGAATTATGCGCGACCACGGCCTTGACCTGATCCCGGTGCCGACGGACGCGCAAGGCCTGCGCGTCGATGCGCTGGAAGGTTTGCTCGAATTGTTGCAGGCTCACGGTCGCCAGCCACGCTTGCTCTACAGCGTGCCGACTTTCAGCAATCCCAGTGGGGCGACTATGCCGGCCGAGCGGCGGGCGGCACTCAGTGCCATTGCGCGGCGGGCGGGCTTCTACGTCATCGAAGACGATGTCTATCGCGAGCTCTGGTACGATACGCTGCCGCCGGCACCACTTTTTGCGATGGGGGCAGCCGGGCCGGTGATCCGCCTGGGCTCCTTCTCAAAAATTCTGGCGCCCGGCCTGCGCCTGGGCTGGATGCAGGCGCCGCCCGAAATCGTCCGGCGTTGCGTTGGCGGCGGCCTGCTTGATAGTGGCGGCGGCGTGAATCATTTTACCGCGCATGTGGTCGCCGCGCTCTTCGAACTGGGCCTGGTTGAAGCACATCTCGATCAGTTGCGCCAGGCCTATCAGCAGCGCCGCAACCGTTTGCTCGAAGCACTGGCGCACAATCTGCCGTCCGGCTGTACCTGGATGCCGCCGCTGGGAGGATACTTTATCTGGCTACGCCTACCGGAAGGCCTCAACAGCGCCGAGCTCCTGCCGCAGGCCGAAGCGTCCGGTGTGGCCTACTTGCCCGGTACCCGCTTCTTTACCGGCGATGAAGGCCACCAGTATTTGCGCCTGTCCTTCTCGCTGTTGCCTCTCGCAGATCTGGCTGAAGGCAGCCGGCGCCTGGGCGCCCTTCTGCGAAACCACGAGTCGTTCGCGGGGTCGGCATAGCCGCCGTGCGTGCGTCAATGACCGGACTTCCGCAGTCGCGCTGGTGCTGGCCGCATCACGGGCTCTTTCGCCCTATTCGACAGGCTCAAGGCAGGCGGCGGCGGCAAGGAAATGCCTGTCTTTGTTCGTTCGTTGTGGCGACGAAGCCACCACAACGAACGAACTGAACGGTTCCTTCCGCCTTGCCGGAGGCCGGAAAAGGCGGTCGCGGTCGCCACTGCGGAACTCGGATCAATGATCGAAAGCCGGCACAGCACCTGTGGTACAATAGTACAATAGCTGTGCAATAAAGTACAAAAAAGGATTGCTATGTCTGAGGCTGAAGCTCGCAAATCGCAACCAGCTCCCGATAAGCCGGTGGCTACGCCGGCTGCAGAAACCAGCGACCAGGCTGAACAGCCCGGAGGTCTGGCGGCATTTCTGGAATTGCTTAATGCGTCTTCGCGCCATATTGCCCTGCTGGTTGCCTGTGTGGCAACAGCGGGTAGCCTGTATTTCAGCGACGGCCTGGGCCTGGTGCCCTGTGTGCTCTGCTGGTATCAGCGCGTCCTGATGTATCCGCTGGTGCTGCTGATTGCGGTTGGTATCGTGCGCAATGATCGCAACCTGCCGGCGTATGTCTTCCCACTCTCGCTCTTCGGCCTGGGTATGGCGCTCTATCATTATTTGCTCACCAAAACCAGCTGGCTGCCGGTACCCGATTGCCAGGCCGGTGGTGTGCCCTGTTCGATCCAGTATTTCAACTGGCTCGGTTTTATCAATATTCCACTTATGGCATTTACGGCCTTTGCCATCATTTCGATTATGATGGGCGCCGATATTCTGGTCACCAATAGTGACAGCGCTGTAGCAAAGCCCGCGCACTCGCAACAGATCCTTGCGAGTGGTGTGGCGCTGACGATTGTTGCGCTGACGGTGCTGGCCATTCTGTTCATCTAAGTCAGTTCTACCACAGTTCTTATGGTTCGTCGCATCTTGTTCTGGCTGGCACTGTTCCTGGCGCTGGTTGCGCTGGCGATGGCTTTGCTACCGCGCTCAACTGCCGGCCTTGCGGCACAACCCGACCCGGCCGCCGATTATGCGGCGGCGATTGATCGCTTCGCCCGAATCGCGGATCGAGACAGCAGTACGATCAACCCGGATTGCCGCTCGCAACTGTTGAGCCATGGCCAGGCTGTTGAGCAGGTCGTGGTATTGTTTCACGGCCTGTCAACCTGCCCCAGGCAGTTTATGCCCTTTGCCGAGGGGTTGCATGCTCGCGGCTACAATGTGCTTGTGCCACGGATGCCCTACAATGGCCTCGCCGATCGCTCGGCAGCCAGTTTGCCCGAGTTGCGGGCGGAAGATTTGCGGGGCTTCGCTGATGAAAGCCTGGACGTTGCCGCCGGCCTGGGCAATCACATCACGGTAGTTGGCATGTCGGCAGGGGGCGTGCTGGCGGCCTGGAGCGGCCAATTTCGCCCGGAAGTGGATCGGGCGCTGTTGCTCTCACCGGCCTTCGGGTTGGGGCGCTGGCCCGGTATGCTGAATTATCCGATGTTGAATTTGCTCAACCGCCTGCCGAATGTGTATACGCCGGTCGGTGACGGCGACCCGGCCAAGCAACCCGACTACGTCTACCATCGTCACTCTAGCCGGGCGATTGCCGAAGTCACCCGCCTGGGCCGGGCCGTTGCCGTCGATGCTGCCCGCCACGCACCACAGGCCGGATCTCTGCTGTTGCTGGTCAACGAAAATGATTATGTCATCGATAATCAGGAAGCGCGCAAAGTGCTGGCACTCTGGCAAGCCCACATCGGCATTGTAGCACAAGAACATCAGCTCGGCCCCGAATACACCGTCGGCCACGATCTGATCGACTCCGGCCAACCGGATCAGCAGACCGAGATGATCTATGCACTCTTGCAGGAGCTTATCGCAGCATACCCCTGACCCCTGCTGTAATGTTCTGGCTCCTCATGCCGGATGCGGGCGGGTGCAACCTGATCGCAAGGCGATAGATAACGGTTTATTCGGATCTGGTATCATTCCAAAGGCAGCAAGTGCTCACAGAAGAACAGGGTGCCGGCCGTAATGCAGAGGGGAATGGCCAGCAAATTGAGGAAGGGCACACTGACCAGGCCAAAGCAGATCAGGCCGAAGCCGGCGCTGGCAGGCAGACCCTGACGCACCTGGGCAATTTTGGCACGAAAGCGCAGGCGCCGGCGTTCCAGGGGCGGGTCGAAGAAGTCGAGGCAGGCAATGAATGCACCCAGCGCAATGCTGCCGCCTGAGACGATCAACTGACCGACGCCGGGAAGAAAATTGAACAGCAGCAGTGGCAACCAGAGCATGAAGAAGAGCAACAGTTTTTTGACTTCGAAGCCCAGCGAGCGCCAGAGATCATAACTAATGCCGGCAAGTGTCAGGGGCCGGGCTGGCGGCGCGCTACCGATCAGGATTTGCTCCAGGGTTTCGGAGAGCTTGCCGTACCAGGGCGACCCCAGCAGCACCCCAAAGCGCACCAGCACAAAGCCAACCGCCACAAAAAGCACAATCAGCAGCAGCGCCTGCAACAAGCCGCGCAAAATCGGCAGCACATCCGGATTGAGGCCGGCCAGCACCTGGTCAATCGTTGCCGTGCCGGCAGTAACCAGGCCGGTGTACAGTACAATGCCGAGCAACAGATTGATCAGCAGCGGTATCAGGATGTACGACCAGAGCCCTGGATTGCGCACAATCAGGCTCAGTGCCCGCAGCGGATAGAGTAGACCACCGAGAAACGTCGATACCATATGCACAAGCTGTACCTGGTCTCAGTCGGCCGCCTTCACCCGGCGCGCTTCGCGCACCTTGCCCGGCGGTATTTCGGGCGTGCGCTTGATCCCGGTAATCAAGCGCACGCCTCGATCATAAGTAAAATAATTGAACGCCCAGTTGATCAACACCAGCAGCCGGTTGCGAAAGCCAACCAGTTGCATCAAATGCACAAACAGCCAGCCCATCCAGGCCGGCATACCGGTCAGCCGAATGCCGAAGCTATCAAGGACGGCGAAACGGCGCCCGATGGTAGCCATATTGCCCTTGTCGAAATAGCGAAATTTGCGCAGCGGGCGTTCAGCCAGCAGAGCCTTGATGTTGCGCGCCGCCAGCTTGCCCTGCTGCACAGCCACCGACGCCACCATCGGATAGGCCTGGTCGGATTTTTTGTAGCCCTCCAGGTAGGCCATATCACCTACCACAAACACGTCCGGGTAGCGCGGCAGGTTCAGCATCGGCGTGACCCGGACGCGACCGGCGCGGGCTTGCTCGACCGCGATATGGTCGCTCAATTCAGCCGCACGTACGCCGGCTGCCCAGACCACCGTACCGGCACGGAGGCTGGTTCCGTCTTTGAACGTCACCAGGTTGGCGGAAACATCTTGCACGATTGTATTGAGCCGCACCTCCACACCCATACGCTCGAGCTGCTGCATGCTGGCCTCGCGCAATCCGGGTGGAAAGGGCGCCAGGAGCTTATCGCTGGCCTCGATCAGCACGACGCGTGCCGGGTTCAGATCAAGATTAGGATAATCGTGACGCAGCGCATGCCGGATCAATTCCACGAAAGCGCCGGCCAGTTCGACCCCGGTTGGCCCACCGCCGACGACTGCCAGCGTCATGAGTTCGCGACGACGTTCCGGATCGCCCTCGTTCGCCGCATGTTCAAAGGCCGACAACACATGGTTGCGCAGGAGCTCGGCATCGTCGGCGTGCTTGAGGCCATAGGTTTCGCATGCCAGGTCGGGATTGCCGAAATAGTTGTTGGCGCTGCCGGCGGCTATCACCAGAAAATCGTATTCTACCGAGCCGCTATCGGTATGCACCTGGCGTGCTGCAAAGTCGACATGTTCGACCTCGGCCATCATAAAGTTGGTATTGGGATAATCGCGCAAAATGGCGCGCACCGGGTAGGCAATCGACTCGGTTTCCAGGCCGGCAGTCGCCACCTGGTACAGGAGCGGCCAGAAGCCATGATAATTATTGCGGTCAATTACCAGCAGATCAACATCACTGCCGGCCAGGTCGCGAGCGGCATTCAAGCCACCGAAACCGCAGCCGATAATGACAATGCGCGGGCGCCCGAGGCGCCGTGGCACCGCAACAATATGATGTAAGGAACTGGCCTTCACAGCTTCTCCTGAAAAAAAAGATACGTGGCAAACCACATATCTTTGCTGAAACAGGCAAATATGCTGTACTCAAGCAGTGTGAGCACATAAACGATAAAATTATTGTATGGGTATCAATCGAAAAATGCAAGCCGGCAATCAACTATCGCAGGGCATGCGCAAAGTCGACACGATACATATGGATCAGCTATGCAGTTCAAAAGCGCGGTCGCGGAGTTCGCCGGAGAGCACACGAGCCGGTTGAGGCCCAATCAACTGCGCAGTGATCTGCTCAAAGCTAGTCAGGACATCACCGATCTGATCGATAGTCGCACTGATCAAATCTTCAACATGAGCCTGGCGGCAAGCTTCTTGCAGCAGGGTTGGCGCGTTGGAACCGAGGGTTGCAGTAGCAATGCGTTCAAGTTCAGCCTGGATTGACTCCTCGGCAAGTGCTTCACGTTTTTCAATCAGCCCGTCGGCAAGCAACTGGGCAATAATTTCGCAGGTACGAAACTCCCCGAGGCCACTGCGTTGTGCAATCTGGGCAACCGTATTTTTGCCGTTGACCATCGTGAGGACGCGCCAGTCTTCGGCCTCCAGATTAATTTCCGTCGTACCGCTAGGGTTCGGCACCAGGCGTGGCACAAGCGTGAGCGAAGGCACATGTTGCTGAATAGTCTGCCAGACATCCTGGCGCATAATCCCTTCCATAATGATCACTTCATTGCTGACCGTGATCGAAGGGCTGACCGGTTGTTCGCCTTCAACGAAGGTAAATTCCCCGCTGGTCAACGTGAAGAACGTATAACAGGCTTCGAGGGCGGGCAAACCGGCCATTTCGGCGCCGATGATTCGACCGTCGCGGAAGAACAGCTTGCCGCGCATACGCTGGGAACCGCGCTGACCATCGATATCGACGGCACCCGTCTTTTTGCTGAGGTCGCAAAGTTGAATAATATCGGTGAGGGGGAATTCGCTGAGATCGCCTGCGAGAGCCATAGCAATGTCCTCTGTTGTGCGGGATGGCATTGACGGGAGACAGATGGCTCACACCGTCAGAGCTTGCTGATCACCGCCTTGCTGATTGCCTTGAGTGTTTCAAAGACTCCCACCCCGGTAGTTGCGATCGCCTCAATCCGGGTCCAGCTCATGCCATTGAGATACTTATCAAGGACAGCCACTGGCAGTGCGGTTGGCAGATCACGCTTATTGTACTGCATGATCATCGGGAATTCCTGAAACTTCTTGTTCTGGCGAGTCACATTGATGGCCAGTTCTTTCAGGCTTTTGATATTCTCTTCCAGCTTATTCTTCTGCGAGTCGGCGACAAAGACGACCCCGTCGGCGCCATTGAGCACGGCCACGCGGGTGCGTTCATAGAGCACCTGACCGGGTACCGTATAGAGATGGAATCGTGTTTGAAAGCCACGCACTTTCCCGAGATCCAGTGGGAGAAAGTCGAAGAACAGCGTGCGTTCCGTCTCAGTTGCAATCGAGAGCAGATCGCCTTTGACCTCACGCGGAACCTGATTATGAATATACTGCAGGTTCGAGGTTTTGCCACACATGCCGGGACCGTAATACACAATTTTGCAGTGTATTTCGCGAGCTGCAACGTTAATCAGAGCCATAGGTCCTCTCGCTTGCCTACAATCGGAGGATATTCGCTGCCAGGGCGTGTACCGTGCCGAAACGTGATACCTGGTTAGTTGCGTACAACAGTACGATCATTTCTGGATCCGGCCCGTACCGGCCGGGTGCAAGCCCAGGCCTTGCTCCTCAATCGCGGAACAGCAGATCGATCGTGTCTTCCATCGAAGTACGGAACGACGAACCGAGCACTTCGTCACGTTGTTTGTGCTGCTGGCGCAGACGCTCAAGGACGGTGGCAAGCTCATCGGTGGCCTTTTTCGTCAAGACCTTGACCAGCCCGATGTGCGTGCCTTTGTTGAAGATAATGCAGAGTATCCACTGCTCTTCAATGAGGGCGATAAAAATATTTTCGCGCACGCCCTGCTGGAAAGAGGCCCGGAAATCCTTTTCGCGCAACAATTTCGCCACCTCGCGCGAGGAGGCAAATACGCCTGCAATCAGAGCACCCAGAGCCGTAATATCCTGGCGGTCTCCATCGCCGCGGGCCGAGATGACCTGCCCGCTTTTATCGAGTAGCAATGCATAATCGCTCCCGGTATCTTCAACGAGATGTGCCAGGCACTCTTCAATCTGCGAGATCTCTTCAGTCGGTACAATAAAACTTGTGAGCTGTGGATCCATCGCTACCTACCTTACACTGTATCCTACCGGGGGGCTTATTCTGCTCCTCGTACGAATTATAGCACATCGTGCTTAAATCGCGCTTACCGCATCGGCCAGTTCGTTGCGATACAGCGCCGCCAGGAAACGCAAATTGCCGAGTTCTTCTCGCAATCCGCCAAGCAAGAGCAGCATGGCCTCGTTGCTGATTGGTTCAATCAAGACCAGGCCGTGATCATATTCCAACAAAGCCTGAATATTTTCACCCTTGTCGATCTCGCGACCTAAAGCCTCGGCCATCGCCAGACCATTTGAGGCTACGGCGCAGATTGCATCAACATCAACTCCGGGATGCGCGACACTTTCGATGAGCAGACCATCACTGGCGACAACGGCGGCAAGTTCCACACTCTCGATAGCGCGGAAGCGGCTCAAGAGATTCTTCAACTGGCTACTCATTGCAAGGGTCTCCCTGCGGATGCCACCCTTCTTCGGCATCAGCACCTATGCTTCAACCCTACTATTATACTCTATCAATCACTCTTCGTCTTCTATTTCCATCATCAGGGCAGCTTCAGTCGGTGAGACCCGCCCGTCGGTGGCATTTACGCGCCCGCGTTCCTTGGGTGGGCGCCCGGTGCGGATGTTGCGCAGCGAGTGGATCGTTGCGGCAATTGCGCGATCCGCCCAGCCGTAAATAGTCGGCCGGCTCTTGTTGAGATCGTCGGCAATCTGGGTGACATTCGTGCGATACTCCGGATCAAAGGTGGCCAGGTTAATGCGGGCTGAAGCGACAATTTGCTGGATTTCTTCTTCGGTCAGACCATGCTCGCGGATGAGTTTCCTGGCCCGCTTGCTGCTGAGGTCGAGTTGCATGGCCTGTGCTCCTTAGCAAACCCGCATTGTCGACTTGTGTTGTGTGCTCACACGAGACTCGGTGAACTCGGCACCTGGGTGTAAGTGTTTATTAGCATATCATGGAGATGGGTATATGTCGAGTCCTGTTTGTAAATAGTAATTGGCCAGTACCGGTACGGTGATCCGTTTGCCCCGACCTGGTTATTTCAGATACTGCCGCTCGATCTTGCTTGTCGGTGGATTCATATTGACTGAATCCCATGCGGATTTTGCATGACTATTGCGACACGCCTACCGCGCTGCTTCATGTTTGCCATTGGACTGCACCAAGAACAACTGGTATCTGTTTTCGCCTCATATTTGGGTTAAGGTTTGACAGATTGTAGCCGGAGGATCCATCTATAGTGTAAAGGCTTGTCGTAGCCGGTGACGTACCGACAGCCTGTGGTACAATAGCCTCCCAGCAAGCGTTTCGCGTTGCATCGCGCAACCAGGCGGCACCACAGGGTCTTCAAGAATGATGCTTGAGCAAAGCGATCATCGGCTGCGCCAGCGGGAATATTTGCTTCAGATTAGTCGGGCCATCACGGCACAACTCGATCTGTCGAGTGTGCTGGGCCTGGTCATTAATTTCGCCGTTGAGATGCTGGCCGGTACTTCCGGCCTGATTGCGCTTTTCGATGATGACGGTGCCGAGTTGCGCGTACGCGCGTCGGCCGGCTTGTCCAGCGAGGTCTGGCCGGCTTTTGCGCCCTTGCTGGCATTGCCGCTCGCCGCGACGCCTGGTGAGCGCATGCGCCGGGTTCTGCACGAGGTCGCCGATGATACCGGCCTGCCGCTGCGCCAGTTGATTGCTCTGCCGCTGACCTTTCGCAATACGCCGGTCGGCACGATCTATGTGTTTCGGGCGGCGCTCAATGTGGCTTTTTCGGCGGATGATGAGCAGGTGCTCCAGGCGTTTGCCGACCAGGCGGCGATTGCAGTGAGCAATGCCCGGCTCTACCAGGGAGTATTGCGCGAAAAACAACGCCTCGATGCGATTATTGAGCAGAGCGCCGATGGGGTGATGATTATCGATAATCGCTGGCGAATTACGACCTTCAACCAGGCGATGGAGCAACTGACGGGCTGGACACGCGCCGAGGCGATCGGGCGACCCTGTGCCGAGGTGCTGGGTATCCGCAATGCGCAGGGGGTGAATATTTGCCTGGTGGATTGCCCATTGCAACGGGTGCCGCGCCCGCGTAATCCGGTGGTCGAAGGCTGGATCACGAGCAAAGACGGGCGTGAGGTGTATATCCAAAGCCGTTATGCGCCGCAACTTGGGCCGGGCGGTGCCTTTCTCGGAGCGATTGCCAATGTGCGCGATGTCACTGAGCAGAAGCGCGCTGAAGAACTGCAGAATACCTTTGTCTCGGTGATTTCGCACGAATTGAAAACGCCGGTGAGCATTATTAAAGGTTATGCCGGTACACTGGCGCGCCAGGATGCGACCTGGAGCCCGGAAACGCTGCGCGAAGGCTTGCAGGTTATTGAGGAGGAAGCCGATCGGCTGGCCCATCAGATCCAGGATTTGCTCGATGTTTCGCGGCTCATGGCCGGCGGAATGCGCCTGGAGTTGAGTGAATGGTCGCTGCCGGACCTGGCCCGCTCGGTCGTCCAGGCTTTTGCCGCGCAGGCGGGTGAACGGTTTACTTTTGAATTGCGCTTCGCCGAAGATTTTCCGCCGGTGGCCGCCGATCATGAACGGGTGCGCATGGTGCTGACCAATCTGGTCTCGAATGCGATCAAGTATAGCCCGGACGGTGGGACGATCCGGATTGGTGGGCGGGCCGAACGGCGGTATGCGCTGGCCTATGTGGCCGACCAGGGCATCGGGATTCCGCCGGAGGAGCAAGAGCGCATCTTCCAGCGCTTCTATCGGGTCGACAATTCGCTGCGACGTGAGGCACAGGGGGCCGGGTTGGGCCTGTTTCTGGCGCGGGCGATTATCGCGGCTCATGGTGGGCGCATGTGGGTGGAGAGCCAGGTCGGGCGGGGATCACGCTTCCTGTTTACGCTGCCGCTGGCCCAGCCGCGGCTCGGCAGTGGGGAAGGGTAGCATGGTGAGGAACCGGGGAACCGGGGAACCGAGGAACCTTTCAACTATAGCGTTTTTGTCAGATGGGTGATTTCCCGCTCCGGCCGGGCGAAAAACGCTATAGTTGAAAGGGTGTGAGGGGTGCATTTGGAAGCAGAATGGCTGCTGAGGCTGGTTTTCTTCTTTGAAAGATTGCGGTTGTGTTTCGATCTTCGACATTGAGCCTGATTGTGCTGCTGTTGCTGCTGGCCCTGGTATTACGCCAGGGTCTGCTGGTATTGTTCTGTCTGCTGCTGTTACTGACGGCCGGCCTGGCCCGGCTCTGGAGCCGCTGGGCCTTGCAGCGCCTGGAGTATCGGCGCGAGTTCAGCCGGCGACGGGCCTTTGTCGGCGACGAGATCGAGTTGACGATTCGGATCGAAAATCGCAAGCCGCTGCCGCTGGCCGGCCTGCGCGTGCTCGACCGCATTCCGAACCAGTTGCAGTTGCTCGATGCGAGCCGGCGCGGCAGCGGGTCGCGTTACCGGCTGTTGCAACGTAGTACCGCGCTACGCTGGTACGAGCGGGTCAACTGGCATTACCGGCTGCGCTGTATGGCGCGGGGGGCGTTCAAAATCGGGCCGGTGCAGTTGCTTAGTGGCGACCCCTTTGGCCTGTACGGCAGCAGCAGTGAAGTCGGCCACTCAGCGACCCTGATTGTCTACCCGCAGCTGCTGGCACTGGCAGACCTGGGGCTGCCGGCGCGCAACCCGCTGGGCGAGATCCGGGCGGGCAGGTTGTTTCGTGATCCGCTGCGGATCGTCGGCGTGCGCGATTACCATGTGGAAGATCCGCTCAAGGATGTGCACTGGGCGGCCACGGCGCGCACCGGCACGCTGCAAACCCGGATCTATGAGCCGACGACGGCGCGATCACTGGCTCTTTTTCTCGACCTCGACAGCTTCGAGTTTTATTATGAAGGCATCGATCCGGCCCAGGTTGAGCATAATATCAGTGCGGCGGCAACCCTGGCCCGCGAGGGTCTGGCGGCAGGCTATGCAGTCGGGCTCTACGCCAATGGTACACCGGCCGAGCATGAGCACCTGGCCCGGCTGCCGCCGGGACGCAACCCGGCGCAACTCGAACTCATTCTGGAAACGCTGGCTCGCTTGACCGCCTATTCGGTGACGCCGGTAGCCCGGCTGATTCGGCTAGCAGCGCACGACCTGCCGCCGGGGGCGACCCTGTTGTTGATCAGCAGTGTCGCCGGCGAACGCACCCGTGCGGCACTGCTGCGCGAACGCGAACGTGGGCGCCAGGTTGTCTGGTTTTATACCGGCGGTGGCGTTGCACCGGTAGTGCCCGGAGTCACGCTGTACCATGCTCCCTATACCCCTGGGGGGTAATCTGGATTACAGATCTCTCTTTTTCGTATGCTATACTGAGAGCAGAAATCAGACTGAACCGACCTGAATAAGGTCGGTTCAGTCTGATTAACACGACTTCCGCAGTGGCGACCGCAACGGGCGAGTTTCGCCCGCAGCAGCGTGGAAAATGCTATCTTATTCGTTCCGGTGGCAAAGCCGCCAGAACGAACGAATAACCCATGTCCTGCCGCGCTGCCGGAGGCGGAAAAGGGGATCGTGATTGCCAACGCGGAAATCCTGAAAATACGAAACGGCATTTCCTTTCAGCATGGAAAGAGGAGCAAAGAATGCACAGCAAAGTAGTCATCATCGGATCGGGGCCGGCGGGGTTGACGGCAGCGCTGTACGCAGCACGGGCCAACCTGGAGCCGCTAGTCATTCGCGGCCTGCAGCCCGGTGGCCTGATCGCGACCACCAGCGATGTCGAGAATTTCCCCGGCTTTCCGGATGCGATCGGCGGCTTTGAGCTGTATGAAAATATGGAGAAACAGGCCGGGCGCTTCGGCACACAGTACCTCGACGCGATTGTCAGCGATGTCGATCTGTCGCAGCGGCCGTTTACGTTGACACTGGATGGCGGCGAGACGGTGACGGCGGATACGCTGATTATTTCGACCGGGGCTTCGCCGCGCAAGCTGAATGTGCCGGGCGAAGAGGAATATGCCAACCGCGGCGTTTCCTACTGCGCGACCTGCGATGGCTTCTTCTTCCGCGGCAAGAAAGTGGTTGTAGTGGGCGGCGGCAACAGTGCCTTCGACGAAGGTTTATTCCTGACGCGCTACGTCGACGAGTTGGTCATTGTCCACCGGCGTAACGAGTTCCGCGCCGACCCGATCCTGGTTGAGCGAGCGCAGGAGAACCCCAAAGTGCGCTTCGTCTTCGACTCGGTCGTTACCGAGGTTGTCGGCGAGGGCACGGTGACAGGTCTGCGGGTAAAGAATGTACATAGCGGCGAGGAGAGCGTGATCGAGGTCGAGGGCGTATTTCCCTTCATCGGCCACATTCCGAATACTTCATTATTCGAGGGCAAGCTGGAAACCAACGAAAGCGGCTACCTGATCGCCGATGAGCGCACGCGTACGACGATCCCGGGTGTGTTCGCGGCGGGCGACGTGGTCGACCATGTGTACCGGCAGGCCGTGACGGCGGCGGGCGACGGCTGCAAAGCGGCGATGGAGGCAACCTGGTTCCTGGCCGAACAGGAGAGCACGTCGCGCAAATCGAGCGAAGAGCCGGTCAAAAGCCCGGCGCTGGGCACCTGGTAACGAACCTATCTCTGGAGACAAGTACGGGGCAGCCGGCGTACGCCGGCTGCCCCGTACTTGTCTCCGCGGGTATATCTGTTACAATGGCCAACATCTCCCCGATTTCAGCCGGTGTGGCTGGAAGCATAGTGCGTAATGAGGATTGGACTACCAAGGAGGTTGTGCATGGCTCTGTCTACGACGACGCGGACGGGAACGCTGGCGCAGCAACTGTTGCCGGCGGCCGGGCCGCTGGCGCGCCCGCTGCTACGCGACGGATTGCTGGTACTGGCCGGTAGCCTGTTGATGGCGATTTGCGCACGGATTAGCTTCCCGATTCCGGGAACTACAGTGCCGATCACGATGCAGACCTTTGCTGTGTTGCTGTTGGGGGCTTTGTATGGGCCGAAACTGGGCGCGATCACGATGCTGGCCTACCTGACGCAGGGACTGATGGGCCTGCCGGTGTTTGCCTATGGCTTCAGCGCCTGGACGCCGAGCCCGACCAGTGGTGTGCCGGTGATTATGGGGCCGACAGCGGGCTACCTGTTGTCCTTCCCGCTGGCGGCCGGGCTGGTCGGCTGGCTGGCCAATCGGGGCTGGGATCGGCAGGTGCAATCGGCGATACCGGCGATGTTGCTGGGCAACCTGGTCATCCTCGCTTTCGGTTTCGGCTGGCTGGCGATTGCCAGTTATTTGCTGAGCGGAACCTTGAACGTAGGCGCGCTGGTGCTGGCCGCGGTGGTGCCATTCCTGCCGGGCGATCTGTTCAAGTTGATGCTGGCGGCGCTGGCGCTGCCGGGGGCGTGGAAACTGCTGGGGCGCGAGCGGAAATGACCGGTTCTTTCGTTCGTGTTGGCGGCAAAGCCGCCAACACGAACGAAAGAACTGTATTTTCCATCGCCGACCGCGTAGATCCTGTAATTGAAGCATAATTCCCGTAGGTTCGCTGTAACAACGAGCTGCGGGAATTTTCTTTATAAGACAGAGGTAATGCAAAGCTGGGGCTTGATTATTTTTCGTTCATCTGCGTTCATGCAGGTGTCGAGGAACGTCAGGAGAAAAATCGTGGAGGAGAAGCCGCTCGTCGGCACATAATGACTTTCTGGCATCTGCAATTCTATATTCTAGCATTGCTGAGCTCGGCGATGGTAGCCGGCCTGGCAGTAATATATGCCTGGCGGCGGCGCAGGGTGCGCGGAGCGTTGCCGCTGAGCGGGCTCATGCTGGCAGTGGTGGTCTGGTGCCTGGCGTATGCGCTGGAGTTGCGGAGCCAGGCGCTGGCCATGCAGGTATTCTGGGCGAAAACCCAGTATTTTGGCATCGTCTGGGTTTCGCTGCTGTTTTTCATTATGACCATCCAGTATACCGGGCGCGAAAGCCGACTGACCAGGGCGCAGATGACGGCACTGCTGGTGGTGCCGCTGACGAGCCTGGGACTGGTGTGGACGAACGAGTGGCATGGCTTGATCTGGCAGCGGGTAGGGCAGGTGCGCGAGCTCGCAGTACCGCTGCTCGAATTGCAGCACGGGCCGTTTTTCTGGATTTTGATCGCCTATTCCTACCTGTTGCTCCTGTTTGCCTGTCTCTTGCTGGGGCGCATGTTTTTGCGCAGTTCGTTCCTGTACCGGGCGCAGTTGCGGATCTTGATTGCCGGCGCCGCAGCCCCCTGGATCGGCAATGCCGTCTATGTACTGGATCTGAGCCCGTTCCCATACCTGGATTTGACGCCGTTTATGTTTGCTTTTGCCGGTGGTGCGGCGTTCTGGGGGCTGTTTCGGCACCAGTTCCTGGATGTGGTGCCGGTGGCGCGCGATATGATTATCGATGGAATCGAAGACGGCGTGCTGGTGCTGGACGAGCGCTGTCGCATTATCGATTTGAATCCGGCGGCACGCCAGTTCATCGGGAATTGGAACCAGCAACTGGTGGGCCAATCCATCGAGCGACTCGGCCCGGAATGGGCCAGTTTGTACCCGGTTTTGCAGGCGGGACGCAAAGCCTCGCAGGAATTGATGCTGGGTAGTGGCGAGAATCTGCGTTTCTATGATATTTCGGTCTCGCCGCTGCGTAGCCGGCAGGGGCATTTGCACGGATACACCCTGATTATCTATGACATAACCAGTCGCAAACGTAGCGAACAGGCATTCCATGAGAGCGAGGAACGCTATCGCAAGCTGGTTGAGCTTTCGCCGGAAGCAGTGATTGTGCATAGCGCGGGCAGATTTATGTATGCCAACCCGGCCGGTTTGCAGCTTTTCGGTGCAAACACCTTGCGCGATCTGGCGGAACAGGCCTGGATCGACCTGGTCGATCCGGCCGATCAGGCGCTGGCGCGCCGGCGAGTAGAACAGTTGCAGACGCAACAGCGCGAAGTGCCTTTGAGCGAATATCGGCTGCGCCGGCTCGATGGCACTGTCTTCGATGCCGAAGTGGCGGCGGTGGCGATCAACTACGAAGATCAGCCGGCGACGCAGGTGCTGATTCGGGATATCAGCACGCGCAAACAGGCGGAAGAAGATTTGCGGCGCTCGATGACCGAACTCGAATTGCGAAATGATGAGTTGAACGCATTTGCCCACACGGTCGCCCACGATCTGAAGAACCCGCTGGCGACGTTCATCAATTTTATTCAGTTGCTGCAACTCGACATCGAGCAGGGCATCGAGGCTGATCAATTGCGTCAGTATGTGCGGGTGCTGGATCGCAACAGTCAGAAGATGCACAATATCATCAATGAGTTGCTGTTGCTGGCCAGTGTGCGCGATGAGCGCGAGTTGTTGATTCAGCCGGTTGAGATGGAACAGGTCGTGCAGGAAGCCATCGGGCGGCTGTCGTTTATGATCGAGTCGTACAATGCCAGCATCAGCATTGCGGCGCAGTGGCCGGTGGGCCTGGGCTATGGGCCCTGGATTGAAGAAGTATGGGTCAATTATTTGAGCAATGCGCTGAAATACGGTGGCCGGCCTCCGGTGGTTGAACTGGGGGCCGACATTGCCGGTGAGGGTATGATCCGCTACTGGCTGCGCGACAATGGTGCCGGCCTATCGGCGGTGGATCAGGAGCGGATCTTCATACCCTTCGAGCGCCTACACCAGGTGCGCGCCGAGGGCCATGGCCTGGGATTATCAATTGTGCGGCGGATCATCGAGAAACTGGGCGGGCAGGTCGGGGTCGAGAGTGATCCGGGTGCCGGCAGTATATTTTATTTTCTGCTGCCGGCGGCGGCGAATATTGTGCAGCGTGACCCGGAGTTGATGCGCGAGCGGGCGATTTAGCGTAGGGGTCAGAGGGCAGTTCGGTGCCAGGGAGCCACCGCTTTAACTTCATGCGTAGAGGCAAAGTTGCTTCCGCTTGCTGCATGGTACAATTCATACGATCGATGAAGAGGGCGCCGATGGCTTCACCGTTTCCGGGCATGGATCCGTACCTGGAAGATCGGGTCAAGTGGCCCGATGTGCACGTGCGTTTGATCGATTACCGGCGCAGCGTGTCGCCGCCGGCGTTGCCGGAAGCGGAAGAGAATTGATTGCATATCCGTCTGTCTATTGCATTCTGCTTCAATGGCGCTCCTGCGACGATACGCTGGAATGCCTGGCTTCGCTCCAGGCCACCAGTTATCCGAATCTGCGCATTGTGGTGGTCGACAATGGCACGCCGGAGCACTGCCGGCGTGCATTGCGCACCCGCTTTCCGGCAGTCGATCTGCTGCTGAACGAACGGAATCTCGGCTTTAGCGGCGGCAACAATCGCGGGATTGCCTATGCGCTGGCGCAGGGTGCCGAGTATGTGCTGATTCTGAACAACGACACCGTCGTCGCGCCGGATTTTCTCGAACCGCTGGTCGCCCGGCTGTCCGCGGATCGGCACATCGGCATGGTCGGCCCGAAAATCTACCAGTATGGCACAGAGAATCAGCTCTGGTTTGCCGGCACAACCTGTGACTGGCTACTGGGCCGGCCGCTGCGTTTGCGACATCGCGGCTTCGGCCAGATCGATCGCGGCCAGTACGATCGTGAACAGTACGGCGATTTTCTCTCCGGCTGCGCAATGCTACTGCGGCGCGAGGTCTTCGAGCGGGTGGGCATGTTCGACCGGGCCTATTTTGCCTATTTTGAAGATGTCGACCTCTGTTTGCGTGTACGCCGCGAGGGCTACCGCATCCTGTATGTGCCGGCAGCGTGCGTATATCACAAAGCTGCCCGGTCGAGTACGGGGCGCCGGAATTTTGCGCCGCTCAGTGTCTATTTTACCACCCGCAACACGGCTCTGCTCATGCAGCGACGGGGGCACCCGGTGGGCTGGCCGCTATTTCTGGCCGGCTTCGGGCTGCGGCTGCTGTGGCGCCGGCTGCGTTACCTGCGGCAGGCCCGGCCGCGGGCCGGTGAAGCCATGCTGCTGGGGCTGGTGGATTTTCTGCGCGGGCGACTGGGCGCAGGGAGCATGGATCGGTTCGTCTGAGGACACCGGGTTCAGCGGTGCGGGCCGCTTTACGGCCCGCACCGCTGAACCCGGTGTCCTCCCGGTTTTTCCTAGCGGTAAACCGCCGGCACGTAGATGATCCGGCTGCCGCTGCCGGCGCTGATGATGTCGATGCTGGCCGGGTACACTTCGGATTCGTTGCCGGCGGCGTCGCGATATTTCACGAAGACGCTGGCCAAGCCGGTTTGTTGTGCGAGACGCCAGTTGCGACTGCGCTGATAGGGTTCCCAACTGGCGCCGCGCATGTCGGCGTTGTTGCTGATCAGCATCTCGGTCACGCCGCTGGCGGTGTCGTCGGGCGGGCCGGCATCGCCGTCTTCGTTCAACTCGGGGTCGAAGAAGTCGGTGGCGAAGAGCGTTAGCCGTACATCGGGCGACGATGTGCGATCGGTGTTGCCGTTGATGACGACGCCACCGGTAGGCGCCAGGTAATCGACCTTCGGCTCGGTGCAGTCCGGTGTCGGCGTTGCATAGCGCCGCCCGCCGCTGATGACGACAACGGTGTAGCAGTAGGTATTGCCGTTGCCGGCGGTGGAGTCGTCATATTCACCGTCGTCCGGGCTACTGTCGGTCGCAATTTGCACGTAGGGGCCACTGAACTGCGGCGCACGCAAAATCCGCACGGTATCGCCCGCCGGGCGCGGCGTGTAGCGCACGGTTACTTTGCCGTTCCCCGGATAGCCCACCACCCGCACCGGGTCGAGCCGCGGTTCGGCCGGATCAAGCGGATCGCTGTCGCTGCTGTCGGCCTCGCCGTCGCCGTCGGTGTCGGAGTTGCGCGGGTCGGTGCCCTCGTCGCGCTCGCGGCTATTGTCCCAGCCGTCCTGGTCGTTGTCGCGGTCGGCGTCGGGGGTATCGGGATCGGTGCCGTTCTCTTCTTCCCAGGCATCGGGCAGGCCGTCGCTGTCGCGGTCGGGTGGCGTGCGGGTCGGCTCATTGAAGGGCGGATCGTTGCGGCTGCCTTCGACACCGCTGATGAAGAAGGCCAGCAGCTGCTCGCGGGCAAAAGCGGCGCCGCTGTTGCCGTTGCCGCTGGCGGTCACCAGGACGCTGTAGGAGCCGGGCGTGCCGGTCTGGTAATAGCTTCCGCCGTAGAGCCCATCGTTAGCCGCACCATCGTCGTGGTTGCCGTCGTCGAAGAGGGTGACCTGGCGCACCGCGCCGTTCGGGTCGGTGACGGCGGCACGCACGGTGGCGCCGGTCACCGGCGCGGTGTCAGTCAGGCCGGCAATAATGCGCATCGGCACGCCGGGGTCGCGCTCATCGACCGGGGTGGCCAGGAATACGTCCATGTTCAGGTCGCTGCGCAGCGAAGCCTGCACCAGGTAATCGGGCAGGACACTCTCATTGGTCTGCTGGGGTGCCGCTTCGTCCTGTTGCTGGGTTAGCAGAATGAACGCAATGTACAGTTGCCAGTTGCCGCTGGTGGGGTTGCTGATCTGCCAGACGTAATGGTCGATCGAATCTTCGGTGTAGATCAGGGTCGCCTCGACCGGATTTCCCGCGGGATCGCGCAACTGAATAATATTCCTGATACCGGTGTCATCATCCAGGCTCAGCGAGAGTACCATTTCGGGTACACTGCCTTCGACCGGAATGTTCAGGCGATCTTCGAAGGTGTTTGGCGAATTGATCGGCCCGATCTGGCTGTAGAACTGCTCCTGGCCATCGACCTCGGTGGCAATCGCCCGGTAGCGGGCGCTGAGGTCGAGCGACAGGTTGCCGCTGGTGCCGGCGGCAGCCAGCGCCGTATCAGCCGGCACGGCCACGGCCTGGTAGGTGCCGCCGGTGCGACTCGCCAGGCGCTGCATCAGCAGGCGATCGGCGTCGGGGCCGACGGCGACGGTGTGAACCGCTGGAGCGCCACCGTCATCGGCCAGTTCGTTGATCAGATCCTCAAAATCTTCGCTACCGGCGGTTTCCAGGCCGTCGCTGAGCAGAATCATGGCCTGGTCGTGGCCGCTGTCGCCGCGGTTGATCACCTCGTTCCAGCCGGTGCGTAGCGCATCGCCGATGGCCGTACCGCCGGTGGCGGTCAGGCTGTTGATCTCGCTGATCGCCTGGTTGCGCGAGGTATTCGTCCAGGCGCGCAGGGTCAATTCAACCAGCGTCGAGGCATTGAAGCTGACCAGGCCGACCTGGTCGCCACTGCGCCAGCTATCGACGTAGAGACGGGCGGCGGCCTGAGCGGCCTCGAGTTTGCCGGCATCGGCCATGCTGCCGGAACGGTCGAGGATCAGCACATTATCGGTGTCGTTGCGCGGAATGTAGCTCACCGCGTCGCTGTTGGTCGCCGAGAGCGCACCGCCATAGGCAACCGTCAGGTCATAGGTTCCGGCGCTGCTCTGAGTCGGGGCGCGTAGTACGAACCACTGCTGGTTCTGTACCTGAGCCGAGGTCAGGATCTGGCTGCTATTGACCGACTGGGTGCCGACGGTGAAGCTGAAATCGGCCAGATCGACGTTGGGGAAGGGCGTGCCGTCGGGCGTGACGATCTCGACCTTGACCAGGAATTTGTCGGGCGCAGCGGGATCGCCGACGCGGGCGCGGTTGCCGCTGGTCGGCGTGACGATGTTGAGCTCGGGCAGCGTACCGTTGATACTGTAGCGATAATTGGCCTGGTAGTCGAGGCCGGCGACGATAATCACGACCCGGTCATAGCTGTTGTTGAGCAGGGTTTGCGCAAGATTGCGACCTTCGAAGTTGTATTCGTAGGTAATGTCGTTGCCCTGGATTCCCAGAATCGTGTAGTAGAGCGGATAGCTGCTGTCCTGGGTAAAGGCAATGTCGATGATGGGCAGACTCGCATCGGGGCGCAGTTCGTAGTAGCGGGCACCCCACTGGGTCACGGTTTCGTCGGTGTCGATCACCTGGTCGCCGGGGCTGAGTGTCCGGCTGAGCGAGAGACCGGGTGCGCCGTAGCTACCGCCGGGCTGGCCGACGTCTTCGTACTGGTAGCGCGCCGCAACACCGGATCCGCTGAAATCTTTGGCATAACTGGCGACGGCGAAATCCTTCCAGATGTCACGGAAGCGCTCGGAGTGACCGAGGGCAGCCAGCGCATCGTTGAGGTTGGCCACACCGTCGCGGTTGGTATTGGCGACAACCTGATCCCAGAACTCGGCGACCAGGTTCATGCCGGTTTCGACGCCGGGCACGGTGTTGCTGGTGCCGTACTTCTCGGTGATGTAGGTCCAGAAGAGCGCCGCACTGTAGCTGGTTTCGATAACCGGTCGATTCGGATTGCCCAGATAATCTTTGACCTGCGGCACATAGCCAGCATAGCCGGTATCGATATCGTCGAAATTGATGCAGGTACTGGTATCGGCGCCGATACAGATTTTGTCCTGGCTCATACGGGCCTGGCCTTCATAAACCCAGTTCGCAGCCGGGTCGTTCAGGCCGTCGTACTGGAACTGTTGCAGGTGCAGCAGTTCGTGCTCGGGAACCAGCCAGTCGATGGGATCGCCGGTGCGCGAAAGCAGATCGAAGCCGGTCTCAATCAGACTGGGCGCCAGGCCCATGGCCGTACCGGCGCCGCCGACGCCGGCGCAGCCACCGCCGTCGCACCAGGTAATATTGATTGGCGGCTTATCCAGACCGCCGCGCTGATTAGAAGCATCGCGGCTGAAGCCGATCCGATTGAAGGCAGCCAGCGAGCCCTCCAGCGACTGGTCGATGACGCTCAGCGTATCATTGCTGCCGGCGTCATCCAGGCAGACCTGGTTGCCATCGACGAGCGGGCAATCATCGCTGCCGCGCAGGCCGTAGAAAATGCGGAAATTGTTGGTTTCGCGAATCCGGCGGTTGTTGCAGACGTCACTGAAGGGCGAGAAAGAATTGTCACTGCTGCGAAAGGAGCGCAGGCGATAGCGCAGGTTCTGGCTGGTATCGATGCCGGTATCGCGGAAGGGGCTGTAGCGGCCTTCCGAATCCGGAGTCAGGGTGTCGATCTCGGTGAAGGCACCACCGTCAACTGAGCGTTCGATCCGGTAGTTGCTCTCATCGTCGGCGGTATCGCGCCAGAAGATGCGTACCGTATCGCGTTCAAAGCCTTCACACTTGATGTTGGCCGGCTGCGGGAGCGGCGGCTGGGCCCGGACGGGTGGCACAACACTGGGCACCAGGCCGAGCAAGGCCGCACTGAAGAGCAGCAGAGCAGTGATCAGCCAGGGCAGCCGGCGGCGCGGGCGGACATCGGGCGGGACATGGTGCTCCAGAGGTTGCATCCTTTCGTCTCCTTGCATATGCAAAAGATTGCGCTCCAGGAAGATGTCATAGCAGACCGCGCAGCTCACAGCCAGTTGCGCAGCCATGTCATTCTCGAAAACAGCGCGCCTACACTGGCGCTATGAAAAGGCACTGTGAGAGATTGCTCGGACGGAGAGAGAGCAGGATGTTCAACAGACCATAAGGGACGCGAGTTCCCGGTGATCTGGAAAAATGCAGCACGACTTCAAAAAATTGCGTATCAGGACTCAGATGGTACGTATTATTGCCTGATATGTCAATAATATGACAAAAAGGTAATGTTTGCCGGTTGTCGGATTGCGGCCCGGCCGGTTGCATCCATGCGCAAGCGGCCGGGTCAAATCAGCGAACACAGATCAGGATTCATAAGCCAGCCGGTAGAGGTCAACGATTTCCTGCCGGGTCGGCTTGCGCGGATTATTCGCCGGGCTGCCGCTATCGATGGCGGCATCGGCCATAGTACCGGCGAGTTCCATCAGGCGCTCGCGCTCGACGCCAAGCGCCGGTAGCGAAGGGATCTTGATATCGCTGACCAGGCGCCGGATGGCCTTGACCGAGAGATCGGCGGCTTCCATGACCGAGAGCCCCTCGGTGGGCTCACCCATCGTGGTGGCAATATCGGCGTAGCGCTGCGGATCCCCAATCAGACTGAACTCGGTGACGACGGCGAGCAGGGCGGCATTGGAGACGCCGTGCGCGATGTGGAAATAGGCGCCGATGGGCCGCGACATGCCATGCACCAGGGCCACCGAGGAGTTGCTGAAAGCGATACCGGCCTGGAGCGCGCCAAGCATCATCTTTTCGCGCGCCTCGAGATTATTGCCGTTCGACCAGGCCTGGCGGAGATTCTGCGAAATCAACTCGATGGCCGAGAGGCAAAAAATATCGGTCATCGGCTGGCGCTTGACCGAAACATAGGCCTCGATGGCATGAACAAGCGCATCGACACCGGTGGCCGCCGTGACGCCGGGCGGTGAAGACACCGTCAGCAGCGGATCGACGACCGCGATAGTCGGCATGAGGTAGGGGCTACCGATCAACATCTTGACATCAGTCTTCTGGTCGGTGATAACGGTGTAGATGGTCGCCTCGCTGCCGGTGCCGGCAGTGGTAGGAATCGCGACCAGCGGCACACCGGGATTGGTAACTTTGCCGATGCCCTTGTACTGCTCGATGGCGCCGCTATTGGTGGCCATCACCGCAATGGCCTTGGCGGTATCGATGGGGCTGCCGCCACCGACCGCAAGCACAAAATCGCAGCCATTCTCTTTGAACAACTGCCAACCTTCCTCGACATACTCGGTGACCGGCTCGGTATTGACGCCGGTGAAGGCCACGCTGGCGATCCCGCCGGCACCGAGAAACTCTTCGGCCTTGCCGACCAGACCAAGGCTATGCATGATCTTGTCGGAAACGATCAGCGCCTTCTTCCAGCCGCGCTTCTGGCACTGTGCTCCAACCTGTTCGAGCGCCCCGGAACCAACCACCGTCTGCGCGGGCATGATGAACTCTCGCGGCGGCATCATTGCAACCTCCTTGCTGTAACAGCAATGGTATGAACCTGCTTTTGCTTAGGGAACTGAAAGTAGTGTAATATACATTACGTGGAGCGTCAAAAACCCGGTACATCCACCCTGCCGGAGGCGAGAGGAGCTATGAGCGAATATCAATTCTACAAATTCCAGGCAATTGGATCGCCCACTCACTGCCGAACAACCGACGGTACAAGTATGGGGTTTCCGCAATGAAGACGTGCCTCTATCATACACGTGGGCGGGGCAAGCGCCCAGGCCGCTTGCCCCGCCCACGTGTATGATGGGTTGTTCCTTCAGGCTATGCTGTCACGAACAGCGCCGGTACGTTGATCCAGAGCAGCACCACCGCCAGCGTCACAACCATGCCGGCAAAGGTGCGCCGTAGCCGCTGGGCCGACCAGATCGCACTCAGCTTCGTGCCGGCAGACAGCCCGGCAATGCCGGTGACAACGAAGATCGCGATCAGCGTCCAATCCAGTGCGCCGCCCTGCAGGTGACCGGCCAGTCCCGCCGCCGAGTTCAGCGCGATCACCAGTAGCGAGGTGCCGACCGCGTCGGCCATCGACATGCCCAGCACCAGTACTAGCGCCGGCACGACCAGGAAGCCGCCGCCAACCCCCAGAAAGCCCGTCAGAATGCCGACACCGCCGCCGGCCAGAATGGTCTTGATCAGCCGCCAGGCCGGGTTTTCCGGCTGTTCAGCAGGGTTCCGGAGAGGCAGTGGGCGCACCATCATGCCGCCGATTGTCAACATGAGCAGCGCAAAGGCAACCATCAACACTGCTTCGCTGACCAGCTGCGCAAGCCCGGCCGCCATGTAGGCGCCGAGCATACCTACGCCGCCGAAGACCAGCGCCTGGCGGATCTGCACGTGGCCGGCGCGCGCGTGCATGAGTGTGCCGATTACCGCGTTCGCACCAACGATGGCCAGCGAAGTCGCGACTGCCGTCTGGGCGTCCTGGCCGAGAATATAGATCAAAATCGGAACCGTGAGGATCGAGCCGCCGCCGCCCATCAGTCCAAGCGAGAGCCCGATCAGTGCGCCGAAGATCGGCGCCAGGAGCAGGCTGCTCATCGACGCTCCCCTTCCGCCAGTTCGCTCGCCCGGTCGAAGAAATCTTCGGCACAGAAGAGAAATGTTTCCATCGAGTCCTCGTCATAGCCGGCGGCACGCAACTCGGCCTCGGCCGCTTCGCGCCTCACACCCTCCCGGACAACTCGGTGCAGCATCCAGACCAGTGCGACCCGCGAGGCGGTGCGGCAGTGAATGACCATCGGCTTGTTCTGATGTTGTGCGATAACGTCGCTGAATTCGGCGAGATGTTCGGCTTCGAGTTCGTAGGCCGGCAACGGCAGGTGGACGTAGTCGAGGTCGGCGGCGCGGGCGGCGGCAGACTGGGCGGCGGCGCGTTCAGCGTCGCTGCGCATATTGACGATCAGGCGGTACCCACGTTGGCGCAAGGCCTCCCAATCCTCCGGCTCAGGCTGGCCGGCCAGCAGTACATTCGGCGCAATTTGAAATTCAATCATTATACCTATCCTTATTTCTTTTCAGACCTTATCTTGAATCTGTTATACGGCGCACGAGTAAGATCCGGACAAGGACAATGTAAGAGCCGGGTAAGGGCCGGAATTCCCGGCCCTTACCCGGCGCGAGTCCGGTGCCCGGCGCGGTGGCAACCGCGCAGCGCGTATTTCCACGACTTACGCGGTCGCCACCGCGAATGGGCCGGATTCGCCTCCGGCAGGGCGGAAAAACCGTTTCCATTTGTTTGATGTTGCGGCTTCGCCGCAACATCAAACGAAAAAGCAGTCTTCTTCCTTGCTGCCGCAGGCGAAACACGCCCGTTGCGGCGCGAGCAACCACGCGACCGCGTAACTCCTGTCATTGACAAGCGGGTTATAGGGCAGCCGCCCTACGCGATCGGCTCGTCGACGAATTTGTAGCCGATGCCGCGTACAGTGCGGATCAGCATCTCGCCGGTGCCGGCTTCCAGTTTGCGACGTACCTGGCCGGTGTATACGTCGACCACCCGGTCGGTACCGTAGAAATCAGCACCCCAGACCATGTCGATCAACTGGTCGCGGCTCAGCACTTTGCCGGCGTGGCGCGCCAGCGCCAGCAACAGATCGAACTCAGTCGTCGTCAGTTCAATCGACTGGTCGCCGGCGCGTACTTCGCGGCGCTCGGTGTCGATCTCGACGTGGGCAAAGCGCAGGCCACTCTCGCCTGGTGCATTGCCGCGCCGTCGCCGCAGAATCGCCTGCACCCGCGCTGTCAGTTCGCGTGGGCTGAAGGGCTTGGTCAGGTAATCGTCGGCGCCGATGCGCAAACCGGCGACCCGGTCGGCCTCTTCGCTGCGAGCGGTCAACATCAGAATGTAAACATCCGAGGCCTGGCGCAGCCGGGCCGCCACTTCCATGCCGTCCATTCCCGGCAGCATCAAATCGAGGATCACCAGGTCAGGCTGAATTTTGCGGGCCAGTTCCAGCCCGCTCTGCCCGTCGGCGCTGATGGCAACTTCAAAGCCCTCATGTTCAAGATAGGCACGAGCGACATCACGGATGCTGGCCTCGTCGTCGATGATCAATACTGTGCCGTTGCTCATGGCGATGCCGATGTCTGCTTGCTCACGGTTTGCTCAAGGTCGTTATATTGCCATTCGTCGTATTCACCCCGGCCGCGCCAGGATATCTGGCCGGCCCGGTCGACCAGGAACAGATGGATCGTGTCGGTGGCCGGGATTTGCAATGCGCGGGCGACCTGCTGCACATCGGTGTAGACCGTCAATGTTGCGGCGCGCACCTCGCGGTCGGGAATCGCCGCTGCCATGCCGCCATCGATAAAGAAGCGAGCAAACGCATAGGGCGAACTGAGCATCGGCAGTTCATAGGCGCGCAGGTCAGGGTAGGCTGCGCGCAGCCGGCGCAGCGGCGCACTCCAGCTGTCGACCAGCGCCTGATGCCAGCGCCGAAAGGCGACGATGGCAACATTGTAGGTTCCTGCAAAATCGTCCGGCAGCATGAAACGTCGCGACTCCAGGTTGCGCGCTTCGAGCTTCGGAAAAATCATTGTTTCAGTCATCATTCCTCTTTCCGTCGACATGGCTGCCTCAGGCGACGAGCGGGAAGGTGACGGCGATAATCCAGGCGAAGATGACGCTGTTCGCCAGCGCGCCAATCAGCGTTAACCCGCTCCGCCGATACATCCAGCCGCTGTACATGCCGTAGACGATGAAATAGCCCAGGAGCAGCGGCGCAATCAAAATCAAGAAGAAAAGCTGGTTCAGGTTCAGAGCGATTGCCAGCGCCAGCGCCGTCAGCATCGCGATCTTGCTGATCACGTAGCCGCCGCGCGGTGCACCCGGCGCACGCGTCAGCCATTCATCGGCCAGGAAATACGGCAGCATCGCCAGCCAGACCAGGCCGAAGATCGGCAGGCGCAGCGGCGGCGGAAAATAGTTCAGCACGAAAAACTGGGCCGGCAGACCGTTGCTCAACAGCACATAGCCCACCATCAGCAAGGCGCCCGCCAGCATGATCGGCAGCTTCACACCGGCACGCTGCGGCCACTGCACAGCCGGCCCACGCCAGCGGTAGATCAGCAAACCCAACAGGCTGGCCAGGCCGTAGATCGCGAAAAATGCCGCCAGAGGCCCGCCCACCAGAATCGGCAGCAGCCCTTCCAGCGGCAGCAGCCGCAGCGCCACCGGCGTGACGGCAATCGGTAGCAGGATGCTCACCCACCACCAGGTTCGGCCCGCTCGCCGGCGCTCCGGTGCAACCGGCGTATGCACCCGATCAACGATGCCGCTGAGCGGCCAGAACAGCAGGATCGAGCCGCCGTACAGCAGCGCCAGCCAGAGAATGCGATCATCGATATAGATTTCTCCGCTGCCGCCGTCCGGCAACGGCATGGCTTGCTGAAGCCATTCGAGCGCCGCTGCCAGTGCCACCGGGCTGAACAGCACGCCGATATGCTCGACGTTCGGCACAAATACTACCCGGCGCGCCGTGCCTGCCGCGAAATCGCCGTAGATCACCCCGCTTTCGCCGTTGCCGTCGGCCGACTCATCGGCGATGGCCTGGGCAATCGGGCGCAGCGCGGCCTCGAAGCCGCCGGTCAACACCAGCAGATTGGCCGGGCTGGTCGCTGTCGTGCCTTCATAGACCAGTGAGACACCGACGACGGCGGCGATGTCTTCCTGTTCCATCGCGTAGCGCGTCACCAGTTCGCTGCCGAGTGAATGGCCGAGCAGCCCGACGTCGCCATTGCCACGCTCATGAGCCAGCGCGACAACATCCGTGAGCGTGGCGTGCAACTGGCGATAACGCCCCTCGCGGTCGGCGATGTCGGCGCGCAATGGTTCCGAGTTGCGCCCATGCCCCGGCAGGTCGAAGATCAGCACGGTATAACCGGCGCGCGCCAGCGTCACGGCATAGGGCAACATCATTTGCTGGGATGCGGCAAACCCGTGCGCAATCACGACAGCCGGCGTTCTGGTGACCAGGATGCGCGGCTGAATAATTGTCACCGGCGTACTGCCCAATCGGCGTTCCTCGAAGCGCAACGGCAGCCCCGGCACGATCAGTTGCCAGAGCGCAATTCCGATCAGCGCCAGCGCCAGCAGCGCCAGCAGCACCGCCGGCCAGTTCCGCCGACGTGTCGTCGTTCGCACTGGTTGCGTCGCCGTCATCCCGGCGTGCGACGAATTCATAAAACTTCCTTTTTTCCGCCTGCGGCAGGCGAAACAATCACGTTTCGCGTTGCTGCCGCAGGCAAAACAGCCCGGTGCAGTCCGTCAGGAAACGTTTCAATTCGTTTGATTTTGCGGCTTCGCCGCAAAATCAAACGAAAAAGATCGGCCCTTCCATGCTGCCGCCGCCCAAAAAAGCCATTGCGGCTTGAGCAAATCCGCCGACTGCGCAAGTCAATTATTCCATCGGAACCAGGCGCTTGCGTAGCGCATAGATCGCCACCTGGGTGCGATCCGCCAGGTGGAGCTTCGAAAGAATATTGCTGACGTGGGTTTTAGTGGTTTTCTCCGAAATAATTAGTATGTCGGCAATTTCTTTGTTCGACATGCCGCGTGCGATCAGACGCAGTACGTCCATCTCGCGCTCGGTGAGTTGCTCGACGGGTGCCTCGGCGGCGCGGGGCGTGCTGAATTCCTGCATCAGCTTGGAGGCCACTTCCGGGTGCAAGACGGCTTCGTTGCGCCGGGCCGCGCGAATGGCATGCGCCAGATCTTCGGGCGAAACATCCTTCAACAGGTAGGAAATCGCGCCGGCTTTGATGGCCGGGAAGACTTTGTCGTCGTCGGTAAAACTGGTCAGCACAATCACCTGGCTGGTCGGGCTGACGGCTTTGAGTTGCCGGGTTGCCTCGACGCCGTCGATCCCGGTCATGACCAGATCCATCAGCACCACGTCCGGCAACAGGTCGCGCGCCACCTCCACGCCCTCTTCGCCGCTGCCCGCCTCGCCGACAACTTCGATATCATCTTGCAATTCCAGAAAATCGCGCAACCCCTGCCGCACCACCCGGTGATCATCAATAAGCAAAACACTGATCATTTCCATGCATCTTCTCCTGTCCGTCCCGGCGGGAACAGAGCTTTCGCTGGTGATTGACTGCTTGCAGCCAATCACGCACGAAACAAACGGCAACTTCCCGGCTGCCGCAGGCAAAGCAGATCGGCGGCAGCCATCAGCAACGCCGGCTGTGCATGATGCCACACGATGCTAGGCATTGCGTCGTACCGTTACCCTGATTTCGGTGCCGCCACCGATAACCGAACGCAGATCCATTGTACCGCCGATTTCAATTGCCCGTTCGCGCATGCTGATCAGGCCGAGATGCCGACTGTGCTGGTTGCTCTCGCCTTCCTGTATGGTTTCCGCTGTCACATCAAAGCCGATGCCGTTATCGATAATGCGCATACGTACCTGGTCGGCGGCAAATTCGAGCAAGAGTTGCACCCGGTTGGCGCAGGCATGCTTGATGACATTATTCAGTGCTTCTTGCCCGATGCGAAATAATTGCTGTTCGAGGCCCTGCGCATGGCGCTCGTCGCCGGTGACATTCAATTCGATACGCAGTCCCTCGCGCCGGCTCAGCGCAGCAATGTGCTGCTGGAAGGCCGCCAGCAGGCCTTTGTCGCGCAGGGCCGGCGGGCGCAACTGGAAGATCAGCGCCCGCATCTCGGCCAGCGCCGCCGTAGCAGTTTCCTGTAGCCGCTCCAGTTGCAGCAGGGCGCGCTCCGGGTTCTTTGCTATATGCGCCCGTGCCGCCTGCGCCGTCAGCGTCATGCTGAACAGTTGCTGGGTGACACTGTCATGCAATTCGCGGGCCAGCCGGTTGCGTTCTTCCAGTACCGCTGCAGCCTGCGCCCGGTGGTACAAGCGGGCATTCTCGATGGCACCGGCCAGTACATCCGCTGCGGTCTCCAACACCGCCACATCATCCTGCGTAAAAGCAGCCACATCCTGCGACTCCAGGTTCAGCAGGCCCAGCACTCGACCACTGACCACAATCGGCACACAGAGTTCCGAGCGGGTCTCGACACGCTCATTGCGCACATAATAATCGCTGTCCTGGGCCACATCGTCGACCTGCTGGGTCTGGCCGGTGCGCACAGTGCGCCCGATCAGGCCGATAGCGATATGCTGGCGGTAGCCAGCCAGGTGCGGCTCATCGCGCCCGGCCACTGCGTTCAGTACCACTTCGTTGGTTTCATCATCAACCAGAAACAACTCGACGTGGCTGTAGCCGAAGCCGGCCTGGATCTGGCGAGTTGCGGCAGCCAGCGACTCGCGCAGATCCAGGCTGGCATTGGCCGTGCGGGCCAGGCTGTTGAGGATCGTCAGTTGGTCGGCGCGGTGCTGCACCTGGGCCGCCAGGCGCTGGGCCTCGTCGTAGAGCCGGGCGCTGGTGATTGGCCCGCCGACCTGGGCGGCGATGGCTTCGAGCAGATCGACGTCGTCGTAGGAAAAAGCACCGGGCTGATCGCTGCCGACATTGATCGTTCCGATCACACGACCGCCGCTCCAGAGCGGTACCGCGATGCAGGCGCGCAGCGGCGTTGCCATGTTGAACAGGCAGGCCAGTTTGTCGGCTTCCCAGTCTGGCGGCAGGCGTTCAGGTTCTACAGCCAGGTCATTCGAGAAAAAAGCCAGACCTTGCTGAGCAACCCGGTCGATCATGGCTTCGGCCTGGCGGACGGGTCGGCCGGCGGCTGCCGGATCGTGCGGCAGCGCATCCGGCGCCAGTAGCTCAATATTGCCTGCCGCATCGACCAGAATGATCGAGCCGGCCTGAAATGCCGCCAGCAGCCGCTCGACCGTACGCGCCAGAATTGTCGGCAGATCCAGGGTGGCACTGACATCGCGCCCGAGTTCGGCCAGCAATTGTTCTTTGGCCAGCAGGCGGGCGCTACGTTCGGCCAACCGGGCATTGGAAAGCGCCAGCGCAGCCTGGCGTGCAATCGCTTCCAGGATCGGAATGTTGGGCAGAAAGTTCTGGCGCGCCTCGGGCAACGCCAGCGCAATCACGCCCATGATTCGCTCGTTGCGCCCGCGCAACAACAGCAGCAGCGTGTCGTGGGCCGCAGTGGCCACGCCGGGTTCAATTGACAGCCCGGCCGGAATGAGAAATGAGTCGCTTACTGCAAACTCGGGTTTCAGCAGCCTCTGATAAAAGCCCGGCGGCACGGTCTGCTTCTGCAAGGCAGCCTGTTGCGCCAGGGGAAGCCCGGCAAAGGCCATGGCCTCGAAGTGATCAGTGTCGCCGTGACGCACCCGCACATACACTTGCGGGCTGCGCATGACCCGGTGAAAGGTTTCGGCAACTTCCTGGAGCAACACCTCGGGCTTGATGCCGGCCTGAATATGCGTGCCCAGTGCCAGCAAATCACCCAGCGGCATACTGCGATGGAGCTCGTCCGAGTTTGTCGGGCTGCGTAACTGATCCGGTGAAGTATTTATCGTCATGATCTATGGTCTGCCAATTCCAATCGGTCCGAATAATGCCGGCTGATCGACAATGATCACCCGCCGTTTCAGCAACTCCAGCACGGCCCAGAGCGTCACTACCAGTTCTTGCCGGCTCCCGGCGGCGGCCAGCAGATCTTCGAAGCTGAACCAGCGCTGGCGGGCCAGCCGATCAACAATCTGCTGCGACACATCGGCAACGGTGAGGCGTGGTTGCAGGGCCAGGGGTGCGCTTTCTTCCAGCGGCAACTGGAGTTGCATGCGTCGCTCCAGCGCCCGGATCAGATCGGCGATGCCATGGTCGAGGCGCGTCGGCGGCGGGGTTGGCAGCGCGTCGGCAGGCGCAAGGCGCAGAAAGCTGCACCGCCCACTGTCCTGCCATGCGCGCAGCAGTTGGGCCGCCTGGCGAAAGCGCTGATACTCACGCAACTGGCGCGCCAGGGATTCGCCGTCGCTTTCCGCATCCGCGCCGGTCCCCGGATCGGCGGCAGCCGGGTGCGGCAGCAGTGCCCGCGACTTGATCAACAGCAGGCGTGCCGCCATCGCGACAAAATCGGCCAGCGCTCGCGGATCGGGTGCTGCCATCGACCGCACATGCGCCAGGTACTGGTCGGCGACTTGCGCCAGCGCCACGGTGGCAATATCGAGTTCGGCGCGTTCGATCAGTTGCAACAGCAAATCGAGCGGTCCCTCAAAGACCGGCAGCGACACCGTGTAGACGCGATTGTCGTGCTGCTCATTGATGAATCTCGTCATTGTGCTATCACTCTACCCTCCGATCTGATGCACCAGCTCGGGCAGCGTTTCAATTCGGCTCAGTTCTGATTGTCGGCCCATTGCAATATAGCCGCGTCGCCCTGTGGCGTCAGATCGTGATAATGGCGCACTATGGCGATAATTTCCGGCGGTGCATCGGCGGCAGCCAGCATGCGCGAGCCGCGCCAGGCATGCTCGGCATAGATCCGGACTCGCAGGAGCGAGCCGCGCCCACTGGCCGCAGCGGCCGCGTAGAGCGGCGGTACCATCCGCAGCAGTGTCACCAGCATGTACCAGGCCAGGTGCATCGGGCGCCCCTGGTCATCGATTTTGCCGCAATCATGCACCAGTGCCGCCCGTAGCAGCAGCGGTGCACGCTGCCCGGCATGCCACAGTGTCCAGTACACATCCAGGCAATGCCGCTGATCATAGCGTGGCATGGCCTGAAATAGTCGCAACTCCGCCGGCGGCAGGGTGCGCTGCACCAGTTCCAACTCCGCCGGGGTCACCCGCCCCCAGATGGCCTGGAGGAATTGTTTGATGCGGTAGGAAATCATCTATTTTCCCAGGCAGGTATCGCGAATGGGGCATTGCCGCGATATCCGATACGCGCCGTTACGGTACAAAGGCCAGCACACTGGCCGGGCTGCTCCGGCTGGCCTGGATGCGCAAACTACCAATCACCAGGTGGCTGCCGGTAGGTGGAAGCTGTTCCAGCCGGGTCAGGTTTTCGAGCAACCACCACGGGCCGATGTCGCTCGCCAGCACCAGGTCGGGTGTGTTGAGCAGGGCGCTCGGCGTGTCGACCCCGATCCCACGGATCGCCCGGTCGTTCGCCAGGAGTCGCAGGACTTCCGGGCTGAAGCCGGGTACCTGGAGATGCCCATCGGCACTGCGGTTGAGATAGGCTGCGCTGTCACCCCAGTGCAGATCCCAACCTGTCGCCAGCAGCACCATGCTGTCGGACGGGATCGGGCCGTGTTGCGCTTCCCAATCGAGAAGCGCCGCCCGGTCAAGCCGGAAGGTCGGATCGTTCCAGGCCTGGGCGCGAACATCGATCACAACCGCCGGCGCCAGTTGTTCACGCGGCGAAAGCTGATCGACCGTTGCCGGTTGGCGGATCGGCTCCAGCAGCGTCAGGCTGGTGCCCGTGCGCACATCGATTTGCAAAGCGCGTACCGAATGATCGTTCGGGTCATAGGCAAAGCGCACCGGCTGGTTTTGCGCGGGCTGGGGCATGTCTTCGGTGATTACGTGAGCCAGGTCGACCATTCGTTGCCATTCGAGTGTCCGGCGCTCGGTTGCCGGCTGCACACTACAGGCCGGTATCAACAGGAACACCGTCATGAGCATGATGCATCGCCAGATCTGGTAGCCGGTACGAATCGCTTGCATAGGCCAGATTATACCAGCTACTGCGCTATTTGCGGCAAGCAACGACTCGCCATCGTAGCTATAAGGTTATACGGATATGCTATAATTGGCTAGGATATATCTCGCAGATGGAGAAAGACTTTGTCGCTCTACATTCCTGAAGGCACAATGTCGCTGGTTCCGCAGGCGATGGTTCGCATCGAACGGCGCTTGCCGCATCCCGGTGAGATCCTGGTGCGGGTTGGCGGCCGGGTTGAGCCCGAAGATGTTATCGCCCGCGCTTATGTGCCGTCTGCTCCCCAGATTATCAATGTCGCCCGGGCGCTGGGTATTTCGCCCGGCCAGGTACCTCAGGCAATGCGGCGTGAGCCGAATAATCGCGTCACGAAAGGTGAAGTGCTGGCGCGGGCCAGTCGCTTCGGTGGGCGCGGCTGCCAGGCACCGGTCAATGGCCTGATCACCGCGGTTGATAGCGAAACCGGTTATGTGACGCTGGCGCCCGATCCGGCCCAGTATGAACTGACGGCCGCGATACGGGGTGTGGTCATGGAAGTCCAGTCCAATGAGGGGGTGATCATCGAAACCCAGGCAGCCGAAGCTTATGGCGCTTTTGGTATCGGCCAGGAACGCAGCGGTGTGCTGCGCCTGATGGTCATCGACCCGGCCGAGGTGGTTCAGCCGGAACAGATCGATCCGCGCAGTGCCTACGCGATCCTGATCTGCGGCGGCAGCATTACGGCGGCGGCGTTGCGCCGGGCGGTGCAAGAACAGGTACGCGGCATTATTGTCGGTGGCATCGAAGAACGGGAATTGCGGACATTTCTGGGCGTCAGGAATGCCGAATGCTGGCGTACCGGCAATGGCGGTTGGCAATTACCGTTGGCATCGCAATCGGGCGATCCGGGTTTGACGCTGGTGGTGACGGAGGGCTTCGGGACGCGCCCGATGGCGGCGGCGCTGTTTGAAATGTTGAGCAATCTGGATCGCTCTGAGGCGCTGATTTCCGGTGTCACTCGCCTGCGCCGGCCGCGCCGTCGGCCCAGAATTATCGTGCCGCTCTCGCGGGGGGGCGCCGCCCCGGAAGAAATCGAGCCCGCCCGCCTGCGGGCCGGCGCGCTGGTACGGCTGCTCGATGACCGGCATCTGGGTGGGGTTGCCCGTGTGCGCGGCGTGTCGCATCAGCCGCGCCGCTTGCCGTCCGGTGTGCGCAGCGTCGCGGTTGAAGTGCAACTCGATGAAGGGGCGCCTTTCTGGTTGCCGCAATCGGCGGTTGAAGTTGTTGCTTGAGCCGAAACCAATCACTTCCCCTGAATGGCAATATGATTGAGGATATCGATCCTGAAACAAATGCCGGCGCAGTATCGCAGACTGTGGAGCGCATTCTCGTTGTCGATGATGACTTGACGATCTGTAATCTCTGTTCGCGGAAATTGCGCGCTACCGGCTATGATGTCGTGGCGACCGGCGATGCAAATGAGGCGATGAGGGCGCTGCACAGCGGGAAGCCTTTCGATTTGCTGCTGGCCGATATTTTGATGCCCGAAATTAGTGGCCTCGAACTGGCCCAGTATGCCCACTCCGCCGACCCGGCGATTGCCGTGATCCTGATGACGGGCGATGCCTCGAATGAGCATTTGCACCAGGCCGCCCGCAGCGATATTGCCGATTTCCTCAAAAAGCCCTTTGAACTCGATGATTTGCAACAGGCGGTCGGCCAGGCACTCCATAAACGCAACCAGTTGCGTACCAGCCTGCGGCTCCAGGCACTCGAGCATTTGCTCTATGGCAGCAATGCGATCAATGCTACGCTCGACCGCTGGCAACTCGGCCGGACGATTTTGCATACGGCAATGCAGAGTGTGGATTGCCCGGTTGGCTTTTTGCTGATTGGCGATGATCAGGGCCGCCTGAACGAGATTCTGGCGTCCGATGAGACCTGGCAGATTAGCGAACCGGGCTACCAGGCAGCCTGCGAGGTGTATCAGAATGGCCAGCCTCGGGCACTCCAGGGCGGTGTTGAACTCTGTCGCAAAGCCGAAGCTATTGCCGGTTACGGCCTGGCCGTCGCTTTGCAGGCGCAGGGCCAGATCGCCGGTGTGCTGCTGCTCTGCGATACCCAGGATCGCTGCCGCCAGTCCGGCGTGCGCGAAATGATCGGCTTGCTGGCGAACCAGGCCGGCACGGCATTGCGCAATGCCTATCATTACGGCAAGCTTCAGGATGCCTATCAGCAACTCCAGGAGCTTGATCGGCTCAAGAGCGAGTTTATTGCGATTGCCTCGCATGAATTGCGCTCGCCGCTCGCGATTGTGCTCGGCTATACGATGATGCTGCGCGATGATAACGATGGCGTATGCCGGCAGTATGCCGAGCGAGTGCTCGATAGCGCCCGCCATATCAAAGATCTGGTCGACGGTATGGTGAGCCTGCGCCACCTTGAATTGCATAATGTCAGGCCGGTGCCTGAACCTTGCCTGCTTCAAGCGTTGATTGAGCCGGCAATTGAACGGATGACGACCCTCGCCCGGCAGCGTGATCAGGAACTGCTGGCGGAAATCAGTGATCCGGAGGTTCCCTTGCTGGCAGATCGCGACAAACTGCTGATTGTGCTCAGCAACCTGATCTCGAATGCCGTCAAGTTTACCCGGCCGGGCGGCAGGGTGTGCGTCAAGGCCGGGATCTGGCCGGTCGCTGAAGTACAGTCGGCGCTGGCCACGGCTGGTAGCAGCCCGCTCGCCGATGTGCCGGCAGCGGTGGCGCACATGGTGGTGGTGCAGGTCTGCGATAGCGGGATCGGCATACCGCTGCGCGAACAGACGCGCATTTTTGAGCGGTTTTACCAGATTGCCGAGTCCCTGACCCGCGAACATGGCGGTACCGGGTTGGGTTTGTCGCTGGTACGTGATCTGGTCGAGGTTCAGGGTGGGGTGCTCTGGCTCAACAGCACGGAAGGAATGGGCAGTACCTTTGCGTTTGCGTTCCCGCTACGCAGCCCCTGAACGGCGTAGACACATCGGTATTCGCGGGGAGCCGCGAAAAACCTGAGAGCAGATAGCCTCATATCAGTGAAAAGTGAGAACTGGCCATGGCCTATCGACTTATGGTAGTAGCTGGTGAGAACGAAGCCTTGCGTGCGATTGTCGGCCAGCTTGGCGATGATTTTCAGGTAACGCATTTTGAGAGTGCCGACGAGGCACTGTGGGACATTCGCGACGATCCGCCCGAGGCTCTGATTGCCGATCTCGATCTGCCGGGCATGAGTGGCATGGATCTGGCCGAGATTATGCCCAACTTTGAATTGCCGACGCGCCTGCTGCTCTGGAGCCGCAACGACAATGTCGACATGCGCCGGCAGGCCGGTGAGTTGGGGGTGTATCACTTTTTTAGCGGTGATGTCGCTGCCGATGCGGTTACTGCAACGATCCGCGAGGCCGTCAGCACACTGCCGGAACCGGAACCGGAACCAGAACCGGAGCCCGCGCCGGCGCCACGGGCGCGCGAGGAAATCAAGCCGGCCCGCGTTGTGCTGCCGGCTCGCGATGAGCCGGCAACGGACGAGCCGTCCAGCCGCAGCGAGAAACCGATTACGCCGGCGCGGGTGGTATTGCCTTCAACCGCCGAGCGCAATCAGGCTGCGCGCTCGGCGCTGAAACCGGCGGCGAAATCGGCACCCAGGCCGGCGGCGAAGGCTGAGGAGAAACCGGCGAAGCCGGCTGAGAAGCCGACCGATGCCGGAACGTGGCGACGCCAGGGTACACTGGTGGTCACGGCTGAGAATCTGAACCCCATCCGCAAAATTATGAGCAGCCTCATGCAGGATCTGGGCGCGCAAAATATTCTGCTGACCGACCGGGCCGGCATGGTGCTCGTGGAAGTCGGTAGCAACGATGGCTTGCCCATGATTATCGTGTTGCCGCTCCTCTCGACCAGTTTTTCTTCCGCCGGCGAAATCGCCCGCCAGATGCGCGACTCGGAAGATTCCACCTCGGTCTATATTCACGACGGGGTGAATTACGACCTGTACGGCTTCGATGTTTCGCAGCGCTTTTTGCTGGTGCTGGTATTCAATAAAAAAGTTGCCAGTTCCAAGATTGGCGCAGTGTGGGTGAATGCCAAACGTGCCGTGCGCGAGCTGCGTGATGCATTAAGTTGATTTGCATCGAAGCCATAGCTATGCTATACTCCGCAGCAGTTTGCCAAATGTCAGTTGTAATACAAATCGGGTTCAGCCTTGCAATCGTTGAAAGGTTGAATTTCTATGTCTTTCCGAGTATACTACCTGTGCCATTTGTGAAAGACTTAACGAACTACACCTGGCATCCGTGATCGATGTGGGTGCGCCACCCAGGGAGGTTGAATTGTGTCGAGAGGATTAATGATCTCGATCGTCTTCAGCGGTGTATTGCTCGGCATTATCGCCCGCATGGTTTTCCCCATGGATTCAATCTCAGTCAGCGTGCGGGCTGAAGATCTGATTCCGGCGATCAGCTTCACCAATGCGATGTTTGTGATGCTGGTGGTAGACGTTTTTTTGATTTTGATCGCCTTGTTGTCAACCCGCAACATGCAACTCATCCCCGGTGGCTTGCAAAACATCGTTGAAACGATCATTGAGGCACTGTACAACCTGTTCCGGGGCATTAACAGTGACTGGGCGGCACGGGCGTTTCCGATCACGGGAACCATTTTTTTGCTGGTGATTTTCTCGAACTGGGCCGGTCTCCTGCCCGGTTCTGAGTCGATTGGCTTTTGTCACGCGAAGGAAGATGTCCAGGAATCGGCGCAGATCGCGATAGACATAAGCCAGCCCTGGTATGCGATGCCGCTGTTTGCCGAGAGCGAGGGCGGTGGCTCGACCTATGCCGGCTGCGAGCCGGGTGAAAGCATTATTCCGATCTGGCGCGCACCGAGTACGGATCTCAATTTCACCCTGGCGCTGGCACTGGTTGCCTGGTTCTATATTCAGTATATGGCCATCACGTCGCTGGGTCGCGATTATTTTACGAAGTTTTTCCCCGTCCGAGATGGGCCGGTCGCCGTCATTGTCGGCATCTTTGAGCTTATCTCGGTATTTGTACGTATTCCGGCCTTTATGTTTCGTCTCTTTGGTAACATCTTCGCGGGCGAGGTGCTGATCATCGTGATGATCTTCCTGTTGCCGCTGGTGTTGCCGGTGCCGATTTACCTGTTTGAGGTGTTTGTCGGCTTTATTCAAGCATTTGTGTTTGCGGTGCTGACGATGGCATTCCTTAATCTTGAGGTGACGCCGCATCACGCCGATGATCATCATTAGTAGCGGGCTTCTCGATAGGCGTATAGACGTATACATGTGCGTTGAGTAAGTAACATTCTGGAGGTACACAAACTCATGGATGCTGAGGCAGCACGGCTTCTGGCAACGGCGCTCGCGATTGGTCTGGCCGCAATTGGCCCTGGAATTGGGATCGGGATCATCGTATCGGGCGCACTGCAGGCCATCGGCCGCAATCCCGAAGCGCAAACGCCGATCGTGACCAATATGTTTATCGGTATTGCCTTTACTGAGGCGCTTGCGATTTTTGGTCTGGTCATTTCCTTCCTGATTGGTTTCGGCGTTATTCAGTAAAAAGTGGCCAGTTTTCAGGAGGGAACGATTTATGGAAGAGCTAGGGGTCAACCTTCCGAAGCTGATTTACCAGATCATCAACTTTGCGGTGATGGCAGGCATTCTGTATGTGCTGCTCTACAAGCCGGTTCTTGATATGTTGAGCGAGCGCCGCAAGCGGATCGAGGAGAGTTTGCAGGAGGCTGACCGTATGCGTGAGCAGACGCAGTCGGCCCAGGCGGATTATGAACAGGAACTGGCGCGTGCGCGCCGGGAAGCGGCCCAGATCCTGGCCCAGGCTCAGGAACGCGCCAGGGCTCAGGAGGTCGAAATCCTTGCGCAGGCTTGCCAGGAGGCCGAACGGCTTCGCAATGAAGGGCGGGAGCAAGCGCGCATCGAACGCGATCAAATGATGCGCGATGTCAAGGCGCAGGTGGCCGATCTGGTTGCGCTGACGGCCGGCAAGGTGTTGCAGGCTGAGGTTTCGGCGAAAAAGCACGAGAAGCTGATCGATGAGTCGCTTGCTGTATTGAGCCGCCAGAATTAATGAGGATCCCACGGCTCCCGGTGGCTCCCAGGCTGCCGGGAGCCGGGCTACGAAAGCATATGTCGACAAAAAACGACTACCGTACCTTTGCCCGGGCTTTGCATGAGACGCTGGTCGGCACGGCGCTGGAACAGTTGCAGGCTGCGGCACCGAAGCTGAAAAGCGTCAGCAGCGGTGACGCCGAGGTGCAGAAGAAGATCGACGCGGCACTGCCGGCCAAATCTCTGCCGGAAGTGCGCAATTTTCTGCTCGTGCTGGCGCGTGAAGGTGTGCTGGAACAACTCGCTGCGATCATTGAGGCGTTTGATAGCTATAGCCATCCCGCCGGCCGTGCGCTGAATGCCGACGTGATCAGTGCAATTGAGTTGAGCCAGGCGCAACGCGATCGGATCGGCAACGATTTGCGCAGTCACCACGGTGAGGATCTGGAGATTGCTTTTATGGTTGATGAGACCTTGATCGGGGGCCTGATTATTCGGGTCGGCGATCAGGTAATCGACAATAGCCTGCGCACACGGCTGAATGGTGTGCAGCGCAGTATGCAGTTGAGTTGAGGGCAAGACGAAGGAATTGTGATGGCCAGCCTCCTCGGGATGACGTGTATGCTGCGTCGCCGGCGGCTGGCTGTTTTTTTATTGTTATCCACGGGAGGTAAGCATGACGATCCTGGCAGATGAATTGCTCTCGCGTTTGAAAGCCAGCATTAGCGAGGGCGTTGATATTGGCCCGCGCCAGGTCAACGTCGGTACGGTCAGTGCCGTCGGTGACGGGGTGGTGCGGATCAAGGGGCTCGATCAGGCGATGGCCTCGGAGTTGCTCGAATTGCCGCCGAAGGCCGGCCGCAGTGAGCCGCTGTTTGCGATTGCGCTGAACCTGGAAGAAACCGGTGTCGCCGCCATTGTGATGGGCGATCCCGAGAGCATTGAGGAAGGCGACCAGGTGCAGTCCACCGGGCGCGTGATCTCGGTGCCGGTCGGTCAGGAATTGCTGGGCCGGGTCGTCAATGCACTGGGCCAGCCGATTGACGGCAAAGGGCCGATTTCGACCGGCAAGCTGCGAGAGATCGACCGCATCGCGCCGGGTGTGATTACGCGCAAGTCGGTCGATACACCGGTGCAAACCGGAATTATCGCGATTGATGCGCTGATTCCCATCGGGCGCGGCCAGCGGGAGTTGATCATCGGCGACCGGCAGACCGGCAAGACGGCGCTGGCGATCGATACTATTCTCAATCAGAAGGGCCAGGGCATAGTCTGCATCTATGTCGCGATTGGCCAGCGGCGGGCGCAGGTGTCCCAGGTCGTCGGTACGCTCGAAAAGTATGGCGCAATGGAGTATACGATTGTAGTGGCGGCGACGGCTTCCGAGTCGGCGGCCTTGCAGTATATTGCGCCCTACGCCGGCTGCACTATCGGCGAAGAGATTATGGAAAATGGTGTGGCCATCGGCGGCGAGACGGTCAAGGATGCGCTGATTATTTATGATGATCTCTCGAAGCACGCGGTCGCTTATCGCCAGGTGTCGCTGTTGCTGCGGCGCCCACCCGGTCGCGAAGCGTACCCCGGTGATGTATTTTATCTGCACTCGCGTCTGCTTGAACGTGCGGCGCGCCTGAACGAGGATTATGGCGGCGGTTCGCTGACGGCGCTGCCGATCATTGAGACCCAGGCGAACGATGTTTCGGCGTATGTGCCGACGAATGTTATTTCGATTACCGACGGCCAGATTTATCTGGAGGCGGATCTGTTTAACGCCGGCCAGCGCCCGGCGCTGAACGTCGGCGTGAGTGTGAGTCGCGTCGGCAGTAGTGCGCAGACGCGGGCGATGCGCTCGGTGGCCGGGCGACTCAAGCTGGAGTTGTCGCAGTTTCGTGATCTGGCGGCGTTTGCCCAGTTCGCCAGCGATCTCGATCCGACGACCAGGGCTCAGATCGACCGCGGCCAGCGCATGCAGGAGATACTGAAGCAGCAGCAGTATAACCCGCTGCCGGTCGAGGAGCAGGTGATCGCACTCTATGCGGCGAATAACGGTTATATCGAGAATGTGCCGGTATCGAAGGTGCGCCAGTGGCGCGATGATTTTCTGGAGTTTATGCGCACTGCGCAGGCCGACGTGCTGAGAATGATCGACGAAAATAAGCGCGACCGCAAGTTCCCGCCGCCGGCAGTGAAAGATGCGATGGATAATGCCTGCAAGACCTTTGCGCAGACCAGCGATTACAGCGAGTAGTGTGGCCCGCCGGAGATTGGGCGGTGGCTGTGGTATCAGCGGTGGTTGAGGAACGAATTGGCCGCGAAACGCCGGCCGGCAGGAGACAGGCTGCCGAACCGGCGTTTTGCCCTGCAAGGCAGAGGCCAGGATCGGATGTGCCGCAGCAACGGCCACACTCCTTTTTGAATTGACCTGCTGCGATCCGGAAGAACGCAAACAAATCCGAGTTACGCCGTCGGGTTGGAGAAACTGCCCGGTATTGCCGCGCACACGCACACAAAGACGCCATCGTCCACGCTGTTGCAGGCCGGCATGTGCCGGGTGTGGCCGGCAGCAAGGCCGGCGGTGTACGTCGTGAAGATGAGGAGTGAACGATGGCGAATACGCGCGAAATCAAACGACGCATTCGTTCGGTAAAAAACGTTGCCCAGATCACGAAAGCCATGGAGATGGTGTCGGCATCGAAGATGCGCCGGGCGCAGCGCAATGTGCTGGCAACACGGCCCTATGCCGAACGCTTGCTGGAAGTGATGGGCGATCTGATCAAGAGCTTGAAAGAGCCGGCCCGCCGCGGTACGATGCTTGAATCGCGTGAAACGGTCTCGCGAGTAGGTTTGTTGATTATCACCCCGGATCGCGGGCTCTGCGGTAGCCTGGTCTCGAACGTCTTGCGACGGGCGGGGCGTTTTGTCCTGGATCAGCGGCAGGCCGGGCACGAGGTTGATGTGCTGGCGATCGGCAAGAAGGGGCGCGATTTTATGGTGCGCACCGGCCAGCACCTGGTGGCCGAGGTGACGAAACTTGGCGACTCGCCGGCGCTGGAAGATGTGCTGGGTGTGGCGACCCAGGGTATCTCGGCGTTCAAAGCCGGCCAGATCGATGAGTTGTATGTGGTGTATAGCGAGTTCGTCAATACCCTGGTGCAGCGCGCTACCGTGCGACGCTTGCTGCCAATCGATCCGGCGATTGCTGAGCAGCAACAGTTTAATACCGAGTTCACCTATGAGCCGAGTGCCGAAGAGGTGCTGGAAGGTCTGCTGCCGCGCTATGCCGAGGTTGTGATCTATCAGACACTGCTGGAGAGTATCGCCAGTGAGCATAGTGCGCGCATGGTGGCGATGCGCAATGCAACCAAGAGCGCCAAGGATTTGCAGCGCGATCTGACGCTCAGTTTCAATAAGGCGCGTCAGACCAATATTACCAATGAAGTGAGTGAGATTGCCTCGGGTGCCGCCGCGCTTAACGGCTAGCTATGCCGGTTTCCGACCTGGCGGCAGTGCGCATGGGTCGACGTCAGCGGATGTGCCGGCGGTGGCGCGCCGCGTACCGGTCGGGATCGTTCAGCATCGAGGCCGGCTGCGATCCGACTCGGGTGAACCGACATATTTTAGGAAGGATCTACACTATGGCTGAAGCGACTGGAGCAACCGGCGAGATTGCCGAAGTGATCGGGGTGGTCGTGACGGCGGCTTTTCCTCAAGATCAGGTGCCGGATATTTATAATGCGATTGAGGTGCCGCTGGGCGAGGGTAAGCGCCTGGTCTGCGAGGTACAGCAGCAACTTGGCGGTGGACGCGTGCGGGCGGTGGCTATGAGCACGACCGACGGCCTGCGCCGCGGGATGCAGGTGATCGATACCGGCAAGGCGATTTCTGTGCCGACCGGCCCCGGCACGCTGGGGCGGGTCTTCAATGTCCTGGGTGATCCCATCGATGGCCTGGGTGAAGTCGCGAGCGATACGTATGAGCCGATCCACCGCCAGCCACCGTCATTCGAGGATCAGAGTACCCAGGCTCAGATCTTCGAGACCGGTATCAAGGTGATCGACCTGATTGCACCGTTTACCCGCGGTGGCAAAACAGCGATTTTTGGCGGCGCCGGGGTCGGCAAAACGGTGGTTATCCAGGAATTGATTGCAAATATTGCGAAAGAGCAGTCAGGTTATTCGGTGTTCGCCGGGGTCGGTGAGCGCTCGCGCGAGGGCAACGATCTGATTGCGGAAATGCAGGAATCGCAGATCGACGAACATACCACGGTATTCGACAAGACGGTGATGGTGTTCGGTCAGATGAATGAGCCGCCGGGCGCACGGTTGCGGGTGGCCCTCTCGGCGCTGACGATGGCGGAATTTTTCCGTGACGAGGGTCGCGATGTGTTGCTCTTCGTCGACAATATTTTCCGCTTTGTGCAGGCCGGCTCGGAGGTCTCTTCGCTGCTCGGGCGCATGCCTTCGCAGGTAGGCTATCAGCCGACGCTGGGTACCGAGATGGGCGAGTTGCAGGAGCGGATCACCTCGACGCGCAAGGGCTCGATTACCTCGATGCAGGCGGTGTATGTGCCCGCCGACGACTACACCGACCCGGCGCCGGCCACGGTGTTTGCGCACCTCGATGCGACGATTACGCTGGAACGCTCCATTGCCGATAAGGGCATCTACCCGGCTGTCGACCCGCTAAACTCGACCAGCCGTATCCTTGACCCAAATGTGGTGGGCGAGGAACATTATCAGGTGGCCTCCGAGGTCAAGCGGGTGTTGCAGCGCTACAAAGACTTGCAGGACATTATTGCGATTCTGGGTATGGAAGAACTGGGTGATGACGATAAGCTGACGGTGCAGCGAGCGCGTAAGATCGAGCGTTTCTTCAGCCAGCCTTTTACGGTAGCGCAGCAGTTTACCGGTTTGCCGGGCAAGTATGTGCAGATCGGCGATACGGTGAAGAGCTTCGCACGGGTGCTGGCCGGCGATGTTGATCATATTCCCGAGCAGTTCTTCCTGTTGAAGGGCAGCCTCGACGATGTGATCAGCGATTACGAGGCTTCACAGCAGAAGTAGGAGCAGGACGATGCCTTTTCAGCTTGAAATCGTAACTGCCGAGCGCCAGGTGCTCTCCGAAGAAGTCGACCAGATCAATGTGCCGACGCGTGATGGGCGGATCGGGGTGCTGGCGCGCCACGAGCCGCTGCTGACGGTGCTGGGTAGTGGCGAGATGGATGTAATCAAGGGCAAGGAGCGTACGCTCTATGCACTGATCGGCGGCTTTATGGAAGTGATGCCCGACCGGGTGACGATCCTGGCCGATACGGTCGAACGGGCCGACGAGATCGACGAGACGCGGGCTGAGTCCGCCCGGCACCGCGCTGAAGAGCAGTTGCGCCAGTATCAGAGCGACATCGATATGGCGCAAGCCGAGGCCGAGTTGCGGCGGGCGATGGTGCGGATCAAGGTGGCCCATCTGCGCCGGCTGCGCGGCAAGTAGTCAGTCTTCGTCACCGTTTAAAGATAAGGTGCATAATGGCGGTTGCCGGCGGCAACCACCATTATGCACTTTGTCGTTTTCAGAAAAATACTATTTTGTAACGTCAAATTGACGATTTGCCGGTTCCGATCTACGATAATCGCCTCAAGCATACTTCTGTGCGGGTAATGAGCCGCGAGCGATAAAAGGCATAAAGGCATGGTACGTAAGATCGGGATTGACCTCGGCACGGCAAATGTGCTGGTGTATGTCAAAGGGCGCGGGATAGTGGTTTCGGAGCCTTCGGTGGTAGCGCTGTCAACGCGTGACAGCCGGGTCAAAGCAGTGGGGGCCGAAGCGCTGGCAATGCTGGGACGCGAACCCGAGAGCATCGAGGTGGTACGGCCCATGCGCAACGGCGTGATCGCCGATTATGTGGTCACTGAGGCGATGCTGAAATATTTCATCGGGCGGGCCAGCGGGCGCATCCGCTTGAGCAAGCCCGAGGTGATGATCTGTATTCCGGCCGGAGTGACCAGCGTGGAGATGCGTGCGGTACGTGATGCGGCATTGGCGGCGGGTTCGCGGCACGCCTGGCTCATCCGTGAACCGCTGGCGGCGGCAATCGGGGCGAATATTCCGGTGGCGCAGCCCTCCGGCAACCTGATTGTCGACATCGGCGGTGGGACGACGGAAGTGGCGGTGATCTCGCTGAACGATATTGTCGTCAGTACTTCGGTGCGGGTGGGCGGCAACAAATTCGATGAGGCGATTGCGGCTTATATCAAGCGCAAATACAATATGGTGGTCGGCGAACGAACGGCTGAAAGCATCAAGATCGAAATCGGCTCGGCGCTGCCGCTGGATCGCCCGCTGACGATGCAGGTGCGCGGGCGCGACCAGGTGGCCGGCCTGCCGCGGATCATCGAGGTCGACTCGAACGAGATTACCGAAGCGCTGCAAGAGCCGCTGGAGGCGATTATCAATGCGGTGCGGGCAGTGCTGGTGGAGACGCCGCCGGAACTCTCGTCGGACATTATCGACAAGGGCATGGTGATGACCGGTGGCGGATCGATGTTGCGCCGGATCAACGAGTTGCTCACCGAAGTCACCGGTGTGCCCTGTTATGTTGCCGATCAGCCGGCCAGTTGTGTGGCCATCGGCACCGGGCTGGCACTGGAAAACCTGGATATCTTGAAGGATAGCTTGAGCGGCGATACCATCAATTAGGTGATGGGTAATGGGTGACCGTCACCGATACCTTATGATCCATCACCTTTCACTCAAATAGCAATCTTATGGGAACCAGAGGATCGAAGAACCAGGGAATGCTGCATTGCAGAACCGGGTGGACTTGACGACTTAAACAGGATTGCTCTATGAAGCAAAATTTTACTCCGCCGGCGGAGGGTCTGGTGCTGGAGATTGGCAGTGGCGATAATCCGCACCCGCGTTCAAATGTGCTGGTGGATCGTTTTATTGGCGACAATACGGAGCGTGGCGGCAACCTGGTGATCGACCGGCCGCTGGTGGTGGCCGATGCACACCAGTTGCCTTTTCGCGACGGGGCTTTCGCTTATATCATAAGCTCGCATATTCTCGAGCATATGGATGATCCGCCACAGTTTGCGCGTGAATTGCAACGGATTGGCCAGGCCGGCTATATCGGCTCGCCCAGCGAGATTGCCGAGCGCATGTTCCACTGGTCGTTTCACCGCTGGTATGTCAACCTGATTGACGACACGCTGGTGTTGCACCCGAAGGAGCCGGCGGAGCCTTTCGGTGAGTTGTTCGATTACCTTTACGAGTACAACCCGGCCTATTATTTCTTCCAGCGCAGCATGCCCGACCTGTTCTGGGTTGAACATGAGTGGCATGGCCGAATTGCGCTGGAAATGGCCGAGCATTCGCCCTTGCCGTTGAAAGACGAAGCGCAGTTGCGCGCAATGGTGCAACCGCGCTTCGGCCCCGTGCAGCAAACCATGCTCTTCGTTGCGGCGCAAATCTCGCGCCTGCTACGCTGGAACACCCGCAATATGCTGCGCCGGCTGAGCGGGCAAAACTATCTCTGAGCGTTGGAGCGTCCGAACGCTTTAACGCTCCAATGCTTCCTAGTGGCCCTGGTGCTGAACGAGTTCGACGAGGACGCCCTGGTTGCCGTTCCTGGGGTGAACGAAGGCGACCAGCGTGTTGTGGATGCCGGGACGGGCTGCCTGATCGATAAGCTGGACACCGCGGCTGCGCAGTGCTTCGAGTGAGGCAGCGATATCGTCGACGCGGTAGGCGATATGGTGGATGCCGGGGCCTTTGTCGCGCAGATATTTGGCAAAGCTGGCCTCTTCCGACGTCGGCGCGATCAGCTCGATGAGCGTATCGCCAATGCGGGCAACGGCGACGGCCATATGGCGTTCGGGCATCTCGATCCGTTCCCACTCAGTCATTCCGAAGGCATTGCGATAGAACTCGATACTGGCATCGATATCGTGAACGGCCATTCCCAGGTGGTCGACCTGCGTGAACATCAGCGCCTCCTCTTGTTGAATAAAAAGCTTTCGCTTTATTATACTCACGCGATCAAATGATGCGCCAGAACGAAGATGTGATGTTGCAGCAATGGTGCAGCATCACATCTTTTTGCCGAGATGGGGTACAATATTTTTCATTATGACACCGCCACCACTCCCGCCATCCAGTAGATCGCTTGTACTACTGGCCACGATTGCACAGGTATTGCAGAGCGAGCGCTCGCTGGCGTTGCGCTTGCACGATACCTTTACGCTGTTGCATACGGAGTTGCACTACCGGGATGCGCGGCTAACCTGCTGGCTGCAATCGGCGCAGCCGGGCACGCTGCGCCAGCAATTCTATTCGCCGGATGCCTGGGCGCGGCTCTGGGACGAAGGCCGAACCCGGCAGATTGCGCTGGAGGGGCGCATGGTGCGCTACCGGCTGCCGCCGCTGGCGGCGATCACCGGCGATCACCGGGTGCCGGCGCCGGCGGGAGCCTACCTGGGCGCACCGATTTTCTGGGGGAGCCGGCTCTGGGGGGTGCTGGAACTGCGGGCCGATCACGAAACGGATCTGGGTGAAGCCGACCAGGAGTTGATCAGGGCGCTGTTGCCGCTGTTTGCGGCGGCGATTGCCGGCGAGGGCGAACGGCAATACCTGGCCAGCGAACCGAGCCGGCAGTTGCTGGCATTGCCCGAGAGCCGGCTGCGGCGCGAACAGTTGCTGGCTTCGTTTAGCCAGGAACTGGAAGAACCGCTGATGTTGCATCCGCTGCTGAACCTGCTGCTGCGCTGGGCACTGGAGTGTACCGGCGCCGAGGCCGGGGCCGCTTGCATGGTCGATCATCAGCGCGGCGAGTTGATCTTGCAGGCCTACAGCGGGTTTCAGCCCGACCCGCCGGAGCACGATACGCAGGGCAATCCGCGCCTGCGCTGGAGCTGGGATACCGGCCTGGTCGGGCGTAGTGCCCGCAGCGGGCGGGCCTTGCTCCTGCGCGACGTGAGCCAGGAGCCCGATTTGCGTATGCCGACGGAATATGTGCGCTCGGAACTGGCGGTGCCCATCAGTGCCGACGGCCGGGTGCTGGCGGTGCTGGTGCTGGATAGCCCGCGCTCGGCGGCGTTTAGCGAGAGCGAACTGGCGTTTGTAAATATGCTCTGCGAGCGAGCGTCCAGTGCGCTGCGGCGGGCGTTGCGCTACCAGGAAACGATAGAAACCAATACGCAGCTCGGCCAGGTCTTCGGAAGTTTGCCTATCGGGCTGGCGTTGCTTGATGAGCACGGGCGGGTGCTGCGGGCCAACCCGGCCTGGACGAGCGTCTGGGGGTTGTCGGAGCAGCACATGCGCAAGCTCTTTCATGTGCCGCTCGACCTGATCGAAGAATTGTTGCCGCGTATGGCCGAACCGCTCAAGCTGACCGAGTTTTGCAGCCGCGATCAGAACAATCCTGATGCCGTGCAGACGGTGATGCTGCGGCTGAATAATCCGATGGTTGAGTTGCAACTGCGCTCAGTGCCGACGCTCGACAGCCTGGGCCGGATCACCGGGCGACTCTGGGCGGTCAGTGATGTGACGCGCGAGCGCGAAGTGGAGCGCCTGAAGGACGAATTCGTGTCGATTGTCTCGCATGAGTTGCGCACGCCGCTGACTTCGATCCTGGGCTATACCGAATTGCTGCTGGCGCGGGAGTTTCCACGTGCCGAACAGCGTCAGTTCATCGACATCGTCTACAAGCAAGCCGGGCACCTGTCGCAACTGGTGGAAGATATGCTGGATATTTCGCGATTGGATGCCGGCCGGGTGAAGCTCAATCGCTGGGCAGTGAAACTGCGCCATGTGGTGACTGAGCTGACAAACCAGTTGAATGCCGCGCTGGACGAAAAGCGGCACCGGCTACTGATCCGTATTGACGAACCGCTGCCGCTGGTGTATGCCGACCGGGACAAAGTCCGGCAGATACTGTTTAATCTGTTGACGAATGCCATCAAATACAGCCCGGACGGCGGCGAAATCGAACTGGCGATTGTGAAAGCGGCACCGCAGGCGGGGCGTGCTGCGTTGCGGCGCCGGGCGTCTCGCTTACCGGAGCAGCATCCATCGGGCAACTGGCTGCTGATCAGCGTCCGTGACCAGGGGCTGGGCATTGCGCCGGAGGATCAGCAACGGATCTGGGAACGCTTCTACCGGGTCGACAACACGAATACCCGGCGAATTGGCGGCACCGGGTTGGGCCTGAGCATCACCCAGGCGCTGGTCAAGTTGCACGGCGGGCAGATCTGGGTTGAGAGCGATCTCGGGCGGGGCAGTGTATTTTCGTTCACATTGCCGATCGTGAGCGAGAATCAGGTTCCGGCCCTACCGGGCGGGTGAGCGTTGGAGCGTTGGAGCGTTTTGCCGCTTGAACGCTCCAACGCTTTTTAGACGCCCCAGCGTTCGTGGCCTGCGGCGTCGCGGTAGGCATAGGCCATGCGGCTGGTGCTCCAGGCGAGGCCGACCTGGCCGGCCGGGTTGAGGATGATGCAGCCGCCGAAGCCGCCGGGCACGCGACGAGCCATATATTTGATGGCGGTACCGGCAGCGAGTTGCGGTGGCAGACCGCGTTCGAGATACTCGACGCTGCGGCGGGCGAGGGCTGTGCGCGTGATGGCTTCGCCCTTGCCGGTGCTGACGCAGGCACCGGCGAGAACATCGGCGTAGAGACCGCAGCCAATCAGCGGAGTATCGCCGATGCGGCCGGGCAGCTTGAAGGGCGTGCCACCGGTGGAATTGGCGGCAATCAGCGTACCGGCGGCATCGAGGGCAATCGCGCCGACGGTATCGTGGCCGTGGGCGGGCACGGGCCGGCCGGCGAGCCATTGTTGCCAAAGCCGGTGTTCGCGTTCGACGATCAATTCCTGATTGCGACAGAAGGCAATATCCTGGTCGCGGGCAAATGCTTCGGCGGCGGGGCCGGCGAGCATCGTGGCCGGGCCGGCGAGCACCCGGCGGGCGAGCGAAATCGGGTTGCGAATATGTTTGAGGCCGGCAACGGCACCATAGGCCAGACTGCGGCCATCCATTATGGCCGCGTCGAGTTCGACTTCGCCGTTGCTGGTCAGCACCGAGCCGGTGCCGGCATCGAAGATCGGGTCATCTTCCATGACGCGAACGGCGGCCTCGCATGCATCAAGTGCCGAAGCTCCGGCAGCGAGCAACTGCCAGCCGGCGGCCAGGGCGTCGCGGCAACCGACGATATGGGCTTCAACCTGATCATCGGGAATTTCCCAGGCTCCACCGTGGACAATCATAGCGATTGGCATTATTGCCTCACCGGTAGCGTGTGCCGCGGGCAACGACACAGGCTACGTCCCAGAGCGCGTGTACATCTTCGAGCGGATTGCCACGGACGGCGATCATATCGGCAGCCTTGCCGGCGGCGAGGTCGCCGAGGTCGGGCCGGCGCAGTACGGCAGCAGCGTGCGTGGTGGCGGTAGCGATGGCCTCGTGCGCAGTAAAGCCGACTTTATCGACCAGCAGAGTCACATTGAAGACGAAGTCTTCAAATGCCGTGCGATTTACACCGGCATCGCTACCGGAAATGAAGGGTATGCCGAGCGCTTTGAGTTGGCGCAGACTTTCGTAGCGGCTGGGCAGCAGGCGAAAGAAAGGATGCTGTGCCTGTTCTTCGGGCGAAGCCGCCAGAAAAGCGCGATGGCCGATGCCGATTGTCGGGCAGACGTAGCAGCCGGCATCACGCACCAGCGCAGCCACTTCAGCATCATAGATAATATCGCCGGGCACGATGAAGGAACAGTGTTCGATAGTAGTGACACCGGCTCGGGCGGCGTTGCGGATGCCGGGAGTGCCGTGGCAGTGGGCGGCAACCGCCAGGCCGCCCATGCGGGTAGCTTCCTCGACCAGCGCCTGCATCTGCGCCAGGGTATACTGCGCTTCAGCGGTGTTGGTGCGCGGTGTAAGGCCGCCGCCGGTAGCCATAACCTTGATGTAATCGGCACCGGCCTTGACCTGTCGGCGGACAGCGCGGCGCACATCGGCTTCGCTATCGGCTTCGAGGCCGAAGAACCAGCAATGGCCGCCGGTGCAAGTGATGGATGCGCCGGCGGCAATAATGCGCGGCGCCGGAATGATGCGGCGGCGGGAAGCCTCACGCAGGGCGAAGACATGCTCATTGCGCCCGCCACATTCGCGGGCGGTGGTGACGCCGGCCTGTAACAGGCGACGGGCGGCCTCGACGCCGCGAGCGACCAGGATCTCGCCGCTGTCGTTCATATAATCATCGAGCACCGTGTTGCTTGCCGAGAAGGTCAGATGCACATGCATATCGATCAAACCGGGCATCAGCGTATGATCGCCGAGGTCGACGTGGTCGGTAGCGGCCGGTGCTGCGTCGGCGGGTCCGGCATAGCTGATCTGCTCGCCGTCGATCGTCACGGCTCCGTCGGCGATGATGTCTTCCTGGAGGCCGGTGTACAGGCGGGCGGCGGTGTAGGTAGTCGGCATAGCATACCTCTCGACAAACGCGCAGGTAGGTGCGCGCCGGCTATGAGCAGGAAACATAATTTCAGGGTGGAATTATAGATATAAAATGTATATTACCACATTCTGTCGCAGAGATGGCAAAGTTGCAGAGCGGCTACAGTCGTGCTATATTCGCGCTTATGAACACAGATACAGCTTCTTACTGGCAGACAAGTTCCATTCCGGAGCCATTGGCAAACAGCGATTTACCGGAGACGACCGAGGTGGCGGTCGTCGGTGCCGGGGTGGTAGGCTGTGCGACGGCGCTCTGCTTGGCGCGGGCGGGTTGGCGCCCGGTGCTGATTGACCGGGAAGGGCCGGGGGCGGGCGCGAGCGGGCGCAATGGCGGCATGATCATTAGTGGCAGCGCCGAGGGCTATACCGAGTTGATCGCGGCCCAGGGCCAGGTCGCGGCGCGGGATATCTGGCAGTTCTCAGTTGATGGCCTGCGGCTGATGGTGCAATTGATCGTGGAAGAGGCGATCGAGTGCCAGGTGCAGGAATGCGGTCACCTGAGCCTGGTGCTGAGCCAGGCGGCAATGGAGCGCCAGCAACGGGCAGTGACCGCCTTGCAAGCCGACGGCTTTCCGGTCGAGTTGTTGGATCGGGAGGCGGTACAGGCCGGCATCAAGACGCCGCTGAGTCGAGATGTGGTGGGGGGGCGCTACAACCGATTGGGAGCGACGGTACATTCGGGGCGGCTGGTGGCCGGGCTGGCAGCAGCGATGCTGCGGCATGGCGGGCGATTTTGCCGGGCGGATCTGCGCGCCGTGCGCGGTGATGGTGCCGGAGTATGTTTGGAGACGAACCAGGGCGAGTTGCGGGCGGGGCAGGCCGTACTGGCCCTGAATGCCTGGTCGGCGGATCTGCTGACGGAATTCGCGGCACCGATCAAGCTGGTACGCAGCCAGGCGCTGGCCTATGACCCGGTCGATCCCATCTTCAGCAGCGGCATGGGAGCGAGCCTGACCCCGACGGGTGAGTACTGGCAGCAGCGTCCGGACGGCACGATTGTGATTGGCGGGTGCCGGGCGCTGGCGCCGGAGCGCGATGTCGGCGTGCGCGATTTGCGGGGCAGTTCGCAGGTTCAGGCAGGTATCGAGGGCATTTTGCCACGACTGTTTCCGCAGATGCCCGATTTGACGGTGATGCAACGTTGGGCCGGCAGCATGGCTTTCACGCCGGATTATTTGCCGATTGTTGATCGACTACCGGAGCTGCCGCAAGTCTGGTTTGCGGGCGGTTTCTGCGGCCACGGCATGCCCTTTGCCGCCGCCGTGGGCCAGGGCATCGCAATGGCGATAAGCGGCGCGGAGGCATCGGCGGGGATGGCGGCACTGCGGCGCGATCGGCCGACACTGGAGTAGGGCGCGGGCGGGAGCATGGCTGCCGCGATCCTGGGGGCGACGGGCGGCAGGCGAGAGCGGAGCTGACTGAGACGAGTAAGGGCGCAGCAGGGGCTGGGATCCGGAGCGCCGATCGACGCTCCGGGCTCCCAGCCCCCGCTGCGCCCCTAGGTATACGGTGATCGCGCGTGCGCCCACCGGTCAGGTCAGACCGCGCGCAATCCTTCGTTTGCGCCTGGTCAGCCCCCTAGATAAACAACGTTGCTTTGGCGCGCGATGCATCGGCCAGGAAGGTCGCGACACCGCCCATGTCCAGGCCGGCAACCAGTTCTTCGTCGCGGACGCCGAGCAGTTCGCGCGACATGTCGCAGACGACCATGCGCACATCGAGTTCGCGGGCCATCTCGAAGAGTTCCTCGACCGAACTGACCTCGTGGTCTTTCATCAGCTTGCGGATGATCTGGGCACCGGCGCCGAAGAAGTTCATCTGCGAGAGCCCCATCTGGCTGGTGCCGCCCGGCAACATGGCGGTGAAGCCTTTCTCCAGCAGGTTCTTCTGCTCGAAGGTTTTGCCCTTCTTGACGACGTTCAAACCCCAGAACGTATAGAACATCGAAACTTCCATGCCCATCGAGGCGGCGCCGGTAGCGATGATCAGGGCCGCGATGGCTTTGTCGAGGTCGCCAGAAAAGACAACCATGGCCAGGCGGTCTTCGATGTCCTGGGCCGGCGCGCGCTCCAGTTCGTTGATACGGGCCTCGAGGCTCGCAATGCGATCCAGCAGTTCCTGGGTACCAATAGTTTCTTTTTCGAGAGCGGTTACAGTCATTATTTTGTTTCCTTGTTTTTCAGAATTCGGCTGAACAGGGTTCTTTTCAGGTTTCGATACCGGCAGGCTACATCCGCCGGCATCGAAACCCGGTGGATTGATTGAGCGTCTCGGTCAATTTCGCTTGAACGCTCGAACGCTTGATCAGGCAGTGCGGCGCAGGTAATGCACATAGAGATCCTGGCCGTCTTCTTGTGCAGTTTCCTGCTCAACGAGCTCGACGTTCTTCGCAGTCCTGGCCCAGCCCTGGAAATCGGCGACCGAACCGCGGTCGGTGGCGACAACTTTGAGCACCTGGCCGACTTCGATGTTGCTGACGGCTTTGCGGCTCTTGACCAGCGGCATCGGGCACTTGGCACCTTTTACATCCAGCGTCTGATCGAAATTGATGGTCATGGTATTTTCTCCTTGAGAATGTCAGATTAATTAGTGTTGCCTAGCTGCAACCGGCTTTTTCGCCTGTGGCAGCGCAGAAGGGACTTGCTTTTTCATGTGCTTGTGCGGCTTCGCCGCACAAGCACATGAATATGGTTGTTCTGAGCGCGGCAACTTCGCTACAGAGCAAGTGATTAGCCACTCAGGGCGCAGATGTTTTTGCCGAGTTCGAGTTCCTGGGCCTGCTCTTCGGTCGGGTTGGAGAGGCCGATGTTGACGCGCTTGATTTCGATGTATTCCTGCGGAAAGACCGGCAGGTGGTTGATGACGAATTCGTAGAAGTCTTCAGGCGTGCGCGGCTGGATGAGCTCGTTGCGCTCGCGCACTTCGCCGTAGCTGGCGGCAAAGATGCCGTTGCCCGTATCTTCGTTCAGGCCGCTAAAGTGGGCCGGCAGGATCATCGTTTCGTCGTCGATGTGCTGCGGCAGGCGCTCGTACATGCTCTCGTAGAGCACCGGCGTCCAGGTTTCGCCCTTGCCGCCGAGGTCGGGCCGGCCAAAGGAGCGCAGGAAGATGCCGTCACCGCTGAACAGGTAGCGCTTGCCGGTGGGCTCGCGGAGCAGGAAATTGACCTGGCCGAGGGTGTGACCGGGATACCAGATCACGCGCATTTCGAGCTTGCCGATGGTGAAGCGCTGGCCGTCGCCGAGCGGCAGGTAATCCATGCGGGCCGGCAGCATATCGATAGGATGGATGGCATCGTAGGGATGCACATAGTAATCGGCGCCGGTTTCGCGGGCCAGGGCCGGACCGCCACTGATATGATCGGCGTGGACGTGGGTCTCGAAGATGCCGGTGAGCCGGGCGCCGGCCTGTGCGATCAGGTCGCGGTAGAAAGCCGTGTTGCGCAGCGGATCGATCAGGATGGCTTCGCCTGCGCTGATGATGGCAAAGCTCAGGTCGCCGCGGGCCGGTCGGGCGATCTGCACGATGCGGCCGTGCTCATTGTTCGCGATGTCGCGTACATCGTAGTAGTTGCCCCAGCTAGCGATGCCGTTGCTGAGATAACTGGCCGCAATGCCGTTTTCGGCGAGCAATTCGGCGACGTACTGCGAGGAACCCTCTTTGGCACAAATCACCAGGACTTCGCGGTCGCGTGAGACGCGAGCGATGCTACCCGCTTCGTCTTCGAGAAAGTCGTAGTAGGGCAGGTTCAGCGTCGCGACGTTGGCGCGGCCTTCAACATGCCAGCGTTCGAAGTCTTGCTCATTGCGAACATCCAGAATGAAAATAGGAGTATCACTCAATAACTTTTCATACAATTGCCGGGCATCGATGGCGTTAACCGTCGTCTGCTGGTCCACAGTCATTTCAAGATTTCCTTTCGTTTCTGCAATCAGAGCGTTTTGCTTATTGATAGAGTACGGTTGGGGTGTAAGAGCAAAACAAGGTGGAAGTAAGAGAAATGTAAGGAGGCTTGATGGCTTACGCAGCCGGCGATTGTTTGTGCTGCAAGTGAAGAGCGGAGGCATCATGCCGCGCGAGCACTGATCTTTCCAGAGTTATGGTATAAACAATCCGGTAGGTTATGGAATTGTAGGATGGAGCAAAGATGGCTGAGACAGATAACTTGATTGCGCCGTATGGTGGTGCGCTGGTGGATTTGCTGGTGGCGGAGGAAGAACGCGAAGAACTCGTGGCGTATGCCGGGCGGCTGCCGGCGATCCAGATTTCGGCGCGGGCGCTGTGCGACCTGGAGTTGCTGGCGAGTGGTGGGTTTTCGCCGCTGCGCCAGTTTATGGGCCGGGCGGATTACGAGCGGGTTTTGCAGGAGATGCGACTGGCTGACGGCAGGCTGTTTCCGATCCCGATTACTTTGCCGGTGGCCGATGACGCGCCGATTGCACTCGATGCCGAGGTGGCACTGCGTAGCCCGCAGAATGATCTACTGGCGGTGATGACCATCAGTGAGATCTATGCATGGAACCTGGCAACAGAGGCACAGCAGGTGTATGGCACGCAGGACGTCCGGCATCCGCTGGTGGCTGAGATGTACCGTTGGGGCAAGTACTATATTGCCGGGCCGCTTCGGGTGCTGCAGTTGCCGCGGCGCTATGATTTTCGCGAGCTGCGGCGTAGCCCGGCAGAGGCGCGCCGGCAACTGGCGAAGAGCGGGCGGCATAATGTTGTCGCCTTCCAGACACGCAACCCGATGCACCGGGTACACGAAGAGTTGACGAAACGGGCCAGTTACGATGTCGACGCGGTGCTGTTGCTGCACCCGGTGGTGGGCATGACCAGGCCGGGCGATGTTGATCATTTTACCCGAGTGCGCAGTTACAAAGCGCTGACGGAAACCTATTATGAGCCGGATCGGGTATTGCTCTCGTTGCTGCCGCTGGCGATGCGCATGGCCGGGCCACGCGAGGCGCTCTGGCATGCGATCATTCGGCGCAACTACGGCGCGACCCATTTCATTGTCGGGCGCGACCATGCCGGGCCGGGCAATGACTCGCAGGGCCGGCCGTTTTACGGGCCGTATGATGCCCAGGAACTGGTGGCGCGTCACGAGGCCGAGATCGGCGTGCAAATGTTGCCCTTCCAGATGCTGGTGTATCTGCCGGATGAAGATCGCTATGAAGAAGTCTCGCGGATCGGTGAGGGTACGCGCACGGCCGCGATTTCGGGGACGCAGGTGCGCGAGCAATACCTGAATGTGGGCAAAGCGTTGCCGGGCTGGTTTACCCGCCCGGAGGTCGCGCAAATTTTGCAGCAAAGCTACCCACCGGGCCACATGCAGGGCGCCTGCATCTGGTTTACCGGGCTCAGCGGCGCCGGCAAATCGACGACGGCCGAGATTCTGGCGACCTTGCTGCTCGAACGGGGGCGTCAGGCAACGATGCTGGACGGCGACGTGGTGCGTACGCATCTTTCGAAGGGGCTCGGCTTTAGCAAAGAGGATCGCGACACCAACGTCCGGCGGATCGGCTTTGTGGCGAGCGAGATCGTGCGGCACGGCGGAATCGCAATCTGTGCGGCCGTCAGCCCATACCGGGCGACACGCAACGACGTACGGAACATGGTTGGCGAAAACTTCATCGAAGTGTTCGTCGATACGCCACTGGCGGTTTGCGAAACACGTGACGCGAAGGGCATGTATGCCAAAGCACGGCGCGGCGAGATCAAGGGGTTTACCGGACTCGACGACCCGTATGAAGCGCCGGAGAACCCGGAGATTGTGCTCGATACGGTGCAGAACAGCGCGGAGGCAAATGCACAATTGATTATGCGACATCTGCAGGCGCTCGGGCTGGTCAGGCAATCCTGAGCAATTGTTTAAGAAAAGGCTCATCGAGACTGGCGAAACTGCGTTGTTCGCCGGAAGATGCAGTGATTTGAGCCCGTTCAGATAGCTGCTGTTCGCTGAGCAACTGCTTGATGGCAAGCAAATCTTCGAAAGCGCCGGTCGCACTGGTGGCCAGGCCGGCCACGGCAACGATCAGGTTAATCGTTTCCGGGCGCGGGTCTTGCGGAGACCAGCGCACAACTTCAGCGTTGACGGCGAGGCGGTGTTCGATCTGGGCAACCAGAGTCTCATCGGCGGGCAGCGTGAGCAACATTTCCGTGGCAGCCATGACAGCGATTGCTTCCGGTGGTTGATAGGCGCATTGGAGCGCCAGGCGAATAGCAATGTTGCAGCTAGTATAGCAGGGTGCAGCTGATCTGGCCAGTTGTTCTCGGAGTTTCGGCTGGTTCGAATGTGCGACAATTTCGTACATTCGAACCAGCCGAAATTGTTGTGAATCGGCTTGATAAGGAGCTCAATGCGGCAAAAATAGTATAAATAAAGTTAAAATAACGCACAATCGTGCGAAAACACCGGTTCGCTGCTGCATCTTGTCGTAAGGATTTGCGAACCATATGCCAACCTTATAACTCCCTGACGGCTTGCACACGCTACGGCGTGCTATGCTCGCGGCAGGTGCGGAGGAGGTGATGGGCTTGCGAACCGATAGCCCATCACCCATGAACCATTGACAGAATTCGGAGGATGCGATGCGCAGGCTACGGATCTGGTTGCTGGTATTGAGTGTGCTGATGGCCTGTACGGATCGGACGCCGGAGCCGGAAGCGTTCTGGACGGGCGCCTGGATTGTAACGGACGTGCAGCCGTTGCTGGCGGATATGCAGGATACCCGGTCGCCGGAGGTAGCGCGAGCAGCCATGGATGTGCCGGCACCCAAAGCAACTGCCGAAACTGCATCCCCTATTCCGGCAATTGGCGCAGGCGTGCCGGAGGCCGGGCGACCGGTGATCGATTGGCGCAACCCACTCGAAGGCTGGCTGACGGTAGATGCCTATCTGGCAACGCAGCAGCAAGCCCCGGAAATAGACACAGCCCGCAGTTTGCTGATCCTCAGCCTGACTTTGAACGACACCCTGCATGCAGCCCGTGCGGCGCGTGGTGCCGGCCTGAGCATTTCCGATGATGCGGCACTGGCGGCGGCGGCGAGCGGGGTATTGCCGGTATCGCGGGGACTGGCCGGCCGAGGGGCGAGCGTTTTTGCTGCCGAAGCGCTGGCGGAGGTCGCAGTCGATGATGCGACCCGGCGGGCCAGCCGGCAACTTGGGATCAGTGTGGCGCGCGTGGTGCTGGATCGCCTGTCGGAAGAGCCAACCCTGATCGGAGTGGCGGACAACATCCAGGTTATCGCGGGCACCGATGTGGGCGCTACCGTGTCGATATCCGATCAACAAGCCTTGCTGGCCGCGCTGCCGGCCAGCGAAGCGGCGCGGGCGGAAGTACTGGCCTGGTACAGCCCACAGGCGCCGGCACTGCCGTTTCGCTGGATGGTGCTGGCCGGCGAACAGGCCGCAGGAGCCGAGTTGAATTTCACCGAGCGCGCCGGTTTGTATGTCCGGCTGGCCGTGGCTATGGCAGACAGCGCAACCTTGTGTGCAATGCGCAGCGAACCGGAGGCGAACGAGCGGCCGGCAGACTGGCTGGCAAAAACCAGGCCAGGGTGGGAACCAGTTGTTCCGGCACCTGCCGATAGCCCGATGCAACGCAGTTGTATGAGCGCGGCAGCCGCAGAAATCCTGACCGCACGGTTCCCTGCGGCGCGCGATGTGTTTGCTGCAACGGCTGCCGAAACCGATACTGCGGCGCTTGCCGCTGCGTTGCAATGGCCGATGGAAATCACTGCGGCGAATGCGGTGGGGCAGGCAGTCGCGCAGCAGGTACTGGCAGCGCCGGTGCCCGCCGGCAAGTGACATTCGATAATCGCAAGGATTTGCTACTGTGATGTGCAAACTGATCAAACCACTGATCCTGGTGGCCATATCGCCTGCGGATGGTGGAACTGGTGAATACGGATCTGGTCGATGAGGCGCTCTACCCCGATGCGCGACTGAACGGCAACGGGCTGCATAGTGGAAAGCAGGACTGAGGATGCGCGACGCGGCAATACAATCGACATCGTTGCCTTTCGCTACCGGAACCCCCCGGCTCCGCCGGCGCTGCGTGAGGGATGAAGCAGCACCGGCGGGCCGGGGCGTGGGCCGGCAGCAGGCACCGCCGCGTCTAGGGCGTGGCGGTCGGTGTGGCGGTCGGTGTGGCGGTCGGTGTGGCGGTCGCGCCGGGATCGCGCACGCCGATGGCCAGTGTCCAGCCGCCGTCAGCAAAGCCGACGCCGATTTCGTAGTCCCAACCGTCCACGAAACCCGAACCGTCGCAGTCCACCAGGATGGTATTCTTGTGGCCGGGCGAGTTCCACCAGCCCTCAAACATTTCTTCGGGGAACCAGCCGACGCCGATGTTTTCTTGCGCGCCGCCCCCATAGCCGTCGTAGCCGTGGTTGTAGTACCAGTCGCCAGGGCTGTGGCGCATACCTTTGCCGTTGCGCATTTCCTCACTCCAGGCCTGGGCGCCGTGCATCAGGTTGGTGTCGATGCTCGCGAGTTTGCCGTTGCAGAGCGGCTCATTGGCGCGGGCCTCGTTGACGAGTTCGACCATGCGCATATGGAACTGCCAGATTTCGCCCGTGCCCGGATCGGGCGTTGCGGTCGGGACGGCGGTGGCGGTCGGCACAACCCGCGTTGCGGTCGGAAAGACCAGTGGGCAATCCGGGCAGTACACCGCAGGCAAGTAGACGGTGTTCCCGGCCTGCTGCGGCTGCGGCTGCGCGGGGCCGGCCAGGGCCAGCGCCAGACTGCCGAACAGGGCGACGATAAGCATAGCGATAAGCACGGCGACGATCAGGCGGTTCCGGCGCGAATGAGTGGTGTTCATCATCGTTGTGTAGTCTCCTGTAACGAAAGCTTCTACGTTGATTGTTTCCGGCGCGATCTCGATGTCCCAGTAATGTATTGCTCAACCAGTGGATGGCGACGGGCCAGGATGTACCCGGCGGTGCGCCCGGCGTTGACCTTGCGGGCGAAATATCGCCGGTCACTATCGCCGAGTTCGTGCAGTCGGCGCTCGATCCAGGTCAGGACAGCCTGCCGGCTGGTCTGCGCGAGCGTGGCAAGTTCCTCGACCCCGATCACCTCGGTCTCCAGGTTGAACAGTGGTGATCGTTGCATTGCTTCGGCCCTTCCGTCGTCACGTTGTCAATTAACAACGTTGGAAACTCAGTGTACGCTAATCCCTAACGCCTGTCAAGGCCCATACGGTTGTAGTTTTTTCACGTTCTGCCCTTCATCGTAGCGAAAGGACAACCATGCGATCTCGCCCTCCATCCCTGTCCATCACGTCCGTTGCCTCCTGGCTGCTGCCGGTGCTGCTGTTGTCGGCGCTGGTCGTTTCCTCCTTCGTCGCGCTGACCCCGGCGGCGGCGAGCAATCCGGCCCGTGTTTCCCCAAAGGAAGCGGCCGGCGTTTCGAGTACCGGCAACTTTTTCAGTGCCGTGCCCGCACTGACGGCTCCTGACCAGTTTGCGGTCTCCACCTACGCCGATACGATGGTCGTTCCTGACTGGGGCCGTGCGGCGCTGCTGAGTGCCGGAACGTCGTCCTCATCCGAGCTGGCGAAACTCTCAGATGTCGGATCGATCTACGGCCTGGCCTACGACGACGGCAGCGTCAGCGGGGTTGAGCGTATCCTGATGGGCGCGTTCACGAAACGCTATGTGCATTTCGGCTTCGGTGGCCCCGGCGCCATCTACGAGTACATCATCAACGATGACGCCTTCCCGATGCGCAACGGCTCGATCTTCACCTTTGCGACCGGCAGCGCCGGCCCACTGGATATTCACGGGGGGGATGTCTACGGCGACGGCCAGGGCGACTCCAGCGCGAGCTACTGGTTCGGGCGCACGGGCTACGGCGACCTGGAAGTCAGCCCGGACGGGCGCACGCTCTACGCGGTGAATCTGCGCATGCGCCGGATTGACACCTGGGATTTGCAGACCGGAGCCGCCGGTGCGATCCCGATCCATTTCAGTCTGGTTCCCGCCGGCTCGTACACCAGCAGCGACCATCTCATCCCCTTTGCGCTGCAATTTGCGCCGGCGGCGCTTCAGCGGCATCCCGGCCGGCCCATCGTGATGGTCGGGATAACCGACACCGCCGAAGGCAACACCCGTGATGACGGCGGCGGCGACCAGCCTGATGTTTCGGTGCTGGCCTATGAGCCGGCGACCAACACCTGGCTCGACCTTGCCTTGCACCAGCCGCTGCCGGGCGTGCCGCGCAACCTGGGCGACGGCAACTTCTTCAACGGCGTCGGCCAGAACTGGTACCCCTGGATGCGCAATGCCGCCGGCATCGGCGAGAAGATCAGCAACCGCGTCACGCGCCCGATGCCCTTGCTGACCGACATCGCCTTCAGCCGCGACGGGACTTCGATGATCCTCGGCATTCGCGATATGGTGGGTGATATTACCTTCTTCCAGGGCACCCCATCGCAAACCTCATCCATCGCGCAGGGCGACACGTTGCGCTACCGGCTGAGTGGTGGTGCCTGGGCCTTCCAGAGCGCGGAAGCCTTTGACGACAACCGCGACATGGGTGGCGGTGGCGACCACCTGGAAAACCATATGGGCGGCCTGGCGACCGCGCTGCGGGGCATCACGCCCAATCTCAGCGCCAACACGGGCTATCGCGAGGATCTGCGGATCACCTCGCTGTTCGGGATGGAGCGCAACGGCCTGTACACCTTTGCCGAAAGCGGCGGCGGCGCCACATCCTCACTGACGCTGAACGTACCGACTGGGAGCCGCCCCGGTTCCAAAGCCAGCTTGCTTGGGGACGTGGAATACCTGACCAGTTTCGCCCTCGTCGGTGGCCGGGTATGGCACGATACCAACTCCAGCGGCACCTATCAGACCGGCGAGCCGGCGATGGCGAATATCACCGTGCAGTATCTCGATGAAAACGGCACGATGATCGGCGGCGCCACGACCGATAGCAGTGGTGTCTACCTGATGGCCGTCCCGCCGAATACGCAGTTCACGCTGCGCATCGCGCCGGATGAATTTCGCTCCGGCCAGGCAGTCGGCTATCGCATGACCTACCGAGACGTGGGTGATAGCGATACCACTGGCTATAACGACCCGCTGACCGATAGTGATGCCTCGCCGGTGTCGCGAACTATCGCCTTCGGTTCCCCGCCGCCGGCCGGCGCCCGGCAAGTGCTGACCCGCCTGCGCGACAGTGATACGCGCAGCTATTCCTTCGGCTTGACGCAGGAAGCTGCCGTTGGCCGAATAACCGGCATCGTCTGGAACGACACAGACAGCGATAGCCGCCTGGAGAGTGGCGAGCCTCGTCACCAGAGTGTCAGTGTCTCGCTTGAACGCGATGATACCCGCAGCGGTGGCCAGGCAGCCAATCACACCTACCCGCGTACCGCAACCACCAACAGCAGCGGTCGATATTTATTTGATTTTATCGAACCCGGCATCTACCGCGTGGTGTTCACGCCGCTGGCGAACCATAGCGGTGTGGCGATTACCAATGACAACCACGCCAACGCGACGAGCGGCTGGGCGACGGGCTGGTTCGAGGTCAACGAGAACACGCTGACTCGCAACGCGGCGATGCGGGGTGTAAAATACAGTTTAGAAATGGCTCTTGGCCAATTTTGGTGAAATGACCCGGCAACGCTATACTGGCCTCCATCGTACTCACCTACCAGGAGGTCAACGATGGAGTTGCTGGCCGCGCTTCTGCCGCAAAACACGCACCTGTCGGCGG